>JAIELK010000004.1 GCA_019753175.1 Hyphomonadaceae bacterium
GATCGCCGCGCCTTCCAGCGTGGCGACGCCGGCGGAGTCGTAGCCGCGATACTCCAGCCGCTTCAGCGCTTGCACCAGCCGAGGCGCAACCGGGGCCGTACCCAGGATGCCAATGATCCCGCACATGAAATTAACCCTGTTCGCCCCGCCCTTGCAGCGCTCTCATGCCGCCGACGTCCTTGATTTGCACCTCAATTAGTCTTTCAACATGCGACTGGAGACCAAAGAGCGGTTGGCATGAGCAGAACCTATTTCGGCACCGATGGCATTCGCGGTACGGCTAACCGGTTTCCGATGACGCCGGAAGTAGCCATGCGCGTCGGCCTCGCTGCTGGCAAGCGCTTCATGTCCGCCGACGACCGCCGCCACCTGGTGGTGATCGGCAAGGATACGCGCCTGTCCGGCTACATGCTGGAGCCGGCGCTGACGGCGGGTTTCACGGCTGCCGGCATGGATGTGGTGCTGTTCGGGCCGCTACCGACGCCGGCGGTGGCGATGCTGACGCGCAGCCTGCGCGCGGACCTCGGCGTGATGCTCTCGGCTTCCCACAACAAGTTTGCCGACAACGGCATCAAGCTGTTCGGCCCCGACGGCTACAAGCTCTCCGATCAGGACGAGATGGAGATCGAGGCGCTGATGGATGGCGCGCTCGATAGCCACTTGGCCGCACCCGACAAGCTCGGCCGGGCGCGGCGCATCGACGACGCGCAGGCGCGTTATGTCGAGATCGTCAAGGCGACGTTCCCGAAAGGCCTGACGCTCAAAGGCCTTCGCATCGTCATCGACGCCGCCAATGGCGCCGCCTACAAGGTTGCGCCGGTGGCGCTCTATGAACTGGGCGCCGAAGTGATCAAGATCGGCGTCGAGCCCGACGGATTCAACATCAACCTGGAAGTGGGCTCAACCGATACGCGCGCGCTCAAGGACGCGGTGCTGAAATATCGCGCGGATCTCGGCATTGCGCTGGATGGCGACGCCGATCGCGTCGCCATCGTCGACGAGAAAGGCGCCTCGATCGACGGCGACCAGCTGATGGCGCTGATCGCCAAGAGTTGGAAACAGAGCGGAGCTTTGTCGAAGCCCGGCATCGTCGCCACGGTGATGAGCAATTTGGGGCTCGAGCGTTATCTCAAGAGCCTGTCGCTGAAACTCGAGCGCACCACGGTCGGCGACCGCTACGTCACCGAAGCCATGCGCGCCAAGGGCTACAATGTCGGCGGCGAGCAATCCGGCCACATCATCTTGAGCGACTTCTCCACCACCGGCGATGGTCTCTTGGCGGCGCTGCAAGTGCTGGCGGTGATCGTGCAATCGGGCAAGCCGGCAAGCGAAGTGTGCACGCTGTTCGAGCCCGCGCCGCAGGTGCTCGAAAACGTGCGCTACGAGCGCGGCGCCAAGGATCCGATGATCGCGCAAACCGTGCAGGACGCGATCAAGGCCGGCGAAGAAAAGCTCAACGGCAAAGGCCGCCTGCTGGTGCGCAAATCCGGCACAGAACCGCTGGTGCGGATCATGGCCGAAGGCGACGACGAAGCGCTTGTGCGCGCCGTGATCGCCGATGTTAAGACAGCAGTGGTCGCCGCGGCAAGGGCGGCGTGAGGGAACAGCGCCTGTCTGATCAGGTTTAGCACCTGTTGGGGAACGGACTCTGGCTCCGGCATTTGGGCCAGACGTAGCCCCTAAGGCCTTCCCACGCTCACATAGGTGAAGCCCTTCGCTTGCATCTCCGCCGGGCGGTAGATGTTGCGCAGATCGATCACCACCGGCGCCTTCAACGCGTCCTTCACCCGGTCGAGGTCGAGCGCGCGGAATTGGTCCCATTCGGTGACGATCACCACCGCATCGGCGCCTTGCACGCAATCGTAGGGACCGGACGCAAACGCCACGTCCTTCAGCATGTGCTTGGCTTCCTTCATGCCTTCGGGATCGAAGGCGCGCACTTTGGCGCCTTCGGCCTGCAGTGTCGGCACGATATCGAGCGCGGGCGCGTCGCGCATGTCGTCGGTGTTCGGCTTGAAGGTGAGGCCAAGCACCGCGATGGTCTTGCCGGCGACATTACCCTTCAGCGCTTCGATGATTTTCTGCGCCATCTTCTGCTTGCGCGCAGTGTTGACGCGCACTGTGGTCTCGATCAGCTCGATCGGCGCGCCGGCGTCGCGGGCGGTCTTCATCAGCGCCAGCGTGTCCTTCGGGAAGCATGAGCCGCCATAGCCGGGGCCGGCGTTCAAGAACTTGCGGCCGATGCGGTTGTCGAGACCGATGCCACGCGCGACTTCCTGCACATTGGCGCCGACTGCTTCGCACAGATCGGCGATCTCGTTGATAAAGGTGATCTTCATCGCCAAGAAGCCGTTGCCGGCGTACTTGATCAGCTCTGAGGTGCGACGCGAGGTGAACACCATGGGCGTTTCGTTGAGCGAAAGCGGGCGATACAGCTGGCGCATCACCTCGCGTGCGCGCTCATCGTCGGTGCCGACAACAACGCGATCCGGCCGTTTGAAGTCACTGATGGCGGCGCCTTCGCGTAGGAATTCCGGATTGGAGACGACGGCGAAATCGGCGTCCGGACGCTTCTTTCTGATGATGGCTTCGACTTCATCGCCAGTGCCGACAGGCACCGTCGATTTTGTCACCACGACGGTGTAGCCGTCCATCAGCCCTGCGATCTCCTCGGCGGCGGCGTGGACATAGGTGAGGTCGGCGTGGCCGTCGCCGCGGCGCGACGGCGTGCCGACGGCGATGAACACGGCGTCGGCGTCGCGGATCGATTGCGCAGGATCGGTGGTGAAAAACAGCCGTCCCTGCTCGACATTGTCCTTCACCAGATCATCCAGGCCCGGCTCGAAGATCGGGATCTCTCCCTTCTGCAGCCGCGCAATCTTGGCCGCATCTTTGTCGACGCAAGTGACGGTGTGGCCGAAGTCGGCGAAGCAGGCGCCGGAGACGAGGCCGACATAGCCGGTGCCGATCATGGTGACGCGCATTGTCTAAATCTCCTGATTATATGCGCCGACGTCCGGATAGCGCGCGAGCCGCGGCTTCACTTCGTCGCGAAACAATGCCCGCATGTCGTCGTTGCTGGTCATGCTCTCGACCACGACCACCAGCTCCGGCTTGTTGGACGAGGCGCGCACCAGAACCCATGAGCCATCCGTCAGCGTGACGCGCGCGCCGTTGACGGTGTTGACGTCGCGGATGGCGCGGCCGAGGATTTTGCCGCCTTCTCCGGCGAGGCGCTTGTAGTCGGCCACTACGGCGTCGACGATGGCGTACTTCTTTTCGTCGTCGCAGTGCGGGCTCATGGTCAGCGAGGTGTAGCTCTTCGCCAGCGCCTTGCGCAGGTCCGAAAGCGTCTTGCCTGGATTGCGATCGAGCATGGCCAGCACCGCCGCCGCCGCGACCAGGCCGTCGTCGTAACCGAGGCCCAAGGGCGGACGGAAAAAGAAGTGGCCGCTCTTTTCGAAGCCGGCGAGCGCCGAAAGCTCAGTGGTGCGGCGCTTGATGTAGGAATGCCCGGTCTTCCAATAATCGACCTTGGCGCCGTTGGCTTGCAGCACCGGATCGATGGCGTAGAGCCCAGTGGACTTTACATCGACGACGAAGGTCGCGTTCGGATGCTGCGCGGAGAGATCGCGCGCCAGCATCAGCCCGACCTTGTCAGCGAATATCTCCTCGCCTTCGTCGTCGACGACGCCGCAGCGGTCGCCGTCGCCGTCGAAGCCGAGCGCTGCGTCGGCGCCGTGCGCTTTCACCGCTGCGGCCATATCGTGCAGCATTTCCGCGTCTTCGGGATTGGCGTTGTAATGCGGGAAGGTCCAGTCGAGCCCGCAGTGCAGCTCGATCACCTCGGCGCCCATGCGGCGGAGCGCTTCGGGCGCGAACGCGCCGGCGGTGCCGTTGCCGCACGCAGCGATGACCTTAAGCGGGCGCGTCAGCTTCACGCGTTGCGCTACGTCGGCGATGTAGCGCTCGCCCAAGCCTTCGACACGCTTGTAGGCGCCGCCGGCATGCTCTTTGAAAGCGCCGCCGAGCACGATCTCCTTCAACCGCCCCATTTCTTCAGGGCCGAAGGTCAACGGGCGGTTCGCGCCCATCTTTACGCCGGTCCAGCCGTTTTCGTTGTGGCTCGCCGTCACCATCGCCACGCACGGAATGTCGAGTGCGAATTGCGCGAAATAGGCGGTCGGCGAGAGCGCGAGGCCGATATCGTGCACCTCCATGCCTGCCTGCATGAGTCCGAGCGTCAACGCCTGCTTGATCGACTGCGAATAGAAACGGAAATCGTGACCGACCACGATCTTGGGCTCGACGCCCATCTCCCGGATCAGCGTACCCAAGCCTAGACCCAGCGCTTGTACGCCCAACGCATTCAGCTCAGGCGGCTTGACTGAGCCGGGGATGCCGAACCACCAGCGCGCGTCGTACTCACGGAAGCCCGTGGGCTTCACCAGCGGCAGCGTCTCGAACGCGGCGGAATTGGCGGCGACGCTCGCGCGCGGGGCGGGCAACATGGATCCATCCGTTCAGTATCGGCGGGGGAGCGCCGGGGTTTGCGTCAAAAGCCACGAAAACTCAACCCACGCGGCTCACGCGCGCGGCGTCACGCGGACGCGTCTGATTTCCAGGCCTTCGGCTTCCTGCGTGCTGTCGCTCAACGCGCGAAGCCCGATGGCGTTCACAGCCGTTTGCGGGGGAATTTCGAACACCAGGCTGCCGCTTTGCGGCGGCGCTTCCTGGCTGACCCAGTGGGCCGGCCCGTCGCCGAGGATCGTAACCGCGAGACCGTTCGCGGCATTCACCGGCAGCGGCCCGTATGTGACTTCGATTGTCGCCGGCCGGCCCTCGATCAGCGCTGCCTGCGCTCGGGTGAGCAGAATTTGCACGCCGCGATCTGTCGGCACTGGCGGCGCTTGGTTCGGCTGCTGGGCGATGCGCAACGCCTGCGCCGACCCCCAGAAGCTGCGCACGATCGTCATGGCTTGTTCCGGCCCAGCGACGGGGGCGTCGAACGCCGCGTCTTCGAAGACGAGACTTCCATGATCGACCGCGGCGGCGACCGGCCGCGGTTCTCGCGGCCAGGATTGCGGCTCCAGGCTGAACGCAATAATCCCCGCCGCCGCCAGGGCCGCCAAAGGGTAAAATAGGATCGGGTGGAACAGCCAGTGGCGCATCGCCCTTGCCTCTAGCTCGCCGGCGGCGGCCCGCAAAGCTGCTCTGGCGCCGCCCCAAGGCATTGCCTAGGCTTCGCGCCATGTTTCGCACCGTCCTCCTCTACGGGGCCGGCCTGGCCCTGGCGGTCGCCGCGCTGCAATGGGTCGAGTATCAAGTTTGGGCGCGTTCGCACCCCGGCGAACTCTATTCACTGCTCTTGGCGGCGGCGTTCCTTGGTCTTGGCGTGTGGGTTGGGGCGCGCCTGTTCCGTCAGAGCCCGCCGACCGGCGACTTCGTGCCAAACGAGGCGGCACGAGCCTCGCTTGGCATCACGGACCGGGAGCGTGAAGTGCTTGGGCTGCTCGCGGCAGGCCGCTCCAACAAGGAGATCGCCCAGCGCCTTGCGGTGTCGCCCAACACCGTCAAAACCCACATCGCCCGCCTGTATGAGAAGCTAGAGGCGTCACGGCGTACCGAGGCCGTTCTCAAGGCGCGCGAACTGAGACTCATCCCGTAGTTTTTTGGACGATTGCAGCCAAATCACCCTTTCGGGCGATGGCGGCCGGCGCCGCGCCATGGTTTGCCTGGCCGGTTCGGCAATTTGGGAGATTCGGCGCATGGCGAAGGTGCTCGGCATAGGCGGCTTGTTTTTCAAGGCGAAGGATAGCGAGGTGACGCGGCGCTGGTACGCTGAAGTTCTGGGGCTTGAGCCCACGGAATGGGGTGGAACCTGGTTCCCCGCTGAACCGTTCGCGGCGCATCCCGGCGCGGGCACGGTGTTCAACGTAATGGGCGCCGATAACGATTACATGGCCCCGTCTAAGGCCGACTTCATGTTCAATCTCGTGGTCGATGACCTCGACGCCATGCTGGCGCGCTGCAAGGCGCACGGGGTCGAGCCGGTTAAGCTCTTCCCCGACGAGGCCAATGGCCGTTTTGCCCACATCCTCGATCCGGAAGGCCGCAAGGTCGAGCTTTGGCAGCCGAAACCCATGGAGGGCGCGTGATGCTTCGTTCGATCCTCGTTTTCGGAATTGTCGCCGGTCTGCTGATCGCCGCGCCGCTCTTTTCGTTCATCGTTTTTCAAGGCGCGGGCGTCGGGGCGAATTCCCAGCTCATCGGCTACGGCATCATGCTGGTGGCGCTCAGTCTCATCTTTGTCGCCGTGAAGAGCTACCGCGATAAGGCGCTGGGCGGGGTGATCAAGTTCCTTCCAGCGTTTCTGATGGGCCTCGGCATCAGCGCGGTGGCGGGCGTGATCTATGTCATTGGCTGGGAAATTACGCTTTCGCTGACCAATTACGCTTTTATCGAGCACTACAGCGCCTCGCTGATCGAGGCCGAGCGCGCCAACGGCGGGTCAGCGGCCGATCTGCAGCGGGTGAGCGAGGAAGTGGCGCACTTCGCCGCGCAATATCGCGATCCGCTATTCCGCCTGCCGGTCACCTTCATCGAGATTTTCCCAGTCGGCGTTGTGGTTTCGCTGATCTCCGCGGCGTTGCTGCGCAACAGCCGCTTCCTGCCGGCGCGCGCCGCGAACGGCTGAGCTTCAAAGTCGAGGATGCAGCATGGCAAATCGCATTGTTCATTTCGATATCGGCTGTCGCGACAAGCAAACGACGAGCGCGTTTTATGCCGGCGTGTTCGGTTGGGAGATCGGCAAAGGCGCGAACGCGTTCTCGCTTGCGATCAAGGAGGCGGGCATCGACGGGCAGATCGTTGCGCTCGGGCATGAGCCGCACAATTATGTCATGCTCTATGTCGAGGTCGACGATATCAGCACGACGCTCGCGGAAGCGGAAAGGCGGGGCGGCGGCAACGTCATTGGACCTGTGCCCCTGGGGGGCGGGCGGCGCTTCGCGTGGCTCAAGGATACCGAGGGCACGCTCGTCGGGGTCATCGACAACAAGGGTTGAGCGACGGGCGCCGCTATTGACGCACGCGGCGCTGGCGGCGAAGCAGAGTCCATGCCTTTCATCGCTCTGCTTCGCCACGGCCAAAGCCAATGGAACCTGGAAAACCGCTTCACCGGTTGGGTCGATGTCGACCTGACCGAGAAGGGGGAAGCCGAAGCCAGCCGCGCCGGCGCGCTGCTGGCGGAGAGCGGCGTCGCCTTCGACAAACTCTTCACGTCGGTGCAGACGCGCGCGATCCGTACCGGCAATCTGGCGCTGGAAAATGCAGGGCTTGCTTGGCTGCCGGTCGAGCGCTCATGGCGCTTGAACGAGCGCCATTACGGTGCACTGACCGGCCTCAACAAGGCCGAGACCGCGGCCAAGCACGGCGACGAGCAGGTGAAGATTTGGCGCCGCTCTTACGATACGCCGCCGCCGCCGCTCGACCCCGCGAGCGAGCACGATTTTTCGAAAGATCGCCGCTATGCCGGCGTCGCTGACTTGCCGCGCACGGAATCGCTGAAGCTCACGTTGGAGCGGGTGCTGCCGTATTGGAACGAGGCGATCGCGCCCGACCTGCGCGCCGGCAAGAATCTCATCATCGCCGCGCACGGCAATTCCCTGCGCGCGATCGTCAAGCACCTGTTCGCCGTGCCCGACGATGACATCGTCCATGTCGAGATGCCGACCGGCAATCCGCTGCTGATCGAACTCGACGCTTCGCTCCGCCCGATCTCCGCGCGCTATCTCGATGCAGCGCGCGCTGAGAAATTGCCGGCGTTGCCGGGATGAGGACGTCGCGCCACGCTCCCCTCCCCCTTGCGGGGAGGGGGCAGGGGGAGGGGGTGCAAACGCTGACCTCTACAAGTTGGCGCCTTCACCCCCCTCCCTACCCTCCCCCGCAAGGGGGGAGGGACGCCAAGGGTCGCGGGCAGCCCCCGGCGCAATCGTTTCACCTCGCGGGGAGGGGAGCGTGACCGACGCAGCCTGCATGCGCCGCGCGCTCGATCTGGCCGCGCAAGGCATGGGCCGCACGGGCGAAAACCCAAGCGTCGGCTGCGTGATCGTGAAAGACCGCGCCGTCGTCGCCGAAGCGCGCACCGCCGATGGCGGGCGCCCGCACGCGGAAGAACAAGCGCTGGCGCAAGCCGGCGCCGCCGCCCGCGGCGCGAGCGTTTATGTCACGCTGGAGCCATGCGCCAAGCGCAGCAACGGCGGCGTCTCATGCACCGATCTTCTGATCCAGGCCGGCGTCGCGCGCGTGGTTATCGCCGCGCGCGATCCGCACCCGTTCGCAAACGGCGTAGGTATCGAGCGTCTGCGCACGGCGGGGATCGTCGTCGAAACGGGCATCTACGAAGCCGAAGCCCGCACGCAGAACGCAGCGTTCTTTGTGAAGTGGGATTTCACCTAGGCGCTTCGCGTTGCGCGAATTCGGCGTTGTGTTTGATGTAGCGGTGTTCCGCTAGAGCTGAGGCTGAAAAACCTACGATCAACGGGCCGAGCCAAGGCCATATCGTAATGACACTGGTGTCCGCTTCCGGGAAAAGTTGGCGCAGCCCGATGCTCGCGAACGCGACGTGGGTTGCTATGCCGGCGCCGATCATGCCGCCGAAGTGCTCCTTCAGCCAGAAGCGCGGGTGGTCAGGAGGTTTGCGCCACATGCCGATGGCGCCGAATCCGATCAAGAGGCCGACGATCGACACGCCGGCAATGAACGGTTGTTGGGCCACAAGGCCGACACCGATCGCGCCCAAGGCGGCGATAATGTTGAGGACGCCGACGGGTAAGAACAGTCCGCGCGTATAGCCGAGGGCGTCGCCTTTGAAGTCGAGGGCGCGGCGTCCCATCCACAGCGCGGTGGCGGTTATGGTGAGCAGATAGGCGAGGAACACGGCGCCCATCCATTGACCACGCGACAGGGTGGTCAGCGTGAGGACCGCAGCTGTGGCGAGCACCAGGACCATGGTCCAGACATAGGTCGCGCCCGCGCGCCGATGCAGCAGCCCTCCCTTGCGCGAGAATCCTGCGGTCCAAAGCGATGCAAAAGCCAGCGCGCCGACGCCGACATGCGCCCAGCGTGCGATCTCATGCAGCGTGTCCATGGCGATCCTCCGTGACGAACTGCGCCCTATGAGCCTCCAGTATGGCGGCAGCCGCGCTCTGCGTGGCGCGTGCACGCGCCAGACCGAGCGCCAGCGACGCGCGGTTGAAGAAGGCGACGCGACGTTCGTCCTCCGTTTCCGGTGGCGCATCGTCGTCCGGCACCCGCTCAAGCGCAGCCACCAGATGATCGGCCTGGGCTTTCATGGTGGCGAGAAAGTCGGCAGCGTCTTCGTCTTTGAGCAGGGAAAGGAAGATCAGTTGCGCGTAGATGGCCGAGCGCTGCGCTGGCGAGACGGGCCCTTTTTTGAGCCAGCGCTTCACCTCTGCCCGACCCTTCGCGGTGGTCCGATAGACGCGCTTGTCAGGACCAATCGGCGAGGCCGCCGCTCTTACGCTCAGCAATCCTTGCTCGGATAGCCGGCCAAGCGTGCGGTAAATCTGGCTTTGGTCCGCGTTCCAGAAGAACGCGAACACCTCGTCGAACCAGCGCTTCAGGTCATAACCGGACCGCGGTTCTTCCAATGCGCCGAGGAGGATGTGGTCGAGCGACATGATCTGCTATTGGCATAGTCCAATAGCTAACTATAGGCATAAGCCTATAGCGTCAAGGGCGGTGAGCGCGATCCTTTGAGTGCGGTGAGCGGACGGCGCAGAACGCGGCGTTCTGTAATGTGGTTCGTGAGGGCGGCCAGCGTCTTGCCGGCATGCCGCCTGGAAGACGGCGTTCCAGCGCTCACCGCCCCACGATCAGCGGGTCGCCTTCGCGCAAGAGCCCGTCGAAATAGCCGATCGTGCGCGTGAGCCCTTCGCGCAGCGCGATCTTCGGTTCCCAGCCCAGCAGCTCGCGCGCTTTGGCGATATCGGGCTGGCGCTGTTTGGGATCGTCGCTCGGCAACGGCTGGAACACGAGCTTTGATTTCGCACCGGTTAGATCGATCACGTGCTCGGCCAATTGCCGGATCGTGAACTCGTTTGGATTGCCCATATTGATCGGGCCGGGAAGATCGCCGGCCTTATCCATGTAGGCAATGAAGGCATCGATGAGATCGTCGACATAGCAGAACGACCGCGTCTGTTCGCCGTCGCCGTAGAGCGTGATGTCTTCGCCCCTGAGCGCCTGCACGATGAAGTTGGAAACGACGCGCCCGTCATTGGGATGCATGCGCGGGCCGTAGGTGTTGAAGATGCGGGCGACGCGGATGTCGAGCTTGTGCTGGCGATAATAGTCGAAGAACAGCGTCTCGGCGCAGCGTTTGCCTTCATCGTAGCAGGAGCGCACGCCGATCGGATTGACGCGGCCCCAGTATTCCTCCGGCTGCGGATGCACGTCGGGATCGCCGTACACTTCCGAAGTCGAGGCTTGGAAGATGCGCGCGCGCAAGCGCTTGGCGAGGCCCAGCATATTGATGGCGCCGTGCACGCTGGTCTTCGTCGTCTGCACCGGATCGTGCTGGTAATGGATCGGCGAAGCCGGGCAGGCGAGATTGTAGATCTGATCGACCTCGACATAGAGCGGAAAGGTCACGTCGTGGCGCTGGAACTCGAAGTTCGGCTTGTCGAGCAGATGCGCGACATTGCGCTTCCTGCCGGTGAACAGATTGTCGGCGCAGATCACATCGTCGCCGCGCGCCACCAGCCGGTCGCAAAGGTGAGAACCAAGAAACCCGGACCCGCCGGTGACCAGTGTGCGCCGCTCGAACATGAGATGCGGCTTAAGGCGAAGATCGCCGTCCCGCAATCGCGTGCGCGCTATTCCGCCGCCACCGCCGTCTGTTTGGCCAGCTTGTCGAAAGCCACGAGGTCGCGAAGCAGATCCTCAAGCTGATCGAACGGCACCATGTTGGGCCCGTCGCTGGGGGCGTTATCCGGATCGGGGTGAGCTTCGAGAAACACCGCCGCCACACCGATCGCCACCGCCGCCCGCGCCAGGATCGGCACGAACTGACGCTCGCCGCCGCTGGTGTCGCCGCGCCCGCCCGGTTGCTGCACAGAGTGCGTCGCGTCGAACACCACCGGCGCGCCGAAACTCTTCATAATCGGGATCGCGCGCATATCCGAGACAAGCGTGTTGTAACCGAAGCTCGCGCCCCGCTCGCACGCCATGACATTGGGATTACCCGAGCCGGTGATCTTGGCGATCACGTTTTTCATATCCCACGGCGCGAGAAACTGGCCCTTCTTCACATTGATCGGCTTGCCGGTTTCGGCCGCAGCGATCAGCAGGTCGGTCTGCCGGCACAAAAAGGCTGGAATCTGCAGCACGTCGACGACTTCCGCCACCTCGGCGCACTGTTCGGGCAGATGCACATCGGTCAGCACAGGCACGCCAAGTTTGGTGCGGATTTCCTCGAAAATCGGCGCCGAAGCGTCAAAGCCGGCGCCGCGCTTGGTGGACAGGCTGGAGCGGTTGGCCTTGTCAAAGCTGGTCTTGTAGATGAACGGCGCACCGACGCGCTTGAAAACGTCGCGCAAGAACTCGGCCGTCTCAAGCGCGTGCTCACGGCTCTCGAGCTGGCAGGGGCCGCAGATGAAAGCCAGCGGCCGCGCGTTGCCAATCTCAAGGGGAGAACTTTCGACGCGCGGAATGCGAATGACGGCGTTGGGGGTCACGGGATGTCCTTGGGGCTCGGCCTCCACATAGGCCCTCGCCCGCGCGGCCTCAACCCGGGTCGGTGCTGCTCGCTTCGTCGAGCGGACAGGGGTGGGTCTCGGCAGCGGCCTGCGCCTGGAGCCACGCGCGCAGCAGGGCGGCGTCGGGGTTTGCGGTGCGGCCCGTGGGCCAGACCACCCAATACTGGAAGTCGTCGCGCACGGTGACCTTGAACGGCATCACCAAGCGCCCGGCGCGCAACTCGTCCACAGCTAACCAGTGGCGGCCCAGCGCAACGCCTTGGCCGTCAAGCGCGGCGCGCAGCATCAGCGGGCTGTCGTCGAACATCGGGCCGCTGCTTGGTTCGGGCCAATTGAGCCCGGCAGCGCGGAACCAGCGGACCCAGGGCGTCCACACATTGCGCAGCAACGTCGCACGTTGAAGATCGGCGGGGGTCCGCAGCTGGAGCGTGTCGCGATAAGCGGGCGTGCACACAGGCGATAGCGCTTCGTCGAACAGCCGGATGGCGTTCAGTCCTTCCCAGCCGCCAGCGCCCAGCCGAATGCCAACGTCGATCTTCTCGCGCTTGTAGTCGGAGAGGCGTTCAGAGACACGAAGCTCGACGTCGATGCCCGGATGGGCCTCGCGGAACTCGGCAAGGCGCCTGTAGAGCCAGGTCGAGGCCATGCTTGGGACCGACGACACGACAATTGTGCGCGCTGTCGCATGCACGGATGGACTCGCAGCGCCGAATGCGTCTTCAAGCAAGCTGAGGCCCTGCGTGATCTTGCCGAATAGCTGTGACCCCTCGGTGGTCAGCGTCATCGTGTTGCCGACACGCCGGAACAATGTCACGCCGAGCTGCTGTTCCAGTTCGCGGATGCGGTGGCTGACGGCGCTATGCGTGAGGCCGAGTTCGTGTGCGGCCTTGGAGTAGGACTGCAAACGGCCTGCTGCCTGGAACGCGCGCAGCGTCTGCAGCGAGGGGAGGTGAGCCACCTGTCGGGCCTCGTGGGTTGTGAATTTCGCTCACATCCACGTTGTCGATGCTTCGTTCGCTTTCAAGAGGGGCCAGGCGCATCTTCTGTTTTGCCAGCCGGTTGAACCCAGCCGGCGACAAGAAGTCCCTGGAGAAATCCCCATGCGTCACGCCCTTTATCTCGCTGTCTTGGAAAATGGCACGCCACTGGCGGTGAAGATCGCCTCGATCGCCGTTTCCGCGGTTCTGGTTGCCCTGGTCGCTGTCCCGATCCTCGCGGTCGGCGCTGCGGTGGTCGCCTGAGCTCATCCCAACACCTTGGCGGGGCCTGCCCCCCACGAGCCACTGCCCAGCTCCTCCCCCTGGGCGGGCCCCGCCGTCTGCTTAGAGTTCGCCAATCAGCGTTTGCAGCGCCGCCTGTGGGGCGGCGCCTTCGACGTGGATCAGCGCCCACAGCCCCATGAACAACAAGGGCCAGCGCGCGCTCGCATCGCCGCCTTCGCTGAACGCCGCGCGCGCGGCCTCTGCGCCGAATCCGATCCGGACTGCCTCCAAGTTCGGCAGGGTTTTCGCCAGCATGGGCGCGCGTGGCGCGATCCAATCCGCAACCGGCACGGTGAAGCCGCGCTTCTTGGCCCAGGGCTCAGCAGCGCTGCAATGCCGCGCCAGCCATGCGCGCAGCAGATACTTGCCAAAGCGCCCGCGCACTTTCAGCCGATCCGGCAAGTGGAATGCAAGGGCTGCGACCTCGGGGTCGAGAAACGGCGTGCGGCCTTCCAACCCGTGCGCCATCAGGCAACGGTCGAGCTTCAGTAAGAGATCGTTCGGCAGCCAGGTTGCAATGTCGCCCCACTGCGCGCGCTGCAGCAGCGTCAGTTCTTGCGGCGCCGTTGCGGCTTCCCGCCAAGCGGCGAGCGCCTCTTGCGCGTTTGCGCTTTCGCTGACCTGCGGTTCCGCCGCCCGTCCGCCAAGCCAACTCGGCCTGAGCGCGCGCCGATACCGGCCGTAGCCGGCAAACAACTCGTCGCCGCCTTCGCCGGTAAGCACCACGGTGAGGCGCGCCTTGGCCGCTTCGGCGAGTTTGAAGGTCGGCAAGCAGGCGTAGTCGGCGACGGGGTCGTCCATCGCCCAGGCCACCTGCGGGGCGATGCGCCAGAAGTCTTCTTCGCCGAAGCTTATGTCCTGCCAGTCAAGATCAAGCGCGCGCGCCACGCGTTCGGCCTGGTCGCGCTCGTCGCGCGCGTTCGGCGCATCGAAGCCGCAGGTGTAGGCGACGACCCGGCGTTGGTTGAGCCGCGCCATCATCGTCGCGATCGTCGCGGAGTCGATGCCGCCGGAGAGAAAGAGGCCGTAAGGCACGTCGGAACGCTGGTGCACGCGCACGCTGTCTTCGAGGACGCGATCGAGCGCCGATAGCGCTTCTTCCTCGTCCGCCAGGCGTTCGCTCGCTGCCGGAATGGCGCTGCGGCGACGCACCGACTTCAACGCGCCACCGACAACTTCCTCAATCTGACCCGGCCCCAGCCGCCGCACGCCTGGCCAGGCCGTCTCCGCCTCCAGGCTATAGTGAAGCGAAGAAACCTGCCGCAGCATCGCCGGCGCTAGCCGCGCCTTGCCGAATGCGCGCGGCTCTGATGCGAACGCAAGCGCCGCCCCGCGTTGCTGAACATAGAGCGGCTTAATGCCGAAGGGGTCGCGCACCAGCCACGTGCGGCCGTCGGCGCCGATCAGGCAGAACGCGTACATGCCGCGCAGACGATCGAACGCGCGCTCGCCTTCCTGCGCGTAGATGTGCAGCAGCGGCTCAAAATCGGAACCGGTCGAGAGCTTGCCCTTGAGCTGAAACTCCTCGGCGAGTTCAAGATAATTGTAGATCTCACCGTTGCCGATGATGGTCGAGCCGGCGGCGTGTAAAGGCTGCCAGCCGCCTTCGAGATCGATGATCGAAAGCCGCGCGTGCGCGAGCGAGAAGCGCTCGTTCTCTTCAACGCGGATGCCGTTTGGTCCGCGGTGAGCGATGGTCTCGATCAGCGCGCGAGCGCCTTCCGAGGCGCCGACAATCCCAGCGATGCCGCACATCAGGCGCCCCCCAGGCTGTCGAACAGCCCGCGCCATTGCGCGATGATCGCCGATTCGGAAAATTCGCTCGCCACTCGTGCGGCGCCGGCGATGGCAAGCGCCTGTCGCAAAGGGGCGTCCAGAAGCAAAGTTTGGGTCTTGTCGGCGAGCGCTGTTGCGTCATCGACTTCGATCAGGAAGCCGTCCTCACCGTCGCGTATGAGCGCGCTCGGGCCAGCGGCTTTTGCCGCCACGATCGGCACGCCATGCGCCCAGGCCTGGATCACGACATTGCCCAGCGGCTCAAAGCGGGAAGGGAAGATGCACACATCGGCCGTGCGATAAAGCGAAGGCGCGTCATCGCGCCAGCCGAGAAAGCGGACCCGTGCTTGAACGTCAAGCTCGCGGGCCAGCGCCTTCAGCGCCGCTTCCTCCGGGCCGTCGCCTGCGATCCAGAGATAAGCGTTCGGCAGCCTCGCCAACGCACGCAGCGAAACGTCGTGGGCTTTGCTGTCGTGCAGGCGTCCCATGCCGAGCAGCAACGGCGCGTTTGCCGGCGTGTCGAGCGACGCGCGGTCCACGGGCGCGCCTTCTCCGGCTGCGGCAAAGTTCGGGATGTAGTGCGCGCGCGCCGCAGGCCAGCCTTCGTGCACCATCCAGTCGACGATATCCTGCGTGTTGCCGACCAGCGCGTCGAAGTCGCGATAATTCTTGAGCTTGTAATAGCCGCCGAGTCTTCCGACGCGCTTCCACGCGCCCGCTGGCGTGAGGCTTGCCGCGCGATTCATCCAGGCCAGCACGATCCGCGCATCGCGCTCTCGCGCCAGCGATGCGATAGCGGGAGAGGTGACGAAGTCGAAGGTCTTGCCGAAGGGCAGCACGCGCGCGGGGACGCCAAGCTCTGCCAACACCCGCTCGCGCCCCGCATGCGCACGGATCGCGGCTGTTTGCTCCAGGCCGGCGCGCGCAAAGGCGCCGACGAGGCTCACGAAATACGCCTCCGCGCCGCCATTGACGGCCGAGCCGAGCGTGTGAAGCAAGCTCATGCGAAGGGCGCAGCGGGCGGCATCGGATTGCGGAGGCATAGAGCGCCAGAGCCAAAGCCTCAACCGTCTGCCCGCAGATGACTTTTGGCGGCCCTCGTGTCATGGGCAGCCCATGGACGACCTCATCGATCCGGCGGCCGCCATCGCCGCCGGCCAGGAAACCATCCGCGCCGAGGCGCGCGCCCTTGACCAGCTTGCGCAGGCGCTGGTTGAGGGATTGAACGCACCGTTCGTGGAGGCGGCGAGGCTGCTGGCGAACACCCAGGGCCGCGTCATCGTCTCCGGCATGGGCAAGTCGGGGCACATCGCCCGCAAGATCGCGGCGACCTTGGCCTCCACTGGCACGCCGGCGCAGTTCGTGCATCCGGCGGAAGCCAGCCACGGCGATCTCGGCATGATCGTCGAGGCCGATTGCGTGCTGGCGATCTCGCGCTCGGGGGAGACGGCGGAGCTGTCGGACCTGCTCTACCATTGCCGGCGCATCCACGTGCCGATCATCGGCATGACCTTCAAGCCGGGCTCTTCGCTGGCCAACGCGTCCAATGCTGCGCTGATCCTGCCAGAGTGCGGCGAAGCCAGCGACGAAGCGCCGGCGCCTACAATTTCAACCACGATGTGTCTGGCGCTCGGCGATGCGCTGGCGGTCGCGCTCTTGAAAGCGCGCGGCTTCACCGCCGATCATTTCGGCGCCATCCATCCCGGCGGAAAACTGGGCGCTGCCTTGAAACGCGTGCGCGACATCATGCGTGTGGGCCAGAGCGATCCGCTGATCGCGCCGGACACACCGCTGCCGCGCGCCATGGAGGCGATGAGCGTCGGCGGCATCGGCGCGGTGGGCGTGATCGAAGCCGGCAAGCTGATCGGCATCATCACGGACGGCGATTTGCGCCGCAAGCTCACACCAGAGATGTTCGCGAAGGATGCGCGCGCAATCATGACCGCGAATCCGAAAACCATCGCGCCGGACGCGCCGATCGCCGACGCTATCGCAATCATGAACGAAAAGCGGATTACGTTGTTGTTCGCGGTCGAAGACGGCCGGCCCGTGGGCGTCGTGCACATGCACGATCTGCTGGCGGCGGGGGTCAGGTGATGATGAAGAAGCTGAGTGATACCGTTCGTCATTCCAGACGCCCGCAGCGCGATCCGGAATCCAGGGGATCGGAGGGCTCGGCGGTTGCCGCTGGGTTCCGGGTTCGCCGCTCCGCGGCGCCCCGGAATGACGAACGCATTGCCGCTGCTGTTGTTGTTGCATTGGTAGCGCTGCTTAGTGCGCCAATCGCAAGCGCGCAGACTGCGACTGGGTTTCCGCCCACCGTCGAGTTCTCCATCCAATCCACGCTTCCGCGCATGATTGCGTGGCGGCGGGATTTTCACCAGAACCCGGAGCTCTCCTACGAAGAAGTGCGCACCGCGCGCATCGTCGCCCAGCATCTGCGCAGTCTGCGCTTTGACGAAGTGCGCACCGGCGTGGCGCAAACCGGCGTTGTGGGCGTGCTGCGCGGCGCCCGTCCCGGTCCAGTGATCGCCTTGCGCGCCGACATGGATGCGCTGCCTGTGACTGAGGAGGTCGATCTCCCGTTCCGCTCGCGAGCGCGGGGTACCTACAACGGCCAAGACGTCGGCATCATGCACGCCTGCGGGCACGACACCCATGTCGCCGTGCTGATGGCGACCGCGAGTGTGCTTGCGGCAAACCGCGCCAACCTCGCCGGCACGGTGATCTTCGTGTTTCAGCCCTCGGAAGAAGGCCGTCCGCTCGACGGCGGCCTTGGCGGCGCCGAGCGCATGCTCGCTGAAAACGTGTTCGGCGATCTGCGCCCGGAAGCCATCTTCGGCCTGCATGCGTGGCCGCAGGACGCCGGCACGGTGAAAATCATCTCGGGGCCGTTCATGGCCGGCTCCGATCGATTGCGCATCACCGTCAACGGGCGCCAGACGCATGGTGCGCAACCGCATCGCGGCGTCGATCCGATCGTGGTGTCGTCGCAGATCGTCAACGCGCTGCAGACGATTCCGTCGCGGCAGATGGATGCGGTGACCTCGCCGGTGATCGTCACCATCGGCTCGATCCAGGGCGGGGTCCGCTACAACATCATTCCCGATCGGGTAGAGATGCAGGGCACCATCCGCTATCTCAATCCGGAAACGCGTGAAGATCTATACGCACGCATCCGCCGCACCGTCACCGCGATCGCGGAAAGCGCAGGGACGACCGCCGAAGTCTCGATCGAGTCGAACGCCGTGCCGGTGGTCAATCCGCCGGCGCTGACGGCGCGGGTGAGAAGCGCGGTCGCGCGTGCATTGGGCGAAGCCGCGGTGCAAGGCGGTGCGCCCGGCATGGTGGCCGAGGACTTCGCTTACTTCCAGCAGGCCGTGCCCGGCGTCTTCTTCTATTATGGGATCAACCCACCCGGCGTGACTGCCGAACAGGCCGCCCCCAACCACAGCCCGCGCTTCTTCGTGCACGAGCCGGCGATGGAGACGGCGCTGCGGTCCATGCTGGCGATCGCGCTCGATTATGTGGGGCCGGGCGCTCGAACGTGACGCTGCGGAGTGTTGCGCTTTCGCCCGCAGTGCTGTTGAACGTGACGCACATTCCGGAGATTCCCATGAAACCCCCGTTCCGGCTCTATGGCTCGGAGCTTTCGCCTTATTCGATCAAGGTGCGCTCGTATCTGCGCTTCAAGAAGCTGGAGCATGAGTGGCTGCGGCGCTCGAACGCGCGGCAGGAAGAATTCCAGCGCTACGCCAAGCTGCCGCTGATCCCGGTTCTGGTCGACGCCGGCGACAATGCGATGCAGGACTCCACGCCGATCATTGAAAAGCTCGAGAGCCTCTATCCCGAACCGTCGATCACGCCTGATGACCGCGCTTTGGCGTTCGTTTCAGCGCTTCTGGAAGACTATGCCGACGAGTGGCTCAACAAGGCCATGTTCCATTATCGCTGGAGCTACCCGGCAGATCAGGACAGCGCCGCCCATCGCATCGCCGACTCGATTTTCGAGGGGGCGGAAAAGCCCGAGGGCGTCGAAGACTCCATCAAGACCCGCATGATCGGGCGGCTGCATTATGTCGGCTCTTCGCCGACAACGGCGGCGGCGATCGAAGCCTCCTTTGCGCGCGCCCTGGCGCTGTTCGATGGCATGTTGGCGGCGCGCTCTTATCTGTTCGGCGGCCGCCCATGCCTAGCTGACTTCGGCTTGGCCGGGCAGTTTGCCGAACTGCTCTCCGATCCGACGCCGGGCGCGCTGATGAAGGCGCAGGCGCCGAACGTAGTGCGTTGGGTCGATCGCATGGAAAATCCGGATGTGGAGGGCTCGTTTGTCGCGCTCAACGCGGTGCGCGCCGAGCTTGTGGAGCTGCTGCGCGCCGAGGTCGCCGGCGCTTATCTGCCCTGGATGGAAGCGAATGCGGCCGCTGTCGCCGACGACGCCAACGCGTTCAGCGTAGAGATCGGCGGCGCGGCGTTTGCGCAGCGTCCGCAGCGCTACGCCGCCAAGGCGCTCGCGGCGCTGCAAAGCAAGCGCGCGGCGGCGAACGATGCGGCGCTTGCGTCCTTGCTGGAGGAGACCGGCTGCGATGCGTTCCTGCTCGCGGAGCAGTCGCGCGACGACGAGGAAGACTCCGCGTCGGATGACGATCGGTCCGGCGCGGATGAAGAAACGTCTTAAGCGCTGCAGGCCGTTTTGAAGTCGTAAGCGACTTCTGCGGCGCAATCCGGCCAGATGCCGGTCTCGCGCCAATAGCGGGCGAGGCCGAGTCTGACGCAGAGTTCGGAAAAGGCGGGGTTCATGCGCAGAGACCGCGTCTGATCGATGAACAGGAGCGCGGTTTCATAACCGATGTGCGGTCGCGCGGCTTCGAGCGCGCTCGCGCGCCAGGCGCTGATATCGTCGAGCGCTTCTTGGAAAATCGCGAGCGCAGGATCGCTCATACCGAGCACAGACAGCGCGACGGCAAGGTCCAACGCGGCCGCGGGCTCGGTTTCGGCCATCGCAGTGAAGTCTTCGCCAAGCTGCATGAAGGCTTCCGGCGACGGCGCCATCATCAGCTCTTGCATGCGCTGGCCTGCCTTGTGCACCGCCGAGTTGGTGAGGCCCGGCACAAGCCGCTCGCCGTCTTGGCGCAGCGCCATCGCCGTGGCGAAGTCGCCGTCGAGCGCGGCGACGCTCTGGCGCATGAACCACACGAAGACATTGTCGGGATAGCGCGCGGCTGCGTCTTCAAGGATCGAGCGTCCATCTGCCTTCGAAGTCTTGGACCAGACATTGTAGCCGTGAAACGCCGCCAGCATCGGATCGAGCGGATCGAGTTCGAAGGCGCGCGCCTGCTGCGCGTAGCCATCCGCCACGCGCCCGACAGAAATCAGGAATTGGCCGTAGCGAAAAAACAGCAGCGGATTGTTGGGCTCAACCGCGAGCGCCTTCTCGAGCAGCGCCTCGCGTTCGTTCCAGCGCCCGAGATATTCGCTCTCAAGCGCCGCGAGCACAGCGTAGGCCTCGCCCATCGACGGGTCGACGCCCAGCGCGCGCTCCGCTGCTTCGCGCGCGTCTTCCACGAGGCGCGCCCTGTCGGCTCGCGAAAGGCGCAGCACTTCGAGCTTCGCGGTGGCCAGCGCCGCCCACGCGCGCGCGAAATCCGGCGCTTCGCGCACGATGCGATCGAGCGCTGCTGCTGCGGTCTGTATGCAGACAGTGGCGCCGCTGCGCATCAATTCGCGCGCTTCGAAGTAGGCATCTGACAACGCTGCGGTCAGCTTGGGCGCGCGCACGCGGCCCGTTTCACCCAGCGTCACGGCCAACGCCCTGACTACCTCCAGCGCAATATGCTCTTGCAGCGTCAGCGCATCGCCCAATTCGCGGTCATAGCGCTCCGACCACAGCACAACGCCGCTGTCGACGTCCGATAGATTCACGCCGATCCGCACCCGGTCGCCGTCGCGCCGGACCGAGCCGTCCAGAACGTGGGTGGCGTTGAGCGCCTTGGCGGCGCGCGGTTTGTCGCGGCCACGAAACGCGAAACTCGATGTCGAGCCGATCACTTTGAGGCTCGGAATGCGCGACACGGTGTAGAGGATCTCTTCTGCAAGCCCCGTCGAGAGTGAGCGCGTCGCGCGGTCCCGCGCCTGGGCGTCGAACGCAAGCACGGCAAGCACCGGCGCGGTGCGCCGCGCTGTCGTCGCTTGGCCGGTTGGGTCGAGCGCATAAACGGCGATCGCCGTGCGCATCTTGGCCAGCTTGATTTTGCCGCGGGGCGTCAGCCGCCGGGCTAGCTCCGGCGCCGCGTTGTCGCGAACGACCTGCGACACCAGGATTGTTCGCGGCCCCGCCTCGGCCTGCAATCGCGCGGCGACATTGACGCCGTGCCCCAAGAGATCCCCATTGGCGGTCAGCGTGACCTCGCCCAGATGAATACCGAAGCGAAGGGTCACCTCGCCGGCGGTTTCGCAGAGTTGTAGCGCTGCCAGCACAGCGTCGCTGGCGCTTGCGAACTCGAGCATCAGCCCGTCACCGGCGGTGTTGAAGACGCGTCCCCAGCTTGCCGCGCAAACCTCATGCGCTTGCTCGCGCAGCGCGTTCACCGCAGCGGTGGCGCCGGCGGCGTCGCGTTCGGCCCAGGCCGAATACCCGGCGATGTCGGCGGATACGATGGCCGCGAGTTTGCGGGAAGGCTGCGCCATGGGCTCACCCTAGCAGGCAACGGCCCAAAGACGAAAACGGCGTGCACCCTAGGGCGCACGCCGTTTCGCAAGGGCCCGCCGCGCGGTTTGGGGGGGAGGGGAGTCCGCGCGGCGAGCGCGAAGCGGAGATTAGGCCGCTTCGATTTCATCGTTGGCGGCGCTCGTCTCCACCACCTTGGCTTTCGGGCGAGACGCGCCGGGGGTTACACCACTGATCTCGATCTTCCGCGGCTTCAGCAACTCTGGAAGCTCACGCACGAGATGGATGGTCAGCAGGCCGTGTTCCAGCTTCGCGGCGGACACACGTACGTGATCGGCGAGGCCGAACCGGCGCTCGAAGCCGCGCTCCGCGATGCCGCGATGCAGGAAATTGCGCGGCGTTTCCGGCTGCTTGCGCTGGCCCGTCACGACCAGGGAATTCTGCTTGAACTCGATCGTGAGGTCGTCCTGGCTGAAACCAGCCACCGCGAGTTCGATCCTGAACTCGTCCTCACCAATTTGTTCGACATTGAAGGGCGGATACCCGGGCGCGGCGTCGAGCCGCGCGGCCTGATCCATGAGGTTCGCGATGCGGTCAAAACCGACCAACGTCCGATAAAGCGGATTCAATTCATTCGCTGGCATGTTGTCCTCCTACGAAGCGACAAGGTTGGCGGTACAAATGACGACCCTTGCCCCCGAAGGCGACATGGCCGGCGACCTGCACCGAACGTCACAGAGATTGGGGCGGGCGCGGCCGCGTTCAAGAGCTTTGACAAGGCGGCGCGGGCGTGAGTAGCGGAGTGCCATGCTCCTGAATCGGCGTCACGCCATGCTCGGCGCGCTCTCAGCCGTCGCTGCCTGCGGCAATGGCGGTTCGCCCGCGGACACCCCGCCGGCGGGCTCGCTCGCATGGGCGATCGCCGGCCCCTGGCGGATCGACCCGGAACGCGACCCGGCCCGTCATCCGCTGCAGACCCTGCTGTTCTGGGGGCTCGAAGGCGACATGACGGTGCTCGAAGTGCTGCCCGGGCTGGGCTGGTACACGTCCATCCTCGCGCCATATCTGGCGGCCAATGGCGGGCGCTTGACTGCGGCTGGATTCGACGAGCGGTCGGCGTCGTTGGCGCAGCGCGAAACCATGGCGCTCTGGGAAGCGCGCTTCAGCAACAATCGCGTGCTCTACGGCGAGATCGCACGGACCTCGCTTGGCGGCGCGCTGGCGCCGCCGAACAGCATCGACTTCGCCCTGCTGGCGAACAACGTGCACACGCTCATGGCCAATGGCGTCGCCGAGCGCGTGTTTCAGGACATCCTTGCGGCGTTGAAACCGGGCGGCGCCCTGGGGGTCGAACAGCACCGCGCGGCCTCGACCGGCCTGCAAGACCCGTTGGCCGGCGACGGTTATGTGCAGGAAGCTTATGTCCGTGCGCTGGCCGAGGAGTCGGGCTTCGAGTTCGTCGCGGCGAGCGACATCAACGCCAATCCGCGCGACACGCGCGACCACCCATTCGGTGTCTGGACGCTGCCGCCGGTGCTCCGCACTTCGCCCCTTGGCCAGCCCGACGATCCCACGTTCAACACCGCACCCTACGAGGCCATTGGCGAAAGCGACCGGATGACGTTGAAGTTTCGAAAGCCGTCAGGGCTTACCCCGACGGCGCCTGCGGCGCCGGAGCCGCCGCGGTAGCGAGCCGCCGCTCTTGCCCGCCAGCGCGCTCTAGTGTGTAAGGAGGCGCAACAACCCCCGGAGGCGTAGTCCCATGACCTTTGATGACATCCTGAACCGCTTCAAGAGCTCTGGCGTGACCGTTGCGGGCAAGAAGGTGAAGTTCGACTTCGGCGATGCCGGCAAGATTTTCCTGGATGGCGTCGCCAACGCCGTGTCTCAGGATGACGTCGCGGCTGACACGACCATCAAAGTGAAGCTCGACGATTTCGTTGCGATGGCGCAAGGCGCGCTCGATCCCACGTCCGCTTTCATGCAGGGCAAGCTCAAGGTCGAAGGCGACATGGGCGTCGCCATGCAGCTGCAAAGCGTGATGGCCAAACTACGCGGCTGACCGGTCTTCGCCGCGCATGGCTTTCGTTACGATTCCCGGCAACGAAGTTCCCGAAGGCGCGGAGGAGCATTGGCTTGAAGGGCGCGGCGGCGTGAAGCTCCGCGCGATGACAGCGCCCGCGACGGCCTCGCCGGTGCGCGGCTCCGTCATCATCGCCCCTGGCCGCACGGAGTTCATCGAAAAGTATTTCGAAGTCGCGCGCGAATTGCAGGCGCGCGGCTTCGCGGTGTTTTGTATCGACTGGCGCGGACAGGGTTTGTCCGGCCGCGAGGTGGAAAACGGCCTGAAGGGTCACTTCGTTAGTTTCGACGATCCGGTGAACGACCTGTCGACCGCCTTGAAGATGCTGTCGGCGAAGCTGCCGCGTCCGCACATCGGGCTGGCGCACTCGATGGGCGGCGGCATCATGTTGCGCGCGCTTCAGACACGTCGCCTCGAGCTCGACGCTGCGGCGTTTTCCGCGCCAATGTGGGGCATCGCCGGTCTGAAACCGATGGCGAAGCGCTTTGCACGTTTCATGACTTCGGTTGGCGCGGGCGGCATGTTCGCGCCGACGGTGGCGACGCGCTGGAAGCGCGAAGCGTTCAAGCGCAATCCGGTGACGAACGATCAGCAGCGCCACGCGCGCTGCCAGGACTTGGTGACGGAAGAACCGCGCCTGGCTCTTGCAGGGCCGACGCTCGGCTGGGTCGCCGCGGCGAGCGACACCATCGAGGCGTTCCGCCAACCCGGCGCGCTGGCGAACGTGCGTATCCCGATCCTGGTGGCGACGGCTGAAGACGAGCTATTCGTCGACAGCGCCAGCCATGCTTTCGTCGCCGGCCAATTGCCAAACGCCACCCACATCACCATCCCCGGCGCCAAGCACGAGATCCTTATGGAGCGGGACGAACTGCGCGCGCAGTTCTGGCGCGCCTTCGACGCGCTGCTTGAACGAATGGCCGCCACAGCGGCAGCCTAAGACCGCAACACAACGGAGAGCGTCATGGCCGGAGAATTAGTGCTCGTCACCGGCGGCACAGGTTTCCTCGGTTCGCACTGCATCGCGCAAGCCCTGGCCGCCGGCTATAAGGTGCGCACCACGGTGCGCAGCACCCGGCGCGCGGGCGACGTGCGGGCGATGGTCGCCGCGGCGGGCGTCGAAGCTGGCGATCGTTTGAGCTTCGCCGAAGCCGACCTTTCTTCCGATGCAGGATGGAACGAAGCGGCTGCCGGCTGCGCCTATGCGCTGCATGTGGCGTCGCCGTTTCCGCCGTCGACGCCGCGCCATGAGGACGAGCTGATCGTGCCCGCGCGCGACGGCGCGCTGCGCCTGCTGCTCGCGGCGCGTGAGGCGGGGGTAAAGCGCGTGGTGCTGACGTCGTCCTTCGCGGCGATCGGGTATGGCCACGGCTCGCGCAGTACGCCGTTCACCGAAGCGGATTGGACCAATCTCGATGGCCGCGGCGTTAGCGCCTACGTCAAGTCCAAGACCATAGCCGAGCGCGCAGCGTGGGATTTCATCGCCCGCGAAGGCGGCAGCCTCGAGCTTTCGGTGATCAATCCGGTGCTGATCCTCGGGCCTGCGCTCGCCGCCGACACGTCCACCTCCATCATCTTGGTCAAGCGCATGCTGAAGGGTGAAATGCCGGGCTGCCCGCGCATGCGCTTCGGCGTCGTCGACGTACGCGACACGGCTGACCTGCATCTGCGTGCCATGACCAATCCGGCGGCGAAGGGTGAGCGCTTCCTCGCGGTCGCCGAGGAGTTCGTGTGGATGACCGACATGGCGCGCATGCTGAAGGAGCGCATGGGCGCCGGCGGGGCGTTGGTGAAAACGTCGACACTGCCGGACTGGATGGTGAAGCTGGTCGCGCTGGGCGACAAGGAAGTCGCCCAGATCGTGCCGGAGCTCGGCATCGAGAAGAATGCCCGCGCGGACAAGGCGCGCAATGTGCTCGGCTGGTCGCCGCGGCCGAACGCCGAGGCCACGCTGGCGAGCGCCGAGAGCCTGATCAAACTGGGCATCGTCGGCGTAAAAAAAGCGGCGTAAGCGTCGAAAGTCGCCAGCCCCGCGCGTCATGGCGATGACGGCGCAATCCAGCGCCGATCGGGAGTGATCCATGCAGTACATGCTTTTGATCTACGGCGAAGAGGCGAAATGGGCGGCGTTGGCGCCGGAGAAGATTTCCGAGGTGATGGCGGCGTACTTCGCCTACACGGAAGACTTGGCGAAGGCCGGCAAGCTCAAGTCGGGCGATGAATTGCAGCCGGTCGAAACAGCGAAAACGGTCAGCCTCGAAACCGGCAAGCGCCAAGTCGTCGACGGTCCGTTCGCCGACACCAAGGAGACGCTAGGCGGCTATTATCTGATCGAGGCCGACAACATCGACGAGGCGGTCGAGTGGGCCGCCAGATGCCCCGGCGCGCGCCAGGGGCGCATCGAGGTGCGGCCCGTCGTCATGCGATGAGCGCAGCGGCGACGGCCGAGCGCGTTGCGCGCGAGAGCTACGGGCGCCTGCTCGCGCTGCTCTCGGCGCGCACGCGCGACGTCGCCGCGGCGGAGGATGCGCTCGCCGATGCGTTCGCCGCTGCGCTCAGTGCGTGGCCGCGCGGCGGCGCGCCGGACAATCCCGAGGCCTGGCTGTTTGCGGCCGCCAAGCGCAAGCTGATCGACGCGGCGCGGCGCGCCAAGACCGCGGCGGGTGGCGAGGCGCAAATTGCGCTGAATATCGAAGAGATGGAAAGCGAGATGGCCGGCGCGGACATCCCCGATCGGCGCTTGGCGCTGATGTTCGCGTGCACGCATCCGGTCATTCCCGAGAGCGAACGCACGCCCATGATGTTGCAGACCGTGCTGGGGTTTTCCGCCGAGCGCATCGCCGCCGCCTTCCTTGTCGATGCAGCGGCGATGGGCCAGCGACTGGTGCGCGCCAAGAAGAAGGTCAAGGACGCGGGCGCGAGCTTCGACATTCCCGAAAAGGAAACATGGCGTGCGCGCTTCGGCGCGGTGCTGGACGCGATCTATGCGGCGTACAATGCCGGTTGGAGCGATCCGCTCGGCGCCGACGCTGCGCGGCGCGGACTTGCGGAGGAGGCGATCTGGCTCGCGCGCGTGCTGGCGGCGCTGCTGCCGAACGAACCGGAGCCCGGCGGGCTCCTGGCGCTCATGCTGCACCTGGAGGCGCGCAAGCCTGCGCGCCGCAGCCCCGACGGCGCCTATGTTCCGCTCGACGCGCAAGACGTCTCGCTCTGGCGGCGGGAGATGTGGCTGGAGGCCGAGACGCTGCTGCGCGGCGCCAGCCGCATGCGCCGGCCCGGACGCTATCAGCTGGAAGCGGCGATCCAGTCCGCGCATGCCGCGCGCGCCTGGCGCGGCGAAGCCGACTGGGGGGCTATCGTGTTGCTCTACGAAGCGCTGGCGGCGCTGACCGGCTCGCCGGTGGCGCACCTCAATCACGCCGCCGCCCTGGCGCGGCGCGACGGCGCAGAGGGTGGGCTCACAGCCGTTGAGGCTGCGCGCCAGTGCTTCCCCGTTCTTACCGACTATCAGCCGTATTGGGCGCTGGTCGCCGATTTGAACGGGAGGCTGGGGCGCACCGAAGCCGCGCGTATTGCGTACGACGAAGCGATTGCGCGCGAGCGCGACGCGTCGGTGGTGCGGTTTCTCGAACAGCGGCGCGCGGCGCTGGATTAATCGCGGCCGAACTCGGCGCGGGCTGCATCGAGCGCGGCGCGAAATGCGGGCTCCGCGTGCAGCCGCGCGACTGCGCCCGCGGCGACGATGCGGCCGGCTTCGACGTCGCTTGGATAATGCAGGCCGCAAACGACGCGGCTGTCGCCGTATGCGCGGCCACGCGCCAGGATGGCGTCGGCCTGCTCTGGCCAGAGTTCTGCCAACACCAACGCCCAGGCCCAACCGAACGCGGCGTGCCCTGACGGGTAAGACCCGCTGGCGCGCAAACGATCATCGGGCGTGATGCACGCCGTCACGTCGGCGTCGACCTCGAACGGGCGCTCGCGATCGAAGCGCGCTTTGGCGACCAGGATCGCCGCGCCGAGCGGCGCGCGCAGGCGCGACAGCGCGTCGGCGGTGAGTGGATAGCTTTCGGCGGTGAAGCTCTCGCCCAGCACCGGCGCGAAAGCAATGAACGGATCGAACGCGTCGTCGGCGCGCGCTTGCGCGAGGCGCGCCTCGCTCCACGGCCCGCGCACATACGCTGCTTCTGCCTCCAACATGGCCCCGCTCGGCGGCCCGGCGACGATTGCGCTTGCTTCCACCGACGGCGTCAGCGCGGCGGCGATGGGGAGCGCGGCGTTCTGCAATGTGGTGCATGCGGTGAGGAGGAGTGCTGCGGCGATGGCGAAGAAAGATGTCGGAGTGTAGCTCGGCATGAAGTGCTTTCTTGGCGGTTGGACCATTCACCATACAGCCAGCGTCAGAGGCGACGGACAAGGTTTTTCCTGTGCGGAGTATAGCGCGACCTCCGCGCCGACATGTGCGATGTGGAGCGCCGCGCTTCAACTAGAGCATGTTGTACGACAGCTGACGCACCCCCCTCCCCTTGGAGGGGACGGGGCAGGGGGTGGGGTGCAACGCCAACGCTTGCTGTTCAAGCGTCACCACAGGCGCTTCGGCGAAGCGTGCATGTGAGCGCCTTGAACTAAATCGGCGAGGGTCACCCCGCCCCCTACCCCCTCCCCTCAAAGGGGAGGGGGCGCCCCCGAATGCGACTTTGCTTGGCGATGATTTGGAAGCGGCGGTGCGGAAGCTGAAAGCAGAAGTGGACGGCGAGATCGAAGTCGGCGGGCCGAAGCTTGCCGCGAGCTTGGGCAAGCTTGGGCTGGTGGATGAGTATCAGATCTATCTGCGCCCGTTTGTGCTGGGGCGCGGCGCGCCGTTCTTTGCCGGCGTGACGCCGAAGCTGCGGCTCGTTGGGAGCGAACGGATTGGGGAGGGGGCGGTGAAGCTGAGGTATGCGGTGGGTTAGAGCCCTCTCCCTCCTTTTGGGAGGGGGAAAGGGAACGCGATTAATCCGGCTGGCCACTGATCGTGTCGCTCATAAAAAATGGCCGCCTCCGTCTTGTGGCCTGGCTGGAACAGCGTCGATTCTCGACTAGCTTGGATGTCGTCGGAGGCATGCAATGCAAGTGTTCATAAGTTGGTCGGGCCAACTCAGCAAAGCCATAGCTGGTACATTGGCCACGTGGTTGCCTACGGTGCTCCAATCTGTCCGAACATATTACACGCCGAACGACACTGAGAAAGGTAGCCGGTGGTTCGAGGAAATCGCACAGCAGTTGGAGGCGTCGGCCTTCGGCATTGTCGTCTTGACGAAGAGCAATCTGGAGAAGCCCTGGATACACTTCGAGGCTGGCGCTCTGATTTCGCGACTGGAGCGCAAAGTTACGCCGCTTCTGATCCAAGTATCAGAGACAGATCTTAAGCCACCTCTTTCCTTGTTGAATGCAACCTTTCTCGAGAAGGAGGACATCAGACGTTTGGTTTCGAACATCAACGAGCAGTTTGGCGAAAAGCGTGTTCCATCGGATGCTGTGGATAGGGTCTTCGACAAGTTCTGGCCGGACCTGCTCGCCGCTGTCGAGAGTCATATTTTGGAGACAAGAGAAACGGCAAGACCACCGTCGTCGAAACGTGATCAGTCAGAGGTTCTGGAGGAGCTGGTTTCCATAGTTCGCGATCTTCAGCGCCGCCCGCATTCGATCGGCTCTTCTGGGGCCACGCTGACTTCGCTATCGCGCCGGCTCATATCCACGTTCACACAGCTGACCGGGTCGATAACAGACGATATCGACCGAGAAGAATGCCTCAACGTGCTGAGTAGAGTATGCGAGGATTATTGGAAAATCGTAGATAAAGCTCAAGTCGAGGAGCGCGCGCTGCTACTGGAGCAGTTAGATCGCGTGCGACGAAGTATTGTACGAGCGAAGGACGAGATACCGTTCTGACCCAAAGGCCGCCCCTCACGGACCGACTTTCGTGTGTTCGCGCTCTCCCTTCTCCCGCATGGGCGGGAGAAGGTGGCCCGGAGGGCCGGATGAGGGTGGGCGGGCGAGGATGTGGCGCTCCGTCCTGATCCGCGCCCCCTCATCCGTCAGCTTCGCTGACACCTTCTCCCCCTCTCGGAGGAGAAGGGAGTTACACAAACAGCTTCGCCCAATTCCGCGCCTCGCGCTTCTTCCAGCCGCCGCGGTGATACGCGTCGCTGACGATAATCGGCGCGACGGACGTCGCTTCGGCGAACACCATCTGCTCGTGTACGGTGCTCACCTTGCCCCAGCTGGCCGCTTCCTGCAGCGTTGAGGAGGAGCAGGCGCCGTCGCGCACGTCGGCGACCGTGATCTGCACGGCGTATTTGTGCACTTCGACATCCTCATGGCCGAGGATTTCCGCGCACACCACCGTATCCTGCGCGAAGTTCTTCGGCACGCCGCCGCCGACCATGAACAAAGCCGTGGTCCCCGCGGCGAGCTTGATCTCGGTGAGTTCGCGGAAATCGCCGGCGCTGTCGATGGTGAGGTACGGCTTCTTCGCCTTGCGGCGCTCAACCTGGTGTTTGACCAAGCCAAAGCCCGCCGAGCAATCGGAAAACGCCGGCACGAAGATCGGCACGCCTTTTTCGTAAGCGCGCTGGATCAGCGAATCCTTTTTCTTCGCATTGCCAGCGGCAAGCCATTTGCCGAGCTCGTAAATGAACTCGCGCGAGGTGTAGGGGCGCGGCTCCAGCATCTCGCAGATATCGTATATCGTGTGATCGACGTGCTGGAGTTCTTCCTCGTCGATATAGGTATCGTAGATGCGGTCGATATAGAGCGAGCGCAGCGTGTTATCGTCGGGGATTTCCTTGGCCTGGTAGTGCTTGAAGCCCAGCGCTTCGAGGAAATCCATGTCGATGATCGAGGCGCCGGTGGCGACGATGGCGTCGGCCATGTTGTACTCAACCATGTCGCGCCACACGTGTAGGCAGCCGCCCGCGCCGGTGGAGCCGGCCATGATGAGCCAAGTCGAGCATTTCTCGTCCTCAAGCGCCATGTTGAGGATTTGTGCGGCGCGCGCGGCGTCGCGGGACGTGAAGCTCATCTTGCCCCAGGCGTCGATGATCGGGCGGGCGTCGAACGAGGCGATGTCGATGTGCTCGACGGGGGAGGAGAGCAGTTCGGCTTTGCGGTTGGAATCGATCTTGTCGGCCATTGGAGGGCGCTCCACACGGCGGCGTCTCAACCAAACAGCCCCGCGGACGCTCCGCCGCACACGAGGCAAATCTTGCGATCGGCGCTGCCATTAAGGCAAGCTGTGGAGAATGCAATCGCGAAGTTTGGATGGAGGGCGGGCTCAGCCCTGCTTCGTCTTGCGCGCGCGCTTGGGCTTCGCGGCCGCCGCTTCGCCGAACAGGGTCGGCCACGGCGCGTCCTGCGACGCGATCGTCACCGTCTCGCCGAAGCCGTTGAAGCGCGTGGCCATGGCGGCGCCATAAGCGCCCAGCGAGCCAATCTCGACCAGGTCGCCTTCGCGGATGTCGGCGGGCAGCATGAACGGGCCGGCGGCCGCGTCCATGCTGTCGCAGGTCGGACCATAGAGACGGAACGGCGCAAGCTTGGCGCGGCTGGGTTCGGCGCGCAGCAGCTTGGCCGGGAACGACCAGTTCAAGTGCGTGGCGTCGAACAGCGTGCCGAAGGCGCCGTCATTGAGGTAGAGCGCGTCGCCCTTGCGCAGCTCGACGCGCGCGACGGTGGAGCCGGCCTCGGCAACCAGAGCGCGGCCAGGCTCACACCAGAGCTTGGCGTTCTGGGCGACGAACATATCCTCGAAGCCCGACTTGATGGCGTCGACATAGTCCAGCATCGGCGGCGGGGTCATGCCCGGATAGATCGCCGGGAAGCCGCCGCCGACATCGACGATGTCGGCCACCACGCCGGCCTTGACGATGGCGCGGTTGACGACGTCGAGCGCTGTGCGGAATGCGCGCGGGGTCATGCACTGGCTGCCGACATGGAACGAGACGCCCAGCATTTCTTCGCTGACTTGCCGGGTCTTACGCAGCAGCGCCGGCGCGAGGTCGGCGCTGACGCCGAATTTGTTCGTCAGCGGATACGCCGAGCCGTCGCCGGAAACGGCGAAGCGCACCACCAGCGTCAGGTCCTTGGCGCCGTTGGTTTCGGCGAGGATCTTGTCCAGTTCGTCTTCGCTATCCAGCGCGAACGTCTTCACGCCGTAATCGTGGAAGGCGCGTGCGATCGCCCGGCGGCTCTTCACCGGGTGCATGAAGGCAATATGGGCGCCTGGGAACTTGGCGTGCACCAGCGCCGCCTCGTTGTCGGAGGCGACGTCGAAGCTTGTAATGCCCGCGCCCCAAAGCGCGTCGAGCACCCATGCCGAAGGGTTCGCCTTGACGGCGTAGAACACTTCCCCGGGGAAGTGCGTGCGGAACCATGCCGCAGCCGCGGCGACGCGGTGCGGGCGAGCGATAGCCACGGGACCATCCGGCGCATCGCGCGCAAGAAGGTCGAGAGGCGAGAGGACAGAGTCCATCCGGCTGCTCCCAATACTCTGCGTTGATACTCTCAACGCGTGAACCCAGGCCGGCGTTAGTCGGACATGCTAAATGTCAGGTCCGCCCTTGGGAGCTTGCGCCAGGAGACCGCCAGGAAGCATCCTGCTTCCAGTTGCTTGCGGTCCCCCAGGTGGCCTGGGCCGAGGGGGCGTTAGTGGACGCTGTTTCCAGGTCCGCCGGTGAAGTCGCAATATGGGTAACTTTCGCGCAAGTAAAGAGTGGATCGTGGTTAATTGCGGCTCCCGCGCGAGCGCGGCGCCACCGCGGCGCACAGGACACACGGTAACCACTCGTTAGTCAGTTTCACCAAAGCGTAACAATAGCTCCATCAAACCATTATCGCTCGCGCCTAACGAAGCCCCCGCGTGACGCGCGGATGGAAGCGCCTCACGCACGAAACGAATTCGGTAGTTGGGGGATTCCAGATGGCCTCTCGGAAGACTTGGCGCGCGCTCATGCTCGCGTTGGCGGTGGGCGTTGCAAGTTGCGGCAGCGGATCGAACATCGAGTCGCCCGGTGCGACGGGCCCGACCAGTCCGCCGGGCGGTGGCGGCGGCGGCGGGCCGACCGGGCTGACCTTGCCCGGCGGTGGACCCGTGACCGAGATCGTCCAGATCAATGCGTCCAATACTTCGACCGGCAACGTCACGCTCAACGCCGTGCCCGGCCGTGTCTATGAGATTCGCGGGCGCGTCGATGTCGGGAGCGACATCGGCTCTGGCGGCACGGGCGGGGTCTCCGCCACGCTGACCATCGAGCCCGGCGTAACGCTGATGGCGGACTCTGCTGACGACATGGTGATCGTCAATCGCGGTTCGCGCATCGTCGCCAACGGTCTGGCCAATCAGCCGATCATCTTCACCAGCCGCGCCGACCTCGCCGGCCAGAACGATCCAGCCACCGCCAGCCGGCAGTGGGCGGGCGTGATCATTCTCGGCCGCGCTCCGATCCGCGGCTGCAACGCCGCCGTCGCTCAAGGGGCGGCAAATTGCGAAAACGCGGTCGAAGGCGTCACCAACGCCACCGGCCGTCAGGCGCTCTATGGCGGCAACGTGCCGAACGACAACAGCGGCAGCTTCCGCTACGTGCAAATCCGCTACCCCGGCGCCTTCCTCACGTCTGCGGCGGCCGGTGACGACCTCAATGGTCTCACGCTCGGCGGCGTCGGCTCGGGAACGACGATCAGCCACGTTCAGGTGCACAATTCTGGCGACGACGGCGTCGAAGTGTTCGGCGGCGCGGTGAACATGAAAAACATCGTGATCACCGGCGCACTCGATGACTCGCTCGATTACGACGAGGGTTGGACCGGCGCGTTGCAGTATCTGGTGATCCGTCAGTCTGCGCTGGTCGGCGGCCCGGACCGCATGGTCGAAGCGTCGAACCGCCGGGTCTCGTCAACCGGCGACACCATCTTCACCAACCCGACCATCGCCAACTACACGATGGTCGGTCTGCCGGTGAACAGCGCCAACGGCGCCATTCGCGGCATCGAACTCAACGCCACCGGCGGCACCCCCGGCAGCTCCGGCCAGTATCTCAACGGCATCGTCGTGGGCTCGACCACGTGCTTGTTTGCTGATGCGGCGAACACGACTCTGGCGCCGAGCTTCCGCTCGACCCTATTCGATTGCCCCGGCGCCTACGGCGCGGCGGCGGTCACCCTGATCGACGCCTCGGGCAACAACAACACGCGCAACACGCCGAATACACTGGCGGGTTTGCTGCCCGGCCCGAACGAGGTCGCGCGCAACGCGACTGCGATCAATCCAGCCACGATCAATCCGTTCTTTGACGCGCTGGCGACGCCCTACATCGGCGCCTTCTCGCCGACCGAGACGATCGCGGCAAACTGGGCGACCGGATGGTCGTTCCAGTTGTTCGGGGCGTCGGCGTGCCCCACCGGCACGACCGAGAACGGCACGCTCGCCGGCCTGCGTCGTTGCGTGCTTGCCGGCACGGTTGGCCAAAGCGGCGTGCCAGCCAGTCTGCGGCTTGTTGCCGGCAACATCTACGAACTCTCGGGACGCGTCGATGTCGGCATCGATCGTGGCGCCGCCGGCACAGCCGGTGTGGCCGCTTCACTCACCATCGACCCGGGGGTGACCATCTTCGGCAAGAACTCGGCCGACATGCTGATCGTGAACCGCGGCTCGCAGATTTTTGTGAACGGCACGTCTTCGGCGCCGGTGATCATGACCTCGATCGCCGACGTCACCAACGCGCGTAGCGACACCGGCGCCAGCCGGGAGTGGGCGGGCCTCATCGTGCTCGGACGTGCACCGATCCGCGGCTGCAACTCTGCGGTGGCTCAAGGGACGGTCGACTGCCAGAACGCGATCGAAGGCGTAACCGTCGCGACCGGCCGTCAAGCGCTCTATGGCGGCGCGGAAGCCGCCGACAACAGCGGTCGGCTAGCGTTTCTGCAAATCCGCTATCCCGGTGCGTTTCTGACCTCGGCTGCGGCGGGCGACGACCTCAACGGTCTCACCCTCGGCGGCATCGGTTCGGGCACGCAGGTTCAAAACGTGCAGGTGCACAATTCGGGCGATGACGGCATCGAGATTTTCGGCGGCACCGTCAACATGCGGCGCATCATCGTGACCGGCGCCACCGACGACTCGCTCGACTACGATGAGGGTTGGCGCGGCAACGCCCAATTCGGAATCGTAATCCAGACCACGGATGTCGATCGCGACCGGATGGTGGAAGCGTCGAACCGGCGGGTCACCTCAACCGGCGACACGTTGTTCACGCGGCCGCAGCTCGCGAACTTCACCTTCGTGGGCCTGCCGCAAAACCTGGCCTCCGGGAACATCCGCGGCATCGAACTCAACGCTACGGGCGGCACCCCAGGCAGCTCCGGCGTGTTCGTCAACAGCGTCGTCACCGGCTCGACCACGTGCTTGTTCGCTGACGCCGCCAACACGATCGCGCCGAATGTGCCTGAGTTCCACTCGGTGCTGTTCGACTGCCCCGGCGCTTACGGCACGGCGGCCAACACGTTAATTACCAACGGCGCCAACAACTCGACGGCGACGACGAACACGCTGGCGTCCGCGACCGTGGGCGGCCGCCCGTTCATCAACGGCGCCAACGAGAATGCGCGCAGCGTATTCGCGGTCTCGGGGCTCGGGTCGTTCTTCACCACCACGAGCTATATCGGCGCGGTGCAGAACGTGTCCGACACGTGGTGGCAAGGCTGGTCCTGCCGTCTCGACGCAACGGCGTGCTGATCGTGCGATGCGGGCGACGGCTCAAAGCCGTCGCCCGTCCGTCGTTTGGGGCTAGATCAATTTTGAAGGCTGATGTCCGATGAAACCGAAACACTTGCCGCTGAATAGGCTGGTGCTGCTTATCACCACGATGCTGTTCACGCCGACGCTCGCCGTCGCGCAAGACACGCCGGCGCCGCAACCGCAGCCCGAGGCCAGCGACGAAGCAGCCGACGAGTCGTTCGCCGAGGACACCGGCGAAATTGTCGTTCTGGGGCGATTCATCCCGGAGCCCATGCGCGAGACGTCCGAGGTGGCGACATTTCTCTCCTCCGAAGATCTGGCTCGCCAGGGCGACGACAACGCAGCGCTCGCACTCACCCGCCTGACCGGCCTCTCGGTCGTCTCGAACCGCTTCGTCTATGTGCGCGGGCTCGGCGACCGCTATTCGTCGGCGTTGCTCAACGGCTCGCCGCTGCCGAGCCCCGAACCGCTCCGCCGGCAAGTACCGCTTGACCTTTTCCCGTCGAACATTCTCGACGGCGCCACCGTGCAGAAGACGTTCTCACCGAATTATCCGGGCGAGTTCGGCGGCGGCATCATCGATTTGCGCACGCTGCGCATCCCGCTCGATCCGTTCCTCACCATCAAGGCAGGCACCGGCTACAATACCGAAGCCACCAACCAGCGCGGCCTGGTGTATTACGGCGAGCGCAGCGACTGGACGACCGTGTCGGACGGGCTGCGCGAACTTCCGGACGCCGTCGAAGACGCGATCGCGCGCGACGTGCGCATTTCGCGCGACACAGGCTTCACCGAAGCGGAACTGGAAGAGATCGGCGAGAGCTTCGCCAACTCGCCGCTCACCGTGGTTCAAAGCGAAGAACTCGATCCCGACTTCGAAGGCGAAATCAACGCCGGGACGTCGTTCGATGTCGGCCGCTACAATGTCGGGCTTCTGGGCGTGTTCGGCTACGACAGCGCCTGGCGCACCCGCGATGCACGCCGCATCGGCGTTGTCGGCAATGTCGACAACACCGAGTTCCAGACCCTGACCTCGACCTGGGACATCGTTGGCAACCTGTTCGGCAGCGCCAGCGTGGGCTGGGACGAAAACGAGCTCGCGCTCACAGGCTTGCTCGTGCGCTCCTCCACGAAGTACGCGCAAGTCAGCGAAGGTCGGAACAACGACTTCGCCGGCGGCGACCTGCGCCGCGAATCGACGGCCTGGTACGAGCGCCAGCTTGGCTCCGTGCAGTTGGCGGGCGAACATCGCTTCGGCGCGCTCGACGTCGAGTGGCGCGGCGCATTCGCCGAGTCGACTCGTGAAGCCCCCTACGAGCGCAGCATTGTTTATGTGCTGCCCGATGGCGGCGTGCCGAGCTACGCGCCCGGCAACGGCGGCAACGAGACCCGCTTCTCGTATCTCACCGACCAGGTGCTGAGCGGTGGCGTCGATCTCGACTACACCATTGCGCTGAGCGAAGAGCGCGACGCCATCATCTCGGCGGGGTGGGCGAGTTCACGCACCGAACGCGATTACGAGTTCTATAGCTTCAGCTTCAGCACTGCCGCCGGAACCCCGCAAAGCGTGCTTGAATTGCGTCCCGACTTCCTGTTCTCACCTGACAACATCGATCCCCTGCGGTTCGAGATCAACGAGAACTTCAACCCTAACGCCAATTATGTCGGCGAACTCGACGTCGACGCCGGCTATGTCAGCGCTGACGTGGAAGTCATTCCGCTGGTGCGCGCGGCGATCGGCGTCCGCTACGAAGACGCGGTGCAGAGCGTCAGCACCGGCGTGCGCTACCCGCTGCCGCCCGGCTTCACGCCTGCGGCGCCGGCGCTGATCGAGAACACGTATTGGCTGCCGGCGGCGACGCTGACCTGGAATTTCGCCGAGGACTTGCAGCTCCGCCTCGGTTATTCGCAAACCATCGCGCGGCCGCAGTTCCGCGAACTGGCGTTCACGCCGTTCATCGATCCAGACACCGACCGCATCTATCAGGGCAATCCGTACCTGCAGGACAGCGAGTTCGTGAACTACGATGCGCGCGTGGAATACTATTTCGGCCGCGACCGCTTCGTCACCGGTGGTCTCTTCTACAAGACCATCGACAGTCCGATCGAAGAGGTGGTGATCTCTCCGAACGGCACCGACATCCTCACCCGTTTCCTCAACGCGCCGCAGGCGACGTTGTGGGGCGTGGAAGCGGACTTCCGCACGCGGTTTGAGATGCCGTTCGAGCTGCCCGGTTTCTTCAGCACGGCAGAATGGTTCTTCGGCGCCAACTACACCTACACCAACAGCGAAGTGACCGCCGGCGAGGACGATATCGTCATCAACGTGTCGGTCGACCCCGCGCCTGCCGGCCAGCCTGCGCCTACCGCGCCTGCACGCAACTTCATAACCGACGGGTCACAGCTTCAGGGCACCCCGGAGCACATCGCCAATCTTCAGTTCGGATTCGACACGGAGGCGACGCAGCTCACCTTGCTGGTGGGCTATGTGTCCGAGCGCATCTCACGCCGCGGCGACCCGACCGGCGCGAACGTGCCGACCGTGTTTGAAGACCCCGGCATACTGGTCGACCTCGTATTCCGTCATAACTTCACCGTCTCGGGCACGGACTTGTCGCTTGGCCTTTCGGCCCGCAACCTGCTGGCGGAGCCTTACACGGAGTACCAGAACTCGGACCTCGGACAGACCGATTTCAACAGCTATGAGCGTGGAACCTCGTTTTCGGCCAGTTTGACGGCGCGGTTCTAGGGTGTTCGCGCCCGCGCCGAGTCCGCTCGGCAGGGGGGCGCACATCCGCTAAAGGGAGAGGCGAAGCGGCGCGACTTGCGGTACAGGATTGTTACAGGCGGGCCTGGCGAGACTGCGATCCGGCGGCGGTGCGAGTTTGTAGCCCCTGCGGCGGGGGCCTATAAGGTTGCCGCAGGCGGGGTCTGGGGGAACCGGCGAGGGTGTGATGACTCAACAGAGAACACTGGCGCTGTCGGGCGGCGCTGATTTGCGCGAACGCGCCTTGAACGCGGTGCGGCCGGGGATCGAGGCGCTGCTGCTCGCTGCCGTCGCGCTGGGCTGCGCGCAAGCGTCATGGACAATCCTTGCGCCGAACCCGGCCGGGGCGTTCAACGCCGCCGACGATCAACAGGATGCAACGCGGCTGCATTTGGCTCAGGTGGTCACGCCGTTCGCGCCTGCGTTGCTTGACTCAGCCGGTCCCTCGCACGCCGCGCTTGCATTGTTGTCTGGCGTGCAGGTCAGCGGCGTGCGCATCGCCGATGATCCAGCGCGCAGCGGAGCGATCCTCACGCTCAATGACGGAAGCCAAAAGGCGTTCCTCGTCGGTCAAGAAATCAGCGCCGGGGTGACGCTGTCCGAAGTGAGCGCGTCGTACGTTCTCGTTTCTTATCCGGGCGGCACGCAGCAGCTCTCGATGGCGACCAGCAGTCAAGGGTTCTCGTTTGCGCGCGCATTGATGGGACAGGGAACTGACGCTGACGCGGCAGAGCCTGCGCCGGCCGCGGCCTCGTTCTCCCCGGTCGATGCGCCGATTGCCTTGCCGCCGGCCGTCGCAACGGCGCCGCTGACGGAATTGCACGCTTTGACGCCGCGCGAAGCGACGCCACTCAGCGTTCTCTTCCACGCTGGTTTGCCGGTGTTTGCTGAATACCAAGCGAGTGTCGGGGATGCGCCCGCGCCGCCGCTGCGAACCTCAGAGGCGGACTGACGCTGATGAATTTGGGCTCACGTACGGGGCGCTTGTTTGCACTTGGCTTGGCGGGGGCGGCGCTGCTCACGCCGGCGGCGCACGCGCAGAACCCGCCGCAGCAAGGTGCGGGCGACCAGCGCCAGGGCGGCGCGGTCACCATGCGCGAAGTCGACATTCGCGCCTTCATTGAAGACGTGTCGCAGGCCACGGGCCGCACCTTCATCATTGATCCCCGCGTAAGCGGTCGCGTGACAGTGCTGGCGCAGCAATCCATGTCCGAGCGCGAGCTGTTGGACGTCTTCATGTCGACGCTGCGCGTCAACGGCTTTGCTGCGGTGCCGACCTCAAGCGGCGCGTATCGAATCGTGCCGATGGAAGTGGCCGCGCGCGAGCCGGGGCAGGCCGGGCAAGGCGCCGACAGCACCTATGTGAGCCAGGTGTTTTCGCTGCGTTTCGCGGACGCTGAATCCGTCGCCGCCGCCTTGCGGCCGATGTTGTCGGAGCGCGGACAAGTCACGGTGAACCGGCGCGGCAATTCCATTGTGGTGGTGGATTTCGGATCCACCATCCAACGCTTGCGCGATGTGATCGCGCGCCTTGACCGCGACACGTCTTCAATGCGCACGGTGCGGCTGCGCAATACCTCGGCCGCCGAGATGGCGCGGGTGGCGCAGAGTCTCGCCACCGCCATCGGCGAAGAGGGCCGGCCGCTCGTGCGCGCCGTGCCGGTGCCATCGAGCAACACGCTGGTGCTGCGCGGCGACGAGCACGCGCTCGATCAGCTGCTGCCGCTGATCCGCGAACTCGACACGCAGGCGGACTATCAGTCTGGGGTGTCGGTGATCCCGCTGCGCTACGCCGTGGCCGAAGAGGTCGCGCCGATCCTGCAGCAATTGTCCGTAGCGCTGTCGGCGACGCCGGGGGAGGAAGGCGCGCCCGCCGCCAATCGCCGCGCTAACGTGGCGTTTCACCAGGCCACCAATTCCTTGATCATCAGCGCCGACCCCGAGACACAGGAGCAGCTCTCCAATGTCGTGCGGTCGCTCGACGTTCGGCGCGAGCAGATTCTAGTTGAGGCGATTGTTGTCGAGGTGTCGGACAACACGGCGCGCGAACTGGGATTGCAGTATGTCGCAAGCGGCGCTTCAGGAGAAGACGCCGTGCCGTTCATCTCCACCAATTACGGCGCGTCGGCGCCCAGCTTGTTGGCGCTGACCGGCGCGGTGCTGCTGCGCGGCTCCGACGACGACGATGACGATGACAGCGAAGCCATCCGCGACCTGCGCCGTGCGGCGGTCAACGCGCTGATCCGCAGCAATGGGCTGCTGATCGGCGGCGGTGGTCAGAACGACGACGGCTCGATCTTCGGCCTGTTGCTTAATGCGCTGGCCGAGGACCGGGACTCCAATGTGCTGTCGACGCCGTCGGTGATGACACTCGACAACGAGGAAGCGAGCACCCTGGTGGGTCAGCAGATTCCCATCACGACGGGCGAGGCGGTCGGCGACAATCTCGACAACCAGTTCCGCACCATCCAACGCGAGGATGTCGGCGTGCAGCTCGAGGTGCGGCCGCAGATCAGCGAAGGCGGCGCCATCCGGTTGGAAATCCGCCAGGAAGTGTCGAACGTCGCCGGCCAGATCATCTCCGGCTCGACCGACCTCATCACCAATCGGCGCGAGATCAAGACCACCGTGCAGGTCGATCCGGGCCAGATCATCGTGCTCGGCGGGCTGATCCAGGAAGACGTGCAGCGCACCGATGCGGGCATTCCCGGTTTGCGGCGCATTCCGCTAGCTGGCCGTCTGTTCCGCAGCGAGGGCACATCCCGCCGTCGCACCAATCTGATGGTGTTCCTGCGTGCGACCGTGGTGAACACGCCTGAACAGGCGCGCGCGACGACACAGCGCCAATACGACGCGATCCGCGCTTATCAAGGGCTGGATCCGCTGGTGGCGCGTCAGCTCGAACAAGAGATGTCGCGTCCATCGCCGCCGTCGGCGCCGCAGCCACAACCGGAGACGCGCAACTAGGGCGCGATGACACGCATGGCGCAAGGCAAGTCCGATTCCTCCGCCTCGCCAGCCCCGCGGCTCGATTACGCATTCGCCAAGGCGAACGGCGTCGTGCTGCTGACGGCGGAAGCGCCCTGGCGCGTCGGCGTGCGCGCCGACGCCGACCCGATGGCGCTGATGGAGGCGCGTCGCGTGCTCGGCGCGCCGTTCGAAGTGATTGAACTCAACGCGCAGGCCTTCGACGAAGCACTGTCGCAGCGCTATGCCGTATCGAGCGAAGCGGCGCGCTCAATCGCGGAATCGTTTGACGCCGATCTCGATGCGCTAGCCGATAGCGCCGGCGCCACCGCCGATCTGCTCGACAGCCAAGACGATGCGCCGATCATCCGGTTGATCAACGGCCTGATCTCGGAGGCCATCAGCCAGAGCGCGTCCGACATCCATATCGAGCCCGCCGAGCATGCCGTGATCGTGCGCCTGCGCATCGACGGCGTGCTACGGGAGGTGCTGCAGGCTCCGGCGCGGCTGCGCGCGCGGCTGGTCGCGCGCATCAAGGTGATGGCGCGGCTCGACATCGCCGAAAAACGCCTGCCGCAGGACGGGCGCATCTCGCTGACGCTTGGCGGGCGCGGCGTCGACGTGCGCGTCTCGACGCTGCCTTCGCGCTACGGCGAGCGCGTGGTGATGCGCCTGCTCGACAAGGACCAAGGGCTGCGGAGTCTCGACGCGCTCGGTATGAGCGAGGAGCTGTTGGCGCGCTTCAAGGCGTCGCTGCAAACGCCCAACGGCATTGTGCTGGTCACTGGCCCCACGGGCTCCGGCAAGACCACCACGCTTTACGCGGCGCTCAATCTTCTGAACGATCGGACGCGCAACATTCTTACCGTCGAGGATCCGATCGAATACGCCATCGACGGCGTGGGTCAGACGCAGATCAATCCCAAGATCGGCATGACCTTCGCCGCCGGTCTGCGCGCGATTTTGCGCCAGGACCCCGACATCGTCATGGTCGGCGAAATTCGCGATCCGGAGACCGCGCAGATCGCGGTGCAGGCGTCGCTCACCGGCCACCTGGTGTTCTCCACGGTGCACACCAACGATGCGGTGTCGGCGATCACGCGTCTCAAGGATATGGGCGTCGAACCTTATCTGCTGGCGTCGACGCTGCGTGCGATCGTGGCGCAGCGTTTGGTGCGCCGGCTCTGCCCGCACTGCAAGCGACCGGCCGTGGTAGGCCCGCATGAGCAGGCGCTGCTGCGCTCGATCGGGGCGGAGGGCGCGCGCGTCTACGAAGGCGCGGGCTGCCCGCAATGCCGCGGTTCAGGCTATGTCGGCCGCATAGGCCTCTACGAGTTCGTCGCCATCGACGACGACATCCGCCGCATGATCCACGCCGGCGCCAACGAGCAGGAGATGGCCGCCTACGCCTTCCGCAACGCCGATCCGTTGCTGAAGAGCGGGCTCCGATACGCCGCCGCGGGCGTGACCTCGCTCAGCGACGTCTTGCGCGTCGCCAGCGGCCACGGCTAACGGATTGCATGCCGCGGTTTCAGTACCTCGCCATCGACGCCGACGGGCGCCACAAGCGCGGCGGCGTCGACGCCGCCAATGAAAGCGCCGCGCGCGCCATGTTGGTGCGCAAGCGGCTGCTGCCGGTGGAGATCGGCGCGAGCGAAGGCGGGCGGCGGCGCGAAGCAGCCGCCGATCGTTCGGCGCCAAGCGGGGCCAAGCTCTCCCACAAGGCCGTGCTGTTGGTGACGCGCCAGCTCGCCACTCTGATCGAGGCGGCGGTGCCGGTCGACGAAGCGCTGGCGATGATCGCGGCTCAGCAGGAGCAGCCGGCCGCGCAGCGCATCGTCGCGGACATCCAGGCGGGTGTGGTTGAAGGCCAGCGCCTTGCCGACGCATTGGCGCGCCATCCGCGCAGTTTCTCCGGGCTCTATCGCGCCGCCGTTGCGGGCGGCGAACAATCGGGCAAGCTCAGCTTCGTATTGGCCCGGCTCGCGGACTACCTCGAACGCGCCCACGCGCTCCGCAGCAAAGTAACGACTGCGATGATCTATCCGGCGGCCCTGAGCTTCGTTGCAATCACGGTTGTCGTCTGCCTGATGATCTTTGTCGTGCCGAGCCTGATCGAGCAGTTCGAACAATTCGATCAGCGTTTGCCGCTGCTCACGCAGATCCTGATCGGCGTCTCGCGGTTCCTGACCGCGTTCTGGCCGCTGCTGCTGATCGCGCTCGCGCTCGGCGGCTGGTTCATACGCGTCATGCTGGCGCGCGAGCCGGTGCGCGCGCAGCTCGATGGCTTCCTGCTGCGTGCGCCGATCATCGGGCGCTGGGTGGTGGCGGTGAACGCCAGCCGCTTCATCCGCGCAGTTTCGACGCTGGTGTCCTCCGGCATGCCGGTTCTGGAAAGCGTGCGCGCCGCACGCGAATCCGTCGGCAATCTCGAAGTACGCAAGGCGGTGCTGCGCATGGCGGAACGCATCGAGGAAGGCGAGCCATTCTCGCAGGCGATGCGGCGCTCCGGCGTCATTCCCCCGATGGTCACCTACATGGCCCACAGCGGGGAAAACGCCGGCGAGCTGCCCTCGATGCTGGACAAGGCCGCCGCCCATCTCGATCAGGAGTTCGAGAGCTTTACCGCGTCCGCGCTCAGCCTGTTGGAGCCGGCGATCATTGTGTTCATGGGACTCGTGGTCGCCTCGATCGTGCTTGCGATCATGTTGCCGATCCTGCAATTGAACCGTCTGGCGATAGGGTGAGGAAACCATGTTGAAAGCCATGCTGCAGCGGGCGTTGCGCCGCCGCCGGAGCGGCCAGCGGCTTCATCGTGAAGCCGGCGTGACTTTGGTGGAGATGATGGTCGTGATTGTCATCATCGGCCTTGTCACCGCCATCGTCGTCATCAACGTGCTGCCGGCGCAGGACACTGCGCGGATCGAGAAAGCGCGCGCCGACATTCGTCTGATCGAGCAGGCGCTCGAATTGTACCGGCTGGACTATGCTCGTTATCCCAGTATGGACCTCGGCCTGCAGGCGCTGGTCGAGCCGCCGCAGGAAGGCGCTCAAGCCGCGGTGCAGCGCGAATCCTACATCCGCCGCCTGCCGAACGATCCGTGGGGGCGCCCGTACGAATATGTCATTCCCGGTGAACACGGCCCCTTCGACGTGTATACGCTCGGCGCCGACGCGCAGGAGGGCGGCGATGGCGTGGATGGCGACATCGGCAACTGGCAGTAAGCGCCTCGCGCGCGACGCGGGCGTCAGCCTGGTGGAAGCCATGGTGGCGCTGATGATCATTGGCCTGATTGTCGGCGCGGTGGTGCTGCTTGCGCCTGGCCCCGGACGCGAAACCCGCACCGAGGCGGAACGCCTGGCCGCGCGCATCGCCTTTGCGCGCGAGGAGAGCGTCATCGTCAACCGCACCATCGCCCTCAATCTGACCCCCGAGGGTTATGGCTTCGAGCGGCTGGAGAGCAATGGATGGGCGCCCGCCGAGCATGGTTCGCCGCTCGGGTTTCGCGCCTGGCCGGCCGCGCTCGACGTCAGAGTGGAACAAAGCGCCAGTGAAGCGCAGGACGCGCGCATTGCCCGTTTCGACGCTCTCGGTGGGGCGACGCCCGTATCGGTCATCTTCGACGGTTCCGGCGCCCGCTGGCGCGTTGCCGTCACGGCGGAAGGCGAGGTCGATGTTGCGCTCGCCGAGTGATTCCGGATTTTCGCTGATCGAAGCACTGGTGGCGCTTGCCGTGTTCGCGATGGCGGGCGTGGCGCTTGTGCAGCTGCAGACGCACGCGCTCGGCGCCTTTGCGCAAACCGAGACCCGAGCGCTCGCCGATCTCGCGGCGCAAAACCGATTGACCGAAATCGTGTCGTCGACCACGCGCCCGGCGCCCGGCGCGCGCGAGGAGCAGGTGGCGTTCGCAGGCCGTACCTGGAGCATGACCACGACCGTGGTGGAGACGCCTGCGCCAGAGACGTTTCGCGTCAGCGTCGCGGTCAGCACGCCCGGCGCCGCACCCGTCGCCGTCGCGCACGCGTTCTACGCCGCGGGGGAGACGCCATGAGCGCGCGCCGCGCAGCCGATGACGCAGGCTTCACGCTGATCGAGGCGATGATCTCGCTGTTTGTGTTCAGCCTGATCGCGGCCGGTTCGGTGCTGATGCTGACGCAGAGCGTCAACACTCAGGCGCGCGTCGCCGAGGCGCAGGCGGCGCTGCGCGACGTGCAAACCGCGCGCGCGGTGCTGAGTGCTGACCTCGCCCAGTATGTCGGGCGCGAGATTCGCGAAGCGAACGGTCGGGTGCGCCCCCGTCTCATCGGCGGCGATGCGGACGCGCCGCTTGCTTTCGTGCGCGCCGCCGCCGAGCCCGATGGCGAGCGTGGCGCCATCACCTCGCTGGCTCTTGTGGAGTATGTCTTCGTCGACGGTTCGCTGATCCGCCGCTCGCGCACGCGCCTCGATGGCGCCGCGATCGAGGAGACGACCGAAAGCGTGGTTATCGCCGACGCCGGCGAGGCGCGCTTTGAGTTTTACGATGGCGCCGCGTGGCGCCAACAATGGTTGGTGGGCGCGCAGGGCAGCGCCCCGCCGCGCGCGGTGGCCTTGATCTTCGCATCGCGGCGTTACGGCGAAGTGCGGATCGAAGCCATGGTGGGGCTTTCCGGATGAAGCGCGGCGCGCAAACCGATCGCGGTGCTGCGCTGGTCACGGTGTTGACCATGCTGGCGGTGATGTCCACGCTGGCGATCGTGGTCGTCGACGCCGCCAATATGAGCATGCGCCGCACTGGCAATCTCGTGCGCATGGAGCAGACGCGCTGGTACCTGATGGGCGCGGAGGCGTTCGCCGCCAGCCGCATCGAGACGCTGCAGCGAGCGGCGGAGATCGGCCGCATCGACCAAGCCGAGTGGCAGAGCCGTCCCTTCACTTTTCCGCTCGATGATGGCGCGATGCGGGTCACGCTGCGAGACGGATCCAATTGCTTCAACCTCAACAGCATGGTGCAGGGCGAGACCGAGACGAACGCCAACGCGGCCGCGATCATGCAGTTCGCGCGGCTGCTGGACCTGCTCGGCGTGCGCTCGGACCGGGTGGGGCTTGGTGCGGCGCTCGCTGATTGGATCGACACCGACAGAGAGCAATCGCCAGGCGGCGCCGAGGACGGCGTTCGCGACGGCGCGCCGTATCGGCCCGCCAACACGTTGATGGCCGATGTCAGCGAACTGGCGCGCGTGCAGGGCTTCGATGACGGCATTGTCTCCGTCATTGCCGCCTACGTGTGCGTGCGGCCGACGACCGCGCCCAATCGCATCAACCCGAACACGCTGCGCCCCGAGGATGCGCCGCTGCTGGCGATGCTCTTGCCGGACGTCGGCGTCGAGGACGCGCGCCGCGTGATCCGCGACCGGCCGCCCGGCGGGTGGCAGAACCTTGACTCGTTCTTCGCGCACCCGCGTCTTGTCGGCCTCGAGATGAATGACCTGCGCCGCGGGAGTTTCTCGATGCAAACCGCCTATTACGTGATGACCGCCCAGGTCGAGCGCGACGGCGCGCGCGAGTCCGGCGCCGCCCTCATCCGCGCCACCCCTGGTGGCGGCGGTGTCGTGGTGCGTCGTTTGTTTGGGGTTGGACTGGCGGAGCGTCCGCTTTGAGCGAAGCGCTGGTCTTGATCGCAGGTGAAACTCCCGAAGAGCCGGTGGCGTGGGCGCGCGTCGACGCAGCTGGTCGCGTGATCGAACGCGGGGTCGCGCGCGCAGGCGAGCGCGCGCCTGCGGCGCATCCTGCACGCACCGCGCTGGTCATCTCGGCCGCGGAGGCGCGATTGCGCCGACTGGAATTGCCGGCGCGAACCGAGGCGCAAGCGCGCGCGGGTGCGCCGTTCCTGTTCGAAGGCGAACTCGCCGACACCGAAGACGTGCACTATGCGGTCGGCGCCGCACAAGACGCCAGTGGCGCGCGGCTCGCCGCGGCAATGTCCGCGCGCCGTCTGCGGCAATGGCTCGATCGGTGTGAAACTCTCGGCGCCGATCCGCACGTCGTGCTGCTCGATTGCACGACCTGGCCGACGCCGGCGGGCGAGGTGCAGATCGTGGCGACGCCGCAGCGGGTGATCGTTGCTGGCGGCGCGCGCGGCGGGTTTACGATCGAGCCTTCACTTGCGCCAGCCGTGTTCGCCCGTTGGTTGGGAGAGGCCCAGGGCCACGGCATGCGCGTTGTCTTGATGGACGATCACGTCGATGCATGGCGCAACGCGCTGGGGTCGCACGCGACGCGCTTGGAGACGGCGCACGCACCGGACATCCTCGACACGCTGGCGCACGGTGCGGCGAACGTCCCAGCCGCCGCGCCCAATCTGCGACAAGGCGCGTTCGCGCCTTCCGGCCGCAGCGAAAAACCGCTCAAGCTGTGGCGCTTCGCTGCGCTGTTGGCCGCCGCCGCCCTGTTGTTGCAGGTGGGCGCGCTGCTGATCGCCGGCGTTCGCGACCACCAAGCCGCGCGCCAAACGCTGGCGGCGGCGGAGCGCGACTTCCGCGAACTGCGCCCGGGCGCGCGCGTGACCAACCTTCGCGCGCAGGTGGCCGCGCTCGTGAATCAGGCGGAGCAGTCGGGGCGCCACCCGGTGTTGACGGTGTCGCAGCCGTTAAGCGAAGTGTTGCGCCAACAGCCGCTGGCGCGCATGGACGACATCCGTCACCAATCGCCGGGGCGCGGCGTGGTGGTGCAACTCTCTGCTTCGGACCCGGCCGCGCTCGAAGCGGTCGCAGCGGCGTTGCGTCAGCAGGGACTGAGCGTCGACACCCAACAGCTGCCGCCGCGCAACGGCCGCCATGCGGCCGAGTTGCGCCTGGAGGCGCCGCCATGATTACGCAACTTGCCGCATGGTGGCGGGCGCGAACGTCGCGTGAGCGATGGCTCATTCAAGCCGCGGGCGTGCTCGTCTTCGCGATCCTGCTGCCGGCCTGGGTCTATCTGAGCGCGGCCTCCTTCCGCGACAACGCAGCCAGCGCGCTCGCCCGCGCAAACCAGGTCAGCGACCAGATCACGCAGCTCCGCGAAGCCGCGCGTGTGCAAGGCATGGAAACGCTTGGCGCCGACGGCTCGCTGCGCGAGCGCGTGCTCGCCGCCGCTTCGTCGAACAACCTGAGCACCATGGCGCTGGAAGCGGCCGGCCCGGACCGTATTCGCGTCGCGTTCGAGAGCGCCGACTCGCTGGCGGTCTATCGCTGGATGGAAGCAATGGGACGGCGCGGCGCCACCATCTCGCGCACGACGATGACTCGTGTCGGCGCGAGCGACTTGGTCAACGCCGAGTTCGAAGTCGCGGAGGGGCCGTGAGCATCAAGCTTTGGCACGTCCTCGTCTTCGTGTTTGCGCTGGTGGTGTTCGCGCTTGCTGGCGCGCCCGCGCGTGTGCTCGCCCCGCAGCATCCCGGAGCGTTCACCTACGAGCGGGCAGACGGCACGGTCTGGCGCGGCCGGCTGGAGGCGGTCCGCGTCGGCGCGCTGAGCGCAGGTTCGCTCTCCTGGCGAATTGCGCTGTTCGATGTGCTGCAAGGCAAGATCGATGCGCCGATTGGAATCAGCGGCGGCGACGTGGCTGGCGAAGGGCGCCTGCTTGCGAACCTGCAGGGGGACCGGCGTCTGATGATTGCGCAGCTCCGCATCGACGGTATGCCGCTCGGGGCCGCAATGCTGCCGGGGCAAACGCAAATCGAGGGCGTCGACGTGTTTTTCGACGCGGGCCAATGCGTTCAGGCCGAGGGGCGCGCGACATCCGACGTGCTGCAACGCGCCGGTCAGACGCTGCGCTTTGACGGTCCTGCGCTCGCGGGTGCGATGCGCTGTGATGGCGCTGACGCGCTGCTGGAGCTGACCGGAACCAATGTTGCTGGCGATTCTGCGCTGGTCACGGTGCGTCTTCGCGGCGACGGCTCCGGTGAGTGGCGCGTCGGCGTGCGCTCGGCTAGCATTGAAACCCAGGCCGCGCTCGTTGCGGCGGGCCTCACGGCCGATCCCGTTTCGGGTGAAACCAGCATCAGCGAAGGCATGACATGGCTCCCGTTCTGAAGGCGTCTTTCGTTCGCGGCGTTGGCGCGGCTGCACTGGCGGTGCTGATCGCTGGCTGTGCGTCGGCGAGCCGGGCGGAGCGCCAGGACGCGCCCGAGCAAAGCCGCCAGACAATCGATGCGGGCGCCGTGCAACTCGAGACGCTCGCGCCGCAGCCGCTCAATCCGGGCCAATGCGGGCTGTTTCTGTGGGCGCAGGGCTCGCAAGAGCCTGCTTTCGTGTTCGTGTCGTACAACCGGCCAGCGGAAGCGATCGTGCGTCCGAATGGCCGCGAGAGACGTCTGGCCCGCACCGCAGGCGAGGGCGCTACAGTCTCTGGCGTGTTCGAGAGTCAGGCGTTCTCGGATGGCCGCATGACGCTCAGCGTGGATGTCACCTTCGATCCAGAGCGCGAGCTGCACGGCGGCGCTGTTGTCGATCGCGGCGTGTTGCGGCTTCGCGATCAGGACGGGTGGGAGACCGTCATCCCGGTCGGCGGCCTCGCCGCGTGTCAGAGCTGAGCGTAGGCCAGCACCAGCCAGACCGCGAACACGCCGATGCTGAGAAACGGCCCAAACGCCAAGGCGTCGGTGGCAGCGGTCTCGCGTCCGGCCAGGCGGCGCGCCGCCGCGTAAGCGACGCCGAGGGCGGAGGCGATCAGCACCACAAACGGCAAGCCCATCCAACCCACCCAGGCGCCCGCGCCCGCCAGCAGCTTGGCGTCGCCCATGCCGAGGCCGTCGCGGCCGCGCAGCGCCCGGTAGGCGGCGCTCAGAGCCCACATCGCGCCGTAGCCGGCGGCCACGCCGATGAGCGAGTCGGGCACCGAGCGATTGAGCACCCAGGCAGCGCCCAGGCCCGCGAGCGCCAGGAGTGCATTCAGCACGTCGGGAATGCGCAGCGTACGCAGGTCGATCACACTGATGGTGAACAACAAGGCGAGCAGCACAAAGGTGGCGAGATGGGTGTAGAACATCGCTTTGCGGAGTGTTAGGTCGCGCTAGCACGTGGGGCGGCCGTTCGATAGCGGCCAAAGATGGGGGCGTCACAAAAGTGACACCGAAACATACAGTCGAGCCAGGCAGATGACTGACGTTGCAGTGCGCGATTTCACGCAGCGCCGTGTGCGCTGGGCGGAGCGCATCATCGAGAGCGTCTTGTTCGCCGCGGCGCTGGTGGCGATCGCGGTGGTGTTGACCATTCTCTACATCGTGGTCTCGGAATCCGCCGGGTTCTTCGCGCAAGTGCCGGTGATGGAGTTTTTGACCGGCACGCGCTGGACTCCGCTGTTCGACAATCCGAGCTACGGCATCCTGCCGCTGGTCACCGGCACGTTCATGTCGACCTTGGTGGCGCTCACCGTCGCGGTGCCGCTTGGATTGCTGGTCGCCATCTATCTGAGCGAGTTCGCCGGCGCCCGTGAACGCGAGACCATCAAACCGATTCTCGAACTGCTCGCTGCGGTGCCGACGGTCGTCTACGGATACTTCGCGCTCCTCTTCGTGACGCCGCTGCTGCAGGACGCGCTGCGTCCGTTTGGCGTTGAGTTGCCCTCGTTCAATCTTTTGTCGGCGGGTTTGGTCATCGGGCTGATGATCATTCCCTACATCGCCTCTCTCTCGGAGGATGCGATGCGTGCGGTTCCGCGCGCGATGCGAGACGGTTCGTTTGCGATGGGCGCGACGCGGCTCGAAACCGCGTTCCGCGTCGTGTTGCCGGCCGCGATCTCTGGGGTCATCGGCGCCGTCATCCTCGGCATGTCGCGCGCCATCGGCGAGACCATGATCGTCGCCATCGCCGGCGGCAGCCAGCCGCAGATGGTGTCGCATCCGATGCAGCAGGGGGCGACGGTCACCGCGTTCATCGCGCAGGTCGCCAAGGGCGATCTGCCTTGGGGAACGCTGCAATTCACCAGCATTTTCGCCGCCGGACTGGCGCTGCTGGTGCTCACCTTGATTTTTAATTTCGCCGCGTTCTGGCTGCAGCGCCGCTATCGGGAGGCCTATTGATGACCACCCTGGACGCCGCCACCCCGCGCGACATCACTGCCCATCCGCCCGGGCTCGCGTCACGCAAATTCGCGGACCGCAGTTTCATTGTTTGGGGATTGATCGCCACAGCGATCGGGCTGAGCACGCTGGTGGCGTTGCTGTGGGATTTGATCGGCGATGGCGGCCATAGGCTGACCGTTGACTTCTTCACCAGCTTCGGCTCGGCGAGCCCGGCCGAGGCCGGCATTCTTGCGGCGTGGGTCGGTTCGCTGCTCGTGATCGTCACCACTGCGGCGGTTGCGATTCCGCTTGGCGTCATGGCCGGCGTGTATTTCGAGGAGTACGCCCCTAAGAACCGCATCACCAGCGCGCTCGAAATCGCGGTGAACAACCTCGCTGGCGTGCCGTCGATACTCTTCGGCCTGATGGCGCTCGGCGTGTTCGTGCAGTTCCTCGGCAACGCCGGCAACTGGCCGTCATTCATGCCGCCGGAAGCGCGCGCCGACGCCGCCAGTCTGTTCGGCCGTTCGATCCTGACCGCGGGCATAACGCTCGCCTTGCTGATCCTGCCCATCGTGATCGTGGCGACGCGCGAAGCGGTTCGCGGCGTGCCGCAGGAAATGCGCCAAGCGGCCCTCGCGGTGGGCGCCACCAAGTGGCAGACGACACAGCATCATGTGCTGCCTTACGCGCTGCCCGGCGTCGTCACCGGCGTCATCATCGGCATCTCTCGCGCGATCGGGGAGACAGCGCCGCTGATCCTGATCGGCGGCCTCACCTTCGTGGCGTTCCTGCCGATCATGCGCCCCGGAGACGCGACCTACGAAACGATTGGCGTGCTCGACGCATACGGAGCGGCGGTCGATCCCTCGGCCACCGAGCGTGTGCACATCAGCCATGACGGCGTCGTCTTGCTTCCGGACTTCAGTGAAATGCCAGTCGAGGCTGGGCAAGTGGTCGATCTCCCGCACGGCTCGACCGTGCAAACCGTCGCCAGCTTCGGCGACGCCGCAGAGAGCTGGCTGCCGTCAAACTGGCTCGGCGCTGAGTTCACGGTGATGCCGATCCAGATGTTCAACTGGACATCGCGGCCGGAGGCCGAGTTTCGCGAACTTGCCGCTGCGGCGGGCCTCGTGCTGTTAGCGATCACGCTGTTGCTGAACGGCAGCGCGATCTGGCTGCGCTATCGGCTGCGCAAGCAGATCAAGTGGTGAGGCTGCGGCGCCGCTAGTTTGGACCGCGGCCGCGAATCCCGGCACGAATCGCGCGTACGGAGCGGGCGATGATCGGATCCTTGAATGGTGTGGTGGCGGCGGTCGGCGAGGATGCCGCGCTCATTGAGGTCGGCGGCGTCGGCTACCTGGTGCAGGCGGGCGCACGGACACTCGGCCGGCTGAGCATCGGCGCCCCCGCGCGCCTGGCGGTCGAGACACACGTGCGCGAAGACGCCATCCGCCTGTTCGGTTTTTCTTCGGAAGAGGAGCGCGCCTGGTTCGCGCATCTGCAAACGATTCCGGGTGTCGGCGCGAAGGTGGCGCTGGCGATCCTCGATGCCCTGCCGCCGGAGGCGCTGGTGGACGCCATCGCCCTGCAGGACAAAGCCGCGTTCGCCCGCGCCAACGGCGTCGGCGCGAAACTGGCGGCGCGGCTGGCGCAGGAGCTGGCGGCAAAGCAGGGACCGAAGGGCTTTGCCGCGGCTTTGCCGCGTGTCGCCAATGCGTCTGCGCCTGTGACCGGCGCGCGCGCGGAAGCCGTATCCGCGCTGGTCAATCTGGGCATCGATCAAACCAGCGCAGCGCGCGCGGTCGCGTCCGCCGCCAAACGTTTCGACACCGATGCGCCCGCGCCCGAGTTGATCCGTGCCGCGCTGAAAGAAGTCAGCCGCTAGGCGCACCGGAGTTGCAATGCCGGCACGTATTGATCGTTACACCCGCCCTAAAGTTGTTGTCTTGGGCAAATAAAATGCCTGGTCATCCGTCCGGGTTTGCTTTGCGTGTTGGCGTGGCAATCCGTTGACCAGATCGCTGCGCACGTCGACCCGACATGCACGCAATTGCGGCGTGAACGCGCCCTCCAGCAGCATGACTTGCACCTCAAAGCCGCGCGCGCGCCAGTAGGCTTCTATTCGCGCCTTGAGTTCCTTCGCGCCGTGCCGATCTGTGAATTCACTTGCTTGAACCACCATCGCAGTTGCAGCAGAAGTCACGGGTCCACCTCCAATTACTCAACCTATCTACGAGTAGGTGAGCAATGCATGGTAAAAAAAATCCTAACCAAACTGGTCGGAGGTATTTGAGAGAGGCGACCTACCTACGTGTAGGCTAGTGTAAACAATGCGTCGGGTTTGGTTGAGCGCGAGATGCAATGAACACAGCTCACAATAGCAGCACGCGGCAACAAAATAGCAGCACGCGGCAACAAATCGTGGACGCCGCTGAGCGCCGGGTCACACAGGTTGGATTCAATGGCTTCAGCTATGCCGACATCGCGTCCGAGCTTGGGTTGACCACGGCTAGCATTCACTACCACTTCCCGGCCAAGGCCGATCTGGGCGTCTCTTTGATCGAGCGATGCGAACAGCGTCTGCGCGAGGCCCTTGCCCAGGTTCATCGGTTAGATGAGGATCCCGTTGCCCAAATGAGACGTCTCTGCGCCGTGTCCGATTCGGCGGCGAGGGCTGGCGGCATGTGTCTGTCGGGCATGCTTGCCGCGGAGTTCGCGACGCTGCCGAGGCACATGCAGGAGCGCGTACGTACGCTCATTCACCTCGAAATTCAGTGGCTTTCATCCACGCTCCACGAAGGTGTGGCGAAGGGGCGTTTCGTTCTGAAGGGTGACAAGACGGAAGCCGCACACGCACTGGCGAGCGCGCTTCACGGGGCGGTGATGGTCTCACGCGTCCATGGCGGACACGAGGCCTTCAAGCGCTCGATCGATCTCATCATTGAGCAGGTGTGCCAACCCGTCGAGAGCGAAGCGTAGCGTGGCGCCGCGTTCTCACGCGAACTCGTACTGATAGCGCTCCAGCAACGTTTGCACGGCGCCGCGATCAATGTTTTCGCGCGGATTGAACACGCCCATCGTGTCGACGCTCGCGCGCCATTCCAGAAAGCGCAGCACCTCATGATAGTGAGGCCGGTTCCAGAAATCGTGGATCACGACCGTCGTGGCCGGGGGGCAATGCAAGAGCGTCTGCAGGGTACAGGCGACGCGGAAGCGCCCGTCGATGAGCACGTGATCGGGCGCTGAGTCGGCGTATGTCGGCCATGGGGCCGCCGCGTAGGCGGGCCAGTCGGAGCGATGTGAAAGATCCTGCGGCTTGCCCCATTTTGCGACTGGGCCAACATCGACATGACGAATCTCGAGCCGACCCGCCGCCACCCCTTCCGCGAGCGCCGGCGTCCTCAGGGCGGCTTCGGTCCAAGCGCGATCGGTCTCGATGGAGAGCAGGTGTTTTACCTGTTCTTCCATGGCGACGAGCGTCGAGCCGCCAACGCCAAACTCGAGCGCGCGTGCTCGACCGTGCACCAGCCTTCGGTACAGAGCCTCTTCAGCGGCGGTCATGACCACCCGTATCCGCGGCGGTGCTGACCCTTTGGGCAGCAATATCCCGAGACGGCGCAAAATGCTCTTGGACATGCAACTCTGAGACAGGATGGAAAAAACTGATTGGCGTTTGTGCGTTCGGTGTGGCTTCGTGGCCGAACGGCGCCAGCGGTCGCGTCTGGCGAAGCAACCGGAGCCAAACGAGGATAAAGGGAGGAAGGTCATGGAGCAAGCACAAGGCGCGCGGCCGGCGGCAGCCGGACTGCCGGTCGTCAATAAGATAGGGCTCGATGCGCCCTTCAGCTGGCTGGCGCAGGGTGGGCGGGATTTCGCCAGCGCTTTCATCCCGTGTCTCCTCTACGGCCTGGGCATCGCTATCGTCAGCTATTTCCTGGCGCGTGCGCTTGTGGTCAGCGACCTCGCGTTCTGGGCGTTGGTTTTGTCCTGCGGCTTCGTGTTCGTCGCGCCGATGCTGGCCATGGGCCTCTATGAAGCGGGGCGGCAAATCGAGAGCGGCGCCAAGCCAACGCTGTCGCAGATGCTGTTTGTGAAGGGCGCGGTGCGGCTGGACGTGGCTTATCTTGGCCTCGCGCTCGTGCTCATCTTCTTCCTGTGGACGCGGCTCGCGCAGATCGTCTACGGCCTCTCGACCTACAGCCTGCACACCACCGTCGAGGACTTTGTCGCCTTCGCGCTCACCACCAGCGATGGTCACACCATGCTGATCGCCGGCGCGATCGTTGGCGGGATCATTGCTTTCGTGACCTTTGCGCTGGTGGTCGTCTCGGCCCCTATGCTGCTCGATCAGAACGCCAACGTGTTCGCCGCGGTGATCACGAGTCTGACCGCGGCGTCGCGCAACTTTGCGCCGCTGCTCTTGTGGGCCTTCATCATCGCCGCACTGCTGATCGTCGCCGCGTTGACCTGGTTCATCGCCTTGGCGGTGATCTTCCCCTGGTTGGGCTTGGCCAGTTGGCGCGCCTATCGGGCGCTGGTGCAGTCTTAAGGCCGCGGAGCTTGAACGAATTGCGCCCCCGAATCGGGTAAAGCGGGCGCATGGCCGAGCCTGCAGAACGCCTGGTGACATCCGATCGCATCCCGGGAGAGGGCGCTGACCGCGCGCTCAGGCCCCAGGGGTTCGACGAATTCGTCGGCCAGCCGGCGGCCAAGGCCAATCTCAAAGTGTTCGTGGACGCCGCCCGCGCCCGCGGCGACGCCATGGACCATGTGCTGCTGTTCGGGCCCCCGGGGCTCGGCAAGACCACGCTGGCGCAAATCATCGCCCGCGAAATGGGCGTTGGCTTCCGCGCCACGTCCGGGCCGGTGATCGCGCGCGCCGGCGATCTGGCGGCGCTGCTCACGAACCTTGAACCGCGCGACGTTCTGTTCATCGACGAAATCCATCGCCTAGCCCCGGCGGTGGAGGAAATCCTCTATCCGGCGATGGAGGATTATCACCTCGACATCATTATCGGCGAAGGCCCGAGCGCGCGTTCGGTGCGCATCGATCTCGCGCCCTTCACCTTGGTCGGCGCCACCACGCGCGCGGGGCTCTTGGGCACGCCGCTCAGGGATCGCTTCGGCATTCCTGTACGACTCGAATTCTACGGCGCCGAAGAGCTGATCGGCATCGTCACCCGCGCTGCGGCCAAGCTTGGTGCGCCGATCACCGCCGAGGGCGCGGTCGAGATCGCCAAGCGCGCGCGTGGCACGCCGCGCGTCGCCGTGCGTCTGCTCCGCCGTGTGCGCGATTTCGCGGAGGCTGGCGGCGGCGCCATCGACTCCAAGCTCGCGGACGCGGCGCTGAAGCGCCTCGATGTCGACGGCGATGGTCTGGATCTGCTGGATCGCCGCTATCTGCACGCCTTGGTGGAGACCTATTCCGGCGGCCCGGTCGGCGTCGAGACGCTGGCGGCGGCGTTATCGGAAGCGCGCGACGCCGTCGAAGACATGATCGAGCCCTACCTGATGCAGCAGGGATTGGTCATGCGCACCCCGCGAGGACGCATGGCCGCGCCGAAAGCGTACGAGCGGCTGGGCAAGAAGCCGCCAGCAAGAGCGCCGGAAACGGGGGCGTTGTTCGGGGAGGGGTGACATCATGAGCAATCCGAGCGATCCCGTCGACAGGGTCGCCACCTTGCCTCGCAAACGTACCGAGTGGCTTGTCGTGCTGCCGGGTTGGATTTCTGCGCTGGCCGCCATTGCCACGCTTGGAGTAGCAATATCGCTAACAGGTCCCCTTAGTTCGATGGAATCATATTTCCAATCTGAACTCGCGCTTCGCAACATGGATCTCCTTGCTGAACGCGATGGCCGCATCAGCGCGGAGGAAGAGTTATCTCAACTGAGACAACAACTCGCACGCGAGGTTTCCCGCATGGCGGAGCTTCGAGCTGCTGAAGGGTCAGCGTCCTCATCTCCTTTTTCCTCTGCCGCGGCGTTTGATGCACAGTATTTGCTGTGGCGCGCCGCGCGTGAGGCCGTTTGGTCGCAAAACCTTCAACCGTCTCAGCATATTCCTATTGGGGCCGTTTTGGCCGCCTCGGCGCGAAGTTTGCTTACTCCCGCCAACCTCCAGGCGGACCAGAGAGAAGTGGCTCTTCTTCTAAGCGCTTTGGAGCACGACTGCGCACCGGCCACTTCAATCACTATGATAACGCCCTCTGACCAAGAGGAGGCGACGCGCTCCTTTTCTGATGCCATCGGACGAGCATTTGCAGCCTACAATGAATGCCTAGTCGCAGAGCTAGCGCCATCGGGTTGAGGATGCGTTTGCTACCGTCGAGACCGGAGGCGGAGTGCTTGCAAGCGCCCCTTTTTCAACGGCTGATCCAAGCTCGCCACGCTCATCCCTACCCACGAATTCCCGGATTGCGCGCAGCGTAAGTCCGGGACCCAAGATCGCGAGCGTTCGTGTTTATGGGTCCCGGGCTCGCCGCTTTGCGGCGCCCCGGGAATGGGTGAAACGTCGTGCAAGAAGTTGCGCTGGGCCTGATCCAAGCTCTCCTCAAGGTCATCGCCCAACCACCCATTCCCGGATTGCGCGCAGCGCAAGTCCGGGACCCAAGATCACGGACGGATTGTGTTTATGGGTCCCGGGCTCGCCGCTTCGCGGCGTCCTGGGAATGGGTGGTGGGGGTTGTTGTGATGTTGTAAGGGTTCTGGATGCGTGTCGATGAAACGCGCCTGACTGCAACCTACATGCTCGCCAGCCGCAAGCATGGCACGTTGTACCTCGGCTCGGCGCTCGATCTGATCGCGCGCGTGAGCGAGCACAAGGCGGGGATTGGTTCGACGTTCACCGCGAAGTATGGCGTGACGCGCTTGGTTTGGTATCAGCCGTTCATGCTCGTGACGGAGGCGCGCGATCGCGAGTACGCGATGAAGAAATGGCGGCGCGATTGGAAGACAAACCTGATCGAACGCGACAATCCGCATTGGGATGACTTGTTTCCGGTGTTGACCGGCGCGCAATTGACAAAATCGCCAACGCACTGACACACCCATTCCCGGATTGCGCGCAGCGCAAGTCCGGGACCCAAGATCACGGACGGATCGCGTTTATGGGTCCCGGGCTCGCCGCTTTGCGGCGCCCCGGGAATGGGTGGCGGGTTTTGGCGAACGGGAATTTCTGCTATCCTCCCGCCCCATGACCACGCTCACCATCCCGCTCGATCCCGCCACCGAGGCCGCGTTGGATGAAATCGCCGCCGCAACGCAGCGGCCCAAGGCGGAGATCGCGGCCGATCTGGTGGCGGAGTATGTCCGCCACAGGGCCGACTATTCCGAACTTGTCCGCGAGGCGCGGGAGGATTTTGCCGCAGGCCGCACCTTCACCGCTGAAGAGGTCGCCGCTGGTGCGCGCGCGATTATCGCCGGGGCGCGGGCGCGCACCCCTTGAGGCGCGAAGTTTGGTCGGCGCATGCGCGCGCCGATTTTGAGTATTACTTGGCCTATGTCGCCGATCGAACGGCGACCGTCATCGCGCAAGCGCGAGCCGAGGAGCCGTGAGGCGCAGCATCGCAGAACTGGACAGATGAAAGCTGGCCGAAGAAGGACCCCCCATGACCCCATTCGCCTCCCAGACCTGGTGGATCACCGGCGCCTCGTCCGGCATCGGCGCCGCGCTCGCGGAAGCGCTGGCGGCGAAGGGCGCGCGGCTGGTGCTCTCGGGGCGCAACCAAGCCGCGCTCGCGGCGGTCGCCGCCCGCTGCAGCACGCCGTCTCTGGTCCTGCCGTTCGAAGCCACCGACTACGACCGGTTGCCGGCTTTGGTGGACCAGGCATGGGCCTGGGCTGCATCGCAGGGCGGCCGGGTCGACGCCCTGGTCAACAATGCCGGCATTTCGCAGCGCTCGCTGGCGGTGGATACGGCGTTTGAAGTCTATCGCCGCATCGTCGAGATCGACTTGATGGCGCCGATCGCGCTGACGCAGGCGCTCTTGCCGCGCATGGTCGCCGCCGGCGGCGGCCATCTTGTCGCGATCTCCAGTGTCGCCGGCATCATCGGCGCGCCGCTGCGCGCCGCCTACAGCGCCGCCAAGGCGGGGATCCTGGCCTATCACGACAGCGTCCGTGCCGAGACCGCACATCAGGGAATGAAGGTGCTGGTGGTGGCGCCAGGCTCGGTGCGCACCAACGTCTCCAGGAACGCGCTTGACGGCAATGCGCAGGCGCGCGGTTTCTCCGATGTGGCGATCGACAACGGCATGCCGGCGGATTCCGCCGCCGCGCGCATCGTCGAAGCGCTTGAGAGCGGTCAGCGCGAACTCATTCTCGCCGAAGGCATGGAGCTGCAGGGTGCGCTGCTGCGCCGCTCCAACCCGGATCAGCTCTTTGATGTGATGGCGCAGCTGATGGCCAGCGGTTACGCTAAGAAACTCGGCGCCGAGAGCTGAACGTCAGCGTTGGTCACTCCCGGAACCGGCGCCGCCGCGGCCGTTCGTCTTCCGCTTCGCTGCCGACCCGGAATTCCTGCGGCAAAGCTGCGAGTGCTTCGAAGGTCAACGTCGTGGTGTAGCTGCCGATTGCCGCTGCACCGCCGGCGGGCAGCGGCGCGCGGTGGCGCGCCGCGATGACATAGCGGCCAGGGGCGGCGAAGCTGAAGCGCGCGACGCCGTTGGCGTCGGTGGCGGCGAAGGTGTCGATGTCATTGTCGGCGTCGCCCTCGGCGTAGAGCACGATCGCCGTGTTCGCGATCGGTGCGCCGTCGAACAGCAGCTGCACTTCGAACCCGCCGGCGGCGAGCACCTGATTGGGATGCGTCATCGGCTTGATCGCTAGGCGTCCGCGCGGCGTGTCGACGACGGTGCGCGTTGCGGTTCCGCGGGTGACATAGGTCTCGGCGAGCGTCACGGTTTGGATGGTGGTAAGCGGCGCGCCTTCGGGCGGTGTTTCGCCTTGCGCCAGTGGCCGCCACTGACCGTCGACGCCGACCAAAGTTGTCGGCGCGCCCACCTGTTCGCCCGTGCTGAAGCGATACGTGCCGCCACGGAACAGATCGGCCTGTAGCAGCGTGCCCGCGCCTTGAACGGCCATGCTGTCGAATGACGCGGGCGCGCCGTCGGGGCCGGTGATGTCGATCTGCGCCGGCACCGCGATCTCCGGCGTGAAGAACCGGTTGGTGTGCGAGCCCTCGACGCTGATCGGCGCCTGTTGCGGCCAATGTTCGCTTGGCTTGAGGTACGTCGTGTACGCCGTCGCCGGAGCCGCCAGCAGCCCCAGCAGCATGCCGGCCAGCAGCACCTGCTTCATCGTTCGCCTCATGTTTCGCTTCGAAACGCGTGATCCCTCAAGACGAACACACAACAGGTTTGTGCAGTTTTCAAGAACGTAACGTCAAAGCGCGTAACGTTCGTGTGATGGTTAGCGTCCGCGGCCGTCCAACAGCGCCAGCAGGCCGAAAAGGCTGACCACCGTAAACCAGATCAGCAGCACGAGGCTCGCCAATCCGGCGAGCCAGATGATCGGGATGCCAATCAGAACGATCGCAAGCACGACGCCGATCGCCCCGACGATCCAGATCGCCAGCGTCCACCAGAACGCGGTCCACCATATGCGGATCTGATGGTCGAGATGCGATCGGGCCAGGCCCGCGGCTTCGGCCCGGCCGACATAGGCAACGATCAGCCCGACCAAAGCCAGGACGCCAGCGCTGGGGATGCTCAGCAGGTAGAGCACGTAGGTCAGCAGTGCGGCGCCGCGGCCCCGTTCGCTGGAATAGGTGGCGGTATCGGTCATGCTTTCCCTTTCTTGCGCGCCAGCGGATGCTTGGTCTCCAGCAGCGTCCGCAACCGCCCTTCGGCGACGTGTGTGTAGATTTGCGTGGTAGCGATGTCGGCGTGGCCGAGCAATGTCTGCACCGTGCGGAGGTCGGCGCCGCCCTCCACCATGTGTGTTGCGAAGGCGTGTCGCAAGACGTGTGGCGACACCTTGGCCGGATCGAGCCCAGCCTTAAGCGCCGCTGCTTCAAGGATCTGCGCCACGCGCCTGCGGGTCAGCTTGCCATCGGCGGCTGACGACGAGGGGAACAGAAACCGCGCCGCCTTCTCGCGTCGGGCTTCGAGCTTCGGCAGCAGCGCCTCGCGCGCGGCCAGATGGGTCTCCAGCGCTGCGATCGCGTGGCGCCCCAGCATGACGAGGCGTTCCTTGCCGCCCTTGCCCTCGACCATCATCTGCTGTTGGCCGGGCTTGGGCGCGGCGCGCAGCGGCAGCGAAACGAGTTCGCTCACCCGCAGGCCAGCGCCATAGAGCAGCTCGATCAGCGCTCTGTCGCGCGGGCTCTCCGCCGCCGCGATCAAGCGCTCGATCTCCGCCACGGACAGTGTTTTCGGCAGCGTGCGAGCGCGTTTGGGCGGATCGAGCCGCGACGTGGGATCGTCGCCGCGCAGGTTTTCCTGGAGCAGGAAGCGAAAGAACTGCTTGAGCGCCGAGATGCGCCGCCGCGCCGTGGCTGCGCTCAGCCCACGCCGCGCCAGGCCCGCAACATAGGCTTCCAGCGTCTCGGCGCTGGCTGCCGCCAGTGCGCCCGCGGTGTTGGCGCGCGCGTCGTCGAGATCGCGCTTGTAGGCGTCGAGCGTATTGGCGCGCGCGCCGCGCTCTGCCGACAGCATTTCCAAGAACGCCTCGATCAGCGCGGAATCGGACATCGGAACAGCCTAGCACAGGCGGCGGGGTTGGCCTTTACCCTCCTTGTGCCCTAGCCTGGCGCTGGGAGAGGGGTTCGGATGTTCTGGAACAAGAAGGAAAAACCTGTCGAGACGACGGCGCCCGCCGAAGCGGTGGAGACAACAGCGCTCACGAAACCGGCGATTGAGGTGCCTGCGCTGCCCCCAAAGGCCGCTGCCGCGGGCGGCGTGTTCATCAGTTATCGCCGCTCATCGGCGCTGATCACGGATCACGTCCACGAAAAAGTCACCACGCGATTGGCAGGTGCGCCGGTATTCTTGGACCGCAATGACATTGAGCCCGGCGCCGCGTTTCCTGCGCGATTGCGCGACGCTGTATCCAGCGCCTCCATCGTGTTGGTGATCATCGGCCGCGACTGGATTTCAGCCCAGGACGAGCGGACCTTTCGCCGCCGACTCGACATGCCCAATGATTGGGTGCGTCAGGAAGTTGAGGCGGCGCTCGGCGGCGACGCTTTGGTGATCCCGGTACTGGTCGAAGGGATTCCGATGCCCACCGCCGAGCAGCTGCCGGATTCCATTGTCGCGCTGTCCGAGAAAAACGCCATTACCCTGTCACGCGACCACTTCAACGAGGACGTCAACAAACTGATCGACTTTCTCGCGGCGCGATTGCCCCGCCGGGCGAACGATGGCGAAAACGGCGTGAAATTTCCTGAACCTGCAGTCGTTCGGCCGGTGCCGCTATCGCCGGAGCAGCTTGCTCACGTGCTGAAGAGTTTGCCGCAATGGCGCGTATCAGAGACGCACCTCAACGACGACCCGCGCTTCGGTGTAGAGCATCGACGCGTCGAGCTGGTCCGTGAGTTTCGCTTCAAGAGCTTCAAGTCCGCCATCGACTTCATGCGCGCCGCCGCCGACATCATCGATGCCCACGGCCATCACCCGCGCTGGGAAAATGTATTTCGCACCGTTACGGTTTGGCTGAGCACATGGGACATCGGGCATCGGCCCTCTGACCGCGACTGGAAGGCGGCGCAGATGCTGGAGGACATCTACAAGAAGTACGCGTCGCAGGATCGTTGAAGGAACCGCACGACTTGTCAGCTCGGCTGGCCAGCCAAAATCGCTTCGACCGCAATGCGGCGCGCATCCGCTTCGAGGCCAAGCGCGCGCAGCGAGCGGATGATGCGCTCCAGGCTTTCCGCGTCGAGCCGGGCGGGGCCTGCCTCGCTGCTGGCGACGATTGCGAGCAGGGCGCCTTCGCCAACGGCGCGCCGCTCGACAGCGCCCGCTAGCGCCACCAGCGCCCCGGCGTCGCCTTGCACGCCGCCCTGCGGCGTATTGCGGAGCAGCGCCGATTGCGCCGCTCCCTCCAATTGCACGCCGAGGCCGGCGAGGATGGCGAGGTCGCGCGCAGCCGAGCGCGGCTGCGAGGCGCCGCGATCGATGCGCCGCTGAACCACGGTTGCGTCGACGCTGTTGCTGAGCACGGCGAGCGCGAGATCGAGCGGCGCAAGCGCTGCTTCATCGACGCCGGCCGCGCGGGCGCTAGCGACAAGCCGCTGCGACACCGCGACGTCGCCGGTGATCAGCGAGGCGCGCGCAAACATCAGCGCGGCCGCGTGATCGGGCGCGGTCTGCAACGCGGCAATGTCGGCCTGGAAGAAGCGCGCCGCCGCTTCGAACTCAGCGGCCACGCCGGCTTGGCGCAGCACCGTCGCGATTGCAGTGGCCGCCTCGATCGAACCGGGCGCGGCGTCGACTTGGCGCAGCGCGCCAGCAATCACCGGCAAGCCCGTGGTTATCGTCGCGGGCGTTGCGCGCAGGATGGTGCGCGTTTCGGCCGCGGTCAGCGCGCCGCGCCGGTAGGCGAGCGCCGTAGCTTGCGCGCGCACCGGCTGCTGCGTCGCTTCGCTCCGCGCCAGCGCGACCAGCGACAGTGTTGAAACGTCGGCGAGCGGGTTGGCGCCTGGGCGCAAATTCCCCGCCAGCGACAATTGCGTGGTCAGTGCGTTTTCGTAGCGTGCAGCTGGCGGACGCGCCGGCGCTGCGCCGCCGGCTGCGGCGACCGCGCCGGCGAACCAAGCGTCTTCGGCGGCGTTGGTGCGTGCGAGCGACAAAGCGAGATCAGCAGCGGCGCGATCGCCGGCGGCGGCGGCGCAATAGGCGCGCAAGCGCAGGAGCAACGCGGGCGGCGGGTCGCCGAAATTGGCGCCGCGCCCGCGCGCACATGCTTCTGATCGGCGTCCGCGCGCCAACTCGGCCTGTGCCGCGAATTGCGCGATCACCGGATCGGAGAGCGATGAATTCGATCCCGCCGCCATCGTGGCCAGCTGATCAGCCGCGCCCATGCGCGCGAGCGCATCGAAGCGCATGCGGGCCGCGGTGATGGCGTCACCGCGCGGCGCATCGCCGCCGGAGAACAGAACCCGCCGCGCCAGCGCCTGCGCGGAGGGGGATTGGTAAATGGTCGGCAGGCGCTCGAACGCGGTCGCCAGAAGATTGGGGTCGCTGCGCGTCCAGAGATCGGCCGACAGCGCCCCCTCGGCGCGGCTCAGCGCGCTGACGCTCCAGGCGTCCAACTCGCGCAGCGACTGGACCTCAACCGGGCGCGGCAGGTTCTGCTGGGCAAGCGCGTTCGCCGGGGCGACGGCGACCAGGGCTGCGATCGCCAAGCTTCGATTAATCATGTGACTCGTCCTATTGCTTGAACGCGTCTGGAAGATCGATGCGGATTTCTTGTGGCGGCGGCGCCAGGACGTCGGCCTGGCGGATGAAAAAGATGAACAAACCTATGGATACGGCCAAGCCGACGCCGATCACAACCAAGCGTGCGGATGCCGGCGTGCGCCTCGAGAACGCGTTGCGCCGTCTTCTGCGTCTGAACATGTCGCTCCGTTAGCCCCTGCCGTTGCGAGCGGGCAAGATTGACTGCAAAATGTGGCGAGTTTGTTGCCCCTTAAGCCATTTACCATAAGGGGCGGTTTTGAGGTGAGTCGTGACCGGCCCGGAGAGCAGCGATGTAGGCGTGCGCAATGAAGCCGCCGCGGCGCTCTCGGACCCGCCGCTGGCGCTCGACCGCACCGTCGCGCTGGTCGGGCTCATGGGATCGGGCAAGACCACGGTGGGACGCCGCCTCGCCCGCGTTCTCAACATGTCGTTCGTAGACGCCGACGACGAGATCGAAGCCGCCGCGGGGCAGAGCGTCTCGGAGATCTTCTCCCAGCATGGCGAGCCGGAGTTCCGGCGCGGCGAGCGGCAGGTGATCGCGCGCTTGCTTTCCGGGACGCCGCACGTGCTTGCCACCGGCGGCGGCGCCTTCATCGATCCGGAGACGCGCGCGCTGATGAAGCAGCGCGCCATCTCGGTGTGGCTGAAAGCGCCGCTCGACGTGCTGATGCGGCGCGTCACCCGCCGCGACCATCGCCCGCTGTTGAAGCTGGACGATCCCAAAAGCGTTATGGCGCGGCTGATGGAGCAGCGCTATCCAATCTACGCTGAAGCCGACATCACCATCGAAACCGGCGCCGGCCCGCACAATGCCGCGGTCGACGCCATCCTCGCCGCCTTGAAAGAGCGTTTCCCCGCATGAGCCAAATCATTCCCGTTCAACTCGGCGCGCGCGCGTACGAGGCGCATCTCGGCGCGGGCCTGATGGCGCGCGCCGGCGAGCTGATCGCGCCGTTCGCGCCGTCGGGCCGCGTCTTCGTCGTCACCGACAAGACGGTGGCCAAGCTGCATGGCGCGGCGCTGATGCGCTCGCTTGGCGCGGCGGGCCTGCGCACGGCGACGGTGATCCTGCAGCCGGGCGAAGGCTCAAAGAGCTTCCGTGGGCTTGAAAAGCTGTGCCGTCAGCTCTTGCAGGCCGACATTCATCGCAACGATCTCGTCGTCGCTTTCGGCGGCGGCGTGATCGGCGACCTTGCCGGCCTTGCGGCAGCGCTGGTCAAGCGCGGGGTCGCTTTCGTACAGATTCCGACGACGCTGCTGGCGCAAGTGGACTCAAGCGTCGGCGGCAAGACCGCGATCGACACGCCAGAAGGCAAGAACCTCGTCGGCCTCATTCACCAGCCGCGCCTGGTGATCGCCGATATCGACGCGCTGCGCACGCTGAGCGTGCGGGAACGCCGCGCCGGCTACGCTGAGATCGTCAAGGTCGGCCTGATCGGCGATGCGCCCTTCTTCCGCTGGTGCGAGGGGAGCGTCGCCGCCGTGCTTGCCTGCGAGGAAGAGCCGCTGCTCAACGCCGTGCAAACCGCAATCGCCTTCAAGGCGCGCATCGTCGAAGCCGACGAGCGCGAGGAGGGTGAGCGCGCGCTCTTGAACTTCGGCCACACGTTCGCGCACGCGCTGGAAGCGCATAACGGCTATGACGGGGCGCTGTTGCACGGCGAGGCGGTGGCCGCCGGCATGGCGCTGGCGTTCAAGCTTTCGGCCGCGCTTGGTTATTGCAGCGAAGCGGAAGAGCGCCGCGTGCGCGCGCATCTGCTGGAAGCCGGCTTCACGCTCGATCTCCGCGAGCTGCCCGGCGCGCCCTACAATATGCACGACCTGATGGCGCTCATGTCCAAGGACAAGAAAGCCGAGGCCGGCAAGCTCACCTTCATCCTCGCCCGCGCGCCGGGCCGCGCCTTCATCGAGAAGGACGTGCCCGCCGACGTGGTCGCGGAAATCCTGCAAAGTGAACTGAAATGACCGCATCCTTACTCGCCGCCGCCGGCGTGATCGCCGTGCTGATCCTGCTCAACGCCTTCTTTTCCGCCGCCGAGACCGCGCTCACCGGCGCCTCGCGCGCGCGGATGGCCGGCCTTGAGCGCGAAGGCGACCGCGCCGCCAAGCGCGTCAACGCGCTGAATGAGGATCGCGAGCGCATGATCGGCGCCGTGCTCTTGGGCGCCAACATCGTGCAGATCGCCGCCTCCGCCATCGCCGCCACCATCTTCGTCGGCCTCTACGGCGAATTCGGCCCGCTGATCACCACTTTGGTGCTGACGCCGCTCTTGCTGGTGTTCGGCGAAGTGGGGCCGAAGACTGTCGCCATCACCTATGCCGACAACATCGCCCGCTTTGTCGCCGGGCCGGTGCAAGGCATGGTGCGCGTGCTGTCGCCGATCGTCATCTCGGTGCAGTGGATCGTCAACAACACGCTGAAGCTGTTTGGCGTGCGCGTCGATGAAAACGTCGACGTGCTGTCGGTCGCGCGCGCCGAAATCGCCGGCGCCGTCGAGATGCACGCCGAAGAGGGCGGCGTCGAAGCCGAAACCCGCCATCGCCTGCTCGGCGCGCTCGATCTCTCCGAACTCACCGTCGCCGACGTCATGATCCATCGCAAGGCGATCAAACTGCTCGACGTCGATCTGCCCTCGCGCGAGATCATCGCCCAAGCCATGGCCTCCTCGCACACGCGCTTGCCGCTCTACAAGGACGAGCCGGAGAACATCGTCGGCGTGCTGCACGCGCGCGACTTGCTCCGCGCCGTCTCCGAAAAGGGCCGCGACGGCTTCGTCGCCAGCGAGGTGATGCGCACGCCCTGGTTCGCGCCGATGACCACGAGCGCGGAAGATCAGCTGGCGGAATTCCTGCGCCGGCGCGAGCATTTCGCGCTGGTGGTGGACGAGTACGGCGCGCTGATGGGCCTCGTCACGCTTGAAGACATCCTCGAAGAGATCGTCGGCGACATCAAGGACGAGCACGACATCGCCATCCAAGGCGTGCGCCCGCAGCCCGACGGCAGCGTCAATGTCGACGGCACGGTGCCGATCCGCGATCTCAATCGCATGATGAACTGGGACCTGCCCGACGAAGAGGCGGTCACCGTCGCCGGCCTCGTCATCCACGAAGCGCAGTCGATCCCCGAGCCCGGCCAGCGCTTCGCCTTCCACGGCTATCGCTTCCAGGTGCTGCGCCGCCAACGCAACCAGCTCACCGCGCTGCGCGTCGAGCGCGAGCTGGAGCGCGACGGGATGGAGGGGGGGTAGGGGCGCAGAATTGGCTCGTCATCCCGGGACGTCGCGTTAGCGACGAACCCGGGACCCAGGGCTGTCGCCTGCCGCTGTGCGTCTCCTGGGTCCCGGCTCTCCTGGACAATTCTTGGCTCGTGAAGGATTCGTGGTGATGGGCGTGGGGGCGGTGATATCCGGAACCGGCTATAGCGCGTTGGTGGCAAACGGGCGCGAGCAGGATGCTGCCAACGCACTTGCAGCCAGCCGAATGGCGTCAGGGTTCCCACTATGGGCTCAGCCCTTTGCCGCACAGCTATCGACGCAAGCTCTTTCGAACCTACAAGCACTGTACGGTGTGGGCCTCAACACTTGTCCGGGGTTGTAAACTGCGTAGACGATTCAACTGGCGCCTGGCTCTAGCATGCTGCGTGATTGTCAGTGCATTGGTTGCGGTCGCGTCTGCAATCTGGCTCGGATTGCCGCTCGGCTTTCCGTTGTTTGCGCTTATGGCAGGCGTATGGATGTTGATTCGCTGGTCTCACTCCGAACTCGCGATTCAGGATGGTGGGAGTACAAGTCAGTCCGCGACACGGCCGAGTAGGATGCACAAGTGGGGCAGGCTGTCAGCATACGCCGGCTACGCGATTACTTTTGCAGCATGTCTCCTGTTAGTTTGGGCGTCATTCCAGAGTGGCAGAGGCTTTAGCGCCAGCACTGTGAACACCATTGTTCTGTTGGCGCTTTCTGGGCTGTTGCTGTCGACAGTTGGGCATGTCTTGCAGTTTCTAGCCGAAGCGAAGAGAGAGCGACATGATTGAGATGAGCGGGATGCAGCAACATGCGTGATGATGAGCCGCCGAGTTATAGCACAATTTCTACCGTCGTGATCTTGACTACTGCTATTCTGTTTTTCTTAGTGAACCAATGCCGCTCTTAGATTGCTCCTAACGGCGGCCGCTGCTTTGGGAACGCTCTTGCAAGCTGACCCGGAACCACCACCTCCTATACCGACACCGGGCTCGTCTTCAGGGGCGAGTATTGCAATGCTATCAAGAGCAGAGGGAGCCGTTCTTTACCTCCGAGTTCGTCGACGTATTCCTGGCTGTTGCTCGCACTTTCCGCGAGGAGGTTTCACGCTTGGAGCGTGCTTATCCCGAAACTGAAATTGCAATAAGTGTGACGTTCTCCCCTCGAAGAGGTCTGTAATTCAAGTCACTGTGCGGCACGCTATTTTCCACGGATATCACTATACCCCCCCCCGTGGGCGGGAGAAGGTGGCCCGAAGGGCCGGATGAGGGTGGGCGCGTGGGATTGTGCGCGCCGTTCTACTTTTGCGCCGCGCCCCCTCATCCGTCAGCTTCGCTGACACCTTCTCCCCCTCACGGGGAGAAGGGCGCGCTGTGGATAGGGCGCGACTTATCCGACCCAGATGCAAGCCGCGCTATCATCCCCCCATCGCTCCACGAGGAGAGCAGTTGGATCCCTGTTCGAACGATGTGACGAGCGATGTGATCGAGCGTGATCATCGGCGCTTCTCCGCCAGCCGGGCGAAAGGACCGGCCTCCAAGGATCGGCGGGATCGATCCACGGCGTGCGGGGGCGGCGAACGGTTCACGAAAACGGCGCGCAGAGCGCACGTGTGCGAACGCGTGGTCAAGCCAGGCAGCGCGCCGGATTTGAGAACCTGCTCGTAGCGCGCCGACGATGAAGCCCGCCGGGTGGTAACGGCGGGAAGACGAACGCGGGATCGCTTGCGGACACAAGCGACCGCCACGCCTTCGGCCGCGCCGCCTCCAAGAGTGAAACACCTCTCGCGACGGCGCCGGAGCCCAACGATCACGGGACGCGGGCGATCGCGTCGGTGGCGCCGTCCTTGATCGGCGCATTGCGTTGGCGCGTTCTCCCGCGTCCCGCTCTCCGCTTTCTTCGGGCCGCAAGGCCGACAAGGATGACGCATGGCTATGGCTAGGAATCGTACAACACCCCTCTCCCCCTCGCGGGGGAGAGGGCAGGGTGAGGGGGCGGGGTTGAGAGCTCGCGGCGAAGGTCGCGACAGCGCGGTCAGCCGCCCCCTCATCCGGCGCTGCGCGCCACCTTCTCCCCCTCGCGGGGGCGAAGGACGATGATCACCAACCCCCGCACCGAAGCCGAGCACGCCTTGAAACAGGCGCAGCGCGCCGCCAAACGCGGCGACATCAAGGAAGCAGAGCGCTGGTCGAAAACCGCCGAGCGCATGGTCGCAGCGGCCGAGAAGCTCCGTGCGCTGCCGGCGCCCGAGGCCGAGCCAGACGAGGAAGCCTTGCGCGCCGAATTGCGTGCGCGTCTGCGCCGCTTGGCTGACGCCGCCTACGACCTCGATCGATGGCAAGAGGAGCGCGACCAATACGAAGCAGCGGTCGGCAAAGCCGTGCGCGAAGGCGCGCCAATGCCGGACCCGCTCAGGCCGTGCCCGGGCGATGAGGCTTATCTGGAGAAAATCGGAAGAGGAGAGATCAAGGAATAGCCGCGTCGCCGCTCAGCTGCGATAATCGCCATTGATCTCGACGTAGCGCTTGGTGAGGTCGCAGGTGTACATGAGCGCCGAACCGGGGCCGTCGCCGACGGTAACGCCGATATCGAGTTCGGCGCGTTTCATGTAGGCGCTCATCGCCGCTTCGTCGTACTCGGGCGCGACCATGCCGTTCTTGGCCGCCCACAGAGCGCCGAAACGCACGGCAATGCGCGCGCGTACGATCGGTTCGTCGGCGCGACCAAGGGCGGCGACGATGCGCCCCCAATTAGCGTCTTCGCCGGCGATCGCGGTCTTCACCAGCGGGCTTTCGCAGATGGTGCGGGCGATTGTCTTGGCGCTCTTGTCGCTCACGGCGCCGTCGACGCGCACGGCGACGAACTTGGTGGCGCCTTCGCCGTCGCGCACGATCTGGATGGCAAGGTTGGCGAGCACGCGCTTCAGCGCGTCGCGAAAGGCGGCGAGACGCGGATCGTCGGCGGCGCCGATCGCGGGCGTCGGCGTTTGCGCGGTGGCGACGAGGAGCACGCAATCGTTGGTGGAGCGGTCGCCGTCGACGGTGATGGCGTTGAAGCTGTCTTCGTTGGCTTCGCTGAGCGACGCCTTCAGCACGGAAGCTGGGAGCGCGGCGTCGGTGAACACGAAGGCGAGCATGGTGGCCATGTTCGGCGCGATCATGCCGGAGCCCTTGGCGATGCCGGCGATGCTCACCGCCGCGTCGCCGATCACGCAGGTCGCGCCCGCGGCTTTGGCAAACGTGTCGGTGGTCATGATCGCTTCGGCGGCGGCGCGCCACTGGATCGGCGCAAGCTGCATGGCGGGCAACGCGGCGGCGATCTTGGCGTCGTCAAGCACCACGCCGATAACGCCCGTCGACGCGGCCAGCATCAGCGCGGGGTCGGCGTCGAGCTTACGGGCGGCGGCGAGCAGCGAACGCTGGCAGGCGGCGTCGCCGGGGGGGCCGGTGAAGGCGTTGGCGCAGCCTGCGTTCACGAGCAGGCCGCGGACGGCGCCGTTGCCCGCCGCAAGGGCGTGTTGGCACTGGTCGGTTGGCGCCGACCCCACGGCGTTGGTGGTGAACACGCCCGCCGCCCGCGCGCCCTCGGGAAAGCGCAGCAGCAGAAGGTCGGGCCGCTCATGCTTGTAAAAGCCGGCGCGGCCGATTGCCGCCTCTACTCCCGCGACCGCGGGCAGGTCGGGAAACTGCGCGGGCGCCAGCGGGCTGACCGTCACGGGCTCGGCCCCTGCGGCGAGGGCTGGGTTGGCGCTGGTTCCGATGGGCCGGTGGCCAAGGGGAACGGGAAGGGCGGGGGGGCTGGCGCCGCTGTCGCAGGGCGTTGCTCCGGTTCGGGTGCGGGACGCTCCGCCGCCGCTGGCGGGGGCTCCTCTTCAGGCGCCGGCTCCTCGTCCTGCTCGGCGCGCAGATATTCGATGCGCGCGTCGCGGGCGAGGCGCTCCTTCAACTGGGTGGCCTCTTGGTAGGCGAGCCACTCCGTAATCCGGGGCCGCAATTGTTCGAGGCTCGGACCGCCGATGGTGCGGCGGTCGTCGACGCGGAAGATGTGCCAGCCGTCCTGCAGCTGGATCGGACCGATCAGCGCGCCGATCGTGGTCCGCTCGACCTCTTCGCGCATGGTGGAGGTCAGATCGGAGATGGCGCGGAAGCCCAAGTCGCCGCCGTCGGGTGCGGTATCGCGCTCGACGGAGAGTTCGAACGCCAGCGCTTCAAACCTTTCGCCTTGATCGAGCCTTCTTTTGGCCGCGTCCGCTGCCTCTCGTGTCTCGAACTGGATATGCCGCATATGCACCTCGTCGCCCCGCCCCAGACGGCTGGAATTTTCCCGGTAGAGTCGCTCCACCGTTTCGGCATCGTTGGCGCGGTCAGCGATCTCCTCATAGATAGCGGCCGCCAGCACCCGCTCGCGCGCGTTGTCCAACTGACGGCGAATATCGCTGCGGCGGTCGATCCCGCGCGTTTCCGCCTCCATGGCGAAGAGCCTGATCTCAACCAGCTCGTCCAGCGCCATGGCGGCTGCGTCGGAATTGGCCGCCAGGTCCTCGGTCTCCTGCAGCCAGCCGCGCGACACCGCGTGCGCGCGGACATCCTCGACATAGATCGGCCGCCCGTTAACGGTTGCCGCGACGATGGGATCACGCACGCCTGGACCGCCGCTTGTGGCGTCCTGACCGAGCCCGCATCCGGCGAGCGAGATTGCGGCGGCGAGGAGGGCGCTCCTGATCGGGGCGCGGCGAAGCAAGACCATGCGTTCTGCTCTTTCGATCGAAACCGGCGTGCAACATGCGGCCGATGGCCTTCGCCTCCGGGGGTCGCATTGACACCGCCAAGGCGCGCTCTTAAGTCTCGCCGGCGCGCGAGTCGAGGGTGTTTGAACATCCGCGCGCGTGGTGCTGGGACGGTGAAAAGCCAACACGCTCAACGGTCTCGACGCTTCGCTCCGCGCCCTGTCCTGAACGGCGCATCAGATATAAGATCGCGCCCATGCTGAACCTCGCGAAACAGATTTTTGGCTCCGTCAACGAGCGCAAGGTGCGTCAGTTGCGGCCGCTGGTCGCGCGCATCAACGCGCTCGAGCCGACCTTCGAGGCGTTGTCCGACGACGCGTTGCGCAACAAGACGAGCGAGTATCGCCAGCGCTTGGCGCGCGGGTCCGCCAAGCTTGACGACATCCTGCCAGAAGCGTTCGCGACGGTGCGTGAAGCGGCAAAGCGCACCCTGGGACAGCGCCACTACGATGTGCAGCTGATGGGCGGAATGATCCTGCACCAGGGCCGCATTTCGGAAATGCGCACCGGAGAGGGCAAGACGCTGGTGGCGACGTTGCCGACCTACCTGAACGCGCTTGAAAGCCGCGGCGTTCACGTCATCACTGTCAACGATTACCTCGCCAAGCGCGACAGCGAGTGGATGGGGCAGATCTACAAGTTTCTCGGCATGTCGGTGGGCGTGATCGTGCATGGCCTCTACGACAACGAGCGCCGTCAGGCCTACGCAGCCGACATCACCTATGGAACGAACAACGAGTTCGGCTTCGACTACCTTCGCGACAACATGAAGTACTCGCTGGGCGAGATGGTCCAGCGCGGCCACCGTTTCGCGATCGTCGACGAAGTGGACTCCATTCTGATCGACGAGGCGCGGACGCCGCTCATCATCTCTGGCCCGACTGAAGACCGCAGCGACTTCTATCGCTCCATGGACGCGTTGATGTCTGAGCTGCAGCCGGAGCACTTCGAGCATGACGAAAAGCAGCGCTCGATCACCTACACAGAGATCGGTTCGGAATTCATAGAAGAACTCTTGACCGAAAGGGGTCTGCTGCAAGGCTCGCTCTACGAGCCGTCCAACATTTCGTTCGTGCACCACGCCAACCAGGCGCTGCGCGCACACAAGCTGTTCCATCGCGACAAGGACTACATCGTCAAGGACGGTGAAGTGGTGCTGATCGACGAGTTCACCGGGCGCATGATGCAAGGCCGCCGCCTGTCGGAGGGATTGCACCAGGCGATCGAAGCCAAAGAAGGCGCCAAGATTCAGCCCGAGAACCAGACGCTGGCGTCGATCACGTTCCAGAACTATTTCCGGCTCTACGACAAGCTCGCCGGCATGACCGGCACGGCGTCGACCGAGGCGACCGAGTTCGGCGACATTTACAAGCTGGACGTGATGGAGATTCCGACCAATCGTCCGGTTCAACGCAAGGACGAGGACGACGAGGTCTATCGGACGGCCAAGGAAAAATACAAGGCCATCCTGACCGACATCGAAGAGACTCATCGCCGCCAACAGCCGGTGCTGGTCGGCACCGTGTCGATCGAGAAGTCCGAATACCTCTCGACGCTGCTGAAGCAGCGCGGCATTCCCCACCAGGTGCTGAACGCGCGCTATCACGAGCAAGAAGCGCAGATCGTCGCGCAGGCGGGTGTGCCGGGCGCGGTCACCATCGCCACGAACATGGCCGGTCGCGGCACCGACATTCAGCTCGGCGGCAATCTCGATATGCGGTTGAAGACCGCGCTCAAGGGCGGCGAGACGCCTGAGCAGCTCGCCGTGTTGCGCCGTCAGATCGGCGCCGATGTCGAGCAGAAGAAGCGCCAGGCGCTGGCCGCTGGCGGACTGTACGTCCTTGGCACCGAGCGCCACGAAAGCCGCCGTATCGATAACCAGCTGCGCGGCCGCACGGGCCGTCAGGGCGATCCGGGCAAGTCGAAGTTCTACATCTGCCTCGAAGACGACCTGCTGCGCATTTTCGCGGCGGATCGTCTCGACGCGATCATGCGCGGCCTCGGCATTCAGGAAGGCGAAGCCATCGTCCACCCTTGGATGAACAAGGCGCTGGAAACCAGCCAGAAGCGCGTCGAGCAGCGCAATTTCGAAATCCGCAAGAACCTGCTCAAGTACGACGACGTCATCAACGACCAACGCAAGGCCATTTTCGAACAGCGCATCGAGTTCATGCGCACCGCCGACGTGGCGCCAATCGTGCGCGACATGCGCCACGACGTGGTCGAGAAACTGGTCTGGCGGCACATGCCGGAGAAGGCCTATCCCGAGCAGTGGAACACGGCCGAGCTGATGATCGAGGCCGAAGAGATTTTCGGCTTCAACAGCCCGGTCGATCAGTGGGCCGCCGAGGAGGGCATCGCCCAGCAGGAGATCATCGAACGGCTAACGCGCGATGTGGATCAGGCTTACGCACAGAAAGCCGCCATGCTCGGCGGCGAACGCCTGCGCGCGGTCGAGAAGCAGGTGCTGCTCTCGGTCGTCGATATGCGCTGGCGCGAGCACTTGTCGCTGCTCGACCATCTGCGTTCCGTCATTCACTTGCGCGGTTATGCGCAGCGCGATCCGCTGAACGAGTTCAAGACAGAGGCGTTCACGTTGTTCGAACGCATGCTGCTTGATCTGCGCACTACGGTGACGCGGATGCTCCTCAGGCTGCAGATTGGGCAGGCGGACGAACTGCCGCGACCGATGGCGCCGGTGAAAACCTACGAGATTCACCAAAATCCCGACACCGGCGAGAACGAAATGGCGATGCGCGATGCGCCATCCCTGGCGCCGGACGGCTTCAATCGCGAAGACCCCGCGACCTGGGGCAAAGTGAGCCGCAACTCGCCGTGCCCGTGTGGTTCGGGCAAGAAGTACAAGTATTGCCACGGGCAACAGGCGGCGAGCGCGTAGACGCCGCTTACGCCGCCAAACGTCGGGTGCTTACGGTCGGCGTCGCCCGGCGAGCTCGGTAATCAGGATGCGCCAGTGCGCAAGCCCGTTGTAGAAGCTGGCGACGGGCATCCGTTCGTTGAGGCCATGTGCGTAGTCGTCACTGTCCTTAATGAAGAGTTCGGCGACTCCGTAGGTCGGGATGCCAGCGCTGCGAAAAAACACCGCGTCCGTCGCGCCCACTGACATGCCGGGCGTAATCGGAACGCCGGGGTAGTTGGCGTGAACGGCGCGCCTCACAGCCTGCAGCACGTCGTCGCGCAACGGCGAGGCTTCGCTCGACCAATAGTCGGCGAGCGGTGCGACGCTGACCTTGTTGCCCGCAAGGCGCTGGAGTTCGTCGCGAACGGCGGCGACACTGGTTCCGGGAAAGATGCGGCAATTGACGGTCGCGACCGCGCTTTGCGGCAGGGCGTTCTCGGCGTGGCCCGCCTGCAGCATGGTGGCGACGCAGGTCGTGCGAACTTGGCCCACATATGCAGGATCGCGCGAGAGCGCCGCCGCTGCGCGCCGGTCTCCGGGGCGTTGCGCGAAACGGCGCATTGCCGCGCCGAGTTCGCCCGGCGTGACGGCGCCAGCGGCGCGCATCGAGGCGATCGTCGTGTCGTTCCACTCCACCGGAAACTCATGCGCGCGCACACGCTGCACCGCTTCCATCAGATCATAAATCGCATTGTCGGGACGCGGCTGCGACGAGTGACCGCCAGGATTGCGCGCCGTGAAACTGTAGCTAGCGTAGCTCTTCTCCGCGGTCTGCAGGTTATAGGCAGTCGGCGCGGCGTTCTCTTCCGCTAGAGTTCCTTGGCCTGCGTCGCTGTTGAGCGCGAACTCCGCGTCGACCAACGCACGATGCTGCTGGAGCAGCAGCCGCGCGCCGGCGCCGGATGTCTCCTCATCGCCGGTGAACACCAGAATGAGATCGCGCGTCGGACGGAAGCCTTCGCTGCGCAACTGGATGAACGTGGCTGTCAGCAGCGCGATGCCGGCTTTGTTGTCCTGGGCGCCGCGTCCGAAGAAGAAGCCGCCTTCCTCGATCAACGTGAAAGGATCGCGTTCCCAGTCTTCACGCCGCGCCGGCACCACGTCCATGTGCGCCAAGAACAGGATTGCCCGCCCGCCCGAACCATCGCCGCGATAGCGGGCAACGAGGGCGGCGGTGCCGTCGTGGGGAATGACGTGAATGTCCTCCGCTGGGAACCCGCCTGCGCGCAACTGCTCGGCAAGAAAAGCCGCCATCGCTGGGTTCTGGCGGCCTTCGACCGAGGTATCCATTGCGACAATGCGCTCATAGATCGCGCGGGCCCGCGTGCGTTCGGCGTCGCTCGCCGTCTGCGCCCAGGCAGACGCCGCAAGCAAACTGAGCGCAAGGGCGGCGCCGGCAAAGAATTTCAACATGGTGGTCCCGCTCTTTTCGCCGGCCATGCTGGGCACAGCTTCACGCTTTGGCAAGAACCTTAGGCCAAGCCAGACCTATGGCGCGCGTGCTGATACTCGGCGTGGACCCGGGCCTCAATCGCTGCGGTTGGGGGCTCATTGCCAGCGACGGCGCGCGGCTCAGCCATGTGCTGCACGGTGTGATCGCGCCGCCGCCGCGGCAACAGCTCGCCAGCCGTTTGCACGACGTGTTTGCCGGTCTGTGCGAGGTGATCGAACGGCACCAGCCGGACGAGGCGGCGGTCGAGGAGACTTTCGTCAACGCCAATGCACGTGCGGCTCTTGCGCTGGGGCAGGCGCGCGGCGTTGCGCTTGCGGCGGCGGCGCGCGCTGGCCTGGAGGTTGCCGAGTACGCTCCAGCGACCATCAAGAAAGCCGTTGTTGGCGCTGGCGGCGCCGACAAGGCGCAGATCGCGTTCATGGTGCGCCGTTTGTTGCCCACGGCGGGCGACGTCAACGCCGACGCCGCCGATGCGCTCGGCGTCGCCATCTGCCACGCCGCGCATGGCGGCTTCCGCCGCCGGGCAGGGCGCGAACGCTAGGGAAGGGCGCGCAGAGCCGCCTCGGCGCCAGGCAACAGCACATCGTCAGCGGCGTTTTCACCAAGCTTGGCGTTGATCCAACGCGGGAAGCCCACGAGCGGCAAGGAGACAGATGGTCAACGCTCTAAATCCCCCGCGCCAGCCTCCGTCTGCGCTCCACTGAGCTCGGTATCCGCAGGCTTTCGCGATACTTCGCCACCGTGCGCCGCGCGATGTCGATGCCGCGGCCGCGCAAGATTTCGACCAAGCGGTCGTCGTTCAAAATGTCGTCCGGCGATTCGCGTTCGATCAGCGCGCGGATCTGGTAGCGCACCGCTTCGGCCGAGTGCGCTTCGCCGCCGTCGGCGGCGTTGATCGAGGCGGTGAAGAAATATTTCAGCTCGAACAGGCCGCGCGCGCAGGCGAGATACTTGTTCGAGGTGACGCGGCTCACCGTTGACTCATGCATCTCGATGGCGGCGGCGATCGTCTTCAGATTGAGCGGGCGCAGCTGCGCGACGCCATGCACGAGAAACGCGTCCTGCTGGCGTACGATCTCGCGCGCGACCTTGAGGATGGTCTTGGCGCGCTGGTCGAGGCTCTTCACCAGCCATGACGCATTCGCCGCGCACTCGGAGAGGAACAGCTTGTCTTCCTCGCGCTTGGCCGTCTTCGACACCGTTGCGTAATAGCGCTGGTTCATCAGCACTTTCGGCATCGTCTCGGAATTGAGTTCGACCAGCCATGAGCCGTCCGGCGCTTGCTTCACATAGACATCCGGCGCGACCGCGTGCACCGGTCCGCCGCCGAACGCTGCGCCGGGTTTCGGCGTCAGTGCGCGCACTTCCGCGATCATGTCGGCGAGATCGGCGCGGTCGACGCCGCAGATCGCCATCAGGCGCTCGTGCTGAGAGCGCGCCAGCAGGTCGAGATTGGCGACCAGCTTTTCCATCGCCGGATCGAGGCGATCGCGCTCCTTCAATTGTAGGGCGAGGCACTCGGCGACGTCGCGAGCCATCACGCCGGTCGGTTCGAAGCCCTGGCAAACTGCTAGCACGCGCAGCACGTCGCTTTCAGCGGCGCCGAGGCGGGCAGCCAGTTCGCGCGTATCGGCGCGCATGTAGCCCCAATCGTCCACCGCATCGATCAGAGCCGCGCCGATCAGACGATCCGCGGGCGAAAGGCCCGTCTCGCTCAATTGCGCATCCAGGTGTTCTGGCAGGCTCACATCACGCGTCAGCGTCTCTTCAAGCCCCGGCAGGTCGTCGAGGCTCTTGCCAGAGGAGGCCTTCGACCAATCGACCAAGGGCGCGGCGCCAGCGTCAGCAAGATCGCCGGCGGACAGATCGGGCGCGAGGTCGGCGACGCTGACGTCGATCTCGCCTTCAGCGCTTGCGCCGGTGGTGAAATCCAGCGCTTCGGCTTCGGCGTTATCCGGCTTCGCTTCCGCGCTGCTCTCTTCGCGCTCAAGCAGCGGATTGCGTTCGAGTTCGGCTTCGATGAACGCGGCAAGTTCGATGTTGGACAATTGCAGCAGCTTGATCGCCTGTTGCAATTGCGGCGTCATCACCAGGGCTTGTCCCTGGCGCATCTCCAAGCGGGGGGTCATCGCCATCGCGGCCCCCGTCTAGTGGAAGTCTTTGCCGAGATACCTTTCGCGGACCACGGCCGAGGCGAGCACCTGGTTAGGCGTTCCCTCGAACATCACTTCGCCGTCGAACATGATCGAAGCACGATCCACGATCTGCAGCGTTTCGCGCACATTGTGGTCGGTGATCAGGACGCCCAAGCCGCGATCCCTCAAGAACAGGATCAGCTTGCGGATGTCGTCGATGGCGAGCGGGTCGATACCGGCGAAAGGCTCGTCGAGCAGCATGAAGGACGGCCGCGTCGCCAACGCCCGCGCGATCTCGACTCGCCTGCGCTCGCCCCCGGAAAGGGCGGTGGCGGGAGAGTCCTTCAAATGATCGACATGGAGTTCGGCGAGCAGCCCTTCGACCAAGTCGCGCCGCTTGGCGCTGTTGCGCTCATGCAGCTCGGCGATCGACATCACGTTCTGTTCGACGGTGAGACCACGGAAGATCGACGGCTCCTGCGGCAGATAGCCGACGCCCAGGCGGGCGCGCTGATACATCGGCAACGTGGTGACGTCCTGTCCGTCGAGAAGGATCTGTCCCTGGTCCACGCGCACGAGCCCCGTGATCATATAGAAGCAGGTGGTTTTTCCTGCTCCGTTGGGGCCCAGCAGACCGACGACCTCGCCACGGTTTACGGACAATGAGACGTCCTTCACCACGCGCCGGCCGCGATAGGATTTGCCTAACCCGACCGCGCTCAACCCGCCTGGTGCGGTTTCAGCGGCGACCGAACGGCGTGTTGCGCCCTCAACGCTCATTTCGTCCTGTCGCCGCTAAGATTTCGTGAACTTCTGGATGGGGTTACTGGCCTGAATTGGGATTGCGCCGCGGGACGAACACCCCGCGCACCCGCCCGTCGCCCTGTGGCCGGATCGTTGTCCTGCGCGAGCCAATTTGCAGTACCAGCTCCTCGCCGCGGATGACGTTCTCTTCCGAAGCCACCACCACATTACCGGAGAATGTCACCGCATCCTGCGCCACCTCATAGACAGCGCGATTGCCGCGCGCCGATTGCGCCGGGCGGACATAGTAAACCTCGCCTTCCGCGACCATCCGCTCGATGTCGCCCGAGGCGAGGTCGGAGCCCTGGCCGCCCCCGGAGCGGGAGAAGAACATGGTGATGCGGTCTGCGCGAAGGCGGGCGTCGTTCTGCACGATATCCACATCTCCCGTCAGCACCAGCCGCCGCTCACCGTCGAAGTATTCGAGGTTGTCGGCGGAATAGGAGACTGGTCCGCCGCCTTCTGACAGCTGGGCATGGGCGTCCGGGGCCGCGAGCATTGCTAGGGCCGTGGCGCTGGCAAGCACCAAAGTTCTCATGGCGACGGCTCCTCTTCCTGCTGTTCGCGGTCCGGGATGCGGCCCCGGACCCCGCCGCGAAGCACCAACGCGCGGTCGCTGTTGCGCAATTCATAACTTTCGGCCTCGATCACGCCAAGGGGGCCGGCGCCGGTGACCCCACCCTGGCCGGTCAGTGCGCCGCGCTCCAGATCGACAATCATGTTGGGCGTGGTGAAGCGGTTGCCGCTGGCGTCCGTGAACAGCACCTCGCCGACAAAGGACACGGTCTCGGTCTGGGTGTCATAAATCCCGCGGGGGGCCATCATGATGGTGCCGGCCTCGGTCCGATAGACCGGCGCAACGAGTTCTATCGGCTGGTTTTCCCCGAGCGGCCGCTCCGCAATCTCCGCGGAAAGCTGGAAAGGCCCGTCCGACTCCGTGCGGCCGACAAAGCGGGGGTTGAGCATCCGCAACGGCTCCGCCGACGCGTAAACACCCGCCACGGCGCCGCCTTCGATGGCGTACAGGGCCATGAACACGAACACCGCCGCAAACGAGGCGCCCGCGCCGGCGACGAAGAAGCGGCGCAGGCTGCCGATGAGCCGCGAGTGGCGGCGCGCGGCGTTGAGGGCCCTCACGCGCGAAGGCGCCCAATCGATCTCGTCCTCGGCGGCGACGGTCATCGCGGGTTATCTCGCGCGGCTCGAAGGCGGAAGCAAGGCGTCAGAGGTTCGGAGGCGGCGTCGTTGGCACGGTCGCAACCGGGGTGGGACTCGCCTCGGGCAATGGCGGCAGTACGAGATCGACCCGGTCGGCGGTGTATTCGCCTTCCGCCGGCAACGCTTCGCCGCGCAACTGGGCCGACCATGCCGCGGCGCCCGCGGTGCGCGCCGCATCGTGAAAGTGAGCGACAAACTGGGCGGCGGCGCGGTTCTGGCGGCCATCATAGTAGACATAGCCCGGCGGGCGCGCCGATCTCTCGCTCAACGTGTTGATGAGAACCCGAGCACTCTGGGTCCGCGCCAGCACGTCGGCGACTTTACGGGCGACGTCGACGTTCTCGGCTCGGACATGAAGCACGACCACGGCAAGCGGCGGCGGCGGCGCGAGCATCTCCGTGAGAAACGCCGGCAGGCCTTGTTCGTCGCGGCGAGTCGCCAGCGCCGCTACGGCGCCCGGATAGATGGCGGCGCTGTCCTCGGCGGCCGTGACCATTGTCGGCGCCTCGGGCACGATGACGCCGCGCGCGGCAAGTTCGGTTTCAAGCTGAATCACACGCTCACGTAGACCGTCCCGCTCACGCACCACTTCTCCGGTCACGGCCAACGTCCACGCTGCGAGTGCGATCCCCAAAACGCTGACAAACAGCTGCAAGCCGAGGAGGCTGCGCGCTGCGGTGACGAATCTGTTGGCGAGGGACGGCGGCGGCATCTAATCCCCGCTGCGCCGTATCGCCCACAGGCGATAGCCAATAAGCACCGCGCAGAGCCCACAAACGCCGATGACGCCGCTAAGCGCGATCTGCAATTGGCTGGTCGCGATGGCGCTACTCTGAACCGCTGTCAGCGCGCTAGCGAATGCGGCCAGCGCGGCGCCCGTTGCAATCAACACCAGCTTCGGCGCGCCCAGTACGGCGGGCGTCGACAGTACGCCAAAGCGGACTTCTCGCAGCGGCGCCGGCGGCGTCCGTTCGTTGACGATCCGCGCGATGGCGTCTTCCAGGGCGCCGTAGGCGGCTCGTTCACCTCCGAGGTTGGCGCACGGCAGCGCCTCGAACGGGCGTGGCGGAGCGTCGCCGTCGAGAGTGGCCTGAACGTAGATCTGCCGATCGAACGCGCGGGCGCTCTCCTCGTGCACTTTGGGCGATTGACGCGCCCGTTCGGTCCACAGCGTCAGAACCGCGTCGGCGCCGTACCCGGTTGTCGACACAGCATAGCCGAGCGACTGAAGCCGGTCGATTACCGGCTTCGTGAGGTTATGGTCCAGCCCAGAAGAGAGTACGTACACCGCAGGCATCAATCCCCTCGCGCGCGGCGATGTTAACTCGGGGCAAGGTCTGGAAGCGAGGGAAAAGGAGGAAGTCGGGGACATGATTACACGCATAGCCGCCTTGTGTGCTTTGGTTGCCGTCGCCTGCTGTGCGCAGCCCGCCGGTGCCGACGGCGACTTCAATTACGCGCCGCCGAACGCTGACTTTTCGCCCGCCTTTCCGGAGCAAACGCGTGCGCCGCATACGCTGTCTGGGGTAACGCTTGAGGTCACAGAGATCGCGTCAGGCTTAGTGGAGCCTTGGGCTCTTGAGTTTCTGCCAGACGGCTCTGTGCTTGTAACGGAGCGACCCGGCCGGTTGCGTGTGATCACACGAGACGGCGTGATTTCGCCGCCGGTCGCTGGTTTGCCTGACGTGGATGCGCGCAATCAGGGCGGTTTGCTCGATGTCGTCCTCAGCCCGACCTTTGCCAGCGATCGTTTGATCTATTGGAGCTATGCCGAGCCGCGCGGCGACGACACCAATGGCACAAGCGTCGCGCGCGGGAGGCTGTCCGAAGACGCATCGCGTGTCGAGAACGCACAGGTGATCTTCCGTCAAACCCCAGCGTGGAGGTCGACGGGGCATTACGGGTCGGTGCTTGTGTTCGATCGCGCCGGACGGTTGTTCGTCACGCTCGGTGAGCGCATGGGCGCAGAGCCGCGGCAGCTGGCGCAAGATCTCTCGACGCATCTCGGGAAGGTCGTGCGCATCAATCCCGACGGCTCTGTTCCCAGCGACAATCCGTTTGCCGGCCGCACCGAGGCGCGCGCGGAGCTATGGTCCTACGGACATCGAAACCCGCAAGGCGCCGATCTCCATCCGGAAACCGGTGCGCTGTGGACGATCGAACACGGCGCCAAAGGCGGTGACGAACTCAATCGTCCGCTGCCGGGCCGGAATTATGGTTGGCCAGTCATCTCCTATGGCGAGGAGTACAGCGGCGCTCCGATTGGCGAGGGCGTCGCCGCGCGTCAGGGCATGGAGCAGCCGATCTATTATTGGGATCCCTCGTTTGCGCCGGGCGACATGGACTTCTACCGCGGCGATCTGTTTCCGTGGCGCGGCGACATCTTGGTGGCGGCGTTGCGTAGCCGCGAACTGATCCGTTTGGAACTTGACGGCGATCGCGTCGTTGGCGAAGAGCGCTTCGCTATCGCCGACGGACGCGTGCGCGACATTGAGGAAGCGGCCGATGGTTCGCTTTGGCTCATCACCGACGAGGAGAACGGTCGGGTGCTGCGCGTAACGCCGCAGCGCTAGGCGGCTGCGGCGTCCGGCCGGGGTACGCGGTTTCCCGCGCGCAGCCATGCGGCGATGAGCAATAGCCATGACGCGAGCGGACAGAGCGGAACCGGCATGATGAAATAGCCGATGGTGAGAGTCAGCCCCGCGCTCCAGGCGAACACCATGGCGACAAGCTCGTAGCGTGTGCGCGGCGCGCCCATGAGTGCTGCGCCGACGCCGAGCAGAATGCCGTCATAGAAAAAAAGGTACGGCGAGAGCAGAAGCGTCGCGGCGCAGAGCGCCGCCGCGTGCGCGCCGATTTCATGGCTCGCGCGTGCACGCCAGAACGTCCAAGCGGCGACGGCGAGAGCCAGCGCTGCGCTGAGTGCATGCGCGCCGATCGCAATCGGCTGTGGCGTGCGCCATTGCAGCAGGTTGCCGTAGAGGCTGGCGTAGGCGGGCGTCGTGATGCGCTGTGCGCTGATCAGTTGCGCCGAGCGTTCAAGGCTTTCGAAAAACCGTTGATACGAGTCGAAGCCGAACACCAACCCGGCCAGCAGCACGAAGGCGATCGCCGACGCGGCGGCGGCGAAGAATGCGCGCCAGCGGCCCGTCAGCGCCAGCAGCAACGGCCACAGCACGGCGAGGTGCGGTTTGATCGCGAGCAATCCAACCAGCGCGCCCGCTGCGCGCGGCCGCTTGTCGAGCCAATAGAGCGCCAGCCCGGTAATCGCCGCGATCAGCAGACCGATCTGCACGGTGGCGAGGTGGTAGAACGCCGCTGGCATGGTCGCCGCCAGCAACAGCGCACGGGCGTCGGGCAGGATCTTTCGTGCGACGGCAAAGTAAAAACCAGCGGTGAGAACAAGAAACAGCACCGCCGACACCGGGAACGGCAGCAGCGCAAACGGCGTGACGATCAACAAGAAGGTCGGCGGCGAATTCCACGGCGCGTGAAAGCGAACGTCAGGAATGGCTTCTTTGTGATACGCGAAGGTGACGGCGCGGTCGTGCACGCCTGCGACATTGCCGTCGAGCGCAGCGCTGCCTGCGCTCCAGAACGCGATGTAATCGCCGAAAATCGGCTGTCCGCTTTGCAGCGCCCAATCGTGCGCGCCGCGCAGCACCCAGATGAACACGCCCGTGAGCGCCAGCGCCACGATCACGGCGCCGACTTCGAACGTCAGCCGCACCCAAGGGCGAAGGATCAAAGGCATGCGTAGAGCGCTTCGATGAGTCTGAGCGAGCGCGGATCGCCGGCGATGTGATGCGACTGCTTGTTCATGACGTAGCCGACGGAAACGCGCGCGACCGGGTCGCCGAAGCCGACCGATCCGCCCATGCCGGAATGGCCGAACGCTTCGGCGTTGGGCCCATAGAAACGGTTGGAATTGCCCATCACGCCCGCGCGCCAATCGACGCCAAACGGAAGCACCAGATCGGCCCCCAGCCAATGCCGTTTGGTCAGCGCCTCGAAAGCGTGCGGCGACAGGATGCGGCTTGTCCCGATCATGCCTTCGCTGGCGTAGACTTCGTAGAGCTTGGCGACGCTCAGCGCATTGCCATGGCCGTTCGCGGAGGGGATCTCGATGGTGCGCCATTGCGCCGATCCGCGCACCGGCGCTGACCACTTGCTGAAGAAAGCAGCGCGGCGCGGCAAGGTGATCTCACCGAAATCGCCGCCGCGCGCCGGCTTTTTCATCTCGCTGCAGCGATGGTGCTCATGCGCTGGCGTGCCGATCTGAAAGTCGATGCCGAGCGGGGTGCAGATATCCTCGCGCAGGATGGTTCCAAGCGAGCGGCCGCTGGCGAGCTGCGCGATCTCGCCGGCGATGTAGCCCCAGGTCAGCGGGTGATAACCGCTCGCGCTTCCCGGCGGCCACAATGGCCGAAGCGCGGCGATCGCGTCTGCGCATGCCGGCGGATCGAGCCAGAGGTCGGGATCGATCGGATCGACAAATCCCGGCACGCCCGCTTGATGTGCAAGCGTTTGTGCAATCGTCACCTTGTCTTTGCCGTGCGCGCCGAACGCGGGCCACAACCCTGCGACAGGCGCGTCGTAGTCCAAGCGGCCTTCATCGTAGAGCTTGGCGATGACGATCGCCGCGATGGCTTTGGTTGTGGAATAGACCGGCGCAATGGTGTCGCGCGTCCAGGGCCGCGTCTGCTCGCGGGTGGCCCATCCGCCCCAGAGATCGACCACGACCTCGCCGTCGCGCACGGCGGCGAAGCTTGCGCCGAGCTCTTCGCTTAAGCCGGCCTCAAACGCTTCACGCACGCGCTCGAAACCCGGCGCGACATGTCCTTCAACGCTCATGGCGGCGCTATAGACCGCGCGCGCGGCCACGTCACCGGATCGGCCAGCACCTCCTGCGCCTGGGGCAGCAGCAAATCGTCGCTGTCGGCGGCGATTGAGCGCACGATCACGTCATAGACGCCGCCGGTCGCGCCTTCGAGCGCGATCGCGGGTGCGTCGCCGCGCACCCGGCGCGCGACGAAAAGGGCGGAGAACAGGTCGCCCGCGCCCTTGGGCGCGCGTGGCAGGCGCGGGGTTTCGCAGAACCAATCGCCGGTCGGCGCAACGTATAGGTTGCCGAGGCCGATGGCGGTGCGAACCGAGGTGACGAGCACGATCTTGTTGAAGCTCTTCGCCGCCGCCTGCGCGTCCTCCAGGCTGTCGAGCGCGCGCCCCGTGATGGCGCCAAGCTCGAACCAGTTCGGGATCAGCCAATCGGCGCGCGGGATGAGCTGGGTCTTGATCGCTTCAACAGCGCTCTCGCTCACATAGAACGCGCCTTCGTCGCCCATCACCGGGTCGCAGACGAAGATCGCCTTCGGGTTCTCCGCTTTGATTTGCTCCACGGCGGCGACGATCAGCTGCGCCTGCTCGGCCGCGCCGAGATAACCGGAGAGCACGGCGTCGATCTCGCCAAGCACGCCATCGGCGGCCAGCGCTTCGATCAGAGCTTCGAACTGCGCCGTTGGGATCGGTCCGCCGCCTGGCGGCCCGCGATCGGGGCGGCGGCCGAGCAGCGTCGTCGGCAGCTGCAGCACGCGCACACCGAGCCGTTCCATCGCAAACGCGGCGACGGAATTGCCGACGCGCGCGCCGACGACCTGGCTCTGGATCGACAGAACCGTTCGCGGGCGGCTAAGGATTTCGCTCATCGCCGGCGATGGTCGCCTGCGTCGCAGCTTCGAGCAAGAGATGACCCACCGTCCGCGCCGCTCCTGTCTCTATATGCCCGGCGCCAACGCCAAAGCGCTGGAGAAAGCCAAGACGCTGGCCGCCGACGTGCTGCTGCTCGATCTGGAGGATTCGGTCGCGCCCGAAGCCAAGGGCGACGCACGCGCGGCGGTCGCGGCGGCGGTGAAAGTGGGGGGCTACGGCAAACGCGAGGTGATTGTGCGCATCAATGCGCTGGCGACGCCCTGGGGGCGGGAGGACATCGCCGCCGCCGGCGCGGTCAGGCCCGACGGTCTGCTTGCGCCCAAAGTCGAGACCGGCGACGAGGTGATCGCGCTCGACGACGCGATGACCGAGGCGGGCTTTGCCGACGAGGCGACGCTCTGGGTGATGATCGAAACCCCGCGGGCGATCCTCAATCTGGCGCCGATCGCGGCCGCGGCGCGCGGCACGCGGCTCTCGGCGTTCGTGATGGGCACGAACGATCTGGCGAAAGAGATGCGCGCCAAACCCGGCGCGGCGCGCGCGCCGTTCTGGTCGGCGCTGTCGCTGGCGGTGCTGGCGGCGCGCGCCGAGGGCTTGAGCGCGATCGATGGCGTTTACAACGACATCGCCAACGCCGAGGGCTTCGAGGCCGAGTGCCGGCAAGGCTTGGAGTTCGGTTTCGACGGCAAGACGCTCATCCATCCTTCGCAGATCGATGTCTGCAATCGCGTGTTTGCGCCGTCGGACGACGAGATCGCCCGCGCACGCGCGGTGATCGCCGCCTTCGCCGCGCCCGAGAACGCCGGCAAGGGCGTGATCAAGGTCGACGGCAAAATGACCGAGCTGCTGCACCTGGAAGAAGCCAAGCGCGTGGTGGCGGTGGCGGAGGCGATTGGGCCAGTCTCGTAGGGACGCTTTGCCTCATGCATCTCCGCGGCGGACGGCGATACGGTATTGCTGTGTCATGGCGCGAAATCCAAACGCCGGAAGTCGAGCAGGATCTGATTCTGTTCGACGGCGATTGCGTGCTGTGTTCGCATTGGGCGCGATTTGTGCATCGCCGCGACAAGGCGATGCGCTTCAAGTTTGTGGCCATTCAATCCGAGTATGGGCGCTCGCTTGCCGCGCGTTTTGGCATAGACGCTGCCTTGCCGCAGACCAATGTCGTCGTGGTGGGTGGTCGGGCGCACTTCAAGTCAGACGCGGCGCTAGCCATTCTGCAAGCATTGCCCGGTTGGAGTTGGACATCGCTCGCGCGCTTGGCGCCGCGTACGTTACGCAACGCGCTCTACGATCTCATCGCGCGCAATCGCTACGTTTGGTTTGGGCGCAAAGAGCAATGCTGGGCGACCGATGCTGCATTCAAAGCGCGGATTGTCGATCGCGGCGAAGTCCCGCCGCCACGTACGCCCTTCGAACAGGCGCTTGGCCCAGCGTTTGGAGGTCTCGCGCCTGCAGTTCAGGCTGCGCACCAAGGAGGCGCGCTCGTGCAGCTGCGGGGCGAGGCGCATGTGGCTGGTGCTGCTTCACCAGTCGCGGCTTGGTTGTGCTCCTGGTTCGGTTTGCCTCGCGATAACGCAGTTGCCGCCGTACGCGTCATCATGGATCGGCGAGGCGCCGAGGAAGTTTGGACGCGCTGGTTTGACGACGTGCGCATGACGAGCAGGGTGCGCACCTTGCGACCAGGCTTTGTCACCGAAAGCCTTGGCGTGTTGATCTTCGAGGCGAAGTTGGCGGTGGAGCAAGGCGCTTTGGTCATGACCGTTGTCGGCTTGCGAATCGGACCCTTGCGCTTGCCATCATTCCTGGCGCCGCATGCGACCGCCATTGAAAGCGCCGACTCGGACGGTCGATTCCGGTTCGATGTGGACATTGTCGCGCCATTGCTCGGGCGCCTCACTCACTATCGAGGCTGGCTTGAGTTAGAAGAGGCGGAGCACAGCGCGCTGCGACCTATCCAAATAGACCAAAGCTCGGCTGCGCCCGCATCAGCCAGATAATCGCCAGCACCGCGAAGAACGCGGGAAAGCCGCACAGAAGCCAGGCGCGATAGAGCCGGTGGTAGCGCTCGGGCAGCGGTGCGCCGGTGCGTGCGGCGTCGGCGGCGAGGTCGCGCATTTGCGTCTGCATCCACACCACCGGCAACCAGAACGCGCCGGTGACGACATAGAGAAGCAGCGAAAGCTGGATCCAGCCTTCACCCCAGCTCCAGCCGGCGGCATGCACCAGCAGCGCGCCAGTGATCGGCTGAGCGATGACCGCCGACGCGGTGAACACGTAGTCCGCGATCACGACGATGCGCGCGGTGTGCGCGATGAAAGCCGCGTTCTTCGTGCGGTGCGCCATCAGCATGAAGAAGGCGATGCCCGCGCCCGTGCCGAGCAGCACGCAGGCGCCGATCACGTGCAGCCAGCGCAGCAGGGTGAGCCAATCCATCAGCGCTCCTCCAGCATCGCTGCGCACGCCAGCGCCAGCAAAGCGGCAGGCAGCGTTTTGACAAACGCGCCAAGCGGATCGAGCCACAGCGCGGGCGTGATCAACGTTCCCGCGATGAGATAGATCGCTGTCAACGCGATCATGCCAAAGCAGGCAAGCCGCGCCCACGGCCGCCACAAGAGCGCCAGGCCGATGGCGATGTCGGCGAGCGATCCGGCGATCACGAAAGCCACCGGATTGTCGAGCCGACCGCTCAGCACCGCCGCCGCCGCGTCACGCTGCGCGATCCCGATGAGGCCCGAGGCGATCCAGAACCCTGACAAGGTGATGATCATCAGCGGCAGCAGCAATTGAAGGCGCGCAAACAAGCGATCCTGCTTGGTGACCGGCCTGCGCGCGAGCGCTTCGGCAAAACGCGCCACATGAGCGCCGTTGAGCAAGCGCCACGGCGCGGGATCGCCGATCACGCCGCGTTCGAGCGCTCGCAGCGACGTCGTGCGCAGCGGCGTGCGCCACCCCAGCCAGCCCGCTGCGTCGCCCAGGCGAGCGGCCAACGCGCCGAGCACGCGCGGTGCGTGCAGCGTCGTTCGCGGCGGCGGAAAGCCATGCCAAGCGCGCACCTGTGCGACGATGTCGCCCAGCGTCAGCGGCGCGGCCTCCACCAGGTCGATATCGGTCCCGCCCGGCAGCTTGCCTTCGACGGCGGCGACGATGGCGGCGCATACATCGTCGATGTCGACGGTTTGCACGCGCGCGTCTGCGAGCATGAGCGGCTGGAAAACAGGAAACGCAGCAAGCATGCGCACCAGCGCGGTTCCGCCAGTGGCGGTTCGGCCCCAGACGAGACCGGGCCTCAAGATCACCCAATCGAGCGTGCTGGCCGCGAGCGCCGCATCGCCAGCCGCCTTGCTGCGCAGGAACCCGGTGGTTGCGTCCGCGCTGACGCCAGGCGCGCTGACCTGCACAAAGCGCTTCACGCCGGCGGTTTCGCAGGCGGCGACGAGCGCGCGGATGGCGGTGTCCTGCACGGCGGTGACGTTGTCGCGCAGTCCGTCCTGCAGCGCGCCCGATGCGTTGACGACCCCGTCAATGCCGTCAAGCAGCGGCGTCCACGATTCGGGCGTGGCGCGTTGCGCGATGTCTGCGGCAAGCCATTGCGCGTTTGGCAATACGCGGCGGCCGTGCGCGATGTCGCGGCCTACAGCTGTGACGGCGTGGCCGCGCGCGATCAGTGCGCGGGCCGCCTCCAGGCCGATGAAGCCGTAGCCGCCGAGGAGCAATAGTCTCATCGCGGCGAGCGCTGGGCGGTCGCGCGGACAAAGTCAATGCGTCCGGCTTGACCGCTCGACTAGTCGCCCCCAAGAGGGCGCGTCATGAAATCCAATCCCGGCAACTTCCTCGAAGATTTCCGCGTCGGCCAAACCATCGCGCACGCGACGCCGCGCACGATCACCGAGGGCGATGTCGCGCTCAACATCGCGCTGACCGGTTCGCGCTATGCGCTGTTTTCCGCCGACAGCTTCGCGCAGGCGTGCGGCCTGCCAGGCGCGCCGGTCGATCCGCTGCTGGTGTTCCATGTCGTGTTCGGCAAAAGCGTGCCGGACATCTCGCTCAACGCCGTGGCTAATCTTGGCTATGCGGAAGGGCGCTTCTTGGCCCCGGTCTATCCCGGCGACACGCTGAACGCGGTCTCCGAGGTGCTGGGCGTCAAGCAGAATTCCAACGGCAAGACCGGAATCGTCACCGTGCGCACCACTGGCTTCAACCAGGATGACGAGCCGGTGTTGTCATACCTGCGTTGGGTAATGGTGAACAAGCGCGACGCAAACGCCACCATCGCCGATGCGCCGCCGCAGACACCGGCGCCGTTCGTGCCTGCGCGCGAATTGCTGTCGCCGCCGGCGCTGGATTTCACGGGCTACGATTTTGCGCTTGGGGGTTCGCCACATGCGTTCGAGGATTATTCGGTCGGCGAGAACATCGATCACGTCGATGGCATGACCGTTGAGGAAGCCGAGCATCAACTGGCGACGCGGCTCTACCAGAACACCGCGAAAGTGCATTTCGACGCGCTGGCGCAACAGGGTTCGCGCTTCGGCAAAAGGTTGATCTATGGCGGCGTGTCGATCTCGATCGCGCGGGCGTTGGCGTTCAACGGCCTCGCCAACGCGGCTCACATGCTCGCGATCAATGGCGGGCGTCACGTCAATCCGCTGTTCGCGGGCGACACCCTCTATGCCTGGTCGGAAGTGCTGGCGAAGGAGGACCTCGGCGCGATGGGCGCATTGCGCTTGCGCTTGGTCGCGGTGAAGAACCGCGCTGCGGCGGACTTTCCGTGCAAGACAGATGCAGGCGAGTACGATCCCGCCGTGGTGCTCGATTTCGACTATTGGGCCGCGATCCCGAAGCGGTAAGGCTGCTGCCGAAAGCGCTATCGCTGTGTTCCCACCCACGCCTGCATGCGCGCTTCGAGCACGTCCATCGGAATCGGACCCGCGCTCAACAGGTGGTCGTGGAACGCGCGCACATCGAAGCGGGCGCCGAGCGCTTGTTCGGCTTCATCGCGCAATCGCTGCATCGTCAGTTCGCCGATCTTGTAAGCGAGCGCTTGGCCTGGCGTCGCGATGTAGCGCTCGAGCTCGGTTTGAATATTGTGCGGGGCCAGCGCGGAGTTCTCGGCGAAGCACCGTCGCGCCTGTTCGATGTCCCAGCCCATCCAGTGAATCCCGGTGTCCGCCACGAGCCGGCAGGCGCGCCACATCTCATAGCTCAACCGGCCGAAGCGTTCGTACGGCGTGCGATAGATTCCCATCTCCTCGCCGAGCGATTCCGCGTAGAGACCCCAGCCTTCAATGAACGCAGTCTCGGACGCGTTGCGCCGGAAGTAGGGCAGCTGGTCGAGCTCTTGCGCCAGCGCGATCTGGAAATGGTGACCCGGCACGGCCTCATGCAGCGTCAGCGCCGGCAGTTCGTAGAGCGGCCGTTGATCGAGACGCGTCGTGTTCACCCAGTATGCGCCGGCCATGCCGAGCGCGGGACTGCCTTGTGTGTAGTAGGCGGTGGTCGCGCCCTCGGCCGACTCCGCGGGAATGACACGGATGTCGTAGGGCAAGCGCGGGATCATGCCGAACAGGCGCGGCAATTGTCCGTCGGCGCGCTTGGCGATCTCGGACGCTTTCTCGACCAAGTCTTCCGGCGTCTGGGCATAGAAACGCGGATCGGTGCGAAGGAAGCGCTGAAACTCCGCGAACGTGCCGGTGAAGCCGCTGGCCGCGATCTCCGTATCCATGGCCGCGCGAATGCGTGCAACTTCGCTCAGACCGAGCGCGTGGATTTCCTCCGGCGTCATTCCGGTGGTCGTGTAGGAGCGCACCAGATACGAGTAGAGGTCGCGCCCATTCGGGACCGTTGACAAGCCGATGCCCGGCCGCGCCGCCGGCAGGTACTCGTTTTCAAGGAACGCGATCAATGCGTGATGCTCGGGCAGAATTCGCTGTTCGACGATGGCGCGGGCGCGGCTGCGATACTCTTCCTGCTGCGTGGCGGGAATGCTGGAGGGCATTTGCCGCAGCGGGGTCTGCAATGTCTGCACCATTGTCGCGACTTGCGCGCGTGCGGTGGCGAGCGCGCGGTCGACCACGATGCGCGGTTGGGTATACCCGGTTTCAATCCCGCGCCGCGCGTTAGCGATGCTGCGCTGATAGTAGAGCGGCAGCGCGTCGAGGCGCGCGAGCCACGCTTCGGCGTCGTCCGCCGACTGGATCGGCGTGACCTGCGCCAGATAATCGGCAAGCGTGAAAAAGCCGTCGCCATTGCTGATCGGTACGCGATCGAAGTCGAGGGCGATGCCTTCGACGCGCTGGTCGATCAGGCGCAGAAGATAGGCGTGATTCAGCGCGGCTTCACCAGAGAGCCGACGCGCATCGATGCGCGCGAGGTCTCCGCGCAGCTCGGCAAGCTGGGCGCGCAGCGCGACTCGGGCTTCTGGCGATGGGTCCGGCAAGCGCCGCAACGCCTCGCGACTGCCTTCGGAACCCGAAGTCAGCGGATCGGCGGCGCGATCGATCTGCTCGTAGCGGGCGATGGCGTCGTTCAGTCGGCTCTCGGCGCGCGACTGGGCCGCTGCGGGCGACGCTACGACAACAAACGCTAAGAGCGCGGCGGCGAAAGGACGGATCATGGCTGCCCCCAAGGTCAGGCAAACAGCCTAGCAAGCCGATCCCAATCGCGCCAATCGGCTTCATTGACTTGGAGACGTCGCCCCCTAATGTCGCGCCGGATTCTCCTGCCGTCACCGAGAGAGGCCCGTCATGGCCGGCGCCAACAGCCCGGAAAACCGACCGCTTTCCCCGCATCTGCAAATCTGGCGCTGGCACGTCACTATGCTGAGCTCGATCCTGCACCGCGTCAGCGGGGTCGCGCTCTACGCCGCCGCGATCGGTTTCTCGTTTTGGCTGGTGGTGGCGGCGTGGGGGCCTGGGCGCTATGCGATCGTCAGCGAGCATCTGCAAGCCTGGTACGGCCAGGGCGCGCTCTACCTTATCGTGGCCGCGTTGGCGTACCATCTCGCCAACGGCGTACGCCATCTCGTGTTCGATACCGGCGCCGGTCTGCAGCCGTCCGACGCCGACGCCAGCGCCTGGTTCGCCATCCTGTTCGCCATTGCCGCACCAGTCGGGCTGTGGCTGCTGCTGAACTACGGAGCGTGATCCCGTGAGCCAAAGTCAACGCACTATGCGCACGCCGCTCGGGCGCGTGCGTCACCACGGCGCAGCCGGCGAAGGCACCGGCCATTTCATCGCCCTGCGTGTCACCTCGATCGCGCTTGCGATCCTGGCGCCGTGGTTCGTGGTCAGCGCGGGTCTATCGCTGCGCGATGGCGAGTACGCATCGGTGATCGATTTCCTCACCGAGCCCGTAAACGCTGTTGGCGTGGTGTTTCTCGTGGCGGTGAGCCTCTATCATATGAAACTCGGCATGGATGAGATCATCGTCGATTACATCCGTCGGCCGGCGGCGAAGCTGATGCTGATGCTGCTTAACGCCTTCGCGGCCTGGGCGCTGGGCGCTGCGGCGATCTTTTCTGTTCTTGTGCTGAATTTCGGAGCCTGACGCGTGGCCGTTTACACGTGGATCGATCATACGTTCGACGTCGTTGTCGTCGGCGCTGGCGGGTCGGGATTGCGTTCGGCGCTGGGCTGCGCGCAGGCCGGATTGAAGACCGCCTGCATCAGCAAGGTGTTTCCAACCCGGTCGCATACGGTGGCGGCGCAGGGCGGCATCTCGGCGGCGCTCGGCAATATGGGCGAGGACAAATGGCAATGGCACATGTTCGACACCGTCAAGGGGTCGGATTGGCTGGGCGATCAGGACGCGATCGAATATCTGACGCGCAACGCGCCTGCGGCGGTGTACGAGTTGGAGCATTGGGGCGTGCCGTTCTCGCGCACCGAGGAAGGCAAGATCTATCAGCGCGCCTTCGGCGGCATGACCCGCAATTACGGCGAAGCGCCGGTGCAGCGCACCTGTGCGGCCGCCGATCGCACCGGCCACGCCATGCTGCACACCCTGTACGGCCAATCGCTGCGCCATAGCGTTGAATTCTTCATCGAGTATTTTGCGCTCGATCTGATCATGGAAGGCGGTGTCTGCCGCGGCGTCACCGCCTGGAAACTTGACGACGGCACGCTGCACCGCTTCCGCGCGCAAAACGTCGTGCTCGCCACCGGCGGCTATGGCCGCGCTTATCTTTCCTGCACCAGCGCTCACACCTGCACCGGCGACGGCAACGCCATGGTGCTGCGCGCCGGGCTGCCGCTGCAGGACATGGAATTCGTACAATTCCACCCGACCGGGATTTTTCCCGCCGGCTGCCTGATCACCGAAGGCGCGCGCGGCGAGGGCGGCTATCTCACCAATTCAAACGGCGAGCGCTTCATGGAGCGCTACGCGCCCACGGTGAAGGATCTCGCCCCGCGCGACATGGTCAGCCGCGCCATGACGCTGGAAATCCGCGAGGGCCGCGGGGTCGGGCCGAATAAGGATCACATCTTCCTGCACCTGGATCACCTCGATCCCAAGGTGCTGCACGCACGGCTGCCCGGCATTTCCGAGAGCGCGAAGATTTTCGCCGGCGTCGATGTGACGCGTCAGCCGATCCCGGTGCTGCCGACCGTGCATTACAACATGGGCGGCATCCCCACAAATTATCACGGCGAAGTGCTGACCAAGAAGGGCGACGACCCCGATGCCATCGTGCCCGGCCTGATGGCGGTGGGCGAAGCAGCGTGCGTCTCGGTGCACGGCGCCAATCGCCTGGGTTCCAATTCGCTGATCGACCTGGTGGTGTTCGGCCGCGCTGTCGGCCTGCGCTGCGGCGAGGTGCTGAAGGCGAACGCGTCGCAATCCGATTTGCCTAAGAACGCGGGCGAGGAGCACCTCGCGCGCTTTGATCGCTTCCGCAACGCCAAAGGCGGAACCTCCACCGCCAAGCTGCGCGACGCCATGCAGCGCGCGATGCAGGACACCTGCGCCGTCTATCGCACCGGGCCGGTGCTGACCGAAGGCGTTGAGCGCATGGCGCAGCTGTGGGCGCAGGCGCCGGATGTGTTGGTCAGTGATCGCTCGATGATCTGGAACAGCGATCTGGTGGAGACTTTGGAGTTCGATAATCTGATGGCGCAGGCGATCGTAACGGTCGGCAGCGCCGCCAACCGCACCGAGAGCCGCGGCGCGCACGCGCGCGAGGACTTCCCCGAGCGCGACGACGATCATTGGATGAAGCACACGCTGGCGTGGCTCGACATGAATTCCGGCGCCGTGCGCATCGACTATCGCCCGGTGCATGCGAACACGATGACCAACGAAGTCGAGCCCATCCCGCCGAAGAAGCGAGTGTATTAGCGATGGAGGAAGCGAGATGGAAGAAACGGCTGTTACGCTTCCCACGCCAAGACCGTTCAGCAAAGCATTTTTCGACTTGTATCTCACGGAGCCAAAATACGGCGAGGAGTACGATCTAGATGAGGAACCAGTTTCTATCCATCTAATAAAATCGATCGGATTTGGGCTTCGACTTGACGTCGCGCTCTCGTTGTCGATGGCGGACTTGTACATCGTACATCCAAACTTGCCGGAGCCTGCGCAGATCGCTTACACTGATCAGGCGCATTGGCGCCCGCACGCGCTTCGCGTTGAAGAAGTCGAAATGTTTTGCGGCGGGGTGCAAACAACGCTGGCGCCGGATTCACCAAGCATTCCGTTGTTCGATCAGACTAGTGAGGTGTTACGCCAATTCAGCGAGAGCGCTGCGCGTGTGCTGCTGGCGCCGTTCACTGTTGCAACGCGGGAAGATGAGCAGCGTCAGTACGCCGCAGTGACAGATTCGTTGGCGATCCTTGGTTTTGTCCCACAAGAGATTGCAGCACTCAAGGAGCGCGCGTTCTTTCCGGTGTTCGGTCGTTATCAAGGGGTCGAGTGGATTGAAGTGCAGAGCAAGTGGGTTGTAGCTGGAGATTACGCCTATGCCTTTCGCGGTGAGGAGAACGCCGCATTTCCGCATCGTGAGCTTAACGACGTCATCAGATGCTGACCGTCGGGCGCCGGGGCAGCTGTCAGGCGCAACGCACACCGACTGATTTGTGGAACGACTCTACGCCTTGTCGTAGGGTCGCGAGCGCGTCAGGTATGGGCCGATAACGTGGACATGGCCGCGCGCTCTTGTGCCAAGCGCTTTGATCTCAGTGCTTATCCGATTCGCCTCAGCCCCAGCGCTCTCGAAGTCGAACGCCACGATCACGACGCCTTCAGCCTCTGCGAAACCTCGGAGCACAAGTTCTCCCATGTCATAATCGCGACCGATGACCAAGCGTCGCTCTCGCCATGCCTCAGCCATGACCTCTCGATCCGTTGCCGAAGCATTCAGCACGTCGCGCTGGTCCAACACATCGAAGCCGAGTTCCTCAGTTCAACGGCAACAGCCGGCGACATGCTTGCGTCGAGAAAAAGCCGCACCGTTATTCGGCGGCGACGAGGCCGTCGTGCCGCAGCAGGTCGGCCGCATAGGTCGCGGCCGCCAGCACATCGTCGCGCGTCAGCTCGGGGTATGCAGCGGCGATCTGGTCAGCCGTCAAACCGGCGGCGAACCGGCGCACAATGACTTCCACGCTTATGCGCGTACCCTTGATGCAGGGTTTGCCCATCAAAACGGAAGGGTCTCGAGAAATGCGGTCGTGTGCCATAGTACAAGCTTAGCATCAATTTCTCGAAAAATCAGCTGAAATTGCCCCCTCGGCAGGCTTGACCTAGCACCCAGCCCGCTGAACCTATGCGACCATTCCAGGAGCGCCCCATGCCCGCTATCGGTTACGTTTGTCTCGGCACCAACGATTTCGAGCGTGCTTGCGCGTTTTATGATGCGCTCAGCGCCGAACTGGGCGGCAAGCGTCTCTTTCCCACGCCGCACGGGCAGATGTACCGCCTCGGCTCGGGCGCGATGCTGATGGTGACGCGGCCGTACAACCAGGAAGCCCAGCATCCCGGCAACGGCAACATGATCGCCATCAATGTCGACGGTCAACAAGACGTCGCGCGCATCCATCAGAAGGCGCTCTCACTGGGGGCTGTGTCCGAAGGCGAGCCCGGCCCGCGTGGCGCCTTCGGCGACTTCGCGTACTTCCGCGATCCAGATGGCAACAAGCTCTGCGTGTTCTGGAGCGAGCGCGGCAAGAAGTAGCAGAGGCTCATCTCGCCGAAGGGATTCGTCATTCCGGGGCGTCGCGTAGCGACGAACCCGGAACCCAAAAGACCGTAGCACGCGCCTGCGGCCCCTGGGTCCCGGGTCTCCTCCCGTATGGCGGGAGTCGCCCGGGATGACGAACTTGACGCGGCGCGCGCCTACAACGTCCATGCGCAGCACTCACGCCTTCGCCCGCGCCGCCTGAAAGCGCGCCAGCGTCGGCTCGAGCAGCCGCTTCTCCGCGACAGCAACAAGCGCGCCCACGCCGAGGCCGAGAATGGCCGCGATCGCGGCGTTGACCAGCCATTCCACAGCGCCGCCGATTAACGGAACCGCGCCGCCGACCGCGTGCGCGATGGCGTGTTGCAGCTCCTCCGGCGCATGCCAGCCCAGCCCGTGCGCGCCGTGCAGTAGGATGCCGCCGCCGACCCACAGCATCGCGACCATGCCGACATGGCTGAGCGCGGTGAGGAATCCCGGCATGCCTTTGACGATGGCGCGCCCCATGGCTTGCGTGGCGCCGTTCGGCGTCAACGCCAGCGCCGCGCCCCAATCGTCGGCGCGCACGATGATCGCCACCGCCCCGTACACCAACGCGGTCATGCCGACGCCGACCACCGCCAGCGCGATCGCTTGCAGCCAGAGCGGCGAACTCGCGACCGTCGCCAGGGAAATCGCCATGATCTCGGCGGAGAGGATGAAATCGGTGCGGATGGCGCTGTCGACCTTGCTGTCCTCGAACGCCTGCGGCGTCATCAGTTCGGCTTCTGTGTCGCCATGCGCGTCGTGCGCGTGCGGCGTGATCAGCTCGGCGACCTTGTGGAACCCTTCCAGGCACAGATAGGCGCCGCCAATCATCAGGAGCGGTGTGATGATCCATGGCGCCAGCCACGACAACACGAGCGCGCCCGGCAATAGGAACAGCATCTTGTTCTTGAGCGAGCCCATGGCGATCTTGCCGATGATCGGCAACTCGCGGTCGGAGGCGAAACCCACGACATAGCGCGGCGTGACCGCAGCGTCGTCGATGACGATGCCCGCGGCTTTGCCGCCAGCTTTGGTTGCCTGTGCAGCAGCGTCGTCCAGCGAAGCGGCGGCGACTTTGGCAAGCGCGGCGACATCGTCGAGGAGGGCGAGGAGACCAGTGCTCATGGGTTTGGCTCTGGCGCCGGCGCCGGTTCCTGTTTGGGTTCCTCGCGATTGCCGCCGAGCGCGTCGCGGAGGAGGCCGCCCAGCGCATCGCGTGCGCGCTCTTCGGGCCGGGGCGGAGTTTGCCCGGCCGGCGGGGTTGTCGCCGCCGCCGCGCCCTCAGACGCAGGCGCTGCTGGTTCACCTTCCACCGGCGATTCCGCGGCCGGCTCAGGCGTTTGCCCAAACAGCGCTTCGCTCAATTGCGTCAGCGGGTTGTTCGGGTCCTGCCGGCGCAGGATGTTCTGCGCGCGCGACCGCAATTCGTTCTCGACCGCGTCGCCGATCGCGGGCGCAAAGCTCACGCGTGACCAGGGACCCGAGACGCGGAACGGCACGCCAAGGCCGGTGACGCCCGCATTTCCGCCCTGGCCCTCGATGGAGCGCACTGCGCGTGGGACGATGCGCATGTCGATCGACTGCATGCCGATATTGACCATGCCCTGGCCTTCGAGACGCACGAACGGATTGAGCAGGCGAAGATTGTCCGTCGCCATCACGCCATTGTCGACGACGAACGTGGCCGACATTTCCGCGAAGTCGGTGGCGCCGCCGGGCCCGGAGGTCTGTCCGGTGAGCGCGGCCTGGATCGTACGCGCCACTTGCGCAAGGTTGACGCCTTTCCACTGGCCGTCGTTGAAGTTGAACGCCGCATTGCCGCGCAAACTGCGCATGATCTCGGCCTGCGAGCGCCCCTGGCCGATCAACGACGCTGCGATGCGTCCGCGGCCGGCGATACGGTCGAAGCCGATGGCGGCGTTGAGCAGCGGTTCAGCCTGCACGTTGTTGGCGTTTAGCTCAACCGCGATGCGCGGGATTGCGCCCGAAGCATCGGCGATCAGCCGCGCCGACCCGGCGCCTTGATAGAGCGAAATACGCGAGAGGCGGGCGTCTGCTGCGCCATTGGCCAAGCGCAAATTGAGCGCCACGTCGCTGAAGGTCATGCGCTGGAACTGCAAGGCGCCGAGCGTCAGATCAAGGTTGGCGTCGAGCACGCGAAGACCGGTGAGGTCGATCGGCGTGGTGGGCCACTCGCTGCTCGCTTGAACGCCCGCGCTGCCCGCGGCCGGCGTAGGCATATAGGTGTTGAGGTCGATCGCTGCTGCGTTGAGTGCGCCGGTCACGCGGAGGCGGTCGTTGTCTTGCGTCATCAGCGTCAATGCGCCGCGCGCATCAACAGCGTCGAGGCTCAGCGCCAGATTGCTGAAGGCCGTTGTTCGACCTTCATGCTCCATGCGGCCGATGGCGCGAAACGCGCCGAAACCCCCGCCTTCGCCCATCGGGGATCCCAGCCAAGCCATCAGCCGTCGCAGGCTTGGCCCGTCAGCATTGATCGCCCCTGCAAGCGCGCCGGTACCGGCGTTGAACGCGCCATCGAAGCTGGCGTCCAATGGCTGGGAGCGAAGCTGGGCGGTGAACGGCGTCTCGCCTTGCTCGAGCATTGCGCGCGGCAGGCCGATATCGCCACCGATGTTCAATCGTTCGCCGCGATAATTGAGCGCGGCCGCCAGGCGCGCCGGCGCATCGAGCGATTCCAAGGCGAGGCTGGCGTCGACATCCTCAAGCACGAGCGGCTCCGCGCCTGCGGGCCCCTGGAAGGATATGCGGCTGTCGGTCAAACGCACGTCATCGAGGCGCAAGTCTTCGAGCGTCAGCTGTTGTCCAGCCGTTTCTTGCTCAGTGGGAAACACCCAATTCGCCGCGCCATCGTCTTTCGCTTGCAGGCGTATGTCAGCCCCTTCGAAAGTGAGCTGCTTGACTTCGATCGCACCGCGCAGCAGGGGCAGCACCTTGACGGCGAAGACAATGCGGTCTGCGGCAAGGAATGGCCCTTCGGCGCTGAAGCCTTCGGGATTGGATAGTGAAGCCTCGTTCACCGAAAAACCGAGCGCCGGCCAGAACGCAAGCTGGATGTCTTGGCCGAGCGTAAGTTCACGCCCCGTGGCTTCCTCGATCCGGCGCTCCGCTTCTCGCGCGGCCAGCTCCTTGGGGAAGAACGCTATGAACAGCGCGACGGCCGCGGCGAGCAGCGCCACAAAGCCGCCGATGGCAATGCCAATGGTCGTGAGGTTGAGCTTCATGGCGCCGTTCTTATGCGAGTACGGCGGTGAAATCGAGGCTGAGACGCGCCTAGGCTTGGCGGATCAACTCAGCTATTGCGCAGGGGCATGAGTACGTTCTTCGGAGCATTGTTTGCGGAAGTGGGTGCGCGCCGGCGGCGCCTCCGCGCCGCCCTCGGCGACCGCGGACAGGCGCTTGTGGAATTCCTCGTCCTAGCCGGCCTCGCGATCGGCTCGCTTGGGCTGCTGACGCGCACCTGGATGCCTGACGCCGCGCCGTGGGGATTCTTCGTGCCCGCGGTGTTCCTTGTCGGCTACTTCCTCATTGAAGCGCGCCGCCAGGCCACCGCTGCACGCAGCCAAGACGCCGCCAAGGTGTCGTCGAGCTACGATTGGCTGGTGCTCTTGTGGTCGCTGGGCTGCGCGCTCCTCGGCGCGGCCGCGTTCGTCATCGCCTACAGCGCACAACCCGCGCCACCGCCTGAGCAGGAGGTTTGGACGCCGCCAGAAGGTTCCGTCTCGGTCGACATTGCGCCTTGATCGCAGTGATCATTGGCCTGTGAGGGAGTAGCCGGTGACCGAAACGTCCAGCGTCAACAACAGCGGTCTGTCGGGTCTCATCCCGCGCGGGTCGTTGGGCCTCAAGCTTCTCCTCGTCTGCCTGCTTGTTCTGCTCATGGGCATTCCGTTGTTGATGGTGGCCGGGCTGGTGGCGGAGCGCCAATCCCGCGCGGCCAGCGTGACCGCGGAGATCGGGGGCCGCGCCGGCGGTGTGCAGAGCCTCGGCGGCCCGATGCTGCTCGTGCCGTATCAGCGCCCGGTGGAGATCACCGACGATCAGGGACGCGTCCAGCGGCGGATCGAGCGGGGCTCCTTCGTCGTCTTCGCCGAGACTGGCAGCGCTGACGCCAATCTTACCGTGCAAGACCGCCGGCGCGGCATCTACCGCGCTGCGATCTATACGGCCGTGACCGGATTTCAGGCTTCGTTTCGAGTTGCGGACGCGCTCGAAGGTGTCGACGAGTCGTATCGGTTCGATTGGGATCAAGCGCGCATCGTCATGTTCGTTAGCGATAGCCGCGCCATTCGCAACGCCGCGCAGCTCAACTTCGCCGATGGCCGCAGCGAGACCTTCGAGCCGATTTCCGACCTCAGCGTCGCTGCGCCGGCACCGGATTATTCGAGGTCCGGCATCTTCTCCACGCCGGCAGCCCCGTTGCCGGGCAACCTGCAGGCGTTCGCCGCGCCGGCGCGTCTTGCCGGCGGCCCGCGCGATTTCGCCGTTGAAACGCAGCTGGAGCTTACCGGCGCGCAGCGCTTTTCCATCGCCGCCTTTGCGCAGGACACAACCGCGACGATCCGCGGCGACCGCACCGATGTCGGCGCTGAGGGTTATTTCCAGTCCAGCGAAGCGCTATCGCTCGACGATCGCGGCTTCGCCGTCTCCTGGCGTGTGCCGTTCGTGGCGCGCGGGCTTGAAAAAGCCGCTGACCTCAACGGCCTTGATCTCGGCGCCGCCGCCTCGCGCGACATGGCGGTGAGCTTCGTTTCGTCAGACGACATTTACCAGGGGGTCGTGCGCGCCGTGCGCTACGGCATTATGTTCATCGGCATCGTCTTCCTAGCGACACTGATTTTTGAAGCCGTGAGCGGCAAGAAGGCGCACCCGGCGCAATACATCCTGGTCGGATTGGCGCAGTGCGTGTTCTACCTGCTGCTGTTGGCGCTGACCGAGCTGATCGGCTTTACGCCCGCGTTCCTGATCGCCGCGGCGGCGACCGTGCTGCTGCTGTCCTTTTACGCCGGTTCATCGTTCCGCTCGGCGCCAGCAGGCGTGCGTGCGCTCGCCGGGCTCTCGGCGCTCTATGGCGCGATGTATGTGCTGATGACGTTGGAGGATTATGCGCTGATCGCCGGCTCGGTGGTCGCCTTCGCCGTCATCGCCGCGACCATGATCGCCACCCGGCGCATCGATTGGTACGGGCGCGGCGTGGCGCGGTAGGCTCACAGCTGGGCGCGAGCGGCGTCCTCTGCAGTGCGGATCGTCTCGCTCTGAAACGTGGTCTAGAATTGGAGCTTGCCGGCGCTGCCCTCGGGACGACGAATTGGCGCGCTTGACGGGGGCGGCGGGTCCCGCCAGTTCTGGCCCATGGTCGAACTCACATTGCCCCGGAATTCGCAGGTCAAGAGCGGCAAGCGCTATCGCGCGCCGAAAGGGGCCAAGAAGGTCCGGCAGTTCAAGGTCTATCGCTACGACCCTGACACGGGCGAGAACCCGCGCTGGGACACCTACGAGGTCGATCTCAGCACCTGCGGGCCGATGGTGCTCGACGCGCTGATCGCGATCAAGAACGACACCGACTCGACGCTGACGTTCCGGCGCTCCTGCCGCGAAGGCGTGTGCGGGTCGTGCGCGATGAACATCAACGGCCGCAATACGCTGGCCTGCACCAAGGGCATCGACGAACTGGGCGGGGGGACGATCACGGTCGCGCCGCTGCCACATCAGCCGGTGGTGAAGGACTTGGTGCCCGATCTCACCAACTTCATGGCGCAGTACGCGGCGATCCAGCCCTATCTGCAAACCCAGACGCCGGAGCCGGACGCCGAATGGCGCCAAAGCCCGGAAGAGCGCGGCAAGCTCGATGGGCTCTACGAGTGCATTCTCTGCGCCTGCTGCTCGACCGCGTGTCCGTCCTATTGGTGGAACAGCGATCGCTTCTACGGGCCTGCCGCGCTGCTGCAGGCTTATCGCTGGATCGCTGACAGCCGCGATGAAAGTCAGGGTGAGCGGCTCGATGCCTTGGAAGACCCGTTCAAGCTCTATCGCTGCCACACCATCATGAATTGCGCGCAGGTCTGCCCGAAGGGGCTGAACCCCGCCAAGGCGATCGCCGAGATCAAGAAAATGATGGTGGAGCGGAAACTCTGATTGGCGAAGCGGGCTGACAATTAGCGGACGTCGAAGCGTATCGGAATTCGAACGCGCTTGCCGATGGCAGAGGCGCCGCTTCGATCCTCGAGCACTCTGAAGTGGGACGCAATTCTTAACGCCGCCGCCCCGAAGCCCGCGCCTAGCGGACTTTCCATTGTTATTCTGCACCGCAGTCGGCCGTCAGCAGCGACCAAGCAGTCCAAAGTCGCGGCGCCATCGATGCTTCCAGCCATCGCCTGATCGGGATAGTGCCGCGCAAAAGACCGCCCATCTGGACGTTCTATCCAGAGCGGGTTGACAAGCGACTGCGCGCCATCGATCTCTGCAAGCGTTACCTCCTGTCCCGCGTCTGTCGCCTGTTCGGGACTAAACGTCATACGAATTCGACAGATTTCGGCGTCATCGTCGGGTTCGCCAGTCATTTGAATGAACATGGCCGCTCGGCGACTGGTGTGGAATGTTGACGAGCTTGTCTCTTCCAGCGCGCCGGCTTCGTAACGGCGGATTTCCGATCCGCCCGGTGTGTAGGATATTTCGACCAGACGTCCGCGCTCCGTTGGGCTGGGTGCGCTGCTAAAGGCGCCAAACGTCGGCTCCAAGTCGACCAACATGTCCGGCAAGGTATTGGCGCACGCTGATTCCCCACTCGCACTTAAGATGATCCAAACGAGCCGGTCCGCTTCGAAGACCAACGATACTCCGAATCGTGCGCCACCGAGCACAAGGTTGGGTCCGCCACTCAAAACCTGACGCGCATCTTCGACTTCGTGCACAGCCCAATCTGCTCGGTCGGACGTGCTTCTGATCTCTTCGATCGTCATTCCAAACTTGTAGGGGCCCAGCCCATCTTCTGGAATTGGTTCCTGAGCAAGAGCCTCCGCATTGAGAAGCATGGCAAAGGCTACGACGACTTGGCGATACATGGCGACGTCCTAATGGTGAGCTTGAGCAAGCGGCGCCCACTCGATAAACCCTCCACCCATGGCCGGTCACTCCAAATTCGCCAACATCATGCACCGCAAGGGCGGGCAGGATAAGAAGCGCGCTCTGGCGTTCACCAAGATCGCGCGCGAAATTCAGGCGGCGGTGAAGCTCGGCGGGGCGGACCCGAACGCCAATCCGCGCCTGTTCCGCGCGTTGGCGGCCGGGCGGGCAGCCAACATGCCCAAGGACAATCTGCAACGCGCCATCGACCGTGGCTCGGGTGCAGGCGGCGAGAACCTGGAAGAGATTCGCTACGAGGGCTTCGGGCCCGGCGGCGTCGGCGTCATCGTCGAGTGCTTGAGCGACAACCGCAACCGCACTGCCGGCGAAGTGCGCGCCGCCTTCGCCAAAAACGGCGGCAATCTCGGCGAAACCAATTCGGTTTCGTTTGCGTGGAAGCGCGTCGGCGAAATCCGCTATCCGCTCGAGAAGGCGAGCGAAGATTCGATGCTGGAAGCGGCGATCGAAGGCGGTTGCGACGATTGCGTCTCCGAAGATGAGCACCACGTGGTGACGTGCGAGATGGCGGCGCTCGCCGGTGCGTCGCAGGCGCTGGCGAAGAAATTCGGCGATCCGGCGTCGGCCAAGTTCGTCTGGCGCACCGAGATCGCTATCCCGGTCGAAGGCGACAACGCCGAGGCGTTGATGAAACTGCTGGATCAGCTCGACGACCTCGACGACGTGCAAAGCGTCTATTCGAACGAAGATATCAGCGATGCGGAATTGGCGAGACTAGCGCATGAGGAATAGGCCGCAGCTCTCGTTATCATTGCGCTTTTCCCAGTGAGCGCCGCTGCGCAGTCGACGCGGTTCGATCCGGGCAGGCCGCCTCCGTCAGCGGAACAATTGGCGGCGGCTGAACTCCTGACAAATGCACCGTGGACGGCGCGTCCGAGCGCAGCTGATCACGAGTATGTTTCGCGGCAGTTGGTCCGCGCCAGTGGAGGGCGGCTTTACGATGCGCGCGTGCCGGTGGAGTGCCTTGTGGAGTCTGATGGCGGATTGGCTTGCGCCGCCGCTGACTCCGAAGCAAGTGCCACAGACGTGAGTTGGGCCATGCGCCTCATCACTCGGTTTCGCGTGGCGCCGCAAACCGACTCAGGCGAACCGACCGTCGGTCGAAAAGTTCGGTTGATCGTGCGGATGGGCGTTGCGCCTCGCTAAGGATGGCGACGACGTACAAAGCATTCATAACGACGAAGATGTCCGTGATGATGAGCTGGCAAGACTAAACAATAGGAAGGCGCGTTGTGAGAGCAGCGATTGGGGTCTTGATGCTTGGCTTGGCTGCTTGCGCGACGCCATTCGCACCAAATGTTGACCCGCAAAGACACTTCGGCGAGCCTCCCGCCGCGCCGTCCAGCGAGGAACTAGCGGCGGCGGCGCTATTGGTGTCGCCGCCCTACACGTCACGCCCCATTGGAGATGATTTCGCCATTGCTTATCCCAGAAGCGCTATGATGCTCGACAGATCCGAGGCGAGTGTGCCGCTCGATTGCCTAGTGCGACCTGACCTCCGCCTTGCTTGTGTCGCGGGCGACGATGGCCAGCCACAGCACGATTTTGAGCAAGCGGCGCGCTTCCTGAGTTCCAGATTTGCCGTTGCCGCACAGAGCGCCGACGGTACTGGCACTGTCGGAAAACGAGTTCGCCTTACCATTCGTTTCCGTAGTGGCTGAGCGCTCAACCGAGTCCCAGCTTCGCCCGCGCCGCTTTGGTCAACGCCACCGCGCTGTCGGCGTAGTCGCTCCAGGGATCAGGTTCGCGCAACCGGGCGGCCATATCCCGCAGCTTGAAGGCGGAGGCCGAGGGAATCGCGCGCAGCTCCTTCCAGCTCACCGGCGCGGCGATCGGCGCCATCCCGCGCGCGCGCGCCGAGTAGGGGGCGATCGCGGTAGCGCCGCGGCCGTTGCGAAAGTAGTCGATGAAAATGCGGCCGGTGCGCTTAGCCTTGGTCATGGTGGCGACGAACCGCTTGGGGTCGAGTCCGGCGATCTGCTCGGCGAGCGCGCCGGCGAAACCCTTCGCCTCATCCCACGTGTGCCGGCGTTTCAAGTGCAGCACGATGTGAATGCCCTTGCCGCCGCTGAGCAGAGCGAAGGAAGGGAGATCGGCGCTGTCGAGCAGCGCGTTGATGTCGAATGCCGCGCGCTTCACGTGTTCGAAGCTGAGACCTTCGTCGGGATCGAGGTCGAACACCAAGCGATCGGGCTTTTCGAGATCGTCGTTGCGCGCGCCCCAGATGTGAATTTCGAGGCCGGACATCTGCGCGCACGCCACCAGCGCATCGAGATTGGGCGCTGTGAGGTACTGCACGATCTTGCCGTCACTTTCCTTCACCGGGGTGGTGACGAGCTCTTTGGGCGCGCCCTTCATCGCGTGCTTCTGAAAAAAAATCTGGCCGCCCACGCCGTCCGGCGCGCGTACAAGGCTGATCGGCCGGCCGAACACGTGCGGTCCCATCCGCGCCGCCGCCGCTTCGAGATAAGCCGCGTACTCGGTCTTGGTGACGCCGGCATCGGGAAACAGCACGCGGTCCGGGTGCGTGAGCCGTATGTGAGACGCACGCGCAGGCAGTTCGCTTTCGATCGCTACTTCCTCCGCCGGTTTATCGCCGCGCAGCCCCAAGAACACGGCGTGGCGCACATAGCCGTCGCTGGTGAGGTCGGCATAGCGCGCCTGCGCAACAAGCTTCGGCTCCACCCACTTGGCGCCGCGCGCCGCTTCGCGCGGAACCTTCAGCACCGGCTTGGCGCGCCCCAGCGCCGTCAGTTGTTGGTGAAGCGACGCCAGCGTCTTGTCGTCAAACCCCGTGCCGACATTGCCGCGGTAGACGAGTTCGCCGCTCTCGTGATCGGCCAGCAGCAGCGACGAGAACGGGCGCTTCGTCGAAGTCTGGTAGCCGACGATGACGAACTCACGCTCGTTCACGCATTTGGCCTTGAGCCAGACATTCGTGCGCCCGCTGCGATAGCCGCTGTCAACTCGTTTGGAGACCACCCCTTCCAGCCGCTTCGCGCGGAACGCGTCGAACACGTCGGGCCCATCGCCGATCACATGGGGCGAAAGCTGAATTGGCGCCTTGACGCCTTTAAGCAGTTTTTCCAGGCGCTGCTTGCGCTCGAGCAGCGGCAGCTTGCGCAGATCGGCCTTGCCATCGGCCAAGAGATCGAACGCGAAGTAGGACACGCGCGCGCCGGCGCGGCCATCCAGCGACTTTTGCAGCGCGGAAAAGTCCGTTCGCCCGCTCGCGTCGGCTACCGCAGCTTCGCCGTCGATCAGCGCGTCCTTGAGTTTGAGCGCGGCGAGCGCGTCGGCGATGCGCTGAAAGCGGTTGGTCCAATCGAGTCCGGTGCGGGTGTAGAGGCGCACGGCGTCGCCCGAGCAGGCGGCCTGGATGCGATAGCCGTCGTACTTGATCTCATGCAGCCATTTCTCGCCGTCAGGCGGAACGCCCACCGGCATACACAAGGCTGGCGCTACAAAATCCCACTTCGGCGCTTTGGGTACAGCGCTCTTCTTCTCGCTGCCGCGCGTCCACACCCGGCCCCCTTTGTCGCGAATGTCTTCGATCGTACGCCCAGTGGTTGCGCTGGTCACCGCGCGCACGAGGATGTCATCTTCGCTTGCGTAGGCGTCGCGCGACTTAAACAGGAGCCACGGATCGCTGCGTTCGCCTTCGCGCGGCTTGATCTTGACGAGATGAAACTCGCCTTTGAGCCGCTCGCCATCGAGCACGAATTCGAGCTTGCCTTGCGGCAGCGTGTCTTCCGGCGGCTTCAGCCATTTGACCTTGCCGGTGTCCCAGATGATGACCGAGCCAGCGCCATACTCGCCCTTCGGAATCGAGCCTTCGAAGGCGCCATATTCGAGCGGGTGGTTCTCGGTGCGCACGGCCAGCCGCTTGATCTTCGGATCGAGGCTCGGCCCCTGCGGCACCGCCCAGCTCAACAGCACGCCGTCATGCTCGAGGCGGAAATCATAGTGCAGGCGCGTGGCGGCGTGTTTCTGCACCACGAACATGCCGCCGGCGCTCTTCAGGCCGCCGCCTGCCGGCTCGCTCGTCTTCGCGAAGTCGCGCTTCTTCGCGTACTCGGCGAGCGTCTGTTTCGGCGCGGGCGGCATGCGCTTAGTTCTCACTCTCCCCCTCGCGGGGGCGAGGGAGGGCCGCAGCGGCTACTTCTTCGCACGCTTCGGCGCGGGCTTGGCTGCCGGCGCCTTCGCGCGCGGCGGCGCCTTGACTTTCTCGGCCGCGGCGCGGACGCGCTTCGGCGGCGGCGCGGCTTCGTCATCGGCCGAGCGCGCGCCATTGGCGCTGTGTTTCTTCGCCAGCGACTTCTTCAGCGCGTCCACCAGCGAGACGACGTTGTCGCCATAATCGGGCGAGGGATCTTCTTGGTCTTCGAGTATCAACTCGCCATGACGCTCGATCTTCTTTTTCACCAGCCGCTCGATCGCCTGGGCATATTCATCCTCGAACCGGGCGGGATCGAATTTCGCTTTCTTGCGATTGATCAATTCCTCGGCCAGATCGACCAGGTCGGCGTCGACCTCGCCGGTCGGGATTTCGTCGAAGAACGATTTGGCGGCGCGGATCTCTTCGCCATAATGAACGGTCTCGACCAGGATGCCGTCCTCGTACGGCTTCACTGCGGCCACATAAGAACGCCCGCGCATCGTGATCTGGCCCAGCCCTACGGTCTTGGTGTTGCGCAGCGCATCGCGCACCACGCGATAGGGTTCGTCCGCCAGCTTGCCGTCCGGCAGGGCGTAATAGGGCTTGTCGAAATAGATCGGGTCGATCGTGTCGGCCGGAGCGAACTGGATCATGTCCAGCGTCTTCTTCGACTCGATCTTCAGCGCCTCGAACTCCTCGTCGGAAAAGAGCACGTAGCGGCCCTTCTGGTATTCGTAGCCCTTGACGATCTCATCCTTGTCGACGGGTCCGATCCCCGGCGCGACCTTCTCGTAGCGGATGCGTTGCTTCGACGGCTCATGGATTTGGTTGAACGAGATTTTCTCGCGCGCATCCAAGGCCGAATAGAGCTTCACCGGCAGCGCCACCAGGGCGAGCCGGATTTGGCCGGTCCAAACCGGACGAGCAGGAGGCGCCATCTTGTGCCCTAACGAATTCCACGACCCGACGTTCCGGAAGCGTAACGCTCATGGCCGCCTGCGGCAAGGCGGCGGGGGCATGGTTAACCCTCTTTATCGCGCGCCAATTCCACTTCTCGGCGCGCTGCGCTAAGAGCGGCGCAAAGAACGGCTCTGTGAAGCCGCGCGCATAGGGAGATCATGACCCAATCCCACGATCTGGATTACGGGCTCGGCGAAACCGCCGACGCGATCCGCGAGACCACGCGTCGCTACGCCGCCGATCGCATCGCCCCGATGGCCGGCGAGATCGATGCGACCAACACCTTTCCGCGCGCGCTCTGGCCGGAAATGGGGGCGCTGGGGTTGCACGGGATCACCGTCGAGGAGGAGTGGGGCGGGCTGGGCCTGGGTTATCTTGAGCACGTCGTCGCCATGGAGGAAGTGAGCCGGGCGAGCGGGTCGATCGGCTTGAGCTACGGCGCGCACTCGAACTTGTGCATCAATCAGATCCGCCGCTGGGCGACTCCCGAGCAGAAGCGCAAATATCTGCCGAAGCTGATCAACGGCGAGCATGTGGGTTCGCTGGCCATGAGCGAAGCCGGCGCGGGCTCGGACGTAGTCGGCATGAAGCTGCGCGCCGAGAAGAAGGGCGATCGTTACGTGCTCAACGGCACGAAATTCTGGATCACCAATGCGCCGCACGCCGATACGTTGGTCGTGTACGCCAAAACCGATCCCGGCGCGGGCTCGGGCGGCATAACCGCGTTCCTGGTCGAGCGCGGCAGGAAGGGATTTTCCGTCGGCCAGAAGCTCGAAAAAATGGGCATGCGCGGCTCCGACACCGGCGAATTGGTGTTCGAGGAGTGCGAAGTGCCGGAGGAAAACATCATGGGCGGGCTCAATCGCGGCGTCGCCGTGCTGATGAGCGGCTTGGACTATGAGCGCGCGGTGCTGGCGGCGGGGCCGCTCGGCATCATGCAGGCGTGCCTCGACGTGGTGCTGCCGTACGTGCGCGAGCGCAAACAATTCGGCAAACCGATCGGCTCGTTCCAGCTCATGCAAGCCAAGATCGCCGACATGGTGGTCGCGCTCAGCTCCGCGCGCGCCTACGTGTACGCGGTTGCGAAGGCGTGCGATGCTGGCAAGACCACGCGGCACGATGCGGCGGGGGCGATCCTGTACGCGTCGGAAAGCGCGGTGCGGGTTTCCCTGGAAGCGATCCAGGCTTTGGGCGGCGCCGGCTACACCAAAGACTTCCCCGTCGAGCGCTTCCTGCGCGACGCCAAGCTCTACGACATCGGCGCCGGCACGAGCGAAGTGCGGCGGTTTCTAATTGGGCGCGAGGTTATTGGGAGTGGGTGATCATAAGCACTTACGCATCACCATCCCCGGGGCGCCGCGACAGCGGCGAGCCCGGGGCCCATAAACACAGACGCTGGCGATCTTGGGCCCCGGACTTGCGCTGCGCGCAATCCGGGGATTGGTGGTGTTGGGAATTCGATGGTGTGCGTGTAGTTCCATGAAACTCAAATCCACTCTCGATCCCAACAGCGAAAGCTTCCAGAAGAACGCCGCGCATCACCGCGCGCTGGCGGAGCAGCTGCGCGCGCGCACCGCGCAAATCGCGCTTGGCGGGCCGGAAGAAGCCCGCGCGCGCCACACCAAGCGCGGCAAGCTCTTGCCGCGCGAGCGAGTGGAGCGTTTGCTCGATCCCGGCGCGCCGTTTCTGGAAGTGGGCGCACTCGCCGCGTACGGGCTCTATCACAATGAAGCGCCCTCGGGCGGCATCATCACCGGCATCGGCCGCGTGTCGGGGCGCGAGGTGATGATCGTCGCCAATGACGCCACGGTGAAGGGCGGGGCGTATTTTCCGATCACAGTGAAGAAGCATCTGCGCGCGCAGGAAATCGCGATGCAGAACCGGCTGCCGTGCATTTATCTCGTCGACTCCGGCGGCGCCAACCTGCCGCACCAGGCCGAAGTGTTCCCCGACCGCGACCATTTCGGCCGCATCTTCTACAACCAGGCGCGCATGAGCGCCGAGAACATCGCCCAGATCGCCTGTGTCATGGGTTCGTGCACGGCAGGTGGCGCTTACGTGCCGGCGATGAGCGACGAGACCGTGATCGTCCGCAACCAAGGCACCATCTTCCTCGGCGGGCCGCCGCTTGTGAAAGCCGCCACCGGCGAAGTGATCAGCGCCGAAGATCTCGGCGGCGCGGAGGTGCACGGGCGCAAGTCCGGCGTCGTCGATCACGTCGCGCAGGACGATGCGCATGCTTTGTTCCTGGTGCGCCGCGCGGTGGCGAACCTCAACAGCGTGAAGCACGTCTCGCTCGACCTGCGCGAGCCGGTCGCGCCCGCTTACGAAGCGAGCGAACTCTACGGCGTGCTGCCGCAGGACGTGCGCACGCCGTACGATGTGCACGACGTGATCGCCCGCATCGTCGACGGCAGCGAATTCGACGAGTTCCGCCCGCTCTATGGCGCAACGCTCGTCACCGGCTTTGCCCGCATCTGGGGCTATCCCGTGGCGATCCTCGCCAATAACGGCATCTTGTTTTCCGAAAGCGCGCAGAAGGCTGCGCATTTCATCGAGCTTGCCTGCAAGCGCGGCATTCCTCTGGTGTTCCTGCAGAACATTTCCGGCTTCATGGTCGGCGGCAAATACGAAGCCGGCGGCATCGCCAAGGACGGCGCCAAGATGGTGACGGCGGTCGCCTCCGCCGAAGTGCCGAAATTCACCGTGCTGATCGGCGGCTCCTTCGGCGCAGGCAATTACGGCATGTGCGGGCGCGCCTATTCCCCGCGCTTCCTGTTCACTTGGCCCAATGCGCGCATCTCGGTCATGGGCGGCGAACAAGCCGCATCCGTGCTCGCGCAAGTGAAGCGCGACGGCATGGAGGCGAAGGGGGAGAAGTGGAGCAAGGCGGAAGAGGAAGAATTCAAAGCGCCGATCCGCGACCGCTACGAGACGGAGGGCGATCCGTATCACGCCACCGCGCGCCTCTGGGACGACGGCATCATCGATCCGGTGCAAACGCGCGATGTGTTGGGGCTGGCGATCAGCGCGAGCTTGAACGCGCCGATAGCAGAGACGCGGTTTGGGGTGTTTAGGATGTAGGCGATGGAGATGCTTCTTACTCTACTCGAATTCGCTGTACGGTTCGCTTCAGGCTGGGGCGTGATCCTTTTCTTACTTTGGATCCGACCAGAGTATCTGTTTCTGCTCTTCTATGTCGTGGCCAACCATCTACTTGTCTTCCTTCTCGACGTCTGGCAGCTGACATGGTCGGACGCAACTTCGTACGCGATCAACTCCGCTATGGCCGCAACGATCGCGATCGCCGTTGGCGTCCCCATCGTCGCGCTGTTTAAGTGGCTGAAAACGAGAAAGACCGGGCGCGACAAGGAACTCGATAGAGAGATGGGGCGCATTCGTGCGGAGATTGCTGCGCGCGATGGTCAGCAAAAATGAGCAACGCGGCGTTGGCCCCTGGGTTCCGGGTTCGTCGCTGCGCGACGCCCCGGAATGACGAAGAGAGTTTCCGCATGTTGAGCAGCGCTCTAGCCGACCGCAGTGAGTCTGCACGGCGCTTTTCTGCTGTTACCACCACACCCGCTGTGCAATGGCGGTCGGAGCGATCGATGCAGCGCGGCCGGGCGCGCAAAGGTTGGATGGGGGAGGTAGTCAAATGCTGATTTACGCATTCCTGCTGATACTGCTGCTGCGGCCAAGTTGGGGCCTGTGGGGCCTGTTTTCCATTATCGCGGCGGCGCTTTTCGTGATCGCCGGCTTTGGTGCGGGGGCGCCGCCCATGGCTGCTGTCGTTGGCGCGCTCGTGGAGGGTACGATCTTTTGCGGCCTTGGTGCGCTCATTGTGTTCCTGCGGCTCAAGTTCGCAAGAGGCGCGTCACACGAGCAGAATGGACCGATGCTGATGGCCGCGCTCGCGCTTGGTTCCACTACCGCAAAGGCTGCATCGAAATTCGCTGCGACTACGATGAAATCATCGAAAAATCACGCGACATCGCCGCGCGACTCAGTGCGCGTGTTCAAGGCGATGAAGGCGAATTCTTCGAAGAGGAACAGTGAGGACGAAACCCAGTGATCAGGTCTTTCCTCATCGCCAATCGCGAAGAAATCGCCCGCCGCGTTCGCGCCACCCCTCCCCCTAGAGGGGGGAGGGGCTGGGGAGGGGGTGAGGAACGCTGCTTTACGAGAGTTGCGCGCGGGCGTTTCGGCGATCCTCCCTTGCGAGCTTGTACAAGTTCACCCCACCCCCTGGCCCCCTCCCCCTCCAGGGGAGGGGGAAAGAGCGAGACATGTTGAAGAGTGTATTGATCGCAAACCGTGGCGAGATCGCCCGGCGCGTCATTCGCACCGCCAAGCGGCTCGGCGTGCGCACGGTCGGGGTTTACTCCGACGCTGACGCCAAAGCGCTGCATGTGCGCGAGGCCGATGAGGCTGTGCATATCGGCGCGAGCCCCGCGAAAGAGAGCTATCTGCGCGGCGAGAAAATCATCGCCGCCGCCAAGCAAACTGGCGCGGAGGCGATCCATCCCGGCTACGGCTTTCTCTCCGAGAACGCCGATTTCGCGCAGGCCGTGCTCGATGCGGGGCTGATCTGGATCGGGCCGAATCCCGACTCCATCCGCGCCATGGGCCTGAAGGATGCCGCCAAGAAACTGATGGCGCAAGCCGGCGTGCCGGTGACGCCCGGCTATCTCGGCGAGGATCAGAGCGAAGCCACGCTGCAAGCGGAAGCCGACAAAATTGGCTATCCGGTGTTGATCAAGGCGGTCGCGGGCGGCGGCGGCAAGGGCATGCGCAAGGTCGAGAAGAGGGGCGATTTCAAAGCGGCGCTGCAATCCGCCAAACGCGAAGCGGCGGCGGCGTTCGGCGATGACCGCGTGCTACTGGAAATGTACGTGCAGCGCCCGCGCCACATCGAGGTGCAGGTGTTCGGCGATACGCACGGCAATGTTGTCCATCTGTTCGAGCGCGATTGCTCGCTGCAGCGCCGCCACCAGAAAGTAATCGAAGAAGCCCCCGCGCCCGGCATGGACGAAGCCACGCGCGCTTCACTCTGCGCCGCCGCGGTGAAAGCAGCCCAGGCGGTGAATTACGTCAGCGCCGGCACTGTGGAATTCATCGCCGACGCCAGCGAAGGCCTGCGCGCCGATCGCATCTGGTTCATGGAAATGAACACGCGGCTGCAGGTCGAACATCCGGTGACGGAGGAGATCACCGGCCAGGATTTGGTGGAATGGCAGCTGCGCGTGGCGAGCGGGGAGAGGCTGCCGCTAAAGCAGGAGGAGCTGAAGATCACCGGCCACGCCATTGAGGCAAGGTTGTATGCGGAAAATCCCGAGACGGGGTTTTTGCCTTCGACTGGGCAAATCGCAGCGTTCAATACCCATCTTGTGGGTAAGGCGCGTGTCGATTCAGCAGTCGAACAAGGCGATGAGATCACGCCTTACTATGACCCCATGATCGCAAAAGTGATCGTTCACGCGGCGAGCAGGCCAGCGGCTTTGACTCGTTTTTGCGAGGCATGGGACGCTGTGTTTATCTGGCCCGTGAAGACAAATGCCGGCTTTATCGGTCGTTGCGTCAAGGATGCTGGATTTGCGTCCGGCGAACTGGATACGGGTCTGATCGCAGCGCGAGGCGAGGCACTGACCGCCGTGCCCCCTCCAAGCCCGGATACTGTGTGTGGTGCTGCGCTTACGTTCGCCAATGACTATGACGAGAATCGCCGCTGGCCTTCGCCTGATCTGCTTATTCGTACTCCGTGGTCGAGCCTGAGAGGCTTTCGAATCAACGCCGTGCCATCTGCCGTCACTCGCGTGCGCTGGCGGCGCGAGCGCTACGCCGTCGACCTCAGCGATGCGGTGCAGGCCAATGTCGGCTTCGTCCAGCCTGGAGGTGCCACGGTGTTGATGTTCGAACGCGGCGAAGCCTACGAATTCACTCTCGACACCGGCGAGGCCGCTGCAGGCGAAGCCGCCGCTGGTGATGGCGCGGTCTTGTCGCCGATGCCGGGCAAGATCGTGTCCGTCGCGGTGAAGGCGGGCGCGCGCGTGAAGAAGGGCGATGCGCTGCTGGTGCTGGAAGCCATGAAGATGGAGCACACGCTTGTCGCGCCGTTCGACGGCAAGCTCACCGAGCTCAACGCCAAAGCCGGCGCGCAAGTGAGCGAAGGCGTGGTGCTGGCGAAGCTGGACGCCTCCAGTTGAGCCCCGTGGAGAGTCAGGGTTCGCTTTAGGTCACCGCGATCAGTCTGCCGGTTTTCACGTCGTAGATGAAGCCGTGCACCGGAATGTCCTTCGGCGTCAGCGGGTGCTCACGAATGCGCGCGACATCGTCGCGCACACTTTGCGCCAAGTCTTTGAAGGTGAGCCAGGCCACGTGCCAGCCTTCCTTCGAACCGCCGGCGTTTTCCGTGTTGCGCCACGTCTTGCCGTCGAATTGCGCGGTGGCGAGGCTTGTCTCCAACAGCGTCGCCATAGTGGGGCCGTCGAACAGCTCCATGCCGCAATCGGTGTGGTGGATGACGAACCATTCCTTGGTGCCGAGCAATTTGTGCGAGATCACAAGGGAACGGATCGCGTCGTCGCTGGCGCGCCCGCCGGCGTTGCGGATCACGTGCGCGTCGCCTTCGGCGAGACCGGCGTACTTCGCCGGATCGAGCCGCGCGTCCATGCAGGTGAGGATGGCAAAGCCGCGCGCTGGCGGCAGCGCCAACGCGCCCTTGTCGCCAAAGTCCGCAGCGTATGCGGCGTTGGCGGCGACGACTTCGTCATGGATTTGGCTGTGACGGTCGACCATGGCGCTGCTCCGGTTTGCAGCGACAAGCTTAGTCACGCCGTGCAGCGCCATGCAGACACCAGCGCTGATGCATGCGTTAAGCGCTGCTAACCTCAGCTCAGCGCGAACTCAGCCTCCTCACGCTCGGGATGCAGCCGGCGCGCGGCGCCGAAGGTTTCGTTGACGTCCACCACTGCCAACGCCGGGACATTGGCGTTCGACGGCACAACGGCGCCGGGGCCAACGCGCACGCGCGCGCCGAGGAAGGCGTAGGAACCGATCCGCACCGGCCGCACCAGCACACGCGACCCGCCGCCCTCGAGTTTCTGGCGCGCATGCGCGGCAAGCTCGACGTCGCGCGAGAATACGACGCGATTGCCGATGTCCATGAGATTGCGGTCGAGCACGTCCATTCGCACCGGCCATTCGACGCCATAGCCGACGCGCGACCCCCACATGCGCAGCCACATCGAGTAGAAGCCAGGGATCACGCGCAACAGCGATTCAAGGTAAGGCAGCGCGTCGTAAAAAGCCTGGATGTGATGGCTGGCGAGCCAGGGGCAGAAAGCGCGCCCGTCTATGCAGGCGATGCCATGCTTAAGCGGCGCCCATCGGAACACGATGCGCAACAGCATCGGCGGAAACAGGTAGATCACGAACACCAGCAGCAAGCCGGTCCAGACCGAGGTCCACGCCGCAAACACGCCGAGCGCGATGAATGCGGCGGCTGTCATGATCAGCGGGAAGTAGGAGAAGATGCGGTCCGCTGCCGTCATCAGGCCGCGTCGACATGGGCGCCGCCCGACAGCAGCGCGTGTATTTCGTCGACGCTCCGGGCCGCGCGCAGCCGCTCGCGCATGTCAGCGCGCCGCATGAACCGCGAAATCCGCGCCACCGCCTTGAGGTGATCGCCGCCGCGATCGGCGGGCGACAACAGGAGAAACACAAGGTCGGCGGCGCGCCCATCGAGGGCCTCGAATTCCTGCGGCGGGTCCAGCCGCGCAAAGGCGCCGATCGGCCGCTTGAGCCCGGGCATCGTCGCGTGCGGCAACGCCACGCCGTCGCCGACGCCGGTTCCGCCCAGCCGTTCGCGCAAGAGCGTCGCTTCGAACACGGCGCGCGGGTCAAGGCCCGCGGCTTTGGCCAGACAGTCAGACAAACCCTGCAGCGCGTGGCGGCGCGATGTGGCCGTGAGCTTCGGCACAATCGCGTCGGCGCCAATTAGGTCGTTAAGGTCGTTCATAAAAGCTCCGCTCGGCGGCCGCTGCAGGAGCGGCGCCAACGTCCGAATTGCGTTTGGGCTCTAGTCGTTGGCGACGCTCTGCGGATTGACCCATCCGACATTGCCGTCAGCGCGACGATAAACCAGATTGAGCTCCCCATTGGCGGCGTTGCGGAACAGCAACGCCGGGTTCTCCGAAAGGTCGAGCTGCATAACCGCCATCGAAACCGTCATGGTGCGAACCGCGACCTTGGTTTCGGCGATAACCAGCGGCGCCGCTTCCGGCTCTTCGTCCGACGCTCCCGCGTCGGCTTCGCTCTCATCCTGCAACGGGGCGAGCACATAGGACGAAGCGTCTTCGGCGGGAAGGGGAGACTTGTGGTTAGCGTGATGATTCCGCAGTCGCCGCTTGTAGCGGCGGACGCGCTTCTCCAGCTTGCCCAGCGCGCTGTCGAAGGCGCTGTGCGCGTCGCCGCCGTGACCCTCAGCTTGCAGAGAAATTCCGGACGCTAAATGCACGGTGCAGTCGACTTCGACGCTGCCATTGCCGCCATTCTTGGCCACTGTGACCACAGCGTCTGTTGCGCGGTTGAAATACTTTCCGACGCCGGCCACGAGTTCGCTCTCGATCCGGGTGCGAAGCGCTTCGCCGACATCCATCTGACGGCCGGCGACTTGTACGCGCATAAGAGCCTCCACGAAGGTCGCGCAAGGAGCGCCAAGAGAGCCCGGGGGCAGGGGCCCGCCCCCCTTGCGGGCGCACTCCCGTCGCCTCGTCCTAGGTATGCCCCCGAGGCCGAGCGGTCAACGCATCGCCTCTCCGGAAGCGGGGCGCATCGCAGCGGCTCGCCACGCCCGCGTACCGGCGGGTGGCGACAGAGCGGCCGGCAGCCGCTAAGGAGACGCCGGGGACCCCCATGAAAGAGGCCGAACCGCACGACGCGCCTGCTTGGAGCTGGCGCGACATAGCCGCCCTCGTGATTTGCACGCTGGCGTGGGGCACGACGTGGTACGCGATCACGTTGCAGCTGGGCGTGGTCGATCCAGTTGTGTCGGTCGTTTACCGTTTCGCCATCGCCGCGGCGATCCTGTTTCTCTGGTGTTTGGTGCGCGGCGAGCCCATTGCGCTCAGGCTCGATCAGCACCGGTTCGTGTTCTTCAACGGCTTCTTCACGTTCGCGCTTAACTATCCGCTCGTCTATTGGGCCGAGGAGCGCGTCGCATCGGCGGTGGTTGCCGTGCTGTTTGCGGCGCTCGCATTCGGCAATCTGATTGGTTTCCGCATCGCCTTCGGCCAGCGCGCCAACATGTTGGCCTGGATCGCCGCCGCCCTGGGGATTGCAGGCGTCGCACTGCTGTCATGGGAAGAAGTCGTCGGCGCCGGCATGGGTCAGCAGGCGATGTTCGGCGTCGGCTTGACGTTACTTGCGGTGGGGCTTGCAGTGTTCGGCAACATCTACGCGCGGCGCGCTGAACTCGCCGGCATCGGCGTGGCGTCAGCGACAGCTTGGTCGATGGCGTACGGCACGGCGATCCTGGCGGTGTTTGCGGTGGCGACCGGCCGCGCCTGGACGTACGAGCCAACATGGGCTTACACGCTGTCGCTGCTGCATCTGGCGATTGTCGGCTCGGTGATCGCGTTTCTGTTGTATTATGCGCTGGCGCGGAGCCGCGGTTACATCGCGGCGTCGTATATTTCGGCGCTTACGCCTCCGCTGGCGATGCTGATTTCAACCTTGCTCGAAGGCAAGAGCTGGGGCGTGCTGGCGATCGGCGGCGTGGCGATGGTGCTGTCGGGCCAGGTGCTGCTGATGCGCGCGCGCCGCACGTGAGCTTACGCGACGATTTGCGCGGCCTGCATCATGATGACGCCTACCACCGGGATAACCAGGGCGAGTGCGGCGGCGAGGGTGACGATCTTGTTCATGACTGGGTTCCTTGTCTGCTGATCCGGAGATGCCGGCCAACGCTCAGGCAGATGCGCCAGCCGCGACTTTTTTGCGGGGCATGGCCGTTGAGCGTGGGTCTTGGCCCCAGACAAGGAGAAGGCGCGGATCCGTTGGGATCCGCGCCTTCGTTAGACCGTCGCAGGCGGGTTTGGGGGGATCAGGCGACGATCAAAGCTGCTTGGGCCAGAGTGGCGATCGCAGCCGGGGCGAAAAGAGCCAGAGCGGCTGCGAGAGAGAGAAACTTGGACATTTGCGGCTCCTTTCTAGCGAACTCGATGCGTTCAACATCTGAGATGCACTCAACTTAGGTTTTGGATGCAGCCCCTGCAGTGACGTTCGTCACCCAGCTGCGACCGCTCGTCGCTAATTCGGCCGCGCCGGCGGGGCGGGTGCGGCCGGGGGCGCTGGCGGCAGGCCCATTTGCACGCGACCGTCACCGTTGGCGTCGCTGGCGTCGAAGAAGCGCAGGTGTTGAGCCCTGAACTCCTCGCGTGAGAGCGCGCCATCGCCGTTGCGGTCGGCTTCTTCCGTGCTCGCGAACAACATCATGAACATAGGCGGATGCGGAACCGCCGGTACGGGCGGGATCGGCGCAACCGGGGCGGCGGCGCCGTCGCCGCCATTAATCACGATCACCTGGCGATGAATCTCCCGCTCCATCGCTTCCCCATCGACCCGTTCGGCGAGACGCTCGGCTTCGCGCGCGGCGCGCTCCGCCCGCTCTCCCGCGCGTTCGGCTTCGCGATGCGCACGTTCGATCTCGCGTTCGATTCGCTCGCGCGTGTGTTCGTCGAGGTCTCCGCCGCGGAGGATCGTGACCTCTCGGTCGATCGACTCGCCGCCCTGGCCGTTGCAGATCACGGTGATGCGACGTTCGATGCGTTCCCCCGAACGCGGGGTTTCGTTCTCGCGGGGCTCGACCGTGGTGGTGCAATCCGCTCGGGCTACGGCCGTTAGGGCGTGCGGCGCGCGGCGATCGCTCGCGTCGAGGCGGCCATCATCATTGCCGTCTAGCTGTTCGAACGCGCGCTCGATGGCGGTTTGCGCTTCCGCGCGGGTCACCCAACCGTCGCTATTGGCGTCGATCTCGGCGCCGCCGGCCATGGTGCGCACGATCGTGCGAACCTCGGGATCGGCGTAGGCGGCCACGGTCAGGCCCGCCAGCGCCACGGCTATGGCTGTGGTCAATTTCATCATAAAATCCCTCCTTCGCCCTCACCGGGCCTCGTCTTGCGGGGGGAGGTATGGCCCGGTTTCGTTTCCTGAATACGTCGCGCTTGCAACATTGCCGAAACAGAGGCGCCGTACCTGCTTGGTTCTCCGTTTTGAGGGCCTCATGATGAGTTCGCTTGCCGTAGCGACTAGAACCATGCCGATGTCCGACACGCCCGCCCGCGCCCGTATTCTGATCGTCGACGACGACGCCGACATTCGCGCCGGGCTAGTCGAGGTGTTCGAACGCGCCGGTTTCGAGGCGGTCAGCGCCGGCGACGTGCCGGCCATGGAACGCCAGCTCGCGGCCAGGCCGGTGGATTTGATCGTGCTCGACCTGATGATGCCCGGCGAGGACGGGCTTTCCGCCTGCAAGCGTTTGTCCGGCAAGGGCAGGCCGCCGATCATCATGCTCTCGGCGCTTGGCGACGACGCCGACCGCATCGTCGGATTGGAGATCGGCGCCGACGATTATCTCGCCAAGCCGTGCAATCCGCGCGAATTGGTGGCGCGCGCCCGCGCGGTGCTGCGCCGGGGCAAAGACGCGGACACATCAGCGGCAGAAGCGCGCCAGTTCGCCGGTTTCAAGCTCGACATCGCCCGGCGCGAGTTGGTCGATCCCGAAGGCGTGGTGATTCCGTTATCGGCTGGTGAGTTCCGTTTGCTGCGTGCGTTCGTGGAGCGTCCGCAGCGGGTGCTGACCCGCGAGCAATTGCTGGACTATGCGTTCGACAACGATGGCGACGTGTTCGATCGCGCCGTCGACGTTCAAGTGAGCCGGTTGCGGCGCAAGCTCGAGCGGCCCAACGGACTGGAGATCATTCGCACCGTGCGCGGCGAAGGCTATCTGTTCGCCGTGAAGCCAACTGCGTGATGCGCGTCAGCGGACTTCCGATCGCCGCTTACATGGGCGCACTGGTGGCGTTGGCGCTTGCCTCCGCGTTCGTTGCGGTGCTTGCGATTGTCTTGCTGTTGCCGCCGCGCCCGCCCGATGTGATGCGCGCCGACGACATCGCCGAACACTTCCAAGCGGGCTACGATTACGCGAGCGTAGAGGGCCGACCGTTGCCCGGCGATAACATGGCCTGGAGCATCCAACGCGATGCGCCGGAACTCGAACATGAGTCGCAGCAGATGGCGCAGACGCGCGCCGATCTCGCCATGCAGCTGGGTCTGACGCCGGAGCAAGTGCACCTCGCGGCCGAGAAGATCGTCAGCAATGACGTGTTCGTCTTCCAAGTTCAGGGTGTAGACGAATTGCGCCGTGAAGCCCTCGAAGGCCTGCGCGAGGCCCTGGTTGAAGCGGAAGAGAATCGGCGTGACGCAGAGCGCAGCGCGAGCGAAGCGGAAGCCGCGATCCGCGCGGCAGAGGACGCTGTCCGCGACGCGCATGGCGCTTCCGATAACCAGCGGCAAGAGGCGCTGCAAATGCGCGAGGAGGCGCGCCAAGCCGCTGTCGCGGCGGCGCACGAAGCGCGGGTGCTGCAAGAGCACGCGCGCGAGATTGAGCGCCGAGTGCGCGCCGAAACCCAGCGCATCATGGTGATTACCTCATCGCAAACGGGCACAGAGGTGTCGGTGGATGTCAGCGCGGCGCCGACGCCGCCCACGCCGCCTGCTGTTGCGGCGCCCCAAATCGGCGCTGTTGCGCCGACGCCGCCGGTGATCGCGCCCGCCCCCAGAGTCGAGGCGCCTGCGCCGCATGCTCGCGTTGTCGTCCCCGCGCCGCCGATGCCGCCGATGTTCGCTCCCGCGCCGGCGGGCGTGGTGTTGATTGCGGGCTTCACCGTCGCCGCGGAGCTGCCGGACGGGCGCTGGCTGGTGATGCGTCAGGGTCGCAACTGGGCCGAGATCGGCTGGATTTTGCGCACTGCGGGCGTGATTGGCGGCACGCTGCTGGCCTTGTCGCTGTTGGCGCTGCTGTTTGCGCGACGGTTGACGCGCCCGATCCGAGCATTTTCGGAGGCGGTGCAGGCGGTCGGCGTCAATCCGCAAAGCGAACCTGTGCGTGAGGAAGGGCCGCTTGAGCTACGCGGCGCCGCGCGCGCAGTGAACACGATGCAGGCGCGCCTGCGCTCACTGATTGCCGACCGCACCAAAACATTGGCCGCGGTCGCGCACGACATGCGCACGCCGCTGATGCGACTGCGGCTCGCTGCGGAGAACGCGCCGGCCGAACAGCGTGAGCGCATGGCCAAGGACATCGCCGAAGTCGAGGCGCTGGTGGCGAGCTTTATCGCCTTCGCGCGCGATGACCCAGCCGAGGAGGCGCGCGTTCGGCTCGATCTTTCCGCGCTCTTGCAGAGCATCGCCGACGATCATGTCGAGGCCGGCCGCAATGTGAGCTTTGAAGGCGAGGAGCGCGCGGTGATCACGGGCCAGTCGCTGGGGCTCAAGCGGCTCTTCGCCAATCTCGTCGAGAACGCACTCAAATACGGTGACAGCGCGCGGATCGTCATGCGCAAGGAAGGCGGCGGCGTTGTCGTTGATGTTGAGGACGACGGGCCGGGCGTGCCTCCAGAGCAGCGTGAAAGTGTTTTTGAACCGTTCGTCCGATTGAACGGCGATGAGAACAAGTCCGGCGCGGGGCTGGGCTTGCCTGCGGCGCGCTCGATCGCTCGCGCACACGGCGGTGACGTGGTTATCCTAGACGCGGCGAAGGGCGCGCTCGTTCGCGTGACGCTGCCAGGCTAGCGGGAGCCCGCCGGTCGCGCCGTCCGGCCTGCGCTATCGTTCACTCGCCCCTGAAGCGCCCGTCGCCTTCTTCGGTGACGAGAACGACATCGGGGTTTTCCGGGGCGATGTCCTCAAATAAGCCGATGTCGAGGTCGGCTTGCGGCTGGGGGCCCCGCAAAGGCGCGGCAACACGTTCGGCGAGTTCGCTGCGCTCAATGGGTGCAAGGGGTGCAGCCACACCGGGCGCATGTAGCGGCCGCCAATAGCTGATCGCGAAGGCGAACTTGCCTTCGCGTTCGACGATGTCGCCCAGACCGTTGCGCACCTTGTCGCCCCAGCGCCGCATCAGCTGCTTGTGGTCAAGATAGAGTTTCGGCAGCACTTCGCTGGCCAGTTCGGCGGGACCGCCAAGCAACGCGCGCGCTTGATCGGGCGTCCGCGCGTGACCGAGCGGCTTGCGCGCCGCCGCCGCGCCCGTGCGTGCGACCGGCGCAGGCGGGGCGGGGCGCCAATAGCGCATGGTCACCCGCCAGGCGCCGTCGCGCCAAATCAGTTCGTGAAGCCCGGAGCCGTAAAGCTCGGGAACCGCCGCCTCGGCCAAGGCCGGTGTCGCGAATGCCTCCTGCAGCTCCTCGACGGCCAGGAAGACTGGTCCGCCCGCCAGCGTTGTGGCCTCGTCTTCCGTTCGCGCGCGAGGCGCATCGGACCGCTGTGCGGCCGCCAAATTTGCCGCTATGGGAAAACTGCTCATGCTCCGAGCTTTCGCTCTCGTCTATGCCAGCGGTTCGCTGACATCGCTTTGTCACCTGGGTAGGCCAAGCTATGAAACAAGCATCGGCTAAAAAGCGTGGGGAGCCAAGCATGTCGCAACGCCGCTGGAACCTGGCCGCCATGGCGCTCGCACCGCTGCTGGCGCTTGCGGCGTGCGAGCAGGCCGGAGAAGTCTGGCGCGACATCACCGGTCAGCCGTCAACGGAAGCGCCGGGGCCTGCTCCGCTCGAGGATGTGCCGCTGGACGCGCGCGCGCTTGCCGGCTCGGTGCAGCCGCAAGACGGCGTCGCCGCCTTGCTTGCGCCCGAGCCGACGCTGATCGCGCCGGGACAGATCCTCGTCGGCGCTCGTGTGGAGGCCGAACTCGAAAGCGCCGCCAGCGACCTTGGTCTCGCCAGCAACTTCGTGCGCGCGCTTCGCACTGGGGGCATGGATGCGCTCGAAAGGCTCCCAGACGAGATGGTCGAGCAAGTACGCGCCCGTGCCGAGACGGAAGCCTCCGATGCGGCGCGCACCGCCGCGCGCGATCTGCTGCAGCGCCTGGGTGTTGAGGGCGAGATCAATGTGCGCCCGGGCGGCGTGGTGACAATCGATCTGGTCGGTGTTGGTGCTAGCCCGACATCGCTGCGTTTCGCGCAGCAGGGCGAAACGGCGGCGGCGGAAGCGGCGCCGGCGGCAATCGAGTGGAACCAGGCCGATCGCTGCCCGCGCATCGTCAGCCAAGGCCAGCTTGAAGCTGACATCGCGCTGGCAACGCGCTGCGCCATTCAACGCCTGACGGCGTCACGGCAGTTCGAGTATGTCGAACCGAATTTCATCGCCACAGCGGGCTTTCAATTGCCGCCGCGCGATAAGACAACGCAGCCCCCGCAACAGCAACCGGCGCCAGCGCCCGGGCAACAACCGCAGCCACAACCGCAAGCGCCGCTTGGCGGCGTGCCGAATGATCCGCTGCTGGCGTTGCAGTGGCACTATCGCCCGCGCGGGGCCGGTGAAGGACAGAGCGCAGGCGGGGCGGGGTTTGTCTCATACTGGCAAGCCGCGCAGATCGGCTCGCGCGCCGTGCGCGTCGCTGTGCTCGATACCGGCCTCGATCTCACGCACCCGGAGATCACGGGCTCCGCCAATGTCGCGCCCGGCGCCGATCTCATCACCAATGTCGAACGCGGCGGCGACGGCGATGGTGTCGACGCCGACGCCCAGGATGCGGGCGATCGCTGCGGCGCGGCGACGGAGAATTCGTATCACGGCACCCACGTCGCCGGCACAGTCGGCGCCGCGGTCACCAACGACCGTGTCGGCGTCGCCGGCGGCGCCTGGAACGTCACCGTCGTGCCGGTCCGCGTGCTGGGGCGCTGCGGCGGCGAGCTGGCCGACATCGTGTCCGGCATTCGCTGGGCGGCGGGACTTGCGCCCGCGCTGAACGCCGCCGGCCAGCAGATCGTCAACCGCAACCCCGCTGACATCATCAATCTGAGCCTCTCGATCCAGGCGCCGTGCCCGGCGTCGATGCAAGCGGCGATCGACGCGGCGGTCGCGCGCAACGTGGTTGTCGTTGTCGCCGCCGGCAACAAGGCCAACCAGGCTTCGCTCTACGCGCCGGCGAACTGCAACAACGTCGTCACCGTCGGCGCCAGCGACGGCCGCGGCGACCTCTCGTTTTACTCGAACTTCGGCCCGCAGCTCGATCTGCTTGCGCCCGGCGGCGACGTGTTCGCCGACGCCGACAGCGACGGCCGCCCCGACGGCGTTCTGTCAACGCGCGCCACCACCGCGGGCTGCTACGATCCGGTCAACAGCAACGCGGCCGAACGCTGCTATTACTCGTTCCTGCAAGGCACTTCGATGGCGGCGCCGCACGTTTCTGCGGCGCTGGCGCTGCTTGCGGCGGAGACCGGCTTGCGCGGGCGGCAATTGGAAGCGGCGCTGTTCGCGCGTGCCGTCGCCCCGCACGCCGACGGCTTCGGCCAGATCGAGTGCGCGCGTTCGCGCAACGCGACGCCGGTTGCAGCCGGCGCGACCATGTGCGCGCGGCCGAGCGGGTTGGGTGGATTGGATCTGTCGCGGGCGGCGGGCACGATGCGGCCGGCGACGCCTTAGCGCGTCCAGTCGCGCACCCCATGCACGCGGTCCACAAGCGGCACGTTGCGAACGGCGCCGGCGCGTCCCGATCGCGGCGCGCTGGCGAGCGCGTGCAGAAAGCGCAGCTGCCTTTCGCGCAAGTTGGCGAATGACGCGTCCATGGTCGTCTGCGGATCGTCGATGAAGCCGATCGCCTCGAACGCCATCGCGTCAGCTTCGCTGACATAGATCAGGCGGTAGCCGCGCGGTTGGAAGCACGCCGCGTAGGCGTCGGCCGCCGCGGCTTCCTGATGCGCCCCGGTAACCAGCGAACGCCAGAGATGAATCGGCAGCACTTGGTCATTGACGGGGTCGCCGCGATGGTACGGAACGGCGGTACGAGCGGCTTGTGCGCGCGGGGCGCAGGCGTCGATGTCGGCGACGAAGCTCTCGTAGGGGACGTTGGGTTTGGCCCACAGCACTTCGAAGCGCCCCGGCGGCGGCGTTTCCGTCGTGGTGCAAGCGGAGACGAGGAGCGCAAGGGCGATCGCGCGCACGAGCATGGGCGGTGCATACGTCGCGAGTGTGGCAAGATTCGTGCGAGCGGCACCGCGCCGGTCAACTCGAATTGAAGCGTTTGGCATGCGTCGCCGCCGTTTCGGTGAGCTCGGCGTAGTTTTCGACGCGATGCTCCGCTTCGGGCGGGGTTTTCAGCACCTCAGCAACGCGGTGCGGGGTGGCGTGCAGCCGCGCCGCCAGCCGACGCGCATAAGCGGCGGGATTGTTGAACACGCGGACCAAAGCTTCGTAGCGCTCGGCCAGCGGCCAGGCGGAGCGGAAGCGGCTTCCGCGCCGCCTCGCCGTCGACAAGCTCAGGCTGATGCTGTTGAAGTTTGCGCTACCACCCAATGCGTCACGCTGAGCGTGTCGAAGCGTGACGGCGGAAAAACAGCGAAAGCTGACTCGCCACGCCTCCGGCTTATCGGGCCAGAAGCTCAGCTCTTTGCGCACGCGTCGGCGCGGCTTGCGCAACAGCGGAGGCGGGTTGGGCTTGGGATAGGCCGACGCTTCGATCAGCAGCAGCCGACGCAGCAACGCTTCGCCGACGCGCAGCCACGAGGCCATGAGCTGATAAGGCTTCAGCGTCAAAGTATGTTGTGCGGCGACGTCCTCGGGGTTGTCGAACAAGCTGTACAAGATGCGCATGAACGCCTCCGCAACGCGCCACAGCGCCATGGGCGCTGTGCGGTCGGGGGCGGGGAGGGGCGAGGCGTTCATGCGCCGGGGGAGTATGGGGCGGGGCGAGGAGGGTTGGATAAGTTTTGTTCTACCCACGCTGCGCTTGAAGATCAGCGCGCCCCTCTCCCCCTTCTCGGGGGAGAGGGCAGGGTGAGGGGGCGGCGCTGGTGTTTCGTGCTCGCGCCGCGTTCTGAGCCGCACCCCCTCATCCGGGCTTCGCGCACCTTCTCCCCCTCGCGGGGGAGAAGGTGCGCGTGTAATGTTTTGTCGATGCGCGACGACAGCTCCATCACGCGCGCGAAGACGATGCGCAAAGACCTCACCAGCGCCGAGGATAAGCTCTGGCGCATGTTGCGCTCGCGCCGTTATCGCGAAGCCAAATTCCGCCGCCAACACGCGATCGGACCGTATGTCGTGGATTTTGCCTGCGTCAGCGTGCGGCTGGTGATCGAGGTGGACGGGCCCTCGCACGCCGATGCGGAGCACGCTGCGTTTGATGCTGAGCGCACTGCGTTTCTGGAAAACGCAGGGTGGCGGGTGGCGCGGATTGCGAATGCGGACGTGTTCGCCGGCGGGGACGGGTTGTACGACTTTCTGGATCGTGCGCTGAAGGGTTAGCGCATCCTTCTCCCCCGCGAGGGGGGGAGAAGGTGTCAGCGAAGCTGACGGATGAGGGGGTGGATTTCAGAACTTGGCGCGAGCGGAGACGCCGCGCTCAAGCTCAAACGCCCACCCTCATCCGGCCCTTCGGGCCACCTTCTCCCGCCCATGCGGGAGAAGGGGCGCTTCACGCGGCGACGTTTCAGAACTTAGCGCATCCTTCTCCCCCGCGAGGGGGAGAAGGTGTCAGCGAAGCTGACGGATGAGGGGGTGCGGTTCAGGATCGAGCGCTTCATCGACGCGCGCTTCACTTGCAATTGCCCACCCTCATCCGGCCCTCCGGGCCACCTTCTCCCGCCCATGCGGGAGAAGGGGCGCTTCACGCGGCGACGTTTCAGAACTTAGCGCATCCTTCTC
>JAIELK010000012.1 GCA_019753175.1 Hyphomonadaceae bacterium
TGGCTTGATCAGAGCCCATTCCGCATCGCTGAGGTCGAAACGCGCCATCTCACCCTCCCGTGCAGAGAGTGAATCAGCATTCGCACGCCCTGTGAATCCCGTTTATGGGTACAGAATCTAGTCAGGCAGTCGCTTGAACAGGACGGTGAGGCACAATGCGGCGGCGGCTGCGCCCCACAAACCATTCAGACCGAACTGACTGTAGCTGAGCGCGCCGAGCGCTGCGCCGAAAACGAGGCCGATCCACAGCAACGCATACGGCACCCAGTTCCACCGTGGCCCCCCCATCAGCGCGGCGGCAAGGCCGCGGGCCATACGAACAAGGGTGCCCGTCATGTAAGTGAGAGCGATGCCGACATCGCCGTCGCGCTGAAAAACACCGTTGAGTGCGCCCATCGAGCACGCGAGCGCCGCAACCGCCAGTGTCGATGCGCCGCCGCTCGCCAGGAGCGCGGAAAAGGCAAGGCCCGCGCTCACCATTGCAAGCACGCGCACGCTTCCGGCGCGAGCGCCGCTGCGGTTGACGAGCGCGCCGATCATCGCTCCGATGACGAAAAGAGCAATCAGTGCTCCGGCGAGCGCCGCAACTGACATCGATTCCACAAAGCCTACCCCAAGCCGAGTAGAATTGCCGCTCATGAATGAAACGAAGTATCCGCCGAGATGGACGAACGCCGTCGCATCGGCGAACCCCGCCAACCCCGCAAGCGCCGTGGCGAAAAACCAATACCGTCGTTGATATCCGATCATGCCGCAATCAGACTGTTTTACGCACGTGGCGCAGCGTCGACATTTCATCGAGTTCGGAATCTTCGCGCTTCTCGCGGCGGGCGCGCTCGCGCGCCTCTTCCAGCTCTATCAGCCGTTCGAATTTCCGCACTTCCACGTGCGCGGCGGCGATCAGCGCACGCAGGCGCTCAATCTCGCCGGCGATGGCGGCGCGTTCAGCTTCGAGCGCCCTGCGCACCGCCAGCGCAGCTTGCGCATAACCGCCATAAGCACGCGCCGACTCATAGTCATGCCTCGCAAATTCTTGTTCGGCACGGATGCTCTGCTCGTGGCCGGCAATGCGATCGATACAATCGGTTTCCTTGGCGAACTCGGCCGCAAGCGCACGGCGCAGCGTATCTAGGTCACGGGCGGCGAGCTTGAGGAGGGTTCGGAAGGATTTCATGGCCCCCTCCTCTCAAGGGGAGGGAATATGGGGGTGGGGTGAGGCCGGACGTAAGAAGGCTGGCGCTCGAGTCGAGTGAGATGAGTTGGCATGCGAAGCGCTTCAACCCGCCCCCTGCCCCCTCCCCTCAAGGGGAGGGGGAGCGATTGTGCGCCCCTCACCGCAACGCCTCCGCCAACATGGCGAAACCGTCCTTGATCGGCGTGCGTTCCTCGCGCGCTTGCGTCAGAAATGCTTCGAGCGCGGGCCGGACGCGCACGGCTTCGTCGACTTCGGCGTCGGCCCCGGGCTTGTAAGCGCCGATACGGATCAGCTCTTCCATTTCCGCGTAAAGCGAGAGCGCCGCGCGCGCGCGGAGCACAAGCGCGTTCTCCTCCGCCGCATGACACATCGGCATCAGCCGCGAGATCGATTTGAGCACGTTGATCGCGGGATAACGGCCGCGCTCGGCGATGGCGCGCTCCATGACAATGTGACCGTCGAGAATGCCGCGCACGGCGTCGGCGATCGGCTCGTTGTGGTCGTCACCGTCGACGAGCACCGTGAAGAGCGCCGTGATGGAGCCCTGCTCACCTTCGCGCCCCGGCCCTGCCCGCTCCATCAGCTTCGGCAATTCTGCGAACACGGACGGCGTGTAGCCTTTTGTCGTCGGCGGCTCGCCCACCGACAGACCGATCTCGCGCTGCGCCATGGCGAAACGGGTTACGCTGTCGACCAGCAGCAGTACATCCTTGCCTTCGTCGCGGAAGTATTCCGCCACCGCACAGGCCATGTGCGGCGCGAGTCGCCGCCGTGCTGCGCTCTCATCGGACGTGGCGACGACGACGACGGAGCGCCGGCGGCCCTCTTCGCCGAGCGTATCCTCGATGAACTCCTTCACCTCGCGCCCGCGCTCACCGACCAAGCCAATGACGATGACGTCAGCGCTCGCGCCGCGCGCCAACATCGACATCAGCACCGACTTTCCGACGCCCGAGCCCGCGAACACGCCCATGCGCTGCCCGCGACAGAGCGCGGCAAAGGCGTTGATGGCGCGCACGCCGACATCGAGCCGGCCGCCGACGCGTGAGCGATCATGCGCCGAAGGCGGCGGCGCGCGCACAAGCTGCGGCTTGACGCCCTGCGCCAGCGGCCCCTCCCCGTCAACGGGACGGCCGAAGCAATCGATCACGCGCCCCAACCACGCGCGCGAGGGGCGCACCATGGGCGCTGCGCCCTCAAGACTCACGCGCGCGCCTGGACGGATCGCTTCGATCGAGTCGTACGGCGCGAACAACGCGCGGTCCCCGCGGAAGCCGACGATTTCGGCGCGCACGTCGCGTGCGCCGTGAATGGTCGCGCGCGCGCCAAGCGCCAAGGCTTCCGTCGGGCCGCTGGCTTCGATCAACGCGCCTGACAAGCCGGTGACGCGCCCTTCGAAACGGCGCACTTCGAGCGCATCGATCTCGTGCGCGAGTCTGGAAAGGACGGAGACCATAAGCTGCTCACAGCAAATGCAGTGACATGGTGAACATCGCGTTTACCAAAAGGCCGCGAAGACCCTGGATGATTCCGAGGCCGCAATCATTCGCTCTACTAGTATGAGCACTTTTTTGAGACGCAGAGTCTTGCGCGACACCCCGAACAGACTCATTGAGATTCTGCGGTTTCGCTAGCTTTCGATGGTCCGAACAGACTTTCTTAAGACATGAGTCTGTTAATAGCTCGAAAGCTTAACGTAGCCGCTGGGGCGGCGTGCATGCGCGCTGTGGTCGGAGAGGGCAAATGCGAGTCTTGTTGATCGAGGATGACAGCGCGACAGCGCAGGGCATCGAACTGATGCTGAAGTCAGAGGGCTTCAACATCTACTCGACCGATCTTGGCGAGGAAGGCATCGACCTCGGCAAGCTCTACGACTACGACATCATCGTACTCGACCTGTCGCTGCCGGACATGCACGGCTACGAGGTGCTAAAGCAGCTGCGCGTGGCGCGGGTCAACACGCCAATCCTGATCCTGTCCGGCACCGCCGACATCGACACCAAGGTGCGCGGCCTCGGCTACGGCGCCGACGATTACATGACCAAGCCCTTCAACAAGGACGAGCTGATCGCGCGCATCAATGCGATCGTGCGCCGCTCCAAGGGGCATGCTCATTCCACTATCAAAACGGGCGACATCGTCGTCAATCTCGACGCCAAGACGGTCGAGGTCGACGCCCAGCGCGTGCATCTGACCGGCAAAGAATATCAGATGCTGGAGTTGCTCTCGCTGCGCAAAGGCACGACGCTGACCAAGGAGATGTTCCTCAATCATCTCTACGGCGGCATGGACGAGCCGGAACTGAAGATCATCGACGTCTTCATCTGCAAGCTGCGCAAGAAACTGGCGGCTGCCACCGGCGGCGACCACTATATTGAGACGGTGTGGGGCCGCGGCTACGTGCTGCGCGACCCGCAGGAGCCCTCGGTGGCGCTGTCGCCGACCAGTGGCGTCGCAGCATAGTCACCGACTCAAGCGAGTCAGCCGGCCCCGTCATAAGCGCGCCGAAGGATTGCGATCAGCGCGGCATCGACCTCGCCGGCGTCGGCAAGCGCCGCGATGTACTGGCACATGCCGCCGGGCGGTTGCGCCTTGATGCGCGGGTGCGCAACCTGCTCCTTGAGATTGAGCCCTAGCTCGAAGCGATCGTTGGTCTTCGGTCCCAGCATCGCGAACTGCTTCTTGCGCCGCAGCGACACGTATCCCTTCTTCGGGGCGATTTCGAATTCGCCGAAGCCTTCGACGGCGCGCATCAGCTTGTCATGGACGGGACGAAGGCGCGCCTCTTGCCGGCATAGATCTCGGCGAGCGCATCGCCTTCACTGTTTCCCGTCGCCTTCGTCGACATAAGCGCGACATGGGTCAGCGTGTGGGCGTCGCCGTGCCCGAGCTTGAACATCTCCATCGCCCAGGCGCGCACCTCGCCATGCTTTGTCAGCCCAGATTTGCCAATTGCAGCCGTCAGCTGAGCAAGGCTTTTCCCGGTCTTCTTCTCGATATTGGCGATTTGCGTCGCCACCGCCTTTTGCGGATCAACCATCGTTGGCCGCCCGCGCCGCGCCGGTCGAGGCGTAACGCTGCAAGCGGTCGAGCTGATTCATCAGCACCATGTCCACCGCGGGCGCCATCGCGTCGAGTCCGAGCGAAGCATCCCCGGAAACGCGGTAATTCATGGTGATCTTCGCGCCATCACCGTCGGGCGCGACCACAATGGTCAGCACGCCACCCGCGCCGATCGCCTGCAACGGTCCCAGCGCGCCGGCCATCCGCAGGGTGCGCACGCCTTCATGCTCCATCACCATGATGACGCGGGCGTGCTCGACCGACTGATCCGCCCAACGTTCGCAGAAACATCCCCCGGCGCGGGTCGCGAGCGACAGGCGCCGCGCATCGCCAGAGTACGTGTGTGCGCCATCCCACCATTGGCTGATGCGCGCCACAGACCGCCAGACGTGGTCGGGGCTGTCCCCAGCCAAACGCTCGCCCTGCACGACGAACATGCTCGGCGTGGCCTCGGACACCTCAGCCTGCGCAGGCACCACGGTGAAAAACGCCAGAACAGCGTACAAGAACAAACGCATGACTCCTCCCCAAGGACTTGATTGAATGATCAATCTACACACCAACTTGCCTACGTCAAGTTCGACCGCCCCCCCTCGCTGAGTGCGTCCGAGCCCTCTTGACGTGGAGTTGCTTGATCGATCAAACAAAGGCGTGAAGGCTTCATCCCCGCGAGAGAAGATCGTCTTTGCCGCCATGGAGCTGTTTTGGCTCAAGGGCTACATTTCGACGTCGATCGCTGACCTGCTCAGCCGCACCCAGCTCAATTCCGGCAGCCTCTATCACGCGTTCCCGTCGAAGCAGGACGTGCTGCTCGCCGTGCTGGAGGCTTATCGCGATGGTATTGGCGAGCAATTGCTCGAGCCTGCCTGGCGTGGCGTCGAGGATCCGATCGACAAGATCTTCGCGCTATTGCAGCACTATCGGACGCTGATCCTCGAGTCCGACTGCACCTATGGCTGCCCGATCGGATCGTTGGCGCTTGAGCTGCACGAGCCCGACCCGGCGGTGCGCGAATTGCTCGCGGCCAACTTCCAGAACTGGACCAAGGCCATTGAGGAGTGCCTGGAGGCCGCCGGCGCACGGATACCGCCAGGCGCCGAAAAGAAGGCGCTGGCGCAATTCGTGCTGACGGCGATGGAAGGCGGCGTCATGCAGGCCCGCACCCATCGCGATGTGGCTTACTTCGATCGCGCTGTCAGCCAGCTGCGTGCTCACTTCGATCTGCTCGAGCAAAGCGCGCGCGCGCTGGCGGCGGCGCCCTAGCAAGGCTCACGATCACAGCGCCTCGTGCGTCACCTCGCCCTCGCACATCGTCAGCACCGGACGGGCGCGCGGGATATCGGCCGGCTCGCACGTCATCAGATCGGCTGAGAAGCAGGAAAGATCGGCGCGCTTGCCGACTTCGATCGTTCCGCGTTCGGCTTCGCTGAACGCAGCGAAGGCCGGCCCGATCGTTAGCATCGCCAGCGCCTCAGCGCGAGAAACACGCTCCTGCAGGCGCCAGTTCGGACCCGCGAAACCGTTGAGATCGTGGCGATGGCAGGCGGCGTAGAACTCGATCAGCGGATCGCCCTTCTCCACCGGCGCATCGGAGCCGCCGGCAATCACCGCGCCGGAGCGCAGCAACGCATTCCACGCATAGGCGCCAGCGAGGCGCTGGTCGCCCAGCCGCGCCGGCGCAAAGTGCAGATCGCTGATCGCGTGCGAAGGCTGCATTGATGCGATCACGCCCATCTGCGCGAAGCGCGGAATATCGGTGGGATCGATCACCTGCGCGTGCTCGATACGCCACCGTGCGGCGCGCAAGGCGCTGGGATCGCCGGCGAAGGCGTCGCGGTAAACATCAAGCACCAGTCGATTGCCGCGATCGCCGATCGCGTGCGTGGCGAGCTGCACGCCGCGCTCGCGCGCTCGGCGCGCGAACCGAGCGATCTCTTCCGGCGGCATCACCAACAAGCCTGAGGTATCCGCGTCGCTGTAGGGCGCCAGCAGCGCGGCGCCGCGCGAACCGAGCGCGCCGTCCACATAAAGTTTGACGCCGCGCACGCGCGCGCGCCCCATGCCAAAGGGTCCGCGCACAAACACGGTCTCGGAATCCTCCGGGGTCAGATAAAGGTCGGCGTTCAGCGGCAAAGCGCCATGTGCCGCGGAGTCGAGAAACAGCATGGCCTCTTCGCCGCTGGTGCTCATATTGGCTACGCCCGTCCATCCGCGCGATGCATAGAGCCGCGCCGCTTCCGCTAGCGCATCACGCTTCATCGCCGCTGTCGGCGCCGGCAGGCGCGACTGCACCAGTGTCATCGCGTTATCGATCAGCATGCCTGTGGCGGCGCCGGATGCGTCGCGTTCGATGCTGCCGCCGTCGGGGTCGCGCGTGGCGCTGTCGATCCCGCCCAATGCAAGCGCGGCCGAGTTGGCGACCGCGGCATGGCCATCAATGCGTTCGAGATAGACGGGCCGGTCGCGGACAATCGCTTCGAGGTCCGCACGCGTTGGGAAGCGCCGCTCCGGCCAATGGGTCTCGATCCAGCCTCGCCCGACAATCGGTCCCTCGGGATGTGCACGAGCATAGTCACGCAAGCGTTGCTGCAGGTCCGCGAGCGAAGCGACCCCGACAAGATCCAGCATCATCGCGGCGAGACCGACCTGGGGCAAATGCACGTGCGCATCGTTAAACCCCGGAAACGCCGCCGCGCCCTGCAGATTGATCTCGCGGGCGGGAACGCCCGAGCGCGCGTCAGCGAGCACGCCGGCAAAAACGAACCGGCCAGCGCGAATGCGCACCGCTTCGACGCGAGAAGCGGCGGCGACGCCTGTGTAGATGGCGCCGCCGTGGATGATAATGTCAGCTGCGCTCGCGCCTTGTGCGCATCCCGCCGCCAAAGCAGCGAGCGCCAGCTGCCGCCGATTCCACCTCATCATCGCCATCGAACTCTCCCATTGAGGCGTCACTCTAGGCGACTACGCGCGGTTGCCAATCGCTTCGGCAACCCAAGCCTGAAAGGCCGCAACGGCGCCCTCGTGCTTGGGGGACAGGCGCCCAGTCTGGTAGACGCCGGCGTTCAAATTCTCCTGCACGCGCTCGACGATCCATTTATCTTCGGCGGTAACGTCATCCGACATGGCCAGCGTCTCTGGCGTAGGCTCAGCGCCGCCGGGCGTCAGATAGAAGTAATCCAACCTTGTCTGCGCTGGTCCGATCGGCGACATGCGCTCGATCATCACGCCGCTTTGATAGACGTTGACGCCGATGTTCGGCCACACCCAGGCCCAGACGCCGTCATAGACGCCCTGCTCGCGCGGCGGCGCTTCGTGCAACGCGACGCGCCCTTCGACCCAGACGCGATACGCTTCGGAACGAATGTCGCGGTCGAGGCTCGGGTGCATGATCGGGACATGGTAGCCTTCAAGGTAATTCTCGACATAGGTCTTCCAATTGCAGTCGAGTACATGCATGCGCTCCAAGCCAACGCGTAGATTCGACCAGTCACGGTCGCCCAATCTGCGCTCCACCGGCGCCATGAGGTCCGCAAGCGCGGGCGCCTCTGCTTCGATGCACACAAACAAAAGACCTCGCCAGCATTCGACGCGCACGGGGAACAGCGCAAAGTCGCGCGGGTCGAAACCAGCAGCGGGGCCAAAGTCGCGCGCCTGCCGCAAACGCCCGTCGAGCGCGTAGCGCCAGCCGTGATAGCGACACGTCAATGCGCCGTCGCAAACCCCTGACCGTTCGCTGACCAATGGTCCCGCGCGGTGCCGGCACACGTTGTGGAACGCGCGTAGACCACCCTTCTCGTCACGCACAACGATGATCGGATAACCCGCAAGCGTTTCCGCTCGCCACGACCCAGTCTCGGCCAGCGCGCTCTCATGGGTGACGAACTGCCAGCTCTTGGCGAAGATCGCAGCGCGCTCCACCGGCCACCGCGACGGGTCTCGGTACCAAAGTGCCGGTGCGGTCTCGGGGGCGCTCTGCAAGGTCATGCGGGGACTTTCTGCGGTTGGCGCAGCACATAATAAAGCGGCGCGCCGAGGAGCAAGAGCGCCATGCCCCATCCGATGACCTCGGCGCCGGAGCCAACGATGGCAAAGAGGCAAATCACTCCCGCCAGCAGCGCCACCGCCGCCCAACCCTTGGCGGACTTCCATGAGTGCCGCAGCTCCGCGGCGGCGCTCGCCAAGAGTGGCACGAGCACGGCCAGCGTCGACATCATCGAGAGGAAGGTGAAGGCGCCAATCAGGCCACGGCTGTAATTCATCGCCAACAAGAGCGAACCGAGCACGGACGAGATCAACAACGCCGCGTAAGGCGAACCGCCGGCATTGGTGCGCGAGAGGAAACGCGGCGCCAAACGATCAATCGCGGCAGCCATCGGCAATTGTCCGGCCACAAAGATCACGCCGTTGAGCGCCCCCGCCGTCGCCGCCAGGGCGCCGGCCGCTACCAACAGGGGCCCCCACGCGCCAAACGCGCGCGCCGCGTCCGAGAACGGCGCTGTCGATTGCGCAAGCTCAGCCGCAGGCACCAGCAGCATCACCGCCGCGGTCGCCGCAATATACACGACCGTCACGAGAATTGTCCCGGAAACAACAGCGCGCGGAATAGTGCGCTGGGCGTCGGTCACATCGCTCGCCGGCAATGAACCGGCCTCCAAGCCTGAGAACGCCCACATGGTCAGCAGCGCTGTCGTCGCCAGCACCGCAAACACGGGCTCGCCACTCGGACTAAAGGCCGGGAGATTCTGCCGCTCGCCTGCAATGACGCCGAGTGCGATCACCGCCAGCAGAGGAATGAGCTTAAGGACCGTCATCGCCAGTTGCGCAAAGCCAGCTTCACGTACCCCCGCAACGCAAACGAGGGTCAACGTCCAGATCAGTGTGAGCGCCGCTAAGGCTTGCCAAAGTGTGCGGTCCGCCAGCGCCGGTATGAACACCGGAAGATAGCCCACAAAGGCCAGCGCGATGGCGGGAATGGCGATCCAGTAGGACAGCCAGTGGCCCCATGCGATCAGGAAGGCGAAGAAATCTCCGAACGCGTCACGCGTATAGACGTAGGGCCCACCGCTGCGGCTAGTGCGCGAGGCAAGCCGACCGATCGTGAGCGCAAGCAGGATCGAACCCAGCCCGCTGATCAACCAGCCGCCGAAGCTCAGCGTTCCGTAAGGCGCAAGCACAGCAGGCAGCGTAAACACGCCCGAGCCGATCATCACGCCTACGGTGAGCGACCAGCAACCCCAGAAACCCAGCGGCTTGCGCACCGTCTTTGCTTGGCTCCCGTTCTCGGACATTCCCTCTCCCATCGTCTGCTTACCGCTTGTGGGAGCGGAGAGCTAGCGGCGGCGCTCGCGCACCTCGCAAGCCTGGTAGTCACGATTGAGTAGCGCCCCAGACCTCGAGGTAGTTGCGCCGCTCCACTCGTCGCCGTGTTCTTAGCGTGAGCAGCGGGCTCAAGCCGACATCATCGAATAGGTCTTCGATCACTCCGCGCGCACTCTGTTCAGCCTGGGCGAACGCATCTTGGATCCGCTGCAGCATGAAGAAGCGATAAGGCATGACTGCGACCCTCAGCTCGTGACCACGCCAAGCGAAGTTTGCAAAACCAATGCTGCGGTCACCGGGACGTGGGCAACCATTGCTTCCGACCTCGATGTCCGGGCGTTCGTCCAGCCAGCGATTCGCGAACGCCACCTGCGCCGCAAGATCAGGCAGGAAGTCTTGGGCCACGAACCGCAACAGCGCCATCAGCGTCGGCGGCGACTCCGTGAAGACGCTAGCGTCCGCGGACACATACTCGCCGGCATTCAGATCGGGCGCGTTCATGCGCTCCACCCAGCGCCAAACGCGCGGCGCCTGCCGCTTCATCAGCTGCGCAGGATAGGGATCGCGCGCCAGATGCGCGAATAACGGCCCGATGAAGCCGTAGTCCGCCAGCGTCGGGCGCCCGCCGAGCAGATAGGGTGCGCCCGCGAGATGCGCTTCGAACAGAGCAAGGAACTCACCATAGCTCGCCTCGATGGCGGGTTGGGTTTGCGGCGTCACGCCGAACGCCGCCATCGCCTTGCGCATGCGAGCGCTGGCGACGCCGAAAACGGTGGCGTGCACATCGGCGTCCCCGGCTGGCGCCAGCGCGGCGCAGAAATCCGCGCGCAGGAACTCCAGATTCTCGGCGTCGAAGTTCCAGCGATAGTGCATCGCCGGACGAAGCAAACCCTCGCCGCCAAACAGGTCCAGGACGCCGGCAATCACGCGCATGACGGGATTTTCGGGCGCTGCGCGCCACGGTCCCTGCCCTGCCGCCTCGAAGTGATCGATGATGTCGGCTGTGTCCTGCAGCACCACGCCCCCGGGCATTTCCACCACCGGCATGATGAAGCGCCCGATCTTCGGCGCGATCTCGGCGTGAAAGCGCGGATCTCCGACGCAGCGTTCCTCATAGGCGATCCGCGCCTTGCGAAGATAGGAACGCGCTTTGGCCGTGTAGAGCGATCCCGGCATGCCGAAAAGGATTGGTGCTTGGTCTTTGTGCACTTGCGGGCCTCCGGCTAATCGACCAAGGCGGCAACGATCCGCTTCACGACCCGCAGCCCTGCCTTTGGCGACAGCCGCTGTTCCTGCCGCAACCGCCGCCACGCTTCGAAGCTGAGCGCGACTTCGAGAGCTTCCTTTGTGTCGACATCGTCTTTTGAGCTTCTTGGCAGCACAAACAGCAACATTTCGCGGAGAATCTGCGTGAACTGTCCATGCGCGGCGCGCAAGAACTGCGAGCGGTGACGATGTGCCTCTGCGGCACTCTTGTATGGCAAGATCTCTTCGTAGAAGCGCACCCGCCGCTCAATCAGACGGTCCAGCCGCTCCCGCCAGCTGGTTCCCTCGATCGGCTCGCGAACAATGTGTTCGACGCGCTTCAAGATCGCCGCGTGCATTTCGCCGTAGAGGCTGTCCATATCGCGAAATAAACGGAACACCGTACGCCGCCCCACACCGGCGCGCTCCGCCACGGCGCCCGCGCTCGGCTCCAAATCCCCCTCCGATGCGAGTTGCAGCATAGCTGACACGATCGCGGCTCGCGATGCGTCCGAACGTAACGTGCGGCCGTCTCTGGCGGTGCGGGCCGGCCGCATTGGCTGCTCGGCGACAGTCTTGGCTCGCTTGGTCACATGGCGTCCAGATTTTTGGCCTTGCTCGCGCCGCCGATGTTATGGCACTCATAATGCCATAACCGGCGTAGGAGGCAAGCTTGCGCAAGCTGTTGGCGCGGTTGGGTGGCCGCGCGCTCACGAGTCGCACGCTACGCGCTGTGAGTCGCGCCCGCGCCGCCTTGCGTCGTCGGCTTACCGGGCGCCGCCCACGCATCGATGTGTTTTACGATGCTGCCGATCCTTATTCCCATCTGCTGATGAACGTGATGCCGCGTTTGATGGCGGCTTACGACGTTGACTGGCGGCTACACTGCGTATCGCCACCGGACGTCAGCGCTGCACCGCAGGCCCAGCGCCTCAGTACGTATGCGCGCCGCGACGCGATCCTGCTCGCCGGCGCGCATAGCATCGCGTTTCCCGATACGCCTCACGAGATTGCGCCAAATGCGGCGCCGACGGGCGCGCTGCGGCTTGCCGCAATCGACGATCCGAAGGCCTTCGTCTCCGCCGCACTCGAGCTCGGTGACAGGCTTTGGCGCGGCAGCGACAGCAGCGTTGCGACTCCCCAGCAGACCGCAGAGGCGTTCACGGTAGGCGACGCCTTGCGCAAGAGGCTCGGCCACTATCTCGGCGCGACATTGCACTTCGAAGGTGAGTGGTATTGGGGTTTGGATCGGTTGCCCTACCTGGAAGAGCGGCTTGCCTTCACGCGCGCCGGCGCGCCGGCAATCGTGAACTGGATCGCAGAAGATGTGGTGGACGAAACCAAGACAGGCGGCGAGATCGATTTTTTCTTGTCGTTTCGCAGTCCCTACACCTATTTGGCCGCTGAGCGTATCGCAGGGCTGGCGCGGCGCCGGGGGGCCAGACTCAAGCTGCGGCCTGTGCTGCCAATGGTGATGCGCGGACTGCCAGTGCCGGCAGCTAAACGCTACTACATCATCCGCGACACCAAGCGAGAAGCCGAGCGCTGGAATTTGCCGTTCGGCGACGTGTGCGACCCAGTCGGCCGCGGCGTCGAGCGAGGCTTGGCCGTCTTGCATCACACCCTGGGAACGGGCGCGGACGATGCCTTTGTGCAGTCCTTCTTGCGCGGGGTGTTCTCGGAAGGTGTGGACGCCGCGACCGACGCGGGCCTGATGCGAATTGCACAGCGCGCAGGCGTCTCCCACGCAGCCGTCAACGACGCTCTCAAGGATGACACTTGGCGGGCACGCGCCGAAGCGAACCGTGCGGAACTCTTTGATCTCGGACTTTGGGGCGTGCCGTCGTTTCGCGTCGCCGACAAGCCCGCGCATTGGGGCCAGGACCGGTTATGGGCCGTCGAACAGGATCTGCTAGCGCAAGCAAAGAACACAACACCCGCGCTGATGAGGGAACCGTCATGAAAAAGTGGATCGGCGGCGTTCTTGCGCTCGCCGTGATCGCAGGCGGGACGGCGCTCTACATGCAGCGCGGCGCCATCGCGTTCGCGGTTTTCGAACGCGGTGCGGTGCAGGTGTTGGCGACGCCGACGATCGACGCGCTTGGTGATGGATTGCACGCGGGCTTCTGCGGCACTGGCTCGCCCTTGGCGGATCGCCGCCGCGCCGGACCGTGTCTGGCGATTGTCGCGGGCGAACGCTTGTTCGTGTTCGACGCAGGCGAAGGCGCCGCGGAATCGCTGGCGCTGATGGGACTGCCGGCGGCGCGGATCGAAGCCGTGTTCCTCACTCACTTTCATTCCGATCACATCGACGGGCTTGCGGCGCTGGCGTTGCAGCGCTGGGCGTCCAGCTCCGCCGACGCACCGCTCGGGCTCCACGGCGCTCCCGGCGCCGAGCGCATCGCCAATGGCTTGAACGAAGCATATGCGATCGACAGCACGTATCGCGTGGCGCATCACGGGACGGATATCGTCCCACCCGGCGGTTTCGGATTGACCGCTCACCCTTTCGCCATGCCGCCGCCAGATGAAAGCACTGTCGTCTACGATCAAGACGGCGTGCGCGTACTTGCCTTCGCGGTGGATCATTCGCCGGTCGACAGCGCCGTCGGCTATCGCATCGAGTATGAGGGCCGGAGCGTGGTCATAAGCGGTGACACTAAGCGTTGCGCGTGCGTCGTTCGCGCGGCGGCCAACGCCGACCTGCTCGTGCACGAGGCGCTGTCGCAGCCGTTGACGCGTGTCTTGGGCAGCGCAGCGCAGCGAAACAATCAGCCGAACGTCGCGCGCATCTTCCAGGACATAGAGAATTATCACACGACGCCCCGAGAAGCCGCAGAGGTCGCGGCGAGCGCGAACGTGCGCGCGCTGGCGCTAACGCACATCGTGCCGCCAATGCCCATTGCTTTCCTCGAGGGCGTCTTCGTCGGCGACGCGCGTGACGCTTTCGAGGGCCCGCTTTGGGTGATGCGCGACGGCGACATCGTGACCATCGCACCCGACGGCGACATCACCCGCCGCAACACCATACGCTTCTAGGAGACACCACTTGAAGAAGCTTCTGATTGTCCTTGGCGTTGTCGTGCTGCTCGGCGCGGTAGGCTATGTCGCTTTCCAACAGTACAAAATCTACATCCCGGGGCTCCTGTCGCGGTTGCGCGATCCGATCGCAGAATACGCGCCGGTCGCTTGGCAAACCGGCCCCGTCGAGGCGGAATTGAGCGCCGACGCGCGCCCGCCCAACATCATCGTCATCGTGGCGGACGATCTGGGCTACAACGACATCAGCTTCTTCGGCGGCGGTCTGGTGCAAACGCCGAACATCGACGCGCTGGCGCAGCAAGGCGCACACGCCGCCGTGGGCTACGCCGCCAACGCCACCTGCTCGCCTTCGCGCGCGGCGATCATGACGGGCCGCTATCCGACCCGCTTTGGTTTCGAATTCACCGCCGTGCCGCCGGTATTTGCGCGCAATCTCGCGAATAGCAGCGGCGACGGCGGGCCGCCTGTGATCTTCCATGGCGATCGGGTGGAGGGTCTGCTGCCCTATCCGCAGATGGGTCTGCCGCCGAGCGAAGTGACGATGGCGGAGATGCTGCGCGAGCGTGGCTATCACACCGTGCATATCGGCAAATGGCATCTGGGCGAAGCCGACGGCTTGCGGCCAGAAGATCAGGGTTTTGCCGAAAGCCTCGGCATGACCGCCGGCGGCGGACTCTATCTGCCCATCGGCGACGACAACGCCGTCGAAGCGCGGCTGCCATGGGATCCGATCGATCGCTTTCTCTGGGCGAACCTGCCCTATGCGGTTCAATTCAACGGCGGCCAGCGTTTCGCGCCGAACGAATACATGACCGATTACATGACCGATAACGCGGTCGCGGCGATTAACGCGAACCGCAACCGCCCGTTCTTTTTGTATCTGGCCTACACGGCGCCGCACACACCGTTCCAAGCGACCCGCGAAGATTACGATGCCATCGCCGGCATCGAGGATCATACGACGCGGGTTTACGCCGCGATGATCCGCGCACTGGACCGCGGCGTCGGCGACGTGATGCGCGCGCTGCGCGACAATGGGCTCGACCGGAACACGCTGGTGATTTTCACCAGCGACAACGGCGGCGCCTGGTACGCTGGCATTCCCGGCCTCAACGCGCCGTTCCGTGGCTGGAAAGCGACCTTCTTTGAAGGCGGCCTGCGCGTGCCGTTTTTCGTCCACTGGCCAGCACAGATCGCAGCGGGCACGCGGATCGGTGGGCCGGCGCACCACATGGACATTTATCATACGGCGGCCGCCGCCTCGGGCGCGGCCAGTCAAGAGCGCGGTGACGGCGTCGATCTCCTGCCCTTCCTGCGCGGCCAGGCGAGCGCTGAGTCGGAGCGGACGCTGTTCTGGCGCTCTGGCGGCTATCGCGTGGTCCGTCGCGGCGACTGGAAGCTGCAGCTTTCGGCGCGGCCGGAGCGTGTGTGGCTCTTCAATCTCGCTGACGATCCGACCGAGCAGAATGACCTCTCGGAGGAACAACCCGACCGCGTCGTGGCGCTCCGGGCTCTTATCGAGGACTACGAGCGAGAGCTGCCGGCGCCGCTTTGGCCTGCGCTCATCGAAGGTCCGATCCGCATCGACCCCCCGCTCAATACGCCGTGGCGCGAGGACCAAGAATACATCTATTGGTCCAATTGAAACGAGCGTTGGACGCTCGGCTCACGCCGCGCGCGCGAGCAAGGTTTCAGAGTCCCTCTGAATTGAGCGGTTCACTTGCTCAATCGCTTTGAGCGCGCCGCTGACCGTGCGCTGGAACCCCTCGAGGTCACGCAGCAGCTCGTCCATGCGGTCCCGCTGGGTGTCATGGCGAGCGCACTCAACCTTGCCCATCACACGCATGACTTCCAGGCCAGTCGCCAGACGGCTCATTTCAAGACAGGCGTGCCCAAAGCCGCGCGCGGATTGCGCAATAGCCTTGAGGCTCTCGTACGCGAGCGCGCTGTACTCTTCCTGCTGGCGGGTTAGCAGGACGATCTCCGTGTCGCGCGGCATGCCTTCCTGCTCCGGCTCGCTTTTGAAGCAACTCAGAAGCTCGCGTTGTATGCGCGCAGTGCAGATCAGGAACAAACCCCGATTGATGGCGTTGAATACGGAGCGCGCGGACTCGGTGAACTGATCGAGGATCGCCTGCATCTCGTGAGAAAGCACTGCGTAGTTGTTGGAAATCACGGCGATGGCCGCACCTTCCTGGCCGAGCTGCGCCGCTAGGACTCGAAAATTGAAGGGCACGTGTTCGTTTCGCGCGTAGGCGACGGCGATCTCTTGCGCGTGTCCCAGCAGCGCCTTCGCTTTTTCGAGCAGGTCCGCAAACAGCTTGAGTGCGGGATCGGGATCGCGTTCTAAGTGGCGGTCTCGCGCCGCCAGCTCGCCGGCGAGCGCTTCCGCCATGAACGATGGATAGTCTGCGAACCCGAGTTCGGCCAGCGTTCCGGCCAGTATCGCCGCGCTGTCTTGGGGCTTCAGCCCCTCACGACGCTCGCGAGCAGCCAACTCCGGGTAGTACCCACGAACCACGTCAAATAGTGGTCCGCTGGGCCTTAATCGCACCGATAAGTAACCGCCTTCGATTGGCGTTACGATCGCGAAAACCCAATATGGGCGTCCATCCTTGGCTCGGTTCTTGACGAACGCCCCAATGGGCCTGCCCTGCTTCAGCGTGTCCCACAAAAGCCAGAAGACGGCCCGGGGCGTGTCGGGATGGCGAACGATCTTGTGCGGTTTGTTCAGCAGCTCATGCCACGGATAGTGGCTAATGCGTTGGAAAACGCTGTTGCCGAATAGGATGATGCCGGCGGGATCGGTTCGTGAGAAGAACAGTTCCTGGAATTCGAAAGGAACCTCTCCTGGGTCAAGCGGGTCACCAGCGCCGGTCATCTGCGTATCTCGAAGCAACAAGGCACTTTGGCGCGCGATGATTAATGGCGTCTATAGGCGGGACTAAGTAGGATTACGAGGCAAGAGCACCGAGGAACGAAGATGCCCCGCCAGATCCTTCAGCCTCCCGGGTGGCCGCGTCCGAAAGGCTATGTCAACGGCATCGCCGCGACCGGGCGGATGGTGTTTACCGCGGGTGTCGTCGGGTGGAACGAGCAGGAACGATTCGAGGACGCCGACTTCGCCGGTCAGTTTCGGCAGGCGCTCCGCAACACGCACGCCATCCTGGCTGAGGCCGGCGCGCAGCCTGCCGATATCGTGCGCATGACCTGCTACGTCACCGACAAGCGCGAGTACCTCGCCGCGCGCGCGGAAGTCGGCCAAGCCTGGCGCGAGGTTTTCGGCAAGGTGTTTCCGTGCATGGCGGTTGTCGAAGTGTCAGCGCTGATGGAGGACGCCGCCAAGGTCGAGCTTGAGACGACCGCGGTGATCGAGGACCCAAGATGAAGATCAGCGTCGTCGGCGGCGGTCCAGGCGGGCTTTATTTTGCGCTGCTCGCCAAGAAGCGCCTGCCCCAATGCGTTATCGACGTCTACGAACAGAACCGGGCCGACGACACTTTTGGCTTCGGCGTGGTTTTTTCGGACGAAACGCTCGACGAATTTCTGAGCGCCGATCCGGAGTCTTACGAACAGATACGCTCCAGCTTTGCTTACTGGAGCGATATCGTCATCCACCACCGCGGCGAACGAACCGTGGTCGGCGGCAACGGGTTCGCCGGCTGCTCGCGCGTGGCCCTGCTGCAGCTGCTGCAGCGCCGTTGCCGTGCGGTCGGCGTCAACCTGCACTTCGAGAGCGCAATCGACGCACCTGCGATCGAAACGCGCTTCGCCGACTCCGACCTGATCGTCGTTTCGCAAGGCGTGAATAGCCCGGTGCGCAATGCGCTCGCCGACGCCTTCGGTGTGCGTATCGTCGAGCAGCGCAACAAATTCGTGTGGCTGGGCTCGACCCGGCCGCTCGACGCCTTCACCTTTTTCTTCGTCAAGACCGATCATGGCTACTTCTGCGCGCATACCTATCAGTATGAGCAAGGTCATTCGACCTGGGTGATCGAAACGACGCCAGAGACCTGGGCGGCGGCCGGCTTGGAGCAGATGAGCGAAGCCGAGAGCGCGCGCTACCTCGAACGTGTCTTCGCCGAGCACTTGCAAGGTCATCGCTTGATCACCAACCGTTCGATCTGGCGCAACTTTCCGACCATCTCTTGCAGCACGTGGCGACAGGGAAGGATGGTGTTGCTGGGCGACTCGAAAGCCACAGCGCACTGGTCGATCGGGTCTGGCACCAAGCTCGCCATGGAATGCGCGATCGCGCTCGCCGACGCGGTGGTCGAGCACGGCGACAATATTGACGCTGCCTTGGAGCGCTACGAAACGCTGCGGAGAACGCCGGTCGAGATCACCCAGCACAACGCCCAGGTCTCGCTGCGCTGGTTCGAAGACATGGCGCAGCATTGGGAGAAGCCGCGCTACCAATTCGCGTTCTCGCTGATGTCGCGGGCAAAGGCGCTCACGTGGGACAATGTCGGCGCGCGCGACGCGGCTTTCCTGCGCAAAGTCGAGGAAGAGTATTACCGGCGCTACGAAGCGCGAACCGCGCGCGCCGTCGCTCGCGAGCGCCCGACGCCGATGTTCACGCCGTTCGATCTGCGCGCGCTGACGCTAGCCAATCGAGTGGCCATGGGGCCGATGGCGCAGTACAGCGCCATCGACGGAGACCTGACCGATTGGCACTTCATGCATTACGCCGCGCGCGCGGTAGGCGGCGCCGGGCTCGTCTTCACCGAGATGACATGCCCCACGCCCGACGCGCGTATCACGACCGGCTGCACCGGCCTGTGGAGCGACAAGCAGGAGCGTGATTGGGCGCGGCTTGTGGCCTTTATCCACGAGACGACGCCGGCCAAGGTTTCGCTTCAGCTCGGTCATGCCGGTCGCAAAGGTTCGACCAATGCGCCGCAGCGAGGCGAAGACCTGCCGATGGCGAACGGCAATTGGCCGATCTACTCGGCCTCGCCCCTCCCCTATCTCAAAGACACATCCGACACCCCGATTGAGCTCGACCGCGCCATGATGGATGCGATCCGCGACACCTTCGTCGCCGCCGCACAACGCGGCGCGCGCGCTGGCTTCGACATGCTCGAATTGCACTGTGCGCACGGTTATCTGCTGGCGAGCTTCCTCTCCCCGCTCACCAACCAGCGTCGCGACGAATACGGCGGCAGCGCCGAGAACCGAGCGCGGTTTCCGCTTGAGGTTTTCGAAGCACTGCGCGCGGCCTGGCCCGCCGAGAAACCGATGTCGGTGCGGCTCTCGTGCTCGGATTGGGCGGCAGGCGGGCTCTCGCTCGACGATCTTGCGACCTATGCGCGCCTCTTCAAGGCGGCGGGCGTAGACATCATCCACGCCTCGTCAGGGCAAACGGTGTCGTGGCAAAGGCCCGTCTATGGCCGGATGTGGCAAACACCGTTCGCAGAATTCATCCGACTCGCCGCCGACATCCCGACGATCGCCGTTGGCGACATTACCCTCCCGGAGCAGATCAACACGATCGTTGCCGCGGGCCGGGCGGATCTTTGCGCACTGGCGCGGCCGATGCTGAATGACCCGTTTTTCGTTCGCCGCGCCGCTGGGCACTACGGTGTGCGCAGCGTTGGGGGCGCCCCGCTCGGCTGGCCAGTGCAGCTACGCTCTGGCGAAGCACAGCTCTATCGGGAAGCGGAGAGAGCAGCCGAAAAGCTGGCAGAACTCAACGCCAAGGCGCGACCGAACCGGCGTCATTATCAGCGCGCGACCTGACCTGAAAAGTTCAACCCACTTCGCCTGCGATGGCGCCGCCGCAGCGCCGCCTTCACGGCCAGATCACCATGCTGGTGAACGGCGGCAGCGTCGCTTGCGCCATGACGAACAGCCCTGGAGCACGGCAAGGGCGACGTTGTGAAAGAAAACGTAGCGTAGGATGTCGCCTTCCTTACGCCGAGCTAAGCTTTAAAAAATGGTGGACCCGAGGAGGATCGAACTCCTGACCTCCGCATTGCGAACGCGGCGCTCTCCCAGCTGAGCTACGGGCCCTCTGCGGCGGCGAACCGCGCGGGCGGTATAGTCTCGCTCGCAGCGGCGCGCAACGGGCTTGGCCGTTGGAACTGGACGAATCCAAGGCAAGCGGGCTAGAGCCGGTCCATGATCCACATCCTCTTCGAGCTGATCCGCGCCGTCCTGGGCCTGGTTCAGGTCGTGCTCATCGTTTATGTCGTGATTTCCTGGCTCTACGCCTTTGACGTGGTGAGCCGGCGCAACCAGGTTGTCGCGTCGATCTGGGAGTTCACAAGCCGCCTGAGCAACCCGATCCTACGCCCGTTGCGGCGGGTCATTCCCCCGATCGCCGGCGTCGACCTTTCGGTGTTGGTGCTGTTGTTGATCCTGTATCTGGTGCAGACGGAAGTGACGTGGTGGCTTGAGCGCCTGCTCTTGGGCCAGGGCGGCTTTTTCTGAGATGCTCGACCTCGCGCCTGCGCCCCGCACGCTGACGACGCCGGCTCGCCGCTGGCGCAATTACTATCGAGTCTATCGGGTGCTTGACCTCGGCCGTATCGGCACGGTGTTTCCCGGCGTTCACCCCGGCCCCGACGCTTTCCCATCGCGGGAGATCGCCGAAAGCCATGCGGTTAACTTCCTGAAGCTGCTCAATCCGCCGGGACGTTGGTGGATGGACCACGTCGGCGCCTTCCCCGAAGGCGACGCACCGAACTAGGCTCACTTGACGTCGATTGCGAACTGCGCTGGCGTGCCGCAGCGGTAATCAGGGGAGTCCGATGTCTATCGTCAGTGAGTTTCGCGATTTCGCGATGAAGGGGAACGTGGTCGATCTCGCCGTCGGCGTAATCATCGGCGCGGCGTTCGGCACCATTGTCTCGTCGCTGGTCGACGACCTGATCATGCCAGTGGTCGGCGCCGTGACCGGCGGGCTCGACTTCTCGAACTATTTCCTGCCGCTATCCAATGCCGTCACTGCAACCACGCTCGACGCCGCCCGTGAGCAAGGCGCGGTGTTCGCCTACGGCAAATTCATCACGGCAGTACTGAAATTCCTGATCATCGCCTGGGTGCTGTTTCTGGTCATCAAAGCAATGAACCGCATGAAGAAACAGGCGGCAGCGGCGCCTGCCGCGCCACCGGCTCCGTCCGACGAGATCGTGTTGTTGCGGGAGATCAGGGACGCCTTGAAGAAGTAGCGATTGCCGGCTTGGCCTGCGGTGCATACATCGGCGCTGATGGCTGACGCGAAGATTTGCGGAATCACCAGCTTCGACGCGCTTGAAGCCGCCATCGAAGGCGGCGCGCGCTTCGTCGGCTTCGTGACCTACCCGAAGAGCCCGCGCTTCCTGTCGATGGACAAGCTCGCTGCGCTGGCGGCGCGGGCGCGCGGGCGCGTGGAAACCGTGCTGGTGACGGTCAACGCCGACGACGCCCATATCACCGCCGCCGTGCTGGCCGCGCAGCCAGACTACATTCAGCTGCACGGATCGGAGACGCCCGCCCGCGCCGGCGAGGTACGCCCGTTCGCACGGCGCGGCCTGATCAAGGCGGTCGGCATCGCCCGCCGGGAAGATTTCCAGACCCTGCCGCCCTACTACCCGGCCATCGACTTTTTCCTCTTCGACGCCCAGGCTCCCAAGGACGGCCTCCCCGGCGGCAACGCCTTGGCCTTCGACTGGGCAGTGATGGCCGGGGCGGAGATCGGCCGACCCTGGTTCCTGGCCGGCGGCCTCAACCCCGGCAACGTCAAGGAGGCGATCCGGGTCTCAGGGGCTGACCTTGTGGACGTCTCCTCTGGCGTGGAAAGCGCCCCCGGCCTAAAGGACCCGGCTCTGATCGCACAATTCTTGGCCGCTGCTGAAGTCTAAACTCACACATGGACGCACGTCGCAACTGGCAGGACTTGCCCGATTCCGAGGGACGTTTCGGCGTCTATGGCGGGCGCTTCGTGGCCGAGACTTTGATGCCGCTCGTGCTCGATCTCGAGCGCGCTTATCGCCAAGCGCAGGCCGATCCGGGGTTCGCCGAAACCATGGCGGAGTTCTGGACCCACTATGTGGGCCGGCCGAGCCCGCTCTATTTCGCCGAGCGTCTCACCGCGCATTACGGCGGGGCGAAGATCTACTTCAAGCGCGATGAACTCAATCACACCGGCGCGCACAAGATCAACAATTGCCTCGGCCAAGTGCTGCTCGCACAGCGCATGGGCAAGACCCGCATCATCGCCGAAACCGGCGCCGGCCAGCACGGCGTCGCCACCGCCACCATCTGCGCGCGACTTGGCCTACCCTGCGTGGTGTTCATGGGCGCGACCGATATCGAGCGGCAGAAGCCGAACGTGTTTCGCATGAAGCTGCTCGGCGCCGAAGTGCGCCCGGTGACCAGCGGCGCGGCGACGCTGAAGGACGCGATGAACGAAGCGCTGCGCGATTGGGTGACGAACGTGGCTGACACCTTCTACTGCATCGGCACGGCGGCGGGGCCGCACCCGTATCCGGAAATGGTGCGCGAGTTTCAAAGCGTGATCGGCCGCGAAGCGCGCGCACAGATTTTGCTGCGCGAAGGACGATTACCCGACGTGGTGATGGCCTGCATTGGCGGCGGCTCGAACGCGATCGGGCTTTTTCATCCGTTCATCGACGACGAAGATGTGCGCCTGATCGGCGTCGAAGCGGCGGGGCGCGGCATCGACGACCGCTTCGAGCACAGCGCCGCGATCAATGGCGGCCGCCCCGGCGTGCTCCACGGCAACCGCACGTATTTGTTGCAAGATGCCGATGGGCAAATCCTCGAAGGTCACTCGATCAGCGCCGGCTTGGATTATCCGGGCGTCGGCCCGGAGCACTCGTACCTGCACGACATCGGCCGCGCCCACTATCTGAGCGCCACCGATGACGAAGCGCTGGCCGCGTTCCAGCTCTGCGCGCGGCTCGAAGGCATTTTGCCGGCGCTTGAGCCGTCGCACGCGCTCGCGCGGGTGGGCGATGTGGCGAAGGAGGTCGGGCGCGACGGACTCATCATCCTGAACCTCTGCGGCCGCGGCGATAAAGACGTGTTCACAGTGGCGGATGCGTTGGGGGTCACGTTGTGAGGGCCCGGCGGGACATTCGCCCTTCTCCCCCGCGAGGGGGAGAAGGTGGCGCGAAGCGCCGGATGAGGGGGCAGGTGTCGGAGCGAAGCGCGGCGCTCAATTCTCCTCGCCGCCCCCTCACCCGTTCGAACAAGTTCGAACGACCTCTCCCCCTCGCGGGGGAGAGGTTTGGAGCCTGCGCATGAGCACGCAGCGCATCTGCGCAAAGTTTGCAGCGCTCAAGCGCGCCAATCGCGCCGCGCTGATCGTGTACATCATGGCGTCCGATCCTGATCACGAGACGTGCTTTGAGATTCTCAAGGGGCTGCCCGAAGCCGGCGCCGATATCATCGAGCTTGGCTTTCCGTTCACCGATCCGATGGCCGATGGGCCGAGCGTACAGAAGGCCGGCTTGCGCGCGCTGAGGGCTGGCGGATCGTTGAGGCAGACGCTCGACCTCGCGCGCCGCTTTCGTGAAACCGATGCAGATACACCGCTCATCCTCATGGGCTACGCCAATCCGATCGAAAGCATGGGCTATGACGCGTTCGCAGCGAACATGGGCAACGCCGGCGCCGATGGCGCGATCGTCGTCGATCTGCCGTCTGAAGAAGACGCGCCGCTGCGTGAAGCATTCACCAAACATGATCTCTCCATCATCCGCCTCGCCACGCCAACCGCGAACGATCAGCGCTTAACCAAGGTGCTGGATGGGGCGTCTGGCTTCCTCTATTACGTCTCGGTCGCTGGGGTCACGGGCGCCAGTGCGGCGACGACCGGAGCGATCGAGACGGCGGTCGCTCGCCTCAAACGCGCAACCGACCTGCCCATCGCGGTCGGTTTCGGCGTGCGCGAACCGGTAGCGGCAGCCGCCATCGCCCGTCATGCCAATGCGGTGGTGGTCGGCTCGGCCATCGTGGACGAAATCGCCATCGGCGAGCCGGCGAAAGCGGTCGAACGCGTCTTGCGTAAGGTGCGGCTTTTGAGCGAAGCTGTGCGCTCTGCGCGGGCTTTAGAGGGAACACCCGCATGAATTGGCTGTCGAACTTCGCGCGGCCCGGGCTTCGCGGCAAGAAGCCGGACGAGGCGCGCGAGACGCCCGACAATCTCTGGATCAAGGATCCGCTTTCGGGCGAGCTGATTTATCGTGCCGAGCTTGAAGCCGCCGACTGGGTGACGCCTTCCGGCTTTCACATGCGCATCGGGCCCGACGCACGCTTCAAGATGATATTCGACGAGCAGGCCTGGCAGAAGATCACGCTGCCGAAGGTCGCCGCCGATCCGCTCAAGTTCAAGGACGACAAGAAGTACGTCGACCGGCTGAAGAGCGCGCGCGCAAAGGTCGGGCGCGAGGATTGCATGGAAGCTGGCTATGGCCGCATCGGCGGCGCCCACGCGGTGGTTCTTGTACAGGACTTCGACTTCATGGGCGGCTCGTTGGGCATGGCTGCTGGCGAAGCGTTCATCGCCGCGGCGGACGCAGCGCTTCGGCGCAAGGCGGGGATGGTCATGGTGACGGCGTCGGGCGGTGCGCGCATGCAGGAAGGCATTCTGTCGCTGATGCAGATGCCACGCACGACGCTGGCGATCCAGTCACTGCGTGAAGCGGGCCTCCCCTACATCGTTGTGCTCTCCGATCCCACGACAGGCGGCGTCACCGCCTCTTACGCGATGCTCGGCGACATCCACATCGCCGAGCCCAACGCGCTGATCGGGTTCGCCGGCCCGCGCGTGATCGAGCAGACCATTCGCCAGAAATTGCCGGAGGGCTTCCAGCGTTCGGAATATCTGCTCGACAAGGGCATGGTCGATCTGGTCGTCGACCGCCGCCAGCTGAAGACGACGCTGTCGATGTTGCTGACGGTGCTGATGCACAAGCGCTCGTCGCGGCAAAGCGACGGCGAGCCGATCGAGCTGACCGAACTCGCCCCGACCGAGGCGGAAGCGACGGGCCAAGAGCGCCGCAAGTCTAAAGCGCCGCGCGCGAAGGCGGCGGAGTAGCGTTCCCATGCATGCGCTCGTCATTCCGGACGCGCGGAGCGCGATCCGGAACCCAGGAGCCACACTCACGTCGCTTGCCCCTGAGTTCAGGGTTCGTCGCTATGCGACGCCCCTGAATGACGAAGTCGGTTGACGGCAGTGACGGACGCAGCGCTGCAACGCCTCACCGAATTGTTCGGCCCCGAGTTTGGTCACGGCAAGCCCTTCGATCTCACGAAGCTGCACCAAGTCTTGGCGGCGTTGGGCAGTCCGCACGAACATGTACCGCCCGTCATCCACGTCGCCGGCACCAACGGCAAAGGCTCGACCATCGCCTTCATGCGCGCGATTGCTCAGTCCGCCGGTCTGCGCGTGCATGCGTTCACCAAGCCTCACTTATTCCAACTGCGCGAACGCTTTGTCGTTGCGGGTGAAGTTGTCAGCGAGGGCCGGCTGATCAGCGTCGTCGAGCGCATCGCCGCGATCAGCCGCGACATCACCCAGTTTGATGCGCAAGTCGCCGCGGCATTGACCTTGTTTGATGAAACCCACGCCGACTTGATCTTGCTTGAGACAGGAATGGGCGGGCGTCATGATTCCACCAACGTCGTTCCCAGGCCCGCAGCGAGCGTGATCACGCCCATCGGCTTGGATCACCAGGACGCGCTCGGCGAGACGCTCGCCGAAATCGCCGCACACAAGGCGGGGATCTTGAAGCGCAGTTCGCCCGGCTTCGTGGCGCGCCAGCATCCCGAGGCGATGGCGGTGATCGAAGCCGAGGCTGCGCGCGTCGGCGCCCCGCTCTTCCGCTGCGGCGCTGAATGGGATGCATATGAGTCTCGCGGCCGACTTGTGGTGCAGTCCGAGACACGCCTGCTTGATCTGCCGCTACCGGCGCTGCGCGGACGCCATCAGATCGACAATGCCGGACTTGCGTGCGCGACATTGCTTGGTCCTCAACGTTTCACGTTCGCTGACGACGCGTTCGCCGCGGGCGTCGCTAACGCCCAGTTGCCTGCGCGCCTGCAGCCGCTGACCCGCGGCGCGCTGAGCGCGCAGATACGCGCGCGCGGGGGTCAAGTCTTGGTTGACGTCGCCCACAACGCGGAAGCGGCCGCCGCGATTGTCGATGCTCTCGGCGCTTGGAGCGGCGACACGATCTTTGTTGTCGGCATCCGCCAGCGCAAGGATGCGCAGCGCTTCATCAAAACGATCAGCCCCGCCGCCACCAGCCTGATCGCGGTGCCTTTGGCAGACCATCACACCGCGCCCGCCGATCTTGCCCAAATCGCACATGCGGCAGGACTCAAGGCGGGCTCTGCGCCCTCACTCGCTGCCGCCATACAAAACGCGGCGCAGTCTCCTGCGCCGCGGGTGGTCATTTGCGGATCTTTCCTGCTCGCCGCCGAAGCACTCGGACTCGAAGGCGCCTAAACCGTCTCGTTCAGCCACTCGACGATCTTCGACTTCGGCATCGCGCCAACCTTGGTCGCGGCGACGCGCCCGTCCTTGAACACCATCAAAGTCGGAATGCCACGCACACCATAACGGCCCGGCGTCATCGGATTTTCATCGATGTTGAGCTTCGCCACTGTAACGCGGTCACCCATTTCGGCGGCGATCTCTTCCAGCGCCGGGCCGATCTGCTTGCACGGCCCGCACCACTCGGCCCAGAAGTCGACAAGCACGGGACGCCCGGACTTCAAGACGTCGGATTCGAAGCTGTCGTCCGAAACTTTGGTGGTGCTCACGCGCGTACTCCTCGATGTTTGGGTGATGTAAGACGTCAAAACCGGCGTTTCAAGAATTAAGAAAGCGGTGCAGCTCCGCGTCGAGAAGCTGCTCCGGAATGTCCATCAGCCTGGGCGCTTCCGTCCACAGCAACGCACATACGACGTCGCGTTTTGGGAACACCTGTTGCAGCACATTCCGGTAGAGCGCCAGCTGCAGCACATACGCAGGCGACACATTGCCGGCTTCGGCAGGCGCTGGCCGATCGGTCTTGAAGTCCAAGATCATAACGCGATCGCGCTCAATCACGAGCCGATCGACGATGCCGGCGACCTTTCGGTCTCCCACCAGCCCAATGATCGGCGCCTCCGCACGGCTATCGCTCGAGAACAACGGTGCGAAGCGAGCGTCCCCAACGACGGCGAGCGCTTCTTGGGCGAGCGCGGCTGCGGTGTCATCCGCGACGCCTTGTTTTGCCAGAAAGGCAAGCGCCGACTTCATGCGCCGAGCGTGCGGCACGCCGGGCAAGCGCTGCAGCAGGCCGTGGATCAGAAGACCGCGCCTGAACCGCGCTCGCCCTTCTTTCAGCGGAGACAATGCTGGCGGCGCTGCGCTTAGCGCCCGAGACGGCGCCGCATGGCGAGTGCTGGAGGCGGCGACGGGGCGTCGCGCCCACTCCGGCAATGGCGCAGCCGTGTCGGTCTCGATTGCAGGCGTCGCAGCAATCTGCGGTTCACCGAGCCGCAAGCCTTCGCCGAACGGGCTCTCGAACGGCTTCGCGTCGATTCTACCCAACGCCTCATGCACGGCGAGCCGCCAACTCTCCGGCGCCTCGCCTGCTTTCGCGTTTCCGTATTTGGCGCCGCACACAATCAGACGATCGCGCGCGCGCGTCATCGCCACATAGAGCAGTCGCCAGTGTTCGCCGAGTTGGCGCTGTGCGTGGCTGGCGCGCGCATCCGCGACCTTCGCATCGTCGTCCTTGCGGCGAAAACTGACGAAGGGCGATGAGGACCCGTCGAACATCAGTCCATTTTCGGGATCGACGTCAACGCCAGCCGTTGTGTCCGCGAGGATCACCAGCGGCGCCTCCAGGCCTTTGGCGCCGTGTACCGTCATGACCCGAATGGCGCCGGTCTCCGCCTCGAGTTCGCGCTTCACCTGGCCAGCGTCGACTTCGATGTCATACAGAAAGCGTTGCAGCGTCTGGGCGCGATCGCCCATCGGCCGCGCCGCCCGCTGCAGCAGCTCCTCCAGCGGATCGCGCGCCTCCAAGCCGAGACGCGCAAAGACGCGGCGCCAGCCGCTGTCGCCGGATTCGAACGGACGCTCTAGCGCCCAGCTTAAGAACGTGAACGGGTCGTCGCCCCGGCGCATGGCGAGCGCGCGTGCGAAGTCTCGCGCCGACGCGTATTTCGGGTCAGTCTGCGCCTGCAAGCGCGCAAACAGAGTTTCACCCTTTTCTCGCCGATACGCGAGCGGGAACAGGTCCGCATCATCGTCAATGAGATTGCACCATGGGCCCTTCAGCACGCATGCCAGCGCCAAGTCGTCGGTGGGATCGAGCGCTACTCGCACAAGCGCCAGACAATCTTCGACGGCGAGTTCCTCACGCAGGACCATCCGGTCCGCACCCGCAACGGGCAGTTCGGCTCGCTTGAACGCCTTAATCAACTCGCGAAATAGCGGGCCGCGTTTTCTTACCAGGGCCAAGACATCCCCTGCCCTTATCGGCCGCAGACCATGCTGGTCGTGGACCGCCTCTTTCCCCGCGATCATATCCTTGATGCGCAGAGCCAGCGCGCGAGCCAGCACGGCGTGAACACTGGTTCCAGTTTCGTTGTCCAGCGGCGCATCCCATGCACTCGGCTGGGCCGGCTCGTCGCGCGACGCAATCGGCCACACCTCGACCACGCCGCACGCTTCGCGCCGCGCGGTCAGATGTTCGATGACGTCCTGCCCCTCTGGCATGTTCGCAATCAGCGGCTTGTCCACAAATGTCGCGTCGACCGCGGCGAGGATTTGCGGCGCCGAGCGGAACGACGTGCGCAGTTCCGGACCTTTGAACACAAGCCCGGCGTTGTGGGCGTCTTGCGCGAGTCGACGCTTCTCCGCCAAGAAACGCCGCGGATCGGCGCCTTGGAAGGCGTAAATGCTTTGCTTCGGATCCCCGACCGCGAAAACGGTGCGCACCCGCGTTCTCGCGCCCGCGCCAGCGAAGAACTCAGCCTGCAGCGGCGCAAGCAGGTCCCATTGCGTCGCGCTGGTGTCTTGACCCTCGTCGACCAAGATGTGGTCCAATCCGCCGTCAAGCTTGTACAGCACCCATGGCGCCGCATCGGATCTCTGCAACAGCGCTTGCGCGTGCTCGATCAAATCGTCGAAGTCGAGCGTCGCGGTTCGTTGCTTCGCCGCCTCGTAGGCTTGATCCAGCCGCATCCCAAGCACTAGCGCGGCCACGGCGTCCTCTGCGCGCTCGATCGCGTTGAGCTGCTCGCGCGCGCCGACGCAACGATCGGCGAGCGCCTGAACCAAGCGGGCGAGCGCTGGATTCTTGGTCGCGAAGCCGGCGGTGATAATGTTCTTATAGGGCGTGTCGCTGCTGCTGAACGCAAAGTCGAAACAACGCTGCAAAACGGCGCCAGCCGGTTCCATCCGGTCGAGGCTCTCCATGATGGCCCGTAGCCGTGCAGCCGTCTTCTGGTCATTGTTCGTCGAACCACTCAGCGCTCTGGCCGCTTCGCGCAACGCAGGCCAGTCTTGCGCGACCACGAAAGCGCGCGCGAAGTCTGTCGCAGTGAGCCGCGCTTCATGCCGGTCGCGCAGCGCCTGCGCCGCAAACAATTCACCTTGGTGGGCGCTAGCGAAACGGCGGAAATCCGCTCGCCTGAGCGCCAGCCGGTCGAGGAAACCCTGGAGGTCCTCACCCGAGAGCCTCGCCGCGAACCGTGCGAACGCTTCGCGCGGCGCATCCGACGCGTGCGCGGCTTCAGCGCGCGCTGTCGCCAGCAAAGCGGACGCCGCTGTGTCGTCGGCGATTGTAAACCCTGGCGGCACGCCCGCCTCGAGGGGGAAGCGCGCTAGCAAACGCTCGCAGAACGCATGGATGGTCTGGATTTTCAGTCCCCCCGGCGCTTCCAGCGCGCGCGCGAACAGCGCCCGGGCGCGGCCAAGATCGGTCGCTCTTACGTCCAGCTTCTCAAGGTCGGCCGCGAGCGCAGCATCGGAGGCGACGCTCCAGCCGCCGAGGCGTTCGAACAAGCGGCGCTGCATCTCGGCCGCCGCCGCCTTGGTATAGGTGATGCACAGGAACGCGCACGGGGTCGATCCCGCCAGCAGCAGCCGTGCGATGCGATCGACCAGCACTTTCGTTTTGCCGGAGCCGGCGTTCGCCGTGACGAACACGGAATTTGCCGGATCGGCTGCGATTCTCTGATTGACGTTCGCTTCGTGCAAGGCGTCGGTGGTCATTGTTCGCCTCCGTCCGCATCGGCCCATTCCTTGCGCCGCGCGAGATGATCATATTCGGCGTAGGGCTTGATGAATTTGACCCGCGGTTTGGAGAGGAACGGCTGGTCCAACTGCGCATAGCGCGCCAGTAAGCTCGCGAGCGACGCAAGCGCCTGCTCGCCGCACTCATAAGCGCTGGTCTCAAGCTGCAGCGCGCGTGGCGTTGGATCGGCGTTTCCGAGACGCCAGTAGATGAGTTCGCTGACGCGAGCCGGAGGCGCGCCCTCGAAGGCGCCGCGCGCCAGCATCGCCGCCTCCAAAAGCAATTGCGGCGACAAGCCCGACTCGACTTGTTTGTCCGACGGCGGATCGCCAGTCTTGTAATCCATGATCGCGACATAGCCTGGCGCGATCTCGATGCGGTCGGCCACGCCGCGCAGGGTCACGTCGCCGACCTTCAACACGCCCCGCTTCTCGCGGTGGATCGCCGGATTGTGTCGCCGCCGGTCGGCGAACCACGCCACCAGCGCCGCCGCCGAGACCTTCAACCGCTCCGCTTCAGCCGCACGGCGCTCAGCGCTGACGCCGACGGCGCACATCTCTTCATCCAACAGACGAAGCAGCAGGTTGACATCATCGCCATCGCCGAAGCGCTCAATCGCTGCATGGATCGCGGTGCCGCGCTCGGCGGCGCCGGCCGGCGCGCCGATCGGTTTCAGAAAGTCGAGTCCCAAGATGCGCCGCGCATAGACCGCATACGGATCGCGGATCAGCCTCTCAACCTCGGTCACGCTCAGCTTCTTGATGCGCGCGTGCACAGGGGGACGCGGCTGCGGACGCGACGCGGGACTCACCGTCAGCGGCGCATCGAGCTGGCGCGCGAAGCTTCGATACGCGTCCGCGCGTTCAAGCTCAGCGCCCGCGCCCTGCAGCATCGTCTTCAACCGCCACAACCAACGCGACGCCAGCGTCGGCGTACCATCCTGCCGCAACGCGCGCGTCAACACGACCATCGGAGACGACGCCAGCTGGGCGAAATCATGGGCGGCGAGACCGATGCGCTCGTCGAGCGCCGGCAGGCAGAGTTCGCGGCGCATCGCGCGCGAGAGGAACGGATCCTCGCCGACCGGCGCCGGCCACACGCCCTCGTTCAGCCCCGCGAGGATCATGAGTTCGCGTCGCTGCAGACGCGCTTCAAACAGACCCCAGATCGCTACGCGCGGATCGCCGTCGCGCGGCGGCGGCGGGATTTCGGTGCGCTCCAGCAATCGCGCCATGACCCGCGGCGCTGCATAGGATGACATGGCGCCGAGGGCGCCGCCATGTTCGATCACGTCCTGCAGCAGCTTCGCGGCCGCGGCGCCGTCGTGTCCGGCCCAGGCCATGTCGCCAGCGAGGTTCTGCGCCGCCTCAGCAATAGCTTGCGCAAACGCCGAGAGCGTCGTCTCAACGTGCGACATCAGTGTCGTAAGCGGTTCAAGCGCCAGCGCTGTCGCCGAGACAAGCGAACGTGCAGGCTCAGACTCGGCAAGCTCCTTCAAGCCCCCTAGCGCGGAGAGCGAGGTGAAGCGGCGCGGACCACGCAGCGCCAACCTCTCCAGCGCCGCCAGCGCGTCGGCGTCCTGCGCAAGCGCGACGCGCGGATGCTTCAGCAAACCGGCGAGCGCAACCGGCTCGCTTGCATCGCCCGCCAATTCGCAAAGAAGCGCCAGCAATCGACCCGCTTGCGTATGCGCCAACGGCTCGCCGTGCGATACGCTGGGCGCGATGTTCCAGCGCGCCAGCTTGGCCTCCACGCGCCGCGCGAGGGCGGCGTCTGGCGTCACCACGGCGACGCTTGCATCTTGCCGCTCCAAAGCCTCGCGCACCATGAGTGCGATCGCCGTCGCCTCTTCGTCCTCCGTGGCGGCTTCCAGCACCCGCAGGCCGCGCGCACCCGCCGCGACCATCTCCGCACCGCCGGCTGCGCGAAGGCGCGTCAGCCAGTCCGCCGTTTTTTCCGCCGGCGCCAGGGCTTCGCGCACCAGCACTCTGCGCGCGCGGCCATTTGCGCTCTCACTCACCATAGGCTGCACGGCCTCTCTGTCGACACCCAACGAAGCCAGCGTCGCCTTCAGCGCGAATTGTGGGTGTTGATCGCCGACCAGCGCCCACGCTTCGGCGTCGAGGTCGACATCGAGCCCCGGGAACACGACGACGCCGCGCGGAAGCTGCGCGACCACGCGCATCAGTTCGCGCGTGGAGGCCTGTGAGCCAGTCGATCCTGCAACGACAATCGGCCGCTTCGGCTTCGCTTCGCTCCACCGCTTCGCCAAGTCGCGCCGCAACTGCGCCCCGTGCGCAGCCGGGTCGCTGCGCTCGACGTCGGCCAGGAACGCCGGCCAGTGCTTGACAATGATGTCGAGAAACGCCGCCGAACTTGCCCAGTGCCGCGCAAGATCGATGCTCTGCGCCAGGGTCGGCAACGCCTCCCACGCGACACGCTCAGCGCTCGCGGCGCTGTCGAGCAACTGCGCCAGTTCGTCGGCGAGCGCCAGCGCGCGCGCCGGATCTTCGACCCCGTTTTCGAGTTTGTCGCGACGGCGAATGAGCGAAGCCAGCAGCAACCGCCGATGCAGCTTGGGAATTGGCGGCGGCAAGTCCGTCGTCACGTCCTCAGCCCATAGCTCGGCATCGTCGTCTGCCTGCGGATCGCCCAGCGGCCGGATCGCCGGCAACAGCGCGGCGCCGCCGAGGCGCTTCGCGAAAGCATCCATTAGGCCGCGCACAGACCGCCGGTTCGGCGCCAGCACCAGCGCATCGGCAAGCGCGAACGGATCGTCCTTGCGCCAGAGCTCCGCGACCATCGCATCGGCAAGCACGTCGAGGAACGGCGAAGACGCCGGCACGACGCGCAAGCGCGGCGCCGGTCCGCTGAACAGAGGCTCGGGCAACCCGAGCGGCAGCATGCTCACGCCCTCAGCGCCGCGGCCGCGAGACGCGCTTCAGCCGCGGCGCGCGCTTCGGGGTCGCCGACATGCATCCAGCAGCCGCCAAGCGGCGCACCATACAGACGTCGCTCAGCCGCCAGGCGGCGCCATACGCGCGTAAACGAAAACGGTTCAAGCGGCTCGTCGTCGACGATGCGTGGATCGACGATCTGCACGCCCATGTACGCCCACGGCGTGTGCGGCAGCGCATCGCGAAACATCAGCGCACCGTGCTCATCCATGAAGAAGTCTCCGGCGCCGTCAAAGCCCAGGCACTGATCCATCGCCGCGAGCATCAGACGGGCTCCCATGCGCGAAGCATCAAATCCCGCCGCCAAGCGTGCAATGGCGGAACCTGAGGGCTCGTCCCAGACCGAGTCGATATTGCAAACGACAATCGGACCGTCGCCGAGCAAGGGTCGCGCCTGCTTGACGCCGCCTCCTGTTTCCATCAGCCGCTCGCGTTCGTCGGAGATAGCGATGTCGATATCGCTGCGACGCAACACGTGCGCTTCAAGCGCATCGGCGAAGGCGTGCACATTCACCACGGCGCGCTTGACCCCCGCTTCTGCCAGCCGGTCGAGCACATGATCGATCAGCGCCCGGCCGCCCACCGTCACCAGCGCCTTCGGTCGATCATTGGTCAGCGGGCGCATGCGGGTGCCGAGTCCCGCCGCCAGCACCATCGCCGTATGCGGAACTTTCATGCCGCGCGCTCCAGATAGGGCCGCGCGACCTCACGCGCGAACGCGCGCGCATCTTCGAGCGCTGGGTGGTCCAGCGTACGCGCGAGATGACCCCACATGCGCGGCATGAAGGCGGCGTACCTGGTCTTGCCGTCATGGGCGAGCTGCGCGAAGCGGCCAAGGATGCGCATGGTGTTGATGGCGCCGAGCACGGCGATTTCGCGCTCCAGAGCTTGCGTGTCCGCGCCGGTGGTTTCGAGATAGGCGCGGATCGCCGCCGCGTGCGCCGCTCGGCTGACATCGCGGCGCGCATCGTGCAGCAACATCGAGAAATCCCAGCCGCGCCAACCGCGCACGGCGTCCTGAAAATCCAGCAGTCCAACGCGCTGCAAGCCCTCGCGCTCGGGCAGCCAAAGCAGGTTCTCCGCGTGATAGTCCCGGATCGTGAACGCACGCGGGAAGCCCAGCGCCTTGACGATCAGCGCATCGCGGATCGTCTCCCAGCGTGCGCGCGCGGCGTCATCGATGCGCACGTTCTCAGCGCGCGGCAGCCAATCGATAAACAGGTCCGCGTTCACCTCGAGCGCGAGCGCGTCGTAATCCTGAATTGGCCAGGCGACGCCGCCCACGCCTTCAACGCGCGACGGCGGCACATTTGCATGCACGTGCGCAAGCACGCGCGCCGCCTCTTCATAGAGCGCAACTTCGTCGGCGCCATCGGCGATGACCCGCGCGTAGAGATCGTCGCCCAAATCTTCGAGGACCGCATACCCGGCTTCGCAATCGGCGCCGTAGACGGCGGGCGCCGCGAGTCCAAGCTGTTCCAGATACCCGGCAACAGCAACGAAGGCTTCGACGCGGGACGCCGCCAGCCGTGCGGCCGCGTTCCAGCCCATGGCGCGTCGCTGATCCGGCGTCGCTCCAGGCGGACACGGCGCGCTTTCCGCGCTCTTCGGAGCGTCCATCAGAATGGCGCGCCGCTGGCCCAGGCGCAGCCGTTCGTAACGACGCGTCGAAGCGTCACCGGCAAGCGGCGCGCGTTCGGCTTGCGCGAAGCCGGTTTCAGCCAAGAGTCGCGCGAGTGCGTCAGATCGTTGCAAGTCTGGTTCTCCACGCGCCATGCGCCGTGAGTTTGGCCGTACGGCCCTCTTCGGCCATTGAGAGCGCCAGGTCGAGCCGGTCGCACGGCAGAAAGGCGCCCAACCGCTCCGGCCACTCGACCAAACACGCTGCCGTCACAAACGCCTGATCGAGTCCCAGCTCCCAGGCATCCTCGGGCGCCTTCAGCCTGTAGAGATCGACGTGCCAGAGCTGCCCGCGCGCGCCGTCGTAGGTTTGCACCAGGGTGTAGGTCGGGCTTGGCGCCTCTTCATCATCTCGGCCGGTCCATGCCCCGATGGCGCCGCGGGCGAGCGTCGTCTTCCCGGCGCCAAGGTCCCCGAACAGGCAGACCACGTCGCCGGGCCTCAGGCGTTCGCCGATGCTCCGCCCGAGCGCCTCGGTCGCCGCGGCATCCGGCAGCGCAATTCGGCGCGAATCGACGATCTCTTCAGCGGTCACGGCAACGGATGCTGGCAGCGGCCCGGCGCGGCATCAAGGCCCGCTTGCGCCTCGCGGCCATTGCCGCCAAACACTGGCGTGGTGAGTTCGGGCGAGATCAACCGGGTTGTCATTATCGGCGCCGGCCAGGCTGGCGGCGAAGCGGCGCAACGTCTTCGTCAGGCGGGTTACCAAGGCGACATTACGCTGATCGGGGAAGAGCCCGCCCCGCCTTATCAGCGCCCACCGCTCTCGAAGGCCTACCTCGCGGGCGACCTGCCCATGGAGCGCCTGCTGCTGCGTCCGGCGAGCGTCTATGCTGAGGAAAAGGTCGCGTTGCTGACGCCAAAGCGCGCGGTCTGGATCGATCGCGCCAACAAGCGGGTGCGCCTCGAAGGGGGGCGGGAAATCCCCTACGACGCCCTGGTGCTGGCGACCGGGGCGCGCGCGCGCAAGCTGCCCATCGTCGGGGCCGACCTACCCGGCGTCCACTTGCTGCGCACCGCAGCGGATGTCGATTCCATGCGCGAGCGCTTCGTTTCCGGAGCGCGGCTGACGGTGATCGGCGCGGGCTATATTGGGCTTGAGGTTGCCGCGATTGGGCGAAAGCTCGGGCTAGAAGTCACGGTGATCGAAATGGCGGCGCGGCCGCTGGCGCGCGTCACCAGCCCCGAGGTTGCCGGCTTCTTCCTGGACGAACACACGAGCCAAGGCGTGCGGTTCATGCTCGGCGCCCAGCCGGCCCTGATCCGCGGAACCGAGCGTGTCAGCGGCGTTGCGATGGTCGATGGTGGCGAAGTCCCAGCGGATATCATCGTCGCAGGCATCGGTGTAACGCCAGAAACCGCGCTGGCGCAGCAATGCGGATTGACGGTGGAGAACGGCGTCGTCACCGACGCCCAGTGCCGCACATCCGACCCGCACATCTTCGCGATCGGTGATTGCGCCGCGCGGCCGATGGCGCATTACGGCAACCGCGTGTGCCGCCTCGAAAGCGTTCACAACGCGGTGGAAGGCGCGAAGGTCGTCGCCGCCACACTCATGGGTGGCGCCCACACTGTCGAGGCGCCTTGGTTTTGGTCGGATCAGTACGACCTCAAACTGCAGATCGCCGGCCTGTTCCAGGGCTATGATCGCGTCGTGTTACGTGGCGTCATGGCTGATCGCGCCTTCGCCGTCTTCTACTACAAGGGCGAAAAATTGATCGCAGTCGATGCGATCAACCGGCCGGCGGAATATCTGGGCGCCAAGATGCTGATCCAAACCGGCCGCTCCTTGGCGCCGGCGGAGATCGCGGATACCTCGCGGCCGATGAAAGAGCTTGTCGCGGCCGCGCGCTGATAGTCATGCAGGGGACCATGCCGAAGATCACCTACATCGAAAGTTCCGGAAAAGAGCACGTGGTCGAAGCCCCGGTTGGCCAGACCGTGATGGAGGCCGCGGTCAAGCACGCCGTACCGGGCATCGACGCCGATTGTGGCGGCGCCTGCGCCTGCGCCACCTGCCATGTTTATGTCGATCCGGCTTGGACGGCGAAGACGGGCGAGGCCTCCAGCATGGAGCAGAGCATGCTCGACTTCGCCAACGATGTTGAGGAGAACTCGCGCCTCTCCTGCCAGATCAAAATCACCGCCGAACTCGACGGGCTGACGGTGCGTCTGCCGAAGAGCCAGCACTGATGCGATATGTGCCGCCGCCGCTGTGGGCGCTGATCTTCCTGGGCGCCGGTTACGCGCTTAGCTTGGCGCCAGGTTTGGCGGCGCTGCCCATCTTACCAACCCGGCCGCTCGGGTTGATCGTCGTTCTGGCTGCGATCGCCGTGCTGCTCTGGGCGATGGTCCAATTTCGCATGGCGAACACGCAGCTCCTCCCCAACTCGCCCGCCAACAACGCCCTGGTGACGAACGGCGTGTTCGCGATAACGCGCAACCCGATGTATCTCGCGATGGCGCTGTTTTGCCTCGGCGGCGCGCTCTGGTTCGGCCGCTTGCCTGTGCTGATCGCACCGCTGCTGATGTTTGCCGTCGCCAACTGGGTGTTTATTCCGTTCGAGGAAGCGAAGATGCGCCGGCAGTTTGGCGACGCCTTTGATGCATATTGCGCGCGCGTGCGACGCTGGATCTAACGGCTAGGCGGCGCGCTTGGCGCTCTTCTGTTGCGAAGGCGGCGGCGCGGGCGGCGTGTGATCGGCGCTATCGGGTAGGTGACACGTCACGGTGGAGCCCCTGCCCGGCTCGCTGACCAGCTCCACCCAACCGCCATGCAGCTCCACGAACGAGCGCACCAGCGCAAGTCCAAGCCCCGCACCACGGCGATCGCCCGAGTGGAAACTGTCGAACGCGCGCGCCTGTGCGTCCACGCTCATGCCCTTGCCGGTGTCGGACACCGCGATGCGAACGGCATTGTTGCGCCGCTCCGCGGTAACGTGAATCTCGTCGCCGCGCTCGGTGTGCTTCAGCGCATTCGACAATAGATTCACCAGCACCTGTGTGATCCGCTTCTGATCGGCTTTGACAACGATTTCCGGATCGCACTTGATGCTGATGGGCACTTCGGTGTCACGCGCCTTCGAAGCGGCCATTCCCACGCTTTCGTTGATCGTGTCATGAATGTTGACAGGGCTGAGATCGAGTTCAACGCCGCCCGCTTCGACCATGGCGATGTCGAGAATGTTGTCGATCAGCTTCGACAGCGAGGACGATGCTTCGATGATCGCGCCCACCTGGTCGAGCTGGCGATCGTTGAGCGGTCCGAACACGCGCGCCGACAAGAGTTCGGCGTTGCCGTAGATCGCCTGCAGCGGATTGCGCAGCTGGTAGGATACGTTCTCGACAAACTGGCCCTTGAGCTTGTCGGCCTGCTCGAACGCCTCGGCGCGCTCGCGCAGCGCTTCCTCGATGCGACGATCGGCGGTGATGTCCTGGAACGCCACTAGTGTGGCGCCGTCCGGCAGCGGCCGGGTCAGGAATTTCAACACGCTGTCGTCGCTGCGAACCATTTCCGAGCGGAACTCGACCCGCGCGGCGGGCGACGGGTCAGTGATGCGCGCGCGCACCTGCGTCCACACTTCACGCTTGTGGAAGAGCGGCTCGCACAGCTCTACCAGCCGATCAAAGACGATTTCCCCCTCCAGCGCCGGGGGCTCGACCTTCCACATCGACGCGAATGCGGCGTTGGACAGCTTCAGCCGGCCGTCGAGGCCGAACACAACGATCGCCTCGTGCAGCTTGTCGAGCGCCGCTTTTTGCGTCTGCAGCAGCGCATCATACTGGCTCTTCAACGCTATTTCGTTGGTGATGTCCGAGAAGATGAGCAGCATGCCGCCCGCGGGGTGCGTCTGACGAGCAATGCGCAGCATGCGTCCATCGGGCAGCGCCCAGAGATCCTGTGGCAGCGCCTCGTGCTCCTGATAGAATGCAAGTTCACGCGCGCGCCACTCCGCATAGTTGGCGTGCGCCGGCAGCTTGCGCTTTTCTTTCAGGTAATCGAGCCACGCTGCATGCGACGGCCGCTCCGCCAGAAACGACGCCTCGACACCCCACATGTCTTCGAATGCGCGGTTGTGAAACACCAGCCTGCGCTTGGCGTCGAAAACCGCGATGCCCTCGGCGAGATGGTTGAGCGTCTCATCGTGCGCGCGCTGCTGCTTGGCGAGCTGGTCGCGCACACGCTCGGCCTCGGTGACGTCGATGGCGATGCCAGCGGCGCCGCCAGTCACCGGACTGACGCGAAACTGCAGCGTGCGCAACTCGCCGCCGACCACGGCGGAGCGCGTTTCTTCGACCGCGGCGCCGGTTTCGACGGCTCTGCGCGCGAGTTCGACAGCGCCCTGGTCAAGCTGAAGATTGCGCGCAAGCGCTATGTCGAGCGACTTCGCTTCAAGCGCCGCGAGGAACTGCGGGTTCGCCCATTCGAGCCGCTGCGCATGATCGACGCGCCAGGCCATGAATGGGGCGCCGTTCCACATCTCCAGGAACGACGCCGGATCGCGCGCGATCACTTCGTGACCGGACGTGATACGGTTGTTGCCGGCGCTTTCTTCGACGCCGCGGACGCTCGCGTCTAGGATCCAAACGACGGCGCACGAACCAGCCGTGCGGCCGTCCGCCTCGACATAGACGCCCTCTGGCGTGGATATCTTCAGCGAAAACGCGACCCCGTCGCTGCGCAATTTCGCAAGCGAACCCGACAACCGCGTCCGCGCGCCGCTCGAATCCGTCGCCTCGAACGCAGAGAGGCCTTGCAGGATGCGGACGGCCGGCTCGGAAACGGACGAGTTGCCGGAAAAACGCAACAAGCTCGCTAGCGCCAGCGGGCTGCCGTAAATACGCGGCTTGCCCCAGTCGGCGGCGACCTCGCTCTTCGCATCATCCCAGATCAGCACCACGCCCGGATGCGCGCCAAAGATCGCGTCGACCCAGGAAAGCTTATCCTCCAGCTCATGCGCGCGCCGCTTCCACGCCGCCACGCCGCCGCGCGCGCCATCGGTGACGCGCAGCGCCCAAAGCAGCGAGGCAACCGCGATTGCGGCCGAGCCGGCCGCAACCAAAAGGCTTGCGAAACCACCCTCCAAAGCCGACCCCTAACGTTTCATCCACAGGCGAAACGAATCGCCAGCCCCAAAGGGCATCCTCCCGCACCCGCAGCGCGATTGAAACGCCGCCGCAGGCCGGAAGCGTTAACAACAGCTTAAAAATATGAAGGCGAGGTTAAGTTAAGACAGGTCAACGCGCTGCGTCAGCAAACGCAGGCTCGGGCCGCGATTCCGGCGGCCGCGGCAACGAGGCAAGCGCCGACGATTCGCGTTCCACCGGCCTTGCCGCGCCTTCGATGCGAAACACAAACGGAACCCGATACGTCGCACCGAATCGCATGTGCTCGTCGCGCCTCGGCGTGAAGGTAGCTTGCGCCAACGCATCGCGCGCGGCTTCATAGAACACGTTGGACGGCCACACGTCGACGCAACCGATGTTCTTGGCCTTGCCCTCGGCGTTCACCTCGAACTCGAGCACGGCAACGCCTTCGATACCCAGCTTGCGGGCGAACTCAGGGTAGCGTGTCGGCGGCGGGACCGCGAACTCCCAAGGCATTGTCTCCTCGCTGCGCGCAAGCGGATCATCGGCGCGCCAAATCACGCAGCATGAGCCCGATGGCAGGCGCTGGCGCAGACGCTGCAGTTCCCGATGGGATTCGATCCACTCGGAGAAGCGGCCGGACATGTTTAGCAGGAACAAGACCAAACCCAGAATGGCCGAGCCTGACACAAACATGGCGATACCACTGGCCAGGCCGATCGCGGATAGCGCCGTGGTCAGACCCAGGTGCAGTGTGACCACGACGACAAACAGCGCCAGGTAGAAGAGCGCGCGCAGCGTCATCAGCGACGCAGCGCGGGTGGCCCTTACGAGCATTCGTGACGTCCCTCTTTCACCTGCTCTTGGCGCACCGGCGAAGCCTCCGCAATGCGGCGTGCAGCCTGGCGCTGGGGATAGTTGAGCATGATCAAGGCGCGTTGGCGACGCGTATCGTCAGTTAGGCGCATGCGGCTGCTTGCCTCTTTCCTGTTGCCTCTAGCCCTGTTTGCGTGTGCGCAGACAACCACGACGAGCACGCTCGAGCGGACGGGCGATGCCGCTGAGGGTCGTCGGCTTGCCGAGATCAATTGCGCGCGCTGCCACGCCATCGGCACGGGGGGCGAGAGCCGCCATCCGATGGCGCCGCCCTTCCGGACCTTGTCGCGCAATTATCCGGTCAATGCGCTGGAAGAAGCCTTTGCTGAGGGCATCCTGGTAGGGCACCCGGCAATGCCCGAATTCCGCCTTGAGCCGGCGCAGATCGACGATCTTCTCGCCTACATCGAAAGCGTGCAGGAGCGACAGGGCGGATGACGCGTGGGTGGGCGCCGCCTGCGACAGGCTCAGGCTGACGCCCCTCCACTCCGCCAGCTCCGCTAGTACCGATAATGGTCCGGCTTGAACGGCCCCGCCGGCGAGACGCCGATATAGTCCGCTTGCGCCTTGCTCATCTGCGTCAGCTTCACACCGAGCTTATCGAGGTGCAGGCGCGCGACCTTCTCGTCCAGATGCTTCGGCAGCGTGTAGACAAGGTTCTCGTAGTTCTTGCCGTTGGTCCACAGCTCGATCTGCGCCAGCGTCTGGTTGGTGAACGAGGCCGACATGACAAAGCTCGGATGCCCGGTGGCGTTGCCAAGATTCACCAGGCGCCCTTCGGAGAGCACGATGATCTTCTTACTGTCCGGAAATTCAACGTGGTGCACCTGCGGCTTAATCTGGTCCCACTTGAAGTTCTTCAGCGCGGCGATCTGAATCTCGGCGTCGAAGTGGCCGATGTTGCAGACGATGGCGTTGTTCTTCATCGCCCGCATGTGATCGATGGTGATCACGTCCTTGTTGCCGGTGGCGGTGACGAAGATGTCCGCATGGGGCGCGGCGTCCTCCATGGTGACGACCTGATAGCCTTCCATCGCCGCCTGTAGCGCGCAGATCGGGTCCACCTCTGTCACCAACACGCGGGCGCCGCCCTGGCGCAGCGACGCCGCCGAGCCTTTGCCAACATCGCCGTAGCCGGCGACCACGGCCACCTTGCCGGACAGCATCACGTCGGTGCCGCGGCGGATGGCGTCCACCAATGACTCGCGACAACCATACAGATTGTCGAACTTCGACTTGGTGACGCTGTCATTGACGTTGATCGCCGGGAACGGCAGTTCGCCTTTCTTGGCCATTTCGTACAGGCGATGCACGCCCGTTGTGGTCTCCTCGGACACGCCCTTCACGCTCTCGCGGATGGCGCGATAGAAGCCCGGCTTCGCCTTGAGATACTTGCGAATGGCGTTGTGCAGCGCCTCTTCTTCCTCGTTGGAATGATGGGCGATGAAGTCCGGATCGTCCTCGGCCTTCGGCCCCAGCACGCAGAGCAGCGTCGCGTCGCCGCCGTCGTCGAGGATCATGTTGGCGTACTCGCCGTTCGGCCACTCGAAGATGCGGTGAGCGTAATCCCAGTACTCTTCCAGCGTCTCGCCCTTCACCGCGAACACCGGCGTGCCCTTGGCCGCGATCGCGGCCGCAGCGTGATCCTGGGTGGAGAAGATATTGCAGGAGGCCCAGCGCACTTCGGCGCCGAGGTGCTGCAGCGTCTCGATCAGCACCGCGGTCTGGATCGTCATGTGCAGCGAGCCGGCGATGCGCGCGCCCTTAAGCGGCTTCGACGCGCCGTACTCGGCGCGGATCGCCATGAGACCCGGCATCTCCGTCTCGGCGATTTCGATCTCCTTGCGGCCCCATTCCGCCAGCGAGAGGTCTTTCACGATAAAGTCTTGTGCGCTCATCGCGCGCTCCTTTTGAAAGCTCGCGAGCGTCGTTTTCCAAAGCTGGAAACCCCGGGCAAGCCTGGCGGCCTCTCCTTCAGAGGGGGCCGTCGCAACGCTCCTTGCCTGGGCGAGCCGGGAGATAGCAGCCGGCCGTTTTGCTGGCAACCGCCCCATCGCGGTTATGCGCTGCGCACCTGTTATGCAAGCGGCCGCCGGGCTATCGCCCGGCGGCCGTCGCTTCGCGATCGGTGCGCTGTCAGCCGCCGCTCGTCCAGCGATCCAGTAGGCGCTTGGCGGCGTCGCGGCCGCCCACCCCGAAGGCGATCGCCACCGCCACCGCCACCGCGCCGAGCACCAGCCCGAACGCCAACACGATGATGTCGTTGGCCAACCCCATGAAGCGCAGGCCCACGGCAGTCGCGAGCGCGATCACGCCCCAGCGCACCATCACCGAAATGATCTCGCTGGTGGGTTTGTCCTCCTTGCGACTCGCCGCGCCCAAGATGTTGGCGAGCAGGATGCCGAGCGCGATGATCACCGCGCCGAACAATACGCGGCTCGCCAGCGACAGCACTTCGCTCAGCATCGCCGCCATCGAAGTGAACGCCAGCAGCCGCGCCGCCTCCACCGCCGCGAACAGCACGATGCCGATCAGCACGGCAAGGCCGATCATGCGCGACGGCGGGAAGCGTGAGAGATCGACCGACTGCTCGCTGGGCGTCAAATCCATCTTGTCGCGCCCGACGCGTACGGGCTCAGCATTGGCGATCGACGAGATGATGGTGTCGAAGCCGATTGAGCGCAGCCCCTCTTCCGTCAGTGTCATGATCCAACGCCCGATGACATAGGCGATGAAGATGATCAGCGCCGCGCCGATCACACGCGGAATGGTAGCCAGGATCTCCTGCAGCATGAACGTCGCCGGCGTTGAGATCGCCTCGATGTTGAGCGCGTCCAGAGCGGCGATGGCCACAGGGATGATGATGAAGGTGAAGGCGAGAATGCCGAGCAGACGCCCGAGGCCGGGTCCACGCGGGGTGTGCGTCAAGCCCATGGCGATCAGGCGCTCGTCCAGCTCGATTGCTTCCACCGTCGCTTCGACCATGCGCCGCACGATGGTCGCCAGCGCGAAGCCGATGATGAAGATGAGCGCCGCGCCAACAACCGCGGGCAGATAGTTCAGGAAGCCCGCGAGCATGTTGTTCAGCGGAGCGGCCACCGCGTTCAGCTGCAACACATTGAGCGCCGCCAACAGGCCGAGCAGCCAGACCAGCCAATAACCAACCTCGCCGACGCGTTCGCCGATATCGGCCGTCGGCTTCACGCCGCCGGGCTTATCGCTGTCCTTGCGCGACAGGAACGGAATGCGATCCACGCCCTTGGCGACGGCCCATTTCACCATCTTGGCGGCGAAGTGCGCGATCACAAGAATAACGATCGCCAGCGTGACTTCCGGCAGCCACTCGACGATTTGTGTCCAAACTTGATTCCAGGTCATGAAGAATTCCTCCCGCGAGGGCTCGTTTGGGCCAGAGTGTCGCGCCATGACAAGAACGATCCTAGGCAATGCGCGCAGCGCGCGTGCGGGCGAAGCGCGCGACGTGCTTTTTTCTCCAACCGATAGGCCTTTGCCGAGCCTCCGAACCGCGGCTTCGTGCGGTTAACGCGAGGGGCCGCCCAAAACGCGAAGGCACGCCGCCAGGGATTCCCCCGAAAGGCCCCCATCGAGCACCAAACGCTGGTGCACATACGAACCGGGGCCGCGCGGCATATAGCGAAGCGTGCGTTCGACATCGCCATCGCGGACGACGTAGGCAATCTGAAGTTCGCTGTTGCCGATCTCTCCGGCGTCGCGGCGGACAAGCGTCATGCCGTCCCGCATGCCTGCCGCGTAAGCCGGACCAGCGCGGATGACCCCGGCTATGACATTATTGTTCGCGGTGGTGGCTTCGATATCGAAGCCGCGATGAAAGGGCGCAAGTGATTGCGTCTCCAGTACGCCACAAGGTGCGAAGGCGTCGGCCGGAAGCATGATGGCGGCGCCCTGCTCCACATGCGCCGCCAAGTCGGCGGCGACACTCAGACCGAGCGATGACGCAACTTCGGCAAACAACGCGACAGCGACCCTCTCGTCGCCGTCACGAACCCGCTGACGCATGCCGAGCATGACCTCATCAAGGCTCCGACCTGCTGCGCGCAGGCGCGCATCCCATAGTATCGCCAATAGTCGCCCGCGCTGATAAGGGAGTTGCTGCACATCGCGATCGCGCCAGAAGTCAGCGACGATCCGGGCGTTTGTCGCTGTCCTTGCAGGCGACTGCGCATACGCCGACAACATGGTGTTCAGATCAGCTGCGAAGTCAGACGGCGCCCAAAGCCCGTCACGCACCAAGAGGCGCGAGGTGTAGTAATCGGTAAAGCCTTCGGACAGCCAATACTCCGCCGCCTCACTTTGTTGCGAGAAGCCACCGATGCGTCCGGGAATCCAGGTGTGCAGCGCTTCGTGCGCGAGCAGGCGCGTGACCGCCGGCGATTCCGCGTTAGCGGTGGCAAAGAAAGCGAATGCATCGCCGAGACCGGTTCCGCCTATCGACAGCCAACCCTCCGCTGGCGACTCCAGAGGCAGCAAGGTCACTAGATATGGTTCGTCGGGGTCGTCCCAAAAGCGGCGGTGGCCGGCGACAATCCCTGCGACACGATGGGCGAGATCCTCATCGTTGAAGCTCCAGTGCCCACGAATGGCCAGGCGTATGCCGCCATCGCCCGCACGCACGAGGCGAAAGTCTCCGCCCACGATCACACTCGACGAAACGTCGCCGAGCACGAGATCAGGATGCTCCAAGTCAGAGGCAAACGCCCAACCGCGCGGCAGTCTTGCAGTGACGCGGACGCGCGTTGTGTTGTCGGCGCCCATCGGCGTGACAAGCGCAGCGTTGCCGATCAGATGGAAGTAACTTGGTTGCACAACCGCGCGATATGCGTTGCCCTCGCGGGCGTTTGGCGCGCCTTCAAAGTCCTGAATCACCCGATAGCGCACATGGATGCGCGCATTCGGCCGGTGCGAGAGGGTCCGCTCACCCGGCTCGTCGCCATCACGCAATTCAGCGCCTGACACGACGGTGAGCGCCTCCACGCTGCGCCACAGCTCCTCCTGGCCTCCCCAGGACTGCGGCAAGCGCAACTGCGTCTCGCCGTCCGCCTCGCCCCTGAAGCGCAAGTCGATCTGCACTGCGGTCAGTGCGCCCGCTTCGAGAATAGGGGTCAGCCGGTAATCGATGCGCGGCGCGCTTGCAAATCCACTCAGAGCAAACGCAGCAATGACGGCGGTCGCCAACGCGAACTGGCGCATTGTGTCCCTCCCAAAGTTGAACAGATCAACGTTGCTTGCGCAACTTCAGCAACAACACCAGTCCTGCAAGCACCGATGCGACCGCATTCCAAAGCACGATAGAGGGGGCGGCGCGCATCAACCCATAGCTCAACCACAGGAGCGCTCCCGCGAGCACCATGGCGTAGGTAAGGGCCGAGACGCTTTGCGTGTCACCGCCGCGAACGATTTTGACCGCCTGCGGTGCGAACGCAAACGAGCCGATGAATCCCGCAACCAGGCCGAGCAGCTCGACAGCATCCGACTGCATGTGTGCTCCTGCGGGAGGGGATTCACTCGCCCTCGTGAAACTTCGCCCGGATCAGCGCCTCGATCTGGTCCAGCGCCTCGGCGGCGCGCGCGCCATCCGCTTCGAGCTCGATTTCGCTGCCCACGCCGGCGCCGAGCATCATCAGGTCCATGAGCGAGCGCGCGTCGGCTTCTTCGTCGTCGCGGCGCACCAATATGACGGTGTCGTCAAACGACAGTGCGATGTCCGCCAGTTTGCGGGAGGCGCGGGCGTGCAAGCCGCGAACGTTGGTGATCGGTACGAAGCGCTTCAGCCCCACCGGGCAGCCTTAACACGCCTTCTGTGCGCCCGCCAATTCCACCGACGCCACGCGAATGTAGCGGCGACCGGCCTCCTGCGCGGCGAGCGCCGCCTCCGGCAGCTTCATGCGACCGCGAACCTCCGCCAGCTTGATCAGCATCGGCAAGTTCACCCCGGCGATCACCTCGATGTTCACTTGGTTGATCACCGAGATCGCGAGATTGGACGGGGTGCCGCCAAACATGTCCGTGAGGATCACGACCCCGTCGCCGCTATCCACAGCCCGGACCGCGTCGATAATGTCGGTCCGGCGGGCCTCCATATCGTCGGTCGGGCCAATGGGAACGGCCTTCATCTGGTCCTGCGGGCCGAGCACGTGCTCGGCCGCGGCGACGAACTCGTCCGCCAAACGGCCGTGCGACACCACGACTATGCCGATCATTCACTGCTCCCGCCGATCCCGCCCCCGAACGGGTCTGGACGAACGCGCAAGATATAGCGTTTCGCAGGTGCGAGAAAAAGCGAAAGTCGCACCGTCCGATTGATGCTGTGCTATGATACCACAATTTAGGTCGTCTGTTGGACAGCGGCGAGCGGCAGCTCAACCACCAGCCGCGCCCCGGTCGGGTCTCTGTTCTCGGCAAAGATTCGGCCACCGTGGGCGTTCACAATTTGCCGGGCTATGGAGAGCCCTAGGCCAGAATTGCCGCCGAACGCCGCGCCTTTGGGACGCTGGGTATAAAAGCGCTCGAACACGGTCTCGAGGTTCTCAACCGGAATGCCCGGGCCTTCATCGTCGACCAGCGCACGAACCACGTGCCGGCCCCGGGATTCAATCACCTCAACGCTCACCATCACGCGCCCCTGAGGCGGGCTGAAGGAGCGCGCGTTGTCAATCAAGTTGCGAAACACTTGGCCTAACGGACCGGGTTGTCCCACGACGAACGCCCCTGTCGGCTTCTGACCGGCAAAGGCGACCGTCACGCCGGTGCGCTCGTCGGCGGCGTAGGCGCGCGTAAGTTCGTACACCAGTCCGCCCAGATCGACGTTGCCATGATCACCCCTGGCGGTCTCAGCCTCGATGCGGCTCGCGCGGGCAATGTCAGTGATGAGGCGGTCCAGGCGTTGTACGTCCTGCGCGACGATCGCCAACATCTCCGCTTGCCTGGCGGGATCAGGCGCCGCCCGCGCCGTAGCCACCGCCGACTGGATCGAAGCCAGCGGGTTTTTGATCTCGTGGCTCACATCGGCGGCGAAGCGTTCATTGGCGTCGATCCGATCGGCCAAGGCATTGGTCATCGCCTCGAGTGAGGCCCCGAGCGCGCCGATCTCGTCATTGCGCCGCGACACGTCCGGGAGCGACAAGCGCGTCGCGCCGCTCAATCGCAGCGTATCGGCGGCGGCGGCCAGACGCCGCAGCGGACGCGCGATCGAGAGCGCCAAAAGCAAGGAGGACAACAGCACCGCAATCGCCGCGCCGATCACAAACGGGATCATGCTGGCGCGTTCGGCCACCAAAATGCGCTCTACGTCCGCGCTTTCGATGGTCACCGTTCCCATCACCATCTGAACGCGGCGCAGCGGCAGCGTCACCGTCACCACGCGCTCGCCCTTCTCGTTCAGCCGCTCGCCGCTGACGATCTCACCGCGCATTGCGCGCTCGTGTTCCTCGTCGAGCGCGATGGTTGGCCGCCACGGGGTGATGCGAGTGTATTCCAGCCGCTGAGCGGCGCGGCCAATGGTTTCACCGATGCTCGGCTCTTCGCCGATCCGCGGCAACGGCCGCCCTTCTGGCCGGTCGTAGATCACATCGCTGTCCGCAATCAGACGCCCATCCGCGGCGAACATCCGCACGCGTGGCCGGCCGACATTGGACCGAGCGCCGCCTTCCGCAATCGGCGGCAAGATGCGCCGCAGCACTGCACGCACCGCCGGCTCATTGACATAAGGGTAGGGATCGCCCTCGACGGTGCCGGTCTCGATCAGCAGATTGGTGATCAGCTCACCCTGCGTTCGCAAGTTCCGTAGCTGCGCCTCGGTGAGCCCCGCGCGCATCTCCGTCAGCAGCAACACGCCGCCGATCAGAAACACCAGCCCAACGATGTTCGACAGGAAGATCGTGCGCGTGATGCGCGAGCGCGCAAAGCGCTGAAGACCCTCAGCTCTCGTTGTATCTGTACCCAACGCCATAAAGCGTTTCGATCGCGTCGAACTCGCCGTCGATTTCGCGGAACTTTTTGCGGAGCCGCTTGATGTGACTGTCGATTGTTCTGTCGTCGACATAGACCTGATCGTCATAAGCGGCGTCCATCAACTGATCGCGGCTCTTCACGTAGCCGGGACGTTGCGCAAGCGCCTGAAGGATGAGGAATTCGGTGACGGTGAGCCGGACCTGCTGCCCCTTCCAGGTACACGCATGCCGATTCGGATCGAGCGTGAGTTCCCCGCGCACGATTGGTTTCTTGTCGCCTGGCGCCTCGCTCCCTCCGGCGCCGCTGCGGGTGCGCCGCAACAGCGCCTTGACGCGCTCGCCCAGCAGGCGCTGCGAGAACGGCTTTTTGATGTAGTCATCGGCGCCGACATTGAAGCCGACCACCTCGTCCATCTCGTCGTCCTTGGACGTGAGGAAGATCACCGGCAGGCTCGAACTCTGCCGCAACCGCTTCAGCACCTCGACCCCGTCCATGCGCGGCATCTTGATGTCGAGGATGGCGATGTCGGGCGGGCTCTCGGACAGCGCGGCCAGCGCCGCAGCGCCATCGGTATAGGTGCGGACGACGTAACCCTCCCCCTCAAACAGCACCTTGAGGGAGGCGAGGATGTTCTCGTCGTCGTCGACCAGGGCGATGGTGGGCATAGGGTCCGAAGGTTCCTGACGTCTCTGTAATGTTCCCGAGGCCCTGTCATAGCCTTCAATCGCTGGCGAGGAAACAGGTTCGCCACAATTCGGCGGCGCATCGCGGAAAAGTGAGGCCACTGCTGACAGTTAACGCGATTCCGCGCGATCACGGCTCAGAAACAGCGCGTGGCCATCGCTATTGGAGCAGGTCAGCCCGGCTTCCGCGCTCTGACACGTGAACGGCCCGCGCGACCAGCTTTGGCCATAGGCCACCGTTTCTCCAGCACAGCACGGCGCATCGCTGACATCCGTCTGTACCCGTGCCGGACCGGTCTCCGACATGATGATGCGCACATAGGTCGGCGCAACGCGATCGCACTGCAGCTCTGCGCGACCGTCCGGTGACCGATACACCGCTGTGCCGCCGGCTGGGATGTAGGCACAGCCGATATTGCTCGACGGAAGCTGAAACTCCTCCAGTTGCCCGTGTGCGGCGACTGGCGCCTCCGTGGTCGGGGACTGGGCGTCCTCAGTCCCCTGCGGCGAGCAGGAGGCGAGTGCAAAGGCGGCGATCAAGATCAGCAAGCGCATGCCCAATTCTGACGCGATGCGTCGGCCCACGCAACAAGACCCTCCCCTAATGCGCCGCACCCCAAGTCGCGCCGACCTTTGCATCCGCCGTCAGCGGCACGGAAAGCGCCACGGCCGGCGCGGGCGGTGCGCTTGCTGTTATTGTGAGCGGACAGTGATGACTCGGCGGCGCACCTCGGCATCCGACCCCAATGACATACGCACCTCGAATGTGAGGGAACGCACCATGCCTGATTGCAGATCGACAACACACTCGGTTCGGTGACCCGCTGAACCAATTTGTTGTCCTCGGTCACCTGGAAGGATCTCAAGCCCCTCGACCGATTGAGCGGCGCTTGCATTTGCAGACGCTAAATCTGGCGACCGAGTGTGGAGGATGCGTACGGTGCCAGCTTGCCGGTCCACGGCTTGTAGCTCCCACGTTGTGCGTGTCGTGATCGGCGGCCCTCCCAAGGCGTTTGGAATGGGGACGTCGACAACAAGCGGTTCGCCCATTGCCAGTCCCGTATTGTGGCATGCCGACATGATGCCAAGCGTAAAAAATAGCGCCGGCGCCGCGGTTTCCGGCCCCCAACTCGCCATCACTCTCTCAGTCGCTTCATAGGCACGCCGCCAAAACGGGTCGCGCTCATGACGCAGCATGATCTGAAACATGCGACGGCGAACACCGCCCCAATCCGACATGCCGTTGGGCGCTCCGGACTCATCAAGCTTCAACGAGATAGCCTCGCCGATCAGCAGCGTGGGATCGGCGCCGCCATTGTCGATCACAATAGCGCTCGGGTTCGCGGACAACGTTGTCCAGATTGCGTCGAATGATGCTCCGCGCGCGCGCAATTCCAACGTAGACCGCACTTGGCCGCTGCTGGTTCGTGTCTGGCCGTTCTCAGTGAATGTCCGGGTGCGCGTTTCTTCTACGACGTACACGCCCTGGGTAGGCGCAAAAGGAATTTCGACAGCCTCTTGCGCCGCCGCCGCCGATATCCAGAGTGCGGCGACGGCCGCAACAACAAGTATTCGCAACTTTCCCTCCCCTAATGCGCCGCACCCCAAGTCGCGCCGGCCTTTGCGTCCACTGTGAGCGGCACGCTCAGCGCCGCGGCTGGCGCGGGCGCGGCTTCCATCACGCGCTTGGCCAGGGCGCAGAGCGCGTCAGCTTCCGCTTTTGGCGCTTCGAACACCAATTCGTCGTGCACTTGTAAGAGCATGCGGGCCTGAAGGCCCGCGCTGCGTAGCGCCTCGGGCAGGCGCACCATGGCGCGGCGGATGATGTCAGCGGCGGCGCCTTGCAGCGGCGCGTTGATCGCCTGGCGCTCGGCAAAGGCGCGTTCCTGATAGTGCTTGGACTTGGCGCCGGCGATCCAGATGCGGCGGCCGAAAATGGTCTTCACATAGCCATTGGCGCGCGCATAGGCTTTGGCCTCCTCCATGTAGTCGCGAATGCCGGGGAAGCGCTCGAAATATTTCTTGATATACGAATCCGCCTCGCCGCGCTCGATGCTGAGATTGCGCGCGAGCCCGAAGGCGGAAATGCCATAGATGATGCCGAAATTGATCGCTTTCGCCTGGCGGCGGATTTCGCTCGGCATGTCCTTCACCGGCACGCCGAACATTTCCGAGGCGGTCAGCGCGTGAATGTCGATCCCCTCGGCGAACGCCTGCTTCAATTGCGGAATGTCGGCGACGTGCGCGAGCAGGCGGAGCTCAATCTGCGAATAATCCGCCGAAACCAGCACATTGCCGGGCTCGGCGATGAAAGCTTCGCGCAGACGGCGGCCCTCCTCGGTGCGGATCGGGATGTTCTGCAGATTGGGATCGTTGGACGATAGCCGCCCGGTCGTCGTGGCGGCGAGCGCGTAACTGGTGTGCACGCGATTGGTGCGCGGATTGATCGCTTGCGCCAAATTTTCGGTGTAGGTGGATTTGAGCTTCGACAGCTCGCGCCAATCGAGCACCACACGCGGCAGCGCATGGCCTTCATCCGCCAGTTGTTCAAGCACAGACGCGTCGGTCGACCAAGCGCCCGTCTTGGTCTTGGCTCCACCATTGAGCTTCATCTCGTCGAACAGGATTTCACCGACCTGTTTGGGCGAACCTATGTTGAAGGCGCGACCGGCAACGCTTTCGGCCTCCGCTTCGAATTGCAGCATGCGCTGGGCGAAATCGCCGGAGAGGCGCGACAGCATGTGCGGGTCAATCTTGATTCCTTCGCGCTCCATGTCGGCGAGCACCGGCGGCAGCGGCCGCTCCAGCGTCTCGTACACCACGATCAGCCGCTCGCGCGCGAGTTCCGGCTTCAGCTTGCGCCACAGCCGCAAAGCAGCGTCCGCGTGCTCGCAGGAATAGAGCCCCGCGCGCTCGATCGGCGCGAGATCGAAACCGGTCTGTGCCTTGCCCTTGCCGACCACGTCGGCCAGCGGGGTCAGCGCATGGCCCAGATGCTTTTCGACCAGCGAAGCTTTGTCATGCGGATCAAGCCCGCCATAGAGCGCGTACGACATCAGCATCGGATCGTCGTAGGGGCCGAGCGCAACGCCATGATGAGCAAACAGCGCAATGTCCCATTTGATGTTGAGCCCGATCTTGAGAACCGAGGGATCTTCGAGCAAGGGTTTCAGCGCCGCGAGCGCCGCGGCGAGGGGGATCTGCGCTTCTCCCCCTCCCCCTTGCGGCGAGGGGGTTGGGGAGTGAGGGGCGTGCAAACGATCCGGTGCCTGGGCGACGGAACGCCCCTCATCCGGCCGCTCCGCGGCCACCTTCTCCGCAAGGGAGAAGGTTCGCTCCGCTTCGAGCGCCAACTCGCTCGCAAACAATTCCCCCGCCCTTGGATCGCCGGCCCGGTGCGCCAGCGGCACGTAGCACGCATCGTTGGCGCCCAGCGCCAGCGACAGCCCGACCAGCTCCGCGCGTTGCGCGTCGAACGACGTCGCTTCGGTATCGAGCCCGACAATGCCGGCCGCTTGCGCGCGCGCGATCCAGCGTTCGAGTTCGCCCACGTCGCGCACGATCTTGTACGATTCGCGGCGAAACTCAGTTTCCACCGCTTCCACGATTGGCCCGCCTGCTCCGCTTTTGGCGGGGGTGGCGCTCGGCGCGGCGTCCGCCGCATAGGCGGCCACGATCGCTGCGCCCTTCTCCTTGGCGTAATGCTCGCGCACACGCCGGCCGAGTGTGCGGAACTCCATCACATCGAGAAAACGCAGCAGCATAGCGGGATCGGGCTCGCGCACGGCGAAATCCTCCCATTTCTCCTCCACCGGCACAGTGTCCATCAGCGTGACGAGGCGGCGCGAAAGCCTGATCTGATCGGCGAAATTGATCAAAGTCTCGCGCCGCTTCGGTTGCTTGATCTCATTCGCGCGCTCCAGGATCGCATCGAGGGAGCCGAAATGCGCCATCAACTCGGCGGCGGTTTTCGGGCCGATGCCGGGCGCGCCGGGCACGTTGTCGGTTGAATCGCCGATCAGCGCCTGCACGTCGATCACCTTGTCGGGGGTGACGCCGAATTTCTCCAGCACCGCTTCGGGGCCGAGCGCGCGGTTCTTCATCGGATCGTAGAGCTGGATGATGCCGTCGACGATCAGCTGCATCAAATCCTTGTCAGAGGAAACGATCTTCACCGTCGCGCCCGCCGCCGCCGCTTGGCGCGCATAAGTCGCGATCAGATCGTCGGCCTCGTAGCCGCCCATCTCGACGCAGGGCAGATTGAACGCGCGCGTGGCGTCGCGGATCAGCGGAAATTGCGGGATGAGATCTTCCGGCGCCGGGGGGCGATGAGCCTTGTATTCGGGATAAAGTTCGTTGCGGAACGTCTGTTCGCTTTTGTCGAAAATCACCGCGAGATGCGTGGGCGCCTCGCTCCCCTTCATCTCCTCCAGAAACTTCCACACCATGTTGCAAAAGCCCGCGACCGCGCCGACGCTCAACCCATCGCTCGCACGCGTCAGCGGCGGCAAGGCGTGATAGGCGCGGAAAATGTAGCCGGAGCCGTCAATCAGGAAGAGGCGCGGCGCGGAGGATTTGGCCATCGGGCCTACTTAGTCGTTTCGCCCGGCGCGGTCAGCCCTTGATCAGCGCGTTGTAGTTCACCGCTTCACCGTCACGGGCGACGAGGGCGTCGCTCTTGCCGGTCGTCAGGAACGCGAGCGCCGCTTCGTGCGCCGCGGCGAACGCCGCCCGGGCCAGGCCAGCGCCGGCGCTCAAACGGCGCACGCCTAGCCGTCTCAGTTCGGCGGCGTCCGGCAGCCCCCGCCACGCCAATACGTTGAGCGGCAGCGGCGACGCCTCGGCGATCGCACCGATATCCGCGGGCTTTAGCGCGAGCGGCGCGAATAGCCCGCTGGCGCCGGCGTCACGGAACGCGCGGCCGCGGCGGATCGTCTCTTCGGCCGCCTGATCGGCTGGCGCGAGCTGCTTTATAAAAACGTCGGTGCGGGCATTGATGAAAAGGTCGACGCGCTCGCGCGCCGCGGCCGCACGCGCCGCTTCGATTTTCCGCAAATGCAACTCGTGGGGATCGCGGCCATCCTCCAGATTGATCCCAACCGCGCCAACGCCGATCAAAGCGGCGACGTTTTCCCCGACGCGCGCGGGATCGTCGGCATAGCCGCCCTCGGCGTCGACGCTGATCGGCAGACGTGTCACGCGTGCGATGTCTTCCACGACTTCTACCAGCCGCGCGAACGGCAGGTCATGGCCGTCGGCATAGCCGCAGGCCCAGGCCACCGCCGCGCTTGAGGTGGCGACCGCTTGCGCGCCTGCCCGTTCGGCGATCTTGGCGCTGACGGCATTCCACGCGTTTGGCAGAATCAGAAACTCGCGATGCAGCGCATGGAAATCGGCGGCGGCGTGCGGGCGTGCGGGCATGGGTCTCTCCTCGATCCGCCTTTAGCCCCTGCCGCCCGCTGGCGCTCGCCGAAAACGGACGCACTCCCTCGAGCGATGCAGCACGCCGTTGTGGCCCAAGCTGGGGCAAGCTAACCTGCCCTTCGGGCCGAGGGGGATTAATGGATCAAAGCCTTACGAGTGTACGGGAAATTACGCCCGGCGCGGTGGTCTCGCCGCCGCCAACATGGGCGGACGTGGCGCCGTACACCATCCCCACAGCCGCCAACCCGCACTTCATCGCCAACGGGCTCTGTGCGCTGCTGGACGACTCACAGATCGATCTGTGCGGGCCGGACCGCGCCTGGTTCTATCGCCGCGCCGACCTGGTGACCGCCGACGCTGGCGCGCAGCACGCGGCGCAGTTCGGCGTCAGCTTCGATCCGACATTTGAGCGTGTCGAAATCCATTCCATCGCCGTGATCCGCAATGGTCAGCGTTTGGACCACGCACCTTCCGGCGCGTTTGAGGTGATGCGGCGCGAACGCAACATGGAGCGCTTGCAGTTCGACGGGCGCATGACTGTGCACCTGACCATCCCCGATGTTCGCCAGGGCGACGTTGTCGAGACGTCTTACACGGCGTACGGCATGCGGAAGTCCCTGGCGGGGCGCCACTCGGCGTTCATTGCGCTTGAGTGGCCAGTGGGCATCGTCGACGTGCGTCTACGCCAACGCACGCCCGTGGGGCGCAGCATTGCCGAGCGCCCCTACAACAACGCACCCGAGGCTTCCCAAAGCGTGGTCGACGGCGTCGTCGAACGCCGCTGGCGCATGATCGAGCGGCCGGGGTTCCGCTACGAATCGCTGACGCCGCCCTGGACGCTGCAAAGCGCGGCGCTGCAATTCTCCGAATGGCGCGATTGGAAGGAAGTCGCCGACACCTTCACCCCGCTCTACGAGGATGACGGCCTCTTGCCCGACGAAGTCGAGCAGGAGATCGCGCGCATCGCCGCCACAGAGAGCACGCCCGCTGGCCGCGCTGCGGCGATCCTGCGCTTCACGCAGAGCGCGGTACGCTATCTCGCCATCTCCATCGGCGAGGGCGGATTTACCCCGCGCAGCCTCGCCGACATCTGCGCGACGCGCTACGGCGACTGCAAAGACAAGTCGAAGCTCTACGTCCACATGGCGCGACGGCTTGGCGTCGACGCCTGCCCCACGCTCGTGAATACCCGCGACGGCTATGCGCTCGGCGACTGGCTGCCCAGCGCCCAATTGTTCGATCATTGCATCGTGCGCGTTGCCGTCGGCGGTAAAGTGTACTGGCTTGATCCGACGCGCATGCTGCAGCCGAGCCGCCTCGACAAGATCTCGCAATGCCATTTCGGCTGGGCGCTGCCGCTGCGCCCGGGGGCGATCGGCCTGGAACGCATGGCCGATCCGCCCGTGGTGCACCTCGTCGAGACCACCGAGAACGTGGTGCTCGCCGCTCCCGAATCGCCGGTGACCTACGAATGGGTGCACACGTTTCGCGATGTCCGCGCTGAAGCGGCCCGCGAGCAATTTGCGCGAGAAGGCGCTGTCTCGGTGTTCCGAAGCTATGCCGAAGACATGCAGAAGACGTGGCCGAACGCACGCGTGATCGCACAGGAGATCGTCTCTGACGACGTCGCGGAGAATACGGTCGTCGTGCGTGAGCAATACGAGCTGCCGAACGCGTGGGCCACGGCCGGCTCCGCCGCCCACAGCTTCACCACACGTGACCTCAGCATGACCGGCATGCTGGCGCCGCTCGACGGCGGCGAGCGCAAGAACGAGATCTTTCTGGGGCTGCCGGGAAAGCGCACGCGCCGCGTCGAAGTCCGCACCGCCAAGCCGCACCAGGGCGGATGGCTGCGTGAGCATCGGGCGTCCACGCTGCGTCACAGCGACGAGATGCGGGTCGTCAATCCGCGCCACCTGGTGATCGAGCAGCTGGTCGAGATCAAGGCGATGACTTTACCGGCGAAGGAGGCCGAGTCGTACCGGAAGATTCAGACCAACATGGGCAACAACGAACTGGTGGTCACCGAGAGCGATCTGCGCGAGGGGGAAAAGATCAATCCGTTCGTGTTCTGGATCATCGTCACCGTATGTGGGTTCGGTTTCGCCGCGATCGTACAAGCACTGAACTGGATGAGCGCTCAGTGAACTTCGTCATTCCGGGGCGACCGAAGGCCGAACCCGGAACCCATGGGGCGTGCAGCGCTTCGCCATCTCCTGGGTTCCGGATCGCCGCTCGCGATGCTCGCGACGTCCGGAATGACGAATTTCTTGTAGTCGCTAATCTGCCAGCACAAACCGGCGGTCGCAGTACCCACATTCCACGAAGCGCTCTTCGCCCATGTCGTAGAACACCACTGGGTGCCCGAGCGCGCCCCCGCCGCCGTCGCACTTCACCTTGCGCGAGGTCACCGTGATCACTTCCGGCGCAGGCGCGGGGTCGGGATGGCCGGGCGTCGTCTGATCGGTCATCGGGTTGCCGACGGGTTTCGTCATTTGCGTCCTGGGCGTTGAAGCGAAGCGAAGGCTCCCGTACCTAGAGCGCATCGCGTTCCCGCGCAATCCAGGTCTCCTTCATGCTCGCACCGTCGCAACAGCCGGCTTACGCCATCGAGGCGCGCGGCCTCGACAAGACCTATCGCGGTCAGGGCAAGGCGGCGGCGGTGCATGCCCTCAAGACAGTGGACCTCACGATTCCTCGCGGCTCTTTCTTCGGACTGCTCGGCCCGAACGGTGCGGGCAAGTCGACCTTCATCAACATCCTTGGCGGGCTGGTGAACAAGTCGGGCGGAACCGCGTCGATCTGGGGTCACGACATCGACGCCGATCCGATGAACGCGCGCGGCGCCATCGGCATCGTGCCGCAAGAGATCAACATGGACCCGTTCTTCTCGCCGGCGGAAACGCTGGAGCTGCAGGCGGGCTATTACGGTGTGCCCAAGAGCGAACGGCGCACCGAGGAAATTCTTCGGGCGGTTGGCTTGTGGGACAAGCGCGACGCCTATGCGCGCACGCTGTCGGGCGGGATGAAACGCCGGCTGCTGGTGGCGAAGGCCATGGTGCACTCCCCGCCGGTGATCGTGCTCGACGAACCGACCGCAGGCGTCGACGTCGACTTGCGCCGCCAGCTTTGGGATTATGTGCGCTCGCTGCATGCGCAGGGCGTCACCATCGTGCTGACGACGCACTATCTCGAGGAAGCGCAAGAGCTTTGCGACACCATCGCCATCATCAATCATGGCCACGTCATCGCCTGCGAGCCGACGCCCCAGCTGGTTGGCCGCCTCGATCGGAAGACACTGGTGGTGACGCCGCAAGCGGCTTTGTCGCCGCCGCTGCGGGGCTTCGAAGACGTCACCTTCGCGATGCGCCCAACCGGCGCCTTTGCGCTCACCTACAAGACAAGCAAGCACTCGGTGGAAGAATTGCTGGATCGCGTGCGCGCCGCCGGCGTTGCGATCAAGGATTTGTCGATCGAGGAGCCGGATTTGGAAGACGTGTTCGTGGAGCTGACGAGCGGTCAGTAGACGCCGGTCAGCGCGCGTTAGCAAAGGTCGATGCATGCATTACGTCAATCTCGGCGCTACCGGCCTGAAGGTTTCGCGCATCTGTCTGGGCTGCATGTCGTATGGCGATGCTTCGCGCGGGCCGCACGCGTGGGTGCTCAATGAAGAGCAGAGCCTGCCCTTCTTCAAGCAAGCCATAGAAGCCGGCATCACCTTCTTCGATACCGCCAACGTCTATTCGCTCGGCGCCAGTGAAGAGATCACTGGGCGTGCGCTGAAGCAATTTGCGCGTCGCGAAGAAGTGGTGGTCGCGACCAAGGTGCATGGCGAGATGCGCGCCGGCGACCCTAATGGTCGCGGGCTATCACGGAAGGCGATTTTCGCGGAGATCGACGCCAGCTTGCAGCGTCTCGGTATGGACTATGTCGATCTCTACCAGATCCATCGCTGGGACGCCGAGACGCCGGTTGAGGAGACGCTTGAGGCGCTGCACGACGTGGTGAAGGCCGGCAAGGCGCGCTATCTCGGCGCCTCGTCGATGTGGGCGTGGCAATTCATGAAGGCGCTGGCGCTGCAACGGGCGAACGGCTGGTCGCGCTTCGTGTCGATGCAAAACCACTTGAACCTCATTTATCGCGAGGAAGAGCGTGAGATGCTGCCGCTCTGCCGCGATCAGGGTGTGGGCGTGATCCCGTGGTCGCCGCTGGCGCGCGGACGCCTGACGCGGCCGCCGGAGCAGGCGACAACCCGAAGCGAGAGCGATCGCTTCGGCAAGGTCCTCTATCGCAAGACCGAAGACGTCGACCGCGCAATCATCGACGCGGTCGGGCGTATCGCCAACGTTCGCGGCCTGCCGCGGGCGCAGATCGCACTGGCCTGGCTGCTGCAAAAGCCCGGCGTCACCGCGCCGATCGTCGGCGCAACCAAGCCCGAGCATTTGAACGACGCGGTCGCGGCGCTTTCACTACAACTCACCGCAGATGACATCGCCGCCCTCGAAGCGCCGTACGCGCCGCATGCGGTGTCCGGCTTCGTCTGAACGGTTTCAGGTTCGCGCGATGCTAAGCGCCCAGTTGCGCCCAGCGCCACGGAACAGCGCTTGATTGATCCACACCATCGCCAGCGGCTCCAAGATGCGCGCTTGCGCCAGAGCGCCGGCGTCCATCACTTCGAAACCGAGGTCGGCCACCAGTGCGGAGATTGCGCGCTTCGCCATGTCATCATCGCCAGCGATGAACATTACCGGCTTGGCGCTGAGACTCCCGGCCGATTGCATCATTTCCGCGCCAACTTGGTTCATGGCTTTCACAACGCGCCCGTCTTGCACCCATTCTGCCAGAGCCTCAGCGCCCGACGTGCTGAAACCGCGATCGAGGCTTAGGACGCCATCTTTGAACTGGAGCGGGTTCATGCAATCCATGACCGGCCTTCCACCGAGATCGCCAAGCTCACGCACCGCCACCTCCGCGACCTGCCACGGCAGCGCCAGCACGATGACATCCGCCGTAGCGGCCGCGCCTTTCGGGGACAATGCGGTCGCGTTCGTTTCGCCGATTAGCGCTTGATGTTTCGCGGGATCGCGTACGCCGAGCACGATATCATGCCCGGCCCTCGCCCAACCGCGCGCCAAGGCGCCGCCCACATTACCAACACCGATAATCGCAATCCGCATGTGAGATCCTCCGCGTCATAGCTAGGCAGGCCCCCCAGCAAACGCCAGCGCGCGGATAACAAAACGGCCGGCGCTCGTAGACGCCGGCCGTCTCAATATTCCCGGAGTGAGAGCAGCCTTAGCGGCCGCCCATCACCGCCGCCTTCATCACCGCCGACTGGCGGAACGCGAGCTTCTTCGAAGCCTTGATCTTAACCGGCGCGCCCGTTTGCGGGTTGCGGCCCATGCGGGCCTTGCGGTGCCGGATCATGATCATGCCGACATCGCCGATCTTCACCTTCGCGCCCTTGAGCACGTAGGCCTTCACCACGTCGAGATAGCCTTCGGTCATCGCCTTGGCTTCCGACTTCTTCAGGCCGAGATGATCGGCGACCGATTGCAACAGCGTGCTGGCGGTCACGGTCTTGCCCGGCGTCGCGGTGACGCGAACCGGCTTTGGCGCGGCTGGCGCGGCCTTCTTGGCACTCTTGCGGACGGCGGCTTTCTTGGTCGCCGGTGCCTTCTTTGCCGCCTTCTTCATTGCTTTACGAGCCATTTGCTTTCCCCTTCTCAAAGATTGCATTCACGTTAGTGCGGGTTGGACCTTGTCGGCTCTGGGTCTCTTGGCTTGAACCCTTCGCCGCCTCAGCGTCTCAGCCATGCCAGCCAATCCTTGCTGGAGCATGACCAGGCGCCCGCGAAACTTGCGAAAAACCGCCGTTTTCGCGCATTTTTCGCGTTTGCGCGGCGCAGCCCTGACATGAGCGCCCGTGAGTCGCAACGCAAAAACGCCGATTCGACGCGCTTTTTGAGGGTTCGCCGCGATCAACGTGGCTGGGATACCGCAGTTTCCGGCTTGAAAACGCGATTTCTGGCAGCCGCGTCAGCGCAATCCCATGCGAATGCCGCCGTCGAGGCGGACGTCTTCCCCGTTAAAATAGGGGTTTCGCAGCATTTCGAGCGCCAGCGATGCATACTCGTCCGGGCGTCCCAGCCGCTTCGGGAACGGAACGCTCGCGGCCAAGCCCTCACGTACTTTCTCCGAGGCGCCCAGCATCAGCGGCGTTTCAAACGTGCCTGGCAGGATCGTATTGATGCGAATGCCCTCGCTTGAAAGATCGCGCGCGATCGGCAGCGTCATGCCGACCACGCCGCCCTTCGACGCGGAATAGGCAGCCTGTCCGACTTGTCCGTCCTCGGCCGCCACCGAAGCGGTCATCACGATCGCCCCCCGCTCGCCCTCGTCCAGCGGATCGAGCGACAACATGCCCGCGGCGGACTTGGCCACGCAACGGAATGTGCCGACGAGATTGACTTGGATGGTGAGGTTGAAGATCTCGAGCGGGAAATGCCGGATTTCGCCGGTTTCCTTGGCGCGGCTGGCGGTCTTGGCGGCGCTGCCGATGCCGGCGCAGGCGACCAGAATACGCTCCTGGCCATTGACTTTGCGCGCCGCCGCAAAGCCCGCGTCGACGCTCTCCTCGCTGGTGACGTCGACCTTGCAGAAGGTGACGCCCAGCTCAGCCGCCGTCTCGGCGCCGCGCACCTCGTCGCGGTCGAAGATCGCGACCTTCACGCCCTCGGCGCGCAATTTCTGAACCGTCGCCTTGCCAAGCCCTGAAGCGCCGCCCGTCACGATCGCCGCAATGTCCGATGAAAGCCGCATGTGGTCCTCCGATTTGAGGGCCTTGTAATAGGCACGCACGCGAAGGCAATGGCGTGTTAGAGGTGAGCGTCGTCGAGGGGGCCAAGCATGGAGTTCGGGCCGGTTTTCTGGGCTTTGGCGGCGCTCGCCGTTGTCGCAGCGGCAGCGTACGGCGCGCTTCTGCTGGACCGGCCGCGCACATGGCTGCGCGCGCTGGTGAAGACGCTGTTCATGGGCGCGCTTTCCGCGGCGCTGATTATCGCCGACGTACCGGCCCCGCTCGTCATCGCCGCCATTGCGTCGGCGTTTGGCGACTTCTTTCTCGCCTTCGACAAAAAGTGGCTGCTGCCGCTCGGCATCCTCTCGTTTCTGATCGCACAGCTCCTCTACCTCATCATCTTCCTCGCGCTGTGGTTCTTCTCCGGGGACAATTCTCCGCTCTGGCCGCGCTACCTGGCGATGGGCGCGATCGTCGTTTCATCGCTCGGCTTCCTGGTTTGGATGGCGCCCAAGCTGCGCTGGATGGCGCTCGCTGTCGTGCCCTACGCCATCGCCATCACCGGTATGGCGGTGGCGGCGATGTGGCTGCCCTGGGCCGGTTGGCCGGCGATGCTGGGCGCTGTGCTGTTCCTCGCCAGCGATTTGGTGCTCGCAACCGAACTCTTCCGGCTTGCGCCCGATGCGCCAGCGCGGCGCATCACCTCACCGTTCGTATGGTGGAGTTACGCCGCCGCGCAGCTGTTGATCGTGTGGGGCGTCATTCAAGTCGCGCTGACGTAACTACGCGAACGCGCGCGCTGCAATCAGCTCACGCACGCGCGTGATATCATCGGCCAGCGAGCGATCCTGATCGAGGCGCGGCGACATCGCGCGGATCTTCGCATGCGCCTCTTGCAGCAGCGGCGATGTTTTCAGCGGGGCTTGAAGATCGACGCCCTGCGCCGCTGCGAGTAATTCGATCGCCACGACGTTGGCGGCGTTGCGGGCGATGTCGCCGGCCTTGCGCGCTGCGAAGGTCGCCATTGAGACGTGGTCTTCTTGGTTCGCCGAGGTCGGCAGCGAGTCCACGCTCGCGGGATGCGCCAACGTCTTGTTCTCCGACACCAGCGCCGCCGCAGTCACCTGCAGGATCATAAAGCCGGAGTTCAGGCCGCCATCCTCAACCAGGAACGCTGGAAGACCCGAGAGCGCGGGATCGATCAGCAACGCGACGCGACGTTCGCTCAGCGACGCGATTTCGGCGGCGGCCATCGAGATCATGTCAGCGGCAAAGGCGACGGGCTCGGCGTGGAAATTGCCGCCGGAGAGAATGGCGTCATCTTCCGCAAACACCAATGGGTTGTCGGTGACGGCGTTGGCTTCGATTTCGAGTGTCATCGCAGCGCTGTTCAAAACATCAAGGCACGCGCCCATGACTTGCGGCTGACAGCGCAGCGAATACGGATCTTGTACGCGGCTATCCGATGCGGCAGAGCGATGGCTTTCGCGGATTTCGCTGCCTTCCATCAGTGCGCGCAATCGTGCGGCGACTTCGATCTGGCCCTTGTGACCGCGCGCGACGTGGATGCGCGCATCAAACGGCGCATCCGTCCCCTTCATCGCGTCGGTGGACATCGCGCCAGCCACCAAAGCGGCGTCAAACACATCCTGCGTGCGAAACAGCGCGTCGAGCGCAAGGGCGGTCGAGACTTGCGTGCCGTTCAGCAGGGCGAGGCCCTCCTTCGGCCCGAGCGTCAGTGGCGCAAGACCAACGCGCTCAAGAGCCTCCGTCGCCGGCATCCGCTCGCCGCCAACGCGCACATCGCCTTCACCGATGAGCGCGCATGACAGATGCGCGAGCGGAGCGAGATCGCCGGAAGCGCCGACCGAGCCCTGCGCGGGAACAATCGGCAACGCGTTCGCTTTCAGCAGAGTGAGCAGCGCGTCGACGACTACACAGCGCACGCCAGAGCGGCCTTGCGCGAGCGTCAGCACCTTGATCGCCAGCGTCAGCCGCACCACGCGCTCAGGTAATTCCGGGCCGACGCCGACGGCGTGCGACAGCACCAGGTTGCGCTGCAATTGCGCCAGCTTGTCGGCGTCGATCCGGGTCGAGGCGAGTTTGCCGAAGCCGGTGTTGATGCCGTAGAGCGCCGCGCCCGAACGCAACGCGCGCTGCACGGTGTCCGCCGAGGCTTCGATGCGCGCGTAGTCGGCGTCATCCAAGTTCGGCGCATTCTCGCCGGACCATATGGCGCGAAAATCGTTTAGGCTGAGGCGTTTCATGGTTCTCGCAACATCGGTAAATCCAGCCCCTGCTCGCGCGCACACGCGATCGCGTCTTCGTAGCCAGCATCGGCGTGGCGCATGACCCCTGTGCCGGGATCGTTCCAGAGAACGCGCGCGATGCGCTTCGATGCGGCTTCTGTGCCATCGCACACGATGACTACGCCAGAATGCTGCGAATAGCCCATGCCGACGCCGCCGCCATGATGCAGCGACACCCAGGTCGCGCCCGACGCGGTGTTGAGCAAAGCGTTGAGCAGGGGCCAGTCGCTCACCGCATCGCTGCCGTCGCGCATCTTTTCGGTTTCGCGATTGGGCGAAGCGACGGAACCGGAATCCAAATGATCGCGGCCGATCACCACCGGCCCAATCTCCCCGCGCGCAACCATCTCGTTAAAGGCGAGCCCCAAACGATGGCGCTGCCCCAGCCCCACCCAGCAAATCCGCGCCGGCAAACCCTGAAACGCGATCCGCTCACGCGCCATGTCGAGCCAGCGATGCAGATGCGCGTCGTCGGGAATGAGTTCTTTCACCTTAGCGTCAGTCTTGGCGATGTCTTGCGGATCGCCAGTCAGCGCCGCCCACCGGAACGGCCCGATGCCGCGACAGAACAACGGCCGCACATAAGCCGGCACGAAGCCGGGATATTTGAAGGCGTCTTCGACGCCTTCGTCCTTCGCAACCTGGCGGATGTTGTTGCCGTAATCGACGGCAGGCACGCCCATGCGATGATAATCGAGCATCGCGCGCACGTGCACGGCAATCGAGGCGCGCGCTGCGTCACGCACGGATTCAGGGTTTTGCTCCCGCGTCTTGATCCAGCGCTCGACTGACCAACCGGCTGGCAGATAACCATTGACGAGATCGTGGGCGCTGGTCTGATCGGTGACGGCGTCGGGGCGTACGCCGCGTTTGACCATTTCTGGAAGCAATTCAGCGGCGTTGCCCAATAAGCCGACGGAGATGGATTGCTTGTTCGCACACGCCTCTTCGATCAGCGCCAGCGCCTGATCCAGGGTCTCCGCGCGCTTGTCGAGATAGCGCGTCGCCAAACGCTTATCGATGCGATCGCTTTGGCACTCGATTGCCAAACAACTCGCGCCTGCCATCACCGCCGCCAGCGGCTGCGCGCCGCCCATGCCGCCGAGGCCCGCCGTCAAAATCCATTTGCCCGACCAATCGGCGCCATAATGCTTGCGGCCCATTTCCGCGAACGTCTCAAACGTGCCCTGCACGATGCCTTGCGTGCCGATATAAATCCACGAGCCTGCCGTCATCTGGCCGTACATCATGAGCCCCTTGCGATCGAGCTCATCGAAATGCTCCCAAGTCGCCCAGCGCGGCACCAGATTGGAATTGGCCAAGAGCACGCGCGGCGCGTCGGCATGCGTCTTGAACACGCCGACCGGCTTGCCCGACTGGATCAGCAGCGTTTCATCGTCTTCCAGCCGCCGCAGCGTCTCCACGATCTTGTCGTACGCGACCCAATCGCGCGCGGCGCGGCCAATGCCGCCATAGACCACGAGTTCCTCAGGATGCTCGGCCACATCAGGATCGAGATTGTTCATCAGCATGCGCAACGCCGCTTCCGTGAGCCAGGATTTGCAGCTCAGCTCTCTTCCACGCGGCGCGCGGATCAGGCGTGAGGGATCGAGGCGGGGATTCATAAGCGGGCTCCGTTCCCCCTCTCCCTTGCGGAGAGGGGGCAAGGGGGTGAGGGGCGCGCAAACATTTTCTGGCGTTGCATGTCTCAACTCCCCCTTGCTTGCAACGACGGCGTGCCGGAACCCCCCTCCTCCCCTACCCCTCCTCCGCAAGGGAGGAGGGGTGCAGTGCGCGCGCACGCCCCGCAAACACACGCTCGCGCAGCAGCGGCGCGCCGATCCAATAGCTGAGTTCAGCTGGCGAGCGCACGTCCCAGATCGCAAGATCGCAAGCTTTACCCAAATCGAGTGCGCCGACCTCGTCCTGCAACCCCAAAGCCCGCGCACCTTCGCGCGTGAAGCCGGCGAGCGCTTCCTCGGGCGTCAAGCGAAACAAGGTGCAGGCCATGTTCATCGCCATGAGCGGCGAGGTCAGCGGCGAGGTGCCCGGGTTGCAATCGGTGGCGACGGCCATCTTCACGCCCGCCGCACGCAGTTTTTCAATCGGCGGCAGCTTGGTCTCGCGCAAAAAGTAGAACGCCCCCGGCAGCAGCACCGCAACCGTACCCGCTTGCGCCATAGCAGCGACGCCGGCATCATCGAGGTATTCGAGATGATCGGCGCTGAGCGCGTCGTGGCGCGCCGCGAGCGCAGCGCCATGCTGATTTGACAATTGCTCGGCGTGCAGCTTCACCTCAAGGCCATGCACGCGGGCCGCCGAGAAAACGGCGTCCACCTCCTCCGCCGTGAAGCCAATGTTTTCGCAGAATGCATCGACCGCATCGGCCGCGCCTTCGCTCGCGATCGCCGGGATCATCACGTCGGCCACCAATTGTACGTATGCAGCGCGGTCGTCCTTGAACTCCGGCGGCAGCGCGTGCAGCGCAAGGAAGGTTCGCTTGATGCGGACGTCGCGCGCCAACGCCGCCGCCGCCTCCAGCATCTTGATCTCGGTTTCAAGGTCGAGCCCGTAGCCTGACTTGATCTCCACCGTAGTCACGCCCTCGCGCATAAGCGCATCGAGCCGCTGCGACGCGGAGCCGACAAGCTCCTCCTTGCTTGCCGCGCGCGTGGCCGCAACCGTCGAAGCAATGCCGCCGCCCGCACGCGCGATCTCTTCATAGCTCGCGCCGTGCAAACGCAGTTCGAACTCGCGCGCGCGGTTGCCGCCGAACACCAGGTGCGTGTGGCAATCCACCAGGCCCGGCGTGATCCACGCCCCGTCACAGCGTCTCACCTCGCGGGCCAGCTCGTCGGCCGCCTTAGGCAAGTCGGCGGCGTACCCGACCCAGGCGATGCGCCCATCCTTCGCGGCGATCGCGCCGCGTCGAATGGCACCGTACGGCTCGTCGCCTTCGCGCATCGTGGCGAGATTGGCGTCGATCCAAATCATGTCCCACATGCGCCCCCTATAGACTGCGCCGACGCGGCGCGCCAATGATCCGGTGATGACCGAGTCCGACTGCCGTTCCTGGTTCTCCGCCGCCGATCTGCTCACCGGCGATGCGTCCGCGCCGGTGGCCGTGCTCGGCGCGCCGTTGGGCTTGGGCTCGATCACGCCGGGGCGTTGCGACCTCGCGCCCGCGGCGGTGCGCGCGACCTGCAAGCGGATGAGCGTTTATGATCTCGAGACCGAGACCGATCTTTCCGCGCTACGTGTGTTCGATGCGGGGGACGTGGCGCTGGAGGGACTTGAGCCAGCGACGGCGCTTGCGCCCATTGTTGAAAAGCTCGCGCCGCTGACGCGGGCGCATGCGCTGACGTTGCTCATCGGCGGCAACAATGCGGTGACGCGTCCGGCGGTGCATGCGCTTGACCCAAGCTTGAAGCGGGTCGGCCTCCTCACGCTCGATGCGCATTTCGATCTGCGCGATACCGATTGCGGACTGACCAACGGCAATCCTGTACAAGCCTTGCTCGAAGACGGCCTGCCCGGCGCGCACATCGCCCAGATCGGCTTGCTCCCGTTCGCGAATACGAAAAAAGCCCATGAGAAAGCCAAGCGCGCCGGTATTTACGCCGCCAGTGCGGCGGCATGCCGAGCGCAAGGACTTGCTGCAATCGCCGCCAACGCGCTCGAACGGTTGGCTTCGCGCTGCGAGCTGATCCATGTCGATTTCGACATCGACGTCATCGAGCGGGCTCACATGCCCGGCGCGCCGGGCGCGCGGCCGGGCGGCGTCAGCCCCCAAGACTTCTTCGATGCAACGCGGCTCATCTGCGCGCACCCGAAAGTGCGCAGCGTCGATCTCACCGAGTTCGATCCTTCACTCGATGTCGCAAACATCTCCGCGTTCACCGCGGCGCGCTGGGTGTGCGAGGCGCTGGCGGGATTTGTGAAGCGGTGACGCTCACCCCATCATCACCACAAGTTTCCCCGTCGCGGTGCGATTCATCAGCGCGCGGATGGCTTTGCCGCCCTCGGCGAGAGGATAGCGCGCCGAGATGCGCGGGCGGATTTTGCCTTCGGCGTAGAGCTTGAACAGATCGCGCACATTGCCTTGATGCAGCGCCGGCTCGCGCATGGTGGAGGCGCCCCAGAAAACGCCGATGATCGACGAGCTTTTCAGCAGGGTAAGATTGAGCGGCGGCGAAGGGATGCCGGCGGGAAAGCCGATCACCAGATAGCGCCCGTTCCAGTTCATGGTGCGCAGCGCCGGCTCGCAATAATCGCCGCCGACCGCGTCATAGATCACGTCGGCGCCGCCGCCGGTCGCCTGCTTGAAGCTTTCAGCGAGCGCCCGGCTCTGTTCCTTGGCGAACGCGCCCGGGGGATAGATGACCGTCCCATCTGCGCCGCATTGCTTGGCGAACGCGGCCTTGTCTTCGCTCGACACCGCGCCGATCACTGTCGCGCCCATGGCTTTCGCGAGCTCGATCGCGGCGACGCCGACGCCGCCGGCCGCGCCGAGGATCAGCACGGTTTCGCCCGCCTTCAGCTGGCCGCGATCCTTCAGCGCGTAATAGGAAGTGCCGTAGGTAAGGATGAAGGCGCTGGCTTCGTCGAACGGCATCGCATCCGGGATCGGCAAAATCCGCGACGCCTGCGCTTTCACCTTCTCCGCCATGCCGCCCCAGCCCAGCGAGCCGATCACGCGCTGGCCGACGCCGACAGTGCTCACCCCGCCGCCGACACTTTCCACAACGCCGGCGACCTCGCCGCCCGGCGCGAACGGCCGCTCCGGCTTGAACTGATATTTGTCCTCGATGATCAGCGCATCGGGGAAGTTCACGCCCGCCGCTTTCACCGCGATCACCACTTCGCCCTCGCCCGCGACCGGATCGGGAACCTCGATCAGCTCCAGCGACTCCGGCGGGCCGATCTTCGTGCTCATCAGGGCTTTCATGCAGCGCTCCAGTGTTTGGCGCGATCTTATGCACCAATTTCTGGGCCCGCGGCTAGCGGGCGCACGCCGGCGCCGCCAGTCGCGCGCTGCGACAGCGGAGAAACTTGGCGGGGAAGCGGATGCGGGGCTTAGGAGGTGTCGGCGCAGCAGCGGCCGCACGCGTTTGGCGGCGCGGATCAGCACGATGTTGGTGATGAGCTTCTCGATGAAATCGAGCCAGCGATGGCCGATGTCCTGCGCTTGGCGCGACAGCGGCGCGAACGCGCACGCGACATCGAGGAACGCCGCGAACCATTTCAGCCACAGCATCGCCCAGCGGTGAACCCGCTTGAGGCGATGATCGGAAACGGATGGAGCGTCGAGGCGCATGGGCGCGAGTTTACGCGCGGTCGAGAGCAGGTCGGATAGGATTGCGCCTGTGCGGGGAGTGAGTCGCGCCGACTCTTTCAAGGGCAGCAAACACTGCCTTAACAGGCGCGGTGCTCACAAGTGAGCCGCACTTAATTCCGCCTGCGCCGCACGCCGAGGCCTGCCCGGCTTGCGTAGCTCAAACGAGCGCCCGGCCGACTGCTCCAGCGCCTTCAGCCAAGCGGCGCCGCCAAGCGGGCGGCCTGTCGCTGCCGCGCGCCGGAGTTTCTTGGCAGCCTCCGCCCCAACGTCGGTTTCAAAGAAGCGCGGCATGTTGGCGAGCACGCGCTGGCGCAGCGGCGCCGTGCGCACAAGCGCATCGTCCTTGCCGCTGATATGCGCGCGCACGCTCGACCAAGGCCAGTCCTCTGGGCGCGTCACCAGTCCCGCTCGCACCGGGTTCAGCCCGACATAACGGCTCGCCTGCACGAAATAGTCTTCATCCATCGGATAAGATGCAAAGCGTCCCTGCCCCAGATAGCCGGTCCAGCGTTCGCGCTTGTTGACTTCGTAGGTGTAGCGCCAATGCAGCGGCGCCAGCGCAGCGCGCAAACCTGCTTGCGTCTTGGGCGTGAGGATCAGGTGCACATGGTTCGGCATCAGGCTGTAGCCCCAGCACTCGACCTCCGCTTTCATGCACCATTCGGCGGCGAGTTGCAGGTAGCGCAAATAATCGCCGTCGCTGAAGAAGGTCTGTTGGCGACGATTGCCACGCTAGGTGACGTGGTGCGGCGTTCCCGGCGCAACGACGCGAGATTGTCGGGGCATGGGCGGTGTCTCCACGGTCAATGTACACGTTTTGTTCTAGACCGCAAGCCCTGTTCACATAGGCTGAGCATCGTCGCGTGTTGTACAGGACCGAATTCGTGTGTGTCACCCATTCTCCATTCTCCAAGTTTCACGGCTGCCCAGTTGTTCATTGTCCAGCCTCCTCACAGCGTCGCCCTTCCAGCGGACTCGCCGAGTACTCTGCACTCTGGTACGGCGCGCCATGCGCGTTAATTCCGTCGGCGAGAATGGATGCACCGTCGTTCGATCTTCGAAAGCGACGGCAGAAAGTCGCGCCGCCCCTTGGCTCCACGCAGACGGTGTCGCCTTGCGCGTAGTAACGCCCAATTTGCAATGAACGCCCCGCCTGCGTCCAATGACCGCCGCATCGGAATTCCTCAACGCCGGGCGCATCATCGGGTTGGTTCAAAGCGGTCGATCTTAGCGCCATTCCGCGAACAAGCTCGATTGAACTCTCGCTGCCGGCTGGATGGAAGCGATCATCTCCACACCCCGCCAGCCCCACGCTCACAAAGACCCCTATTAGAGCCGGTAGAGAAGAGCTCCAGACGCGCGAAACCATGCCACGACCCAACATGAGCTTATTCCTCAACTCTAAGGCATGCGTTGCGCTCAGGGCGTACTTCTACTTCGCCAAAACCATGATGAACGAAAGACTGCCGCCCACAACGAACAGATCGCTGTCTCCGTCCGTCGCCAAACTCCCGCCAACAACCGCACCGTCATCACCGTAGAGGTGGTTGAATTGGCCAGACGCGATCAACACATCTGAGCCGGCTCCACCGTAGGCGATGTCGCCGATGCCGCGGCCGGTATTCAGACGATCGTCGCCAATGCCGCCGTAAAGCCGGTCTTGCCCGTCGCCGCCGCTCAGCACATCATTGTCCACTTCGCCGTGCAACACATCGTTGCCGTCGCCGCCTTCGATCGTGTCGTCGCCAGTCCCGCCATAGGCGTAGTCGTTGCCAAGGCCGGTTTTGATCGTGTCGATGCCGGTGAAACCGAAAATAAGGTCGCGCAACAGGTTGGCCTGCGTTGTCTGCGTGTGATCAATGTTGTTGTTCACACCATCGATATCCGCCAAGCGAACAACGTCGACTTGATTACCCTCCGTATATGAGAAATTCTCTTTTAGGTACGCGTACCGCGCGCCCGTCGTCAGAAGAGCAGCGCCATAGGAGGTTCTGAAGTCGGCGATCCCCAGGTCAGCGGCCACAAGATTTTCAAAAGCGACTGCCCCGCCGGCCTGATCGTAGTTCGCCCCATTCAGTGTCGAATCGCTGCCGGCGTCCGGATCGTGCGCGCCACCGAGGTGAGAAAGCTCATGCGCCAACACGACACCAAGGCTGGGCGTAAACAACATCCCCGTATTGTTGAACATCCTCAGCGACCCAGTTATGGCCGCGTTGACTGTCACCAAGTCTTGATCATTAACTGCCGCCGCTGGCTGGGTGCTGTCCTTGGCGATGAACAACGTGGCCCCTGCCGCAACCGCCGCTTCCATTGCCAGCTGCGCGTGGGCGGGCGAGTTCACATAAATATCTTGCAACGCCGCGATGATCACTTCGATCTCATCGCTCACACCGTCGCTATCCGCATCGACTGCGCTGAAAGCACCGTAAGTTAGTCCTTGCACAGGCGTTAGCGGCCAATTCTCTCCCGCCTCAAAAAAATTGACGCTCGCCAAAAAACTTGTCCAGCTCATGGTATCGCTCCGTCTATTGGCATCGTGGCGCGTCCCGGGTTCGCGTCACAGTCACGTGTCCGAGTTGCTCTCCGTTAGTCGCGTCTTGATCCGCAGATCCAAAAAGGAGCGCGTCGCCTTGCCCCTGATACAGAGCAAAGCAAGAGCCTTCGCCCAGTCGCGGACTAATGCATACCCGATCGCTTGAGATAACGTAGCGCCCATCAACACGACCTGCATGGCCGCCAACCGCCGCCCAATCCCCATCGCATCCAAATTCGTAAGCCGCTGCAGCATCGTCAGCTTGCGAATCTTCAAATCGGATTGTTCTTCCACGCAGCGTCCTGCGCAGTTCAACTTCACCAAGACGCGCCACGTCTTCACCAGCGACCGCATTTCTCGCCTCGTCCGGACCGCAGGATATCAACACAAGACAGGCCGCTAGGGCCGACATAATCGACCACGGATATCCGCGACGTCGTTTCGATCGCGCGAAACACCTGAACATGCCCCTTCACTCCCAGCAACGACGAACGCAACGCGTTCTCTAAAAACGACACAAAGACAAAGTCACGCTTTCGCTCTTCGTAAAAACGTGATCCCAGCTCATTGTTCGTCCCTCCCGTTACACTGCGATGGCGCTAACTGCACCTCAACTAACTGGCCAAGCGCGGCGTTGGGGCGATCAGGATCGCAGGCTCGCGCAAAATACCTGCCGTCAGATCCCCGCAGCAGAATCCGACACTGCCCTGCGCCCAGTCCCGTGTAGAGGCGCCCACCTTCAATTCGATATTGGTCCGTCAGCGCTGCTCTCGTGCCAGAGACCTCGCGCCTACCGCCGGCGCAAAACACCTCGACGTAATCGCTGTCATCCACCGATCGCATCTGATGATCAATCAATGTCTCGCCAAGCTCACTGTCACTCAGCGGCACCAAGTTACGCTCCGCTCCATCTAAGCCTGCGCCAGAAACGTCGTCTGCGGGGCGCCGCACATCCGGCGCCTCACAGGATGCCAACACTAGCGACGCCGCGACAGTCCAGTATAGCAAGCCTGTCCGCAACGCCCTCGCACCGGCGCATGCCAAAAACGTAATCATCGCAAATCCTATCCGAGCTGCGCGATAGCCTCCGCTTCCGTCGTCGTCATGTTTCATGGATGTACGTCCCACCTACCAAGCGCGAAGCCAAATACAGCCGCGCGCGCTTCAATCCGCGGTCGCGCCGATCGCCCGAAAGCTACAGTGAGCCGCCGACACGCACGGACGCCGCCATTCCTGCGACCAAAGAAAGCGCGCCGTCTAACAAGACCCGACTCAGCAGAAAGCTCTCGACTGCGCGGGCCGTCGTCGCCCCTCCACACGGTACATGGTCGAGCCATGGTTCGAGCCAGCGGGTCGGGAGTCGAGTTGCGCTAGACATCCTACAATTACCTCTCCCTCCCCGCTTCCTCGACGCGGCGTTGCAGCGGCGAGAGCAGAAATTCGATGATGCGGCGGCGGCCGGTTTTGATTTCTGCGGTCACAGCGAGTCCTGCCGACAGCGCTTGCGCGCGGCCGTCGACGCTAATGGAGAATTGCGACAACTCAACCCGCGCTGGAAACACTAATCCCAGATTTTCGTCCTGGATCGCATCGCGCGACAGAAACGTGAGCCCGCCTTCGACGACGCCGTAACGCGTGAACGGAAACGCCTCCAATTTCACGCGCACGTCCTGGCCTTCACGCACGAAACCGACATCGCGGTTTAAGACCATCGCATCGACGGCGAGCCTTCGATCACCGGATCACTGAGGTGACAAACACCCACGCCCAAGGTGGCGTAATTGATCGAGCGGGGGCGACTGGGCGTGTGTCACCCGCGGCATTCATTTGCCGATCGCGCGCTCCGCAACCGATTGCTCCGCCCCGCGCCAGCCCATACAGTGCCGCCCATGACCCGCACTGGCTATTTCCTGCGCCTCGCTTTTTCGGTCGCGATCGATCTGGTCGATTTCACGCTCGGGCGGATCCCGGTGTTCGGAACCGTCAACGAAGGTGTGGGCACGGCGGTGCTGTTCATGATGTGGGGGCCGATGGGGCTCGCCAATCTCTGGGAGCTCGCCGACTTCACCGAGCAAGCGGACGGCTTCATTCCCACCGCGACGCTGATCGCGCTTTTCGTCGGCTGGCGCGAGGGGCATCTGTTCGGCAAAACGCGCGGAGCGCCGGCTGAAGCGGCGATGCGGATCGAAGCCGCGAGCGGGGAGCGTTGAGCGTGACGTCTCAGGCTAAAGCACTCCCCTCCCCCTTGCGGGGAGGGGGCAGGGGGAGGGGGTGCAAACGCCAACCTGTACAGGTTGGCGCCGCCACCCCCCACCCTATCCTCCCCCGCAAGGGGGGAGGGGCGCTAATTCCAAGATTTTTGTACAAGACATCGGTCGCTCTCGCTGCCCGCCCTAGCGAAAGGGCGCTTGCTGCTAGCATGGAATTCCCCACATGACTTGGGCTCTCGCCCTGCACGGCGGCGCCGGCGCGATCGCCGAGCGCCTATACAAGCACGAAGAACAACATATGGCGGCGCTGCTCGAAAGCGGCGCAGCGATGCTAACGCGCGGTTTGAGCGCGCTCGACGTCGTCACCGAAATGGCGGAAGCGCTGGAGGCGTGCGGCCTGCACCAAGCTGGCAAGGGCTCGGCCCCCAATGCCGCGGGCGATGTCGAGCTGGACGCATCGATCATGGACGGGCCGACCCGGCGCGCTGGCGCGGTGGCGGCTCTGCGCGGTTTTCTTTCCCCGGTGCGGGTGGCGCGCGGGGTGATGGAGCACACCGCGCACGTGCTGCTGGTGGGCGAAGGCGCAGAAGCTTTTGCGGCGGCGCAGAACTTCGCTCGGGTCGCCGATCCGGCAAGCTATTACGTCACCGCCGCCAGCGGCATGGCGAGCGCTAACACCGGCACCATCGGCGCGGTCGCGCTTGATGCGCGTGGCCGGCTCGCCGCGGCGACCTCGACCGGCGGGCTGCAGGGCAAATTGCCGGGCCGCGTCGGCGACACGCCGATCATCGGCGCCGGGTGTTGGGCCGACGAGCGCGCGGCGGTGTCGTGCACCGGGCTTGGCGAGTACTTCATGCGCGTCAACGCTGCGGCCGACGTGTCCGCGCGCATCGCCTATGCAGGCGCAAGCTTGCACGATGCGGCGAATGCGGTGATCGAAGACGTACGTCAGCTTGGCGGCACTGGCGGGCTGATCGCCGTCGATCGCTTGGGCAATGTCGCCGCACCGTTCGTGAGCCAAGGCATGAAACGCGGCATCGCGACCTCGTCGGGCCGGCGCGAAGTGAAGACGTTTCTGTAGGAGAATACGCCCATGCGAACGCTCATCTCAGCCATCGCACTGCTTGCGCTCTCGGCGTGCGCCACAGCCGGGACGGTAGGCAACCGCATGGACTGGCGTTGCGATGGCGGCGCGGCGTTTTCAACGCAAATCAAGACAGACGGCCATGCGGAAGTGTTCGCCGGCGGACAAGTATACGCCCTGCCCCACGTGGCGGCTGCTTCGGGCGCGCGCTATGCAGAAGGCAGCGTCGAGTATTGGGAGCGCGGCGGGCAAGCGACGCTGACCGGCGCGCGCGGCGGACCCTATGAAAACTGCCGGAGGCGATGATGAGATCATTGATCGTTGTGACAGCGGCGCTGATCGCACTGAGCGCGTGTCAGAACGCCGGCGGCCTTGGCGAAGGCGAGCGGCTGAACTGGAACTGCGCCGACGGCAAGAGCTTCAGCCTGCGCGCTGTCGCGGATGGCGTCGAGGTATTCGCGGCGGGCCAAACTCACCGACTGGCGCGCGTCGAGGGCGGCCAATACTCCAACGGCGCGGTGACCTACAGTGAGAATGGCGAAGTGGCGCTGACCGGCCTCGCCAGCGGCCCTTACGAACGCTGCCGACGGGCGCGCGGCGATTGGTGGTTGGATTTGTGGTGATGCGCCGCTGGCTTGTGATCGTCGGCGGCGCCGTAGCGGCGCTGGTTTTGGCGGCTTGGACGTTCTCCTTGCTCACCGGCGTCGGCGTGCTTGTGCGGTTTGGCGAGTACATGGACTACGAGGCGTATGGCTTTGAGCCGAACCCGAGCACCACCTATCAGCCGATTGGCGTCGAATGCTCGTACCTCACCCACAACGCTGTACGCAGAGTGCTGTTCGTTGACACGTCAGAGCTTGACGTTTTGCAGCGTGCCATGGACCGCGGGGAAGACGTCGATCCAGGCCTGGATGACGCGGTGCGAATCGACAGCTGGTACAAAGCAAGTTGCCCTCTCTTCCATCAAGCGGCGGGCTGATGCGCGGTTATTTCGGCATTGGCGCAGAGGACATCTCCAAGCCGATGAACCTCGGCGCGCTGATGCGCACCGCACATGCGTTCGGCGCGAGCTTCTTCTTCACCATCAACGCGCACCCCAAGGTGCGCGAGGCCTACCATGCCGACACCTCGCGCACCTTCGACCATGTGCCCTACTACCAGTGGGACAGTCCTGATGCGCTGCTGCTGCCGAAAGGGTGCGCGCTGATCGGCGTCGAGCTCACCGACGATGCCGTCGCGCTGCCGCGCTTCATGCATCCGCAGGCGGCGGCCTATGTGCTCGGGCGCGAGCGCGGCTCGCTCTCGCCGGCGCTCATCGCGCGTTGCCAGCACGTGGTGAAAATCCCGACCAAGTTCTGCGTCAATGTCGGGCTCGCGGGCGCCATCGTCATGTACGACCGCCTGCTGGCGCTCGGCGGCTACCCGGCGCGGCCGATCATGCCCGGCGGGCCGGCGCTGGAGATGACGGAGAAGCCGCGGAGGCGCTGAGCTAAGCTTGCGGCTTCCGCAGCGCCGGCCATTGCGCGAATGCGAACCAGGCTTGCAGGGCAAGCACGATCACAATGCCGACGACAGGCACGAACACCGCCAGATTGATCAGCGCCAGAGCGCCTGGAAAGCCAGCCTTGGAGAACACCCTCCACTGCAGAAAGACCCAGAACACAAACGCCCCCAACGCGATTGCGAAGGTGGCGACCCACATCGCACCTGCGTATTCTGGACCCCAAATGTCGGTCATGGCTTCCTCCTAGCTTGCGGGTGCGAGTCTTAACCACCGCGGAAGGCATCGGGAACGGCTTTTGGACCCGCATCGGTGGGGCGAACTATTGCAGCGTGCGCAAGCGCTCCCCATAACCCGCGCGTGCATAGCGCCTCCTCCAAGCCCTCCCTCGCCGGGCTCGGCAAAGCCGAGCTCGCCGAAAAGCTGATTGCCGTCGGCGTCGAGCCGCGCAAAGCCAAGATGCGCGCCGAGCAGCTGTGGCGCTGGATCTACCATTACGGCGTCACCGACTTCGCGGCGATGACCAACGTCGCCAAGGCGCTGCGCGCCACGCTCGCAGAACATTACTCGCTCGCCCGGCCGGAGATCGTCACCGCGCAGGTGAGCCAGGACGGCACGCGCAAATGGCTGATCCGGTTTGCGCCCGGCGTCGAAGGCGAAGCGGTGTTCATCCCCGATGTCGGGCGTTCGGGCGCGCTTTGCGTCAGCTCCCAGGTCGGCTGCACGCTCAATTGCACCTTCTGCCATACCGGCACGCAGAAGCTCGTGCGCAATCTCACCGCCGCCGAAATCGTCGCGCAAGTGATGATCGCGCGCGATGCGCTCGGGGAATGGCCGACGCCAGAGCGCCCGCTCAACGATGGTGAGCGCGCGCTCACCAATATCGTGTTCATGGGCATGGGCGAGCCCTTGTACAATTTGGACAATGTCGCCGCTGCGATCGACACCATATCCGACGGCGACGGCATCTCCATTTCACGCCGGCGAATCACCGTGAGCACCGCGGGCGTCGCGCCGCGTATCAAGGAGCTAGGCGAACGCACCGGGGCGATGTTGGCGATCTCGCTGCACGCCACCAATGACGAGCTGCGCAACCAGCTGGTGCCGCTGAACAAGAAGTACAACCTCGAAGAGCTGTTCGCGGCGATCCGCACCTATCCTTCGCTCGGCAACGCCAAGCGCGTGACGTTCGAGTACGTGATGCTCAAGGGCGTGAACGACACGCTGCCCGAAGCGAAAGCGCTGGTAAAGCTGCTCGCCGGCATTCCGGCCAAGATCAATTTGATCCCGTTCAATCCGTGGCCCGGCGCGCCCTACGAGTGCTCGGATTGGGAGACGATCGAGAAATTCGCCGAAGTGCTCAACCGCGCCGGCTATTCCTCGCCCATCCGCACCCCGCGCGGCCGCGACATCCTCGCCGCCTGCGGACAATTGCGGAGCGAGAGCGTCAAGGTGCGCGCGAGCGAGCGGGCGAAGGCAGAGGCGACGCCGCAATAGCGCGTGCGTAACCGGGACGAAGCCGTTAAACTCGCCGCCCGGAGGGGACATGGCTCAAAAGAGCATCCGTGCGCAGATCGGCGCCGACCGCGCCGCAGCGCTGTTCTGGGCGACGCTGGTGTCGCTGCCGGTGTGGGCGTTTTCTCTGCTGTGCGTTGGCGCGGCGATCTATGTCGTCACGAGTGAAGACAGCGCCGACGACCGCGGCAGTGCGTTGGTCGTGGCAAGCATCGTTCTCGTTTTCGCTTTCGCCGTGACCGTGCTCGCACGCTGGACGTTTTCGGCGGTGCGCGCCGCGCTGACGCCGCAACGCATTCAGGCGATGTGGCTTAGGCGCTTCCAGTCGGAAGGCGGAACGGCTTTCCGCACCTCGCGCATCATTGATCGGCTGGCGCGTCATGGCGTCAGCACGCTGACGCTGCAGGATCGAGATGTACAGCTCTCACTGGAACAGCGGCGTAACCGGTTGGCGCCCGTGTTCTGGTTTCTGTTCGTACCGATCGCCGCGCTTGGCGGGGTCGGTTCCTGGAACGCATGGACCAGCGTGCAGCAACAAGCAGAGACCTGGCGCCCCGACGCAGCGGGCCTTGGCGAAGCCATCGGACAAGCCATCGGTCATGCGCTGGCGACCGCCTTGATCCTGGTTCTGATCATCGTTGTCGCGTTGCTGGCGTTCATGGCCGCGACGCTGATCATCATGGCGCTGGCCGCGCTCGCAGGCCCAATCGGCGCGATGGCGTCGCGTAACCGCGACGATTACGCCAAGCTCCCGCAATTGCTGCGCGCGATCATGGCGGGCAAGCGCAAGGGCGCCACCGTGCTGCGCATCTCCGACGCGCATTGGCGCGACGCGGTGAGCACCTCGCTCAAGGCTGCCGACGCAGCAATCATCGACCTCACTCAAGTCACCGACAATATCGCCTGGGAGATTGGCGAAGCTGCCGCCGCCGTCGGCGCCGAGCGCATCGTGTTCATCTGCATGGATACTGGCATCCAGGCGCTGCCGCAGGACGCCGTGGCGCAGGTGCGCGCCGCCCTTGGCGCCGCGCCGAAGAACGTGGTCTTCTATCCAGCGTCACGACGGCGCGAAAAGCGCGAGGGCGAGCGCTTTGCACGCGCTCTGCGTGAGGCTATCTACGCCGCTGCAGAACGCCCACGGCCAGCATGATCCTCCCTTCCCTCACTGCACCCGGCGTCGTCTTGCGTCCGCTTTCGGCGGACGACGCCGAGGCGCTCTTCATTGCTCACGGCGATCCGGAGGTGCACCTGTATTGGTCTTCTCCGGCGCACGGCGACGCCGGCGAGACACGGCGCTACATCCAAGACACCCTGGCGATGGACGGCGCGCACGTGTGGGCGATCACCGAGGATGGCGGCGAAGCGCTTGGCCGCGTCGCGCTGTTTGTGCTTCGCGCCGGCGTCGGAGAACTCGGCATCATCATGCGTCGCGAGGCGAGTGGGCGCGGGCTGGCCTCAAGAGCGTTGAAGCTGGTTGAGGATTACGCGTTCGGAGAGTTGAAGCTGCATCGGCTCACAGCCGACATCGATCCGGACAATTCCGCTTCGCTGTCGCTGTTCCTACGCGCCGGCTTCCAGCGCGAGGGTCTGCTTCGGCAGAACTGGAAGACCCACATCGGCCTGCGCGACAGCGTCGTGCTAGCCAAGCTGCGCAACGCATAGACACATGAAAGGTGGGGCAAGCATGTTTCAACCGAGCGACGCCGACATCGCACGGCTTCAGGCTGAACTGGAGGCCGCGATCCGGTTGCACCAACAGGGCAATCTGGACGGGGCGGAGGAAGCGTACAAACGCATCCTCGACCGGGCCCCGAGCCAGCCTGATGCGCTGAATCTGCTCGGTGTCGTGCTTGCGGAGAAAAACCGCAATGACGTTGCCGTCGATCTGATCAATCGCGCGGCGCGGCTGCGTCCGAAGGACGCCAACATTCACAACAATCTCGGCCGCGCGTGCGTCCGCGCGAGGCGATTTGAGCTGGCGGTGGACGCGCTTGAGCACGCGATCGGGCTGTCGCCGAACCTGGTGGAGGCCTACGGAAACCTCATCCAAGCTCACCGCTCACTAGGACACATGCAAGAAGCGCGTCACTACATCCGCGCGCTCCGCAACGTCAAAGGGGGCTCAATCACCGCCGATTACGAGGAAGCGCGCCTCTTCAGCGACCTCGGTCAAGGAGAGGAAGCGCGCGCGCTGCTGATGCGGATCACAAAGGAGCAACCGCAGTTCGGCCTGGCGTGGCAGTCGCTGGTCAAGCTCAGCAAAGTCAAACCGGGTGATCCTGTCATCGACGACCTCGTCAGCGCCATCGCCAAAACACCGGAGCCATCGGCCAACCTCAAGTCTATGTGCTATGCGGCCGGAAAGGTGTTCGACGATCTCGGTGAGTACGATCGCGCCTGGGAATTCTTCACTCGCGCGAAGCGCCAGGAACCGTCGACCTATGATCATGAGCGCACCGCCGCGCACTTCCGCAACATCGCCGCGACCTGCAAACCCTCGTTCTTCGAGGCTCGACGCGACTTCGGCGTCGACAGCAAACGCCCCCTCTTCATCGTCGGTATGCCGCGCTCAGGCACGACGCTGGCCGAACAGATCCTCGCCTCGCACCCAGACGTTTATGGCGGGGGGGAACTCGAATATGTGGCGCAGCTCTCCTCGCACCTTGCGGAATACGTTCCGTCCGGAAAACACCCCGAGGCGCTTTTACATCTGGGGCCTAACATCGTTGCCGCGTTTGCTTACCGCTACCTGCGCAAGATCGGCGCGATCAACGCGGACACCGCCCGCTTCACCGACAAGATGCCGCACAACTTCCTGTCGCTGGGGCTGTTGCGGCTGATGTTCACCAACCTTCAAGTTGTTCATTGCGTTCGTCATCCGTTCGACACGTGCTTTTCATGCTACACACACGACTTCGCGCAGACCCATTCCTACAATCGCTCACTCGAAGGTCTGGCGTCCTACTACCAGCTCTATCGGGAGCTGATGGAGCACTGGCAAACCTGCTTCGGCGACCGGATCCACACGCTTCGGTACGAAAAACTGCTTGATAATCAAGAGGTTCAATCGCGCGCCTTGCTCGGCTTCGCGGGGCTCAACTGGACCGAGTCCGTGCTCGACTTCTCCGGCACCGAGCGGCGTGTCAGCACCCCCAGCGGCTGGCAGGTGCGCCAGCCCTTGTTCAAGTCATCTGCCGGCCGTTGGCGGCACTACGCTAAGCACCTGGAACCCGCGTTATCGGCAATTCCGCAACGCCTCATACCTTGAGATTGTGCCGAATTAACGATAGTAAGGCTTAAGGGCGGCATCCTTGGTGGAACGGGCCCGGAGGGGAAAGACGACATGGCAAAGAATTGGCTCGCGACCACCGCTATCGCGCTGGGCGTTGTGGCGGCGCCGGCAGTCGCTGCTGCAGAGGATGTGACTTGGCGCGCATTCGCCGGGGGTAGCAGTTTGGAGGACCTCGACGGCTTCTATTATGGCTATGACGTTTCGTTTGAGAGCGGATGGGTTGTTGGCGGCGCGATGGGCGTTCGCCGGGGCGACTTCACCTTCGAAGGCGAAGTCTCACACCGGACCGCCAATTTCGACGAGATCGACTTCGGGTCCTACACCGCCGATATCGACGGCGAGGTGAGCACGACAGCGATCATGGCCAACGCCTGGTACAACGCGCCCCGGATGGGCTCGATCGGGTTCTATGTTGGCGGCGGGATCGGCTACGCGAAAACTGAGGCTGAATCCGGCGCGTACACCGAGTCCGGCAATGATTGGGCATGGCAAGTCGGCGCCGGCGCCAACATCCGCCACAACGACCAAGGCTTCACTTACGGCATCGGATATCGCTACTTTGCGGTTGATTCCGATATTGAGATCACCTCACACAACGTGATGTTCGAGGTCGGCAAGAATTTCTAGTCGATCGCCAAGGAACAAGATTTGGGCGGCGCAGCGATGCGCCGCCTTTTCTTTGTCAGCCCCATTCGTTCATTCCGCCTCCGCTCCAAGAAAACCGGGGCGACTCATGCTAACGGCAAGTCATGGAACAAGTTGCACAGGCTGCCGCCATCATCCTCGCCGGCGCTTCGCTCGGCTGGATCATGCTGTTCTCGTTCGTGCTGTCGCCGGTCGCCTACACCACCTTCGATCAAGGGCGGGCTGAGCGTCTCGTAAAGCAGGTCATGAACCGCGGTCACGGGCTGCTCGGCTTGATCGCACTGCTGTCGGCGATCGCTGCATTTGTCGCCGGGGCCGTCGGCGGCGCCATCGTCGCGGCAGTCGCAGGCGTGTTCGCGTTCCTCTGCAAGTTTGCGCTGGCGCCGCGCGAGGACAAGCCCATCAAGGGCCATCGCGTGCTCAAGACGGCGCGCATCGTCGCCTCGGGGCTCACCGCCTTCATCATGCCCATTCTGATCGCGGCGATCGTGTTGACGATGCTCGGCGTCTAGGCCGCGGACGCGGAGGCGCGTTCCTTCTTGGCGCGCACGGCGCGCGCGATCCAAGTCGCGACATCGTCTTCATTCGGCGCCGGCGCTGAGCCCCAGACGCGCTGACCCTGATCCGACAAGCCCCAGCGCGCCACAGCGTCGCAAAGCGCGGTTGCATCGCAGGCGATGAGCGTCTCCACATCGCGCACGCCGCTGGCGACGAGCGCTTGAGCTTCGCGCGACTTCAATCCCGGCACCGAACAAGCGAGCGCCGCCTGCGCCTGCCAGTCGCGGATCACTTGTGCGGAGACATGACGCGCATCGAGCTTGCGCTCGCCCTCCTCCGGCGCAAGCGCCAGCAGGTCGGCAATGGTCCTCACGCCCAGTTCTTCCAAGCGCTTGGCGGTCTTCGGTCCGATGGCCGGGGCCTGCAACACCGGCGCCTTTTCATTGAGAGTGCAGCGCGGCAGCGCCTTCTCGGTTCTTGCGCGCGGCGCGCCGACGGGCAGCTCGCGCGGCATCCTGACCGGCTTTGTCGCCCTGGCGGCGGGTCGCGGCTTGGCGGGTTCGGGCGCCGGGGCCGGTGGCGGTGTAGCTTCGACAACGGGCGCCGGCGCTGCTCTTGCGCTCTTCGCCTTCGCGCGCGCCGGCGCGATGGGATGCACGCGGCCCGGCGCCTTCGCGCCGATCTCGCGCGGCCATTTCGCGTCGAGCGATGAGAGCGGCGTCTTCAATACCTCTGCGGCGTGCAGCGCGCGCACCACCTTATCGTCCTCGCCCAGCGTGGCGCGCACCTTGCCGGTGCGCCGATATTCCTCGTATTGGGCGCGGACTTCGCGGCGCGCCGCCTCGTCATCGAGCGCTTTCAGCACCACTTCGATCGGAGCGCCCATCGCTACGAAGAAAGCATCCAAAGTCGCGGGCGTGCGCGGCGGCTTGACCGCAGCGTCCTCGAACGCGCGATCGAGGACGCGCGCGAAACCAACCGCGGCCTGACCGATCAGTTGAGCGATCACCCTCCGGAGGGTGTCGTCCAGACCGCCGGCGGGGTGCTTGGCGCCGACATCAAAATTGTAGTGATCGATGACGAGCTCATAGTGCGCATTGGCGGCCTTGGCGCCGGCGCGCACCATTTGAGCCAGCCAATTCTCGCCGTCCGGCGCTGTGATGTTGGGATAGCCGCCGCCGCTCTCCAGTATCGCCTGGAAGGTCTTGTACGACTTGGAGAAACTCCACTCGACGGCCCGGTGAATGATCCCTTCCTCTTCAGTTTGATGAGTATGAAAGGGTTGCAGCGGATCGACAAAATAGTGGCTTAGCACGCCGGCAGACCACGCCGCCTGGCGCCAATCGCGCAACGCCAACGCCCGCACGGTGCGGCGATACCATTCCTCGCAGGACTCGATGGCGCCGCCCCACTCGCCCTCGCGGACGTGCAGGACGTGGTTCTTGAAGTCCTTGAACTCGTCGTCCGGCGCCTTCGCTCCCTTCAAATAGACCTCATGATGGTGCAGCAAGAGATCCCGCCACGCCCCAGCGCGCGGATTGCGAAGATGGCGCAACGCATCGATCGCCAACCGATGGTGATTGGAGCGGCAGCGGCTTGCGAAAACCACGGCATAGAGCAGCGACATCGTGGCTCCACTGGTTCTTCCAGCGATGAGCCGTCGCGCCGCTTCGGTTAGTGAAACGTTAAGCCGCCTTGCTCGCCCAATCGCAAGAAACCCCCCAATCCTCGCAAAGCGTGCGCACAAGGCGCTGGTGGCGGGCCTCGATGACTTGCTCGGTCCAATCCATCTCCCCTTCGAAGTCGCGCGTCAGCGCGAAGACGGGGGCGCCTTTGGTGTGGAAATAGATGCGCCTCTTCTCCGGGAACGGCTTGGTGTCAGCGGCGGTGTTCTGCGCCAGCGACACCAGCGTCAGATTGCCGAGCAGGTTGGCAAATTCCAAGCGGGCCTTGGGATTGGGGAAGCGTTGCGCCCACCACGGAACGTTGGCGCGCGGCAAGATGTGCTCGACCGTGACATCATCGGTGATCGACAGCAGCCGACCGCCAGGCATCGCCGCCTCAAGCCGAATCAACAACAGGCGCCGCATGCGGTCGCGCTTGCGCGACTTGTTGAGCGTATCGATGAACTTGGTGTGTTCAGCTTCGGAAAAGTTGAGCACGCCCTCCTGACCGAACAGACCCTTTTCATCGCGGCAATACGTCACCGCGGCGGAGAAGCGGCGCTGCTGAACGCGGACATCCACGACCGACAACTCGCACGCGAAGGTAAAGCGATCGAGGCCCTCGAAGAAGCGACGGGCGCTTTCGTGGTCGCCGTCGTAATTGGCCAGGAAGGCAAGCGCAGCGGGCGCCCAGTCCCAGCTCTCGACTTGGCGCAGCAAATGTATGCGCCGGTTCACGTCGGCGCTCGCAGGGCCCGCATCCACCGACCCATTGAAGATCGATCGCAACGCCTCCGCGTAGCGGGGAAGATGATCGAACAGAAAGGCGCGGACGCCACCCGTGCGCTCAACCTCCGCCCGGAACGCGCCCATGTCGCCGGTCGACAGCATCGGTTGACCGTTGAGCAGATAGGGCAGCATGTAGAGAAGGCGCGCAAAGTTTTCGCGCTCGAACATGTCCTCGATCTGTTCCCAACGGAGCGCGGCTGCGTCGGCCTCGTTATCGCTTAGACCCGCGTTCTCAAGCAGATCGCTCTTGATCATATCGGCGCCGGAGAGCGGCGAGCCGCCTTTGTTTTGCGTGTTGAACACGGTCTGCGCACAGCCACGCTCTTCGGCGTCGACCACGTTCAATGTGCAGCAGCGGGCGACGTAGGTCAGGAAATCGAGCAATTCCTCAGCCGTTAGATCGCTTAGCTCTGCATCGATCGCGCGCGATGCTGATGCGATCAGTTCTTGAGACTCGATACTCGATTCACCTTGACGGCCGAGTGCGGCCAGCCGCCCCGGTTCCTGCACGAAGTGCCGATAGAATGGCGCGTCTTGGTCACGCAGCAGCAGGCGCGGCTCGCCGCCCTCCATAATGAGGCCCTGAAACAGCGCCGCATGGTCGGACAAGCGATCACGGGCATAAGCGAAGATCATGGTCAGTGTTGCCAAGCGCTGCTGGCCATCGCTGATTTCGAACCGGCCCCCGTTCCTCACCAGAACAATCTGGCCGATGAAATAAAAGGGCGCCGTCCGCTTGTGCGCGCGCGTCAAATCCTCAATCAGCACTCTGACTTCGCGCTCCGTCCAGGTGTAGGGACGTTGGTAGCGCGGCACTTTGAGAGGGGCCTTGCGGGTGAGGACCGCAGCGATGTTCAGAATGTCAGAGCTGAGTCCGTGAGGGGGCCCGCCGAAATCTCCGTCCATTTGACGTATCCCTTGGCTTGGTTCCCGATGCTTATCGCGCCGGCACGACCGCGCAACGGATCGCGTCGCCCGTATTCGGGTTTACCCGCCGCAGCGTTCCCGAAACGACACGCCTTTAGCAGTAATCCACAAGTCTGCGTGCGCTGAAGGCGGGCGGCGCTCCAATCGCGTGGAAAGCGCGAAACCCGCGGCGCGCGAAGGCTGGCGCCAACGCAGCTGCAGCATTGGCGTCGGTAAAGCCCGCGCGCAGGGCGTGCGACGCGCCCACGCCGGCGCCAGCGACGTCGGCCGTGCGCCTCGCAATCGCCGCGCCGGAGTCGAGCCAGGCGACCGGCCTCGGCGCGGCCTCGGCCAGTTCTTGCTTGAGCAGCGGAAAGTGCGTGCACGCCAAGGCCACGACATCGATCCGATCCCCCTGCGGCACGCCGAAGAGATCGTCGATCGCTTCGGCAATGGCGGTCCTGTCGACCGCGGCGCCGGCCAGCTTACTCTCCGCCGCCGTCACCAGCGCCGATGACCCGGACCGCAAGACGATCTTGTCCGCTGCGAAGCGCGCAATCAGGTCGTCGGTGTAAGCGCGCTGCACGGTCGCTGGCGTGGCCAGGAGCCCGATAACCCCCGTCTTGCTCAACGCCGCCGCGGGCTTGATCGGCGGCACCACACCCACGACAGGGACGTCCAGCGACGCACGCACGGCGTCAAGCGCGATGGTGGAAGCGGTGTTACAGGCTACGACCACCACATCCGGGGTCCATTGTGAAGCAATCGCCTGCAAGAGCGCCGGCACGCGCTCGCGCAACGCAGCGTCGGACTTCAAGCCATAAGGGAGCCATAGATTGTCCGCGACATAGTCGAGTTCCAGCGCGAGCGCGGCGTCGGCGATCGCATCGAGCACGGAAAGCCCCCCGACGCCGCTGTCGAAGATGAGGGCACGCTTCATCGCGTTAACCAATTACACACAGGGCGCGCCCGCAAGGTTGTTAACCAAATCTCTGAATTGCATTCCGTTTTCGTCAACATTCGCGGGTTCCAGCGCCGCCGCAACATACTTGTGGAAACCAGTCCTTAACCGAGTTTGCGAGAATCATGGATTGGGCTAGGCAGCTGGATGGGGTCTTGGCGAATGCATCTTTGAGGCAGTCGCAAATCGGGGTCGGAACATGAACGCCATCGGCAAATCCTCTGTCGTCTTCGTGACGCTCTCTGGGCTGTTCTGGGGAGGCTGGGTGCTAGGCTCGCAGACCCCCGAGGGCCAGGAGGCGCTGGCGCGGGCCTACGAGGCCTACAGCGAAGAGCAAGCTGCGGCCAATGAGGATCTGTTCAACGGCACGGCGCTGCGCGCGGTGGTGTGCGGCGAGATCAACGCGGAACAGCGCGAAACAACACCCTGCATTGGCGTTGTCGCCGTCGGCCGTCTGTTCATCGTCGACGCGGGCGCGGGCGCCACGTCCTCGCTGTCGCGTCACGGCATTCCCCTGGAGCGCCTCGAAGCGGTGCTGTTGACGCAAGCGCGGCTGGAGCAGAGCGCAGACCTGAGCCGCCTGCACGGCGAAAGCACCCGCGATCGCGACAACGCGCTGCTACCCGTGTACGGCCCGGCGGACACCCAACGTTTGGTCGATGGCCTCAATCAAGCCCGGGGCTTTGATGGCGCCGTGAACGGCTTGCAGGCGTGGGGGCCGGGCCCCGAGCCCGGCAGCCCTGTCATCGTGTTCGAAGCCGACGGCTTGGTGGTTTCGGCCTTCACCACGGTCGAGGACGGGTTCGCCGGCCGGGTCGGGTATCGCTTCGACTATCGCGGCCGGTCGATCGTGGTCAGCGGCGACGGCGCCGTGATCAGCGCCGACGCCGCACAAGGCGTCGACGTCATCCTGCAGGGCGCACAGAGCAGAGCGGTCGCAGCCATGAGCGGTGGCGATCACACCACGGCGGCTCAGGCCGCCGCCCACGCCCAGGCAGCCGACCCGGGCCTGACCGTGCTCACTGGCGCCGAAAATCAGATCGCCGGACAGGTCCAGATCGCGGAAGCGCGCGCGGCCGGGCTCGACGATGTTGTCGCCGGCAAGCTCGGCATGGTCATCGAACTGCCGCTGGCCAACAGCGAGATCAACGTCCGCTCACTCTGAGCTTTCGCTCACGCCGATCATGTGCGCGGCTGACGCGCATAGACAGCTAGGGTTCTGGCTTTACAATTCGCGCGCATGCGCGCCCTGCTCGCTGCCCTCGTCGCTTTGTTCGCCATCGCGGCGCCCGCATGGGCTGACCGCTTCTCTCTCCGCTATGACGGCGTCGGCCTGGGCTTCGTGCCGCTCGGCAGCGTCGTGCTGGATGCGGACGTTGCCAGCGATGGCTACACAGTGACCGCAACGCTTCAATCGCGAGGCTTGCTGAACCTGTTTGAGCGAACCGAGTTGCGTGCAGAAGCATCCGGTCTGATCCGCAACGGCGCTGTGCACTGGCGCGCCTATGACCTCGATCATCGCTACAGTCAAAAGCGCCGGCGTATCGCCATGCGCGTCGGCGAAGACGGCGCGGTGCATGCGGAGATCGTACCCAACTATCGAATCTGGGGGCAGCCGCCGGCCACCGACGAACATCGTCGTCAGTCGCGCGATCCATTGTCGACGCTGATCGCGATGGCGGTCGACGTGGGTGAAACGCGACGCTGCTCGGGCGCCTACCCGACGTTCGATGGCCGGTTCTACTACCTCCTCGAACTCGGCGGCGGCGAAACCGACGACTTCAATGATGCCGGTTATCGCGGCGAGGTCTTGCGCTGTTCGCTGGCTTACATCGCCGTTGCAGGGTTTGAGCGCCGCGACGCAGGGCGCCGTAGGATTCCGCAAGGCCAAATCTGGTTTGCGCTCATGCCCGATACAAGTTTCGCGCCGCCGGTGCGTATCTCGACGCCGCTCTCGGCCGGCGGCGCGGTGATCAGGCTCGCGAGCTTCCAGCGGCCTCGCGTTGAAATTCTCGCCGAACAACCTCCGACGACAGCGCCTTGAACGCGCGCCGCGCCGCCGCTGACCTGCTGGTCGCCGTCATGGACGATGGCGTCTCCTTGGACGATGCGCTCGGCGCCACGCCGAGCTTCAACGCCCTCGAAGGCCGCGATCGCGCCTTCGCGCGTGCGCTTGTCGCCGCGGGACTTCGCAGACTCGGCGGACTGAGCGCAGTGCTGTCGCACTTTCTGCAGCGCCCATTGCCGGAGAGCGCTCGCCATGCGCGCGCGCTGCTGCATCTGGGCGCCGCGCAGCTCTTGGTGCTTGGCACGCCGCCGCATGCCGCGGTGAGCGAAACCGTCGAAACAGCCAACGCCATGCGCGAAGCGCGCGGCTTCGCCAAACTGATGAACGCAGTGCTGCGCCGGGTTGCGCGCGAGGGCGCGGATATCTTGGGCGCGCTGCCGCCAGGCGCCGACCTCCCGGCCTGGCTCTACACGCGCTGGCGCGCCACTTACGGAGACCAGGCGCCCAACATCGCCGCAGCGCTGCTGCACGAACCGCCGCTCGACATCAGCGTGAAGCAGGGCGCCGAGCGCTGGGCGCATGACCTGGACGGCGCCGTCACGCCGACCGGAAGCGTACGCCTTTCCCACTCTGCACCAGCCATCGACTCTCTCCCCGGTTTTGCCACGGGTGAATGGTGGGTGCAGGACGCCGCCGCCGCGCTGCCGGCAAGGCTGCTCGGCGATGTGCGCGGCAAGCGTGTGCTTGACCTGTGCGCCGCGCCCGGCGGCAAGACATTGCAGCTCGCCGCCACTGGGGCTCGCGTCACCGCAGTGGACAAGTCTGAGGCGCGGTTGAAACGCCTGCGCGAAAACCTGGTGCGCACCAAGCTCGAAGCAGAGGTGATCTGCGCTGACGCGCTGGAATTCCGCGCGCACGCGCCGTTTGATGCGGTGCTGCTCGACGCGCCCTGCACCTCGACCGGCACACTGCGCCGTCATCCCGATGTGGCGTGGTTGCGCCGGCCAAGCGACATCCGCGCGCTTGCGGAGCTGCAGTCCAGGCTGATCGATGGCGCCGCTGCGTTGCTGGCTCGGGGCGGCGCGCTTGTCTACGCCGTGTGCTCGCTGGAGCTGGAGGAAGGGCCTGGCGTCGTCGCCGACGCGTTGAACAGGGGCTGGCGCCGCGATCCCCTCCGTAACGGCGAAATCCCCGCCCCTTTCATCACCTCCGGCGGCGACATGCGCACCCTGCCCTCGCAGTGGCCTGACATTGGCGGCCTGGACGGTTTCTACGCGGCGCGTTTGGTGCGCCCCTGAGCGCCTTGCGCCGGTCGCCGTCCACAGGCTACCAGGGGCCACCATGGCGCGGACGCTCATTGCACCTTCGATCCTAGCCGCCGACTTCGCCGAGCTGGGCGAGGAAGTGCGCGCGGTCGACGCCGCCGGCGCCGACATGATCCATGTCGACGTCATGGACGGCCACTTCGTGCCGAACATCTCCATCGGCCCGGCGGTGGTGAAGGCGATCCGCCCGCACACACGCTTGCCGCTCGACGTGCACCTGATGATCGCGCCGGTCGACCCTTACATCCAGGCGTTCCGCGACGCCGGCGCCGACATTATCACCGTGCACCCCGAGGCTGGCCCGCACCTGCACCGCACCTTGCAGGCGGTGAAGGCGACCGGCGCCAAGGCCGGCGTGTCCCTCAACCCCGGAACCTCGATCGACGCCATCGAGCCTGTGCTGGACCTCATCGACCTCGTGCTGATCATGAGTGTGAACCCGGGCTTCGGCGGGCAGAGCTTCATCGAAAGCGCGTTGCCCAAGATCGCGGCGGCGCGACGCAAGATCGATGCGAGCGGGCGCGACATCATCCTCGAAGTCGACGGCGGTGTGAACGCCAAGACCGCGCCACGTGTGATCGCCGCCGGCGCCACCGCGCTGGTGGCCGGCACCGCCATCTATGGCGGCGACCCGCGCGTCTACGCCGACAACATCGCGCGCCTCCGAGGGCCCGGCTGACGCCCGATGAATGCGCCGGTCCCTCCCCCACGCCGGCCGCCCAGGCTCTTCGCCGTGAGCGATCACTGGCGCGCCAATCCGTTTCACCGCTTGCGCTTGGGCGACGCCTCGCCTGATCGCCTCGATCGCTGGGGCGCCGACCCGCGAGTCGGCAACGCCGAACGCGGGCGCGAGATCGGCCGCGGCGTCTGGCGTATCGCTGCCGAGCGTATTGCTGGCGAGCACGCGCTGCCTTGGGACGTCAAACATCCTTCGCGCCACTTCACAGCGCGTCTGCACGCGTTTTCATGGTTGATCGATCTCGCAGCCGTTGGGCCGAGCGCCCATGCGCGCATCGCCGACCTTATGGACGCTTGGGTCGCGCGCTACGGCGAGTGGGACGACCTCGCCTGGGACCCTGAACTCACTGCTGAACGCCTGTTTGCTTGGTTGTGCTGGGGCAGACCCGCCTTCGAGCAGGGCTCGCCGCTCTTGCGCGCGGCGCTGATGCGCTCGGCGGCGCGGCAATCGCGACTGCTGTTGGCGGCGCAGAGCGAGTTGAGCGAACGGCACCTCGGCTCGATCAAGGCCGGCGCGGCGCTCGTCCTCGCCGGCGCGGCTGGCTTTCCCGAAGCTGAAGACCTCGCCGAGCAAGGCGAAGAGATGTTGCTCGAAGCGTGCGCGCAGCAATTCTTTCCTGACGGCGGGCATCTCTCGCGCTCGCCTGAGGCGCTCGCTGAAGCGCTCAGCGACATGGTGGCGGCGACCGAGATGCTGGCCGACCCGCCGCACATTCTGCGCGAAGCTTTGCCTAAGCTTGCCAACATGCTGCGGCTGCTCCGGCTCGGCGATGGCGGACTTGCGTGCTTCCACGGCGGCTCGGAAGGCACAGCCGCCAGCATCGACGCCGCCCTCGCCCGCACGCGGGGCGAAACGCGCTCGTTCCTGTTCGCCAATCATTCTGGGTACCAGCGGCTTGAAGCAGGCCCGCTGCGCGCAATCTTCGATGTCGGCGGCGCGCCGCCCCTCAATTATGCCGAACGCGCGCATGCAAGCGCACTGGCGTTCGAGCTTTCGAGCGAGCGCGAGCGGCTGATCGTCAATGTCGGCGCTGCGCGGGAACTTTCGCCGACAGCGCGTATGGCCGCTCGCGCCACCAACGGCCACTCGACTTTGGTGCTGGCGGATGCGCTCTCCGCCTCGCTCGAAGAACGCCGCGGCGCCGCGCGCATGGTTGGCCCCTCCCTCGACGACGTGCGCCGCGCCTCAGACGACAGCGGGGTGACTGTTCAAGGGCGCCACGACGGTTATCGCGGTGCGTTCGGGCTCCTGCATCGACGCTACATTTTCGTCGACAACGCCGGGCTCAATCTACGCGGCATCGACGAATTGATCCGGCCGATGAAGCTGAAAACGACGCCGTCGAAACGGCCAATTCCATATGTCGTTCGATTCCACCTGCATCCCGACGTGCGCGCACGCTTCTCCGAGCATCGCATAGCATTGCTGGAGACACCGGGCGGGCAGCGCTGGCGGCTGAAGACCGATGCCCCCGAGATCGCTATCGAACCGTCCATCTATTGGGGCAGCGCCGAGCCGCGCGAGTCGTTTCAGATCGTGCTCTCAGGCGAGGCCGACCCGATGGGTCACGGCCTTGCGCCGCCAAACCGCGTTCGCTGGGCGCTGACGAAGGCTGAGTGATCACGCAAGGCGTGGTCTGGGCTCTCCCAGGCGCAGTCACTCCAGAGGCGGAGCGCGCGGCTCCGGCCGAGTCGATGCCGTCGAAATTCCTGTCCATTCCCGATTATTCCAGTTGTATTCAATGTATTCCTGCCGCTGACTGGCGCCATGAAATTCGGTGACCACCTCAAAGACCGGCGCACCGAACTCGGCTGGACGCAGCCGGAGGCAGCGGCAAAGGCCGGCATTGAGCAATCCTATTTGTCGAAACTTGAGACAGGCAAATCGTTTCCGTCCGAGGATGTCTATCAACGGCTGGTTGATGCGTTCGGCCTCGACACCGGCGCCATGACTGACCTGCTCTACCCCGCCGAGCTTGATCGGCTTCGCGACATCGAGACGGTGCGCAAGCACCTGCTGCAGCGCCAGCATGATACGCGGGCGATCACACAACGCTGGCTTCTTGCTGGACTCGCGATGCTGATTCTGGGCGGCGCGTTGATCGGGTTGGCCCAGGTCGAGCGCGGTGGCGTTGATAACCGCTACACCTACCAGTCCGACGGCGTCATCTTGGCGGGCGAAAGCCTCGAGGTCTTCGCGGGCATAGATGACGCGCCCGAACCGTCAGCGCCTGACTATGCCGCGCGCCTGGCGCGGCGCGACGCGCTCATCGCTCGCCTTGACGAGCGGACAATCTCTCTCTCGGAGATGCGCGGGCCGACCTTCATTGAATCGATCCCGGAGGGAAACCGCTTGTGGCGTTTGGTCGGCGCCACCGCCGTCAGCACGCCGGCCAGGTTCGGCTGGGCTTTGGTTCCGGGCTTTGCGCTGATCCTCGGTGGGCTCGGGTGTTTCTTGATCAGCTGGCGCAGACCCTAAGGCACATTCATGAAACCTGCCGTCTTGCTTCTTGCCGCAGCCATGGCGGGCTGCGCTTCCACCGCGCCGCTCGTTTCTGAGGCGCCACGTTTGCGCGGCGGCGAACTCCACGCGGGAATCGAAGCGTTAATGGCGCGCGAGCAAGTCGTCGGTCTGGCGGTGGCGGTCATCGAGGACCACGAGATCACTCACGTCGCCGCCTACGGCTTTCGCAATCGCGAGAATGCCCTGCCGCTTCAGACCGACACCATTATGTACGGCGCATCGCTCACCAAGGCGGCGTTCTCGTACATGGTTATGCAACTCGTCGATGAGGGACGGCTCGATCTCGACCGCTCGATCGCCGACTATCTGCCGCGCCCACTACCGGACTATGAGGACTACGCCGACCTCGCTGGTGATGAGCGTTGGCGGATGCTGACCCCGCGTATCCTGCTGACGCATCGAAGCGGATTCGCCAACATGCGATGGCTCGAAGAGGATCGGAGGCTGCGCTTCCACTTCACGCCGGGTGAGCGTTACGCCTATTCGAACGAAGGCTTCTGGGTGCTGCAAACGGTTCTTGAACAAGGCCTAAGGCTCGATGTCGGCGCGGAGATGCAACGGCGCGTGTTCGACCGCTTCGGCATGACGCGAACTTCGATGCAATGGCGCGACGATTTCGCCGGTAATCTTGCCGACGGCTACGCCTTTGACGGGGCCTTCGAGCCACACGACCGCCGCGACAACGTCGCCGCAGCGGGCTCAATGGACACGACGATCGCCGACCAGGCGCGGATGTGGCGCGGCATGTTCGCAGGCGAAGGACTCTCGGCGGAAGTGCGGACGGAATGGGTGCGCGCTCAGTTCCCGATCCGGACCGCGCAGAAATTTCCGACCATCCAATTCTTCGCCACCAACGATCCACGCGGCGCAGCGATCGAACTGTCTGCCTCGCTTGTCGGGGAGACGTGGGAGGGGCCAAACGGCGGCCGCTATTTCTCCAAGGGCGGCCACAACGACTGGACGGGCAATTTGGCGATTTGCGAGGAAACGCGGCGGCGCTGCCTCGTGATGCTGGGCAACAGCGTGCGCGCGGAGATCATCTTTCCAGAGATCGCAGGGCTTGTGCTCGGCGACACGGGATTTCCGTTTTGGTGGATTTATCCCGAACTGCAGCGCCGGAACTGACGTCTGAGCCTGCGTCTGAATGGTCCGTCTGACTCCGCTTTTTGTGGAGAATCCCCTACAAGCGCCGACATGGCTAAAGACGTCCTCCCCCTCCGGCGCGCGCTCATCTCGGTGTCGGACAAGACCGGCCTCATCGAACATGCCACGGCGCTCGCCGAGCTTGGCGCGGCGCTCGTGTCCACCGGCGGCACCCACAAGGCCATCGCGGACGCGGGCCTTCACGTGCGCGACGTTTCCGCCGTCACCGGCTTTCCGGAAATGATGGACGGGCGGGTGAAGACGCTACACCCGAAAGTGCATGGCGGCCTCTTGGCGTTGCGCGACAACCCCGAGCACGCGGCGGCGATGAGAGAGCACGGCATCGAGAGCTTCGACGTGCTCTATGTGAACCTCTATCCGTTCGAGGCGACGGTCGCGCGCGGCGCCGATTTCGAGACCTGCATCGAGAACATCGACATCGGCGGTCCGGCCATGATCCGCGCCGCGGCGAAGAATTACGGCTTCATCGCCGTCGCCACTGACGCCGAGGACATGGACGTGATCTTGAGCGAAGCGCGCGACCATGGCGGCACCACCTTGGCGCTCCGCAAACGCCTCGCGGCGAAAGCGTTCGCGCGCACCGGTGCCTACGATGCGGCGATTTCGAGTTGGTATGCTGAACAGCTGAACGAGAGGGCGCCCGCCTATCGCGCCCTCGGCGGCAAGCTGAAGCAAAGCTTGCGCTACGGCGAAAACCCGCACCAGAGCGCGGCGTTTTACGTGACCGGCGAGAAGCGCTTCGGCGTCGCCACCGCGCGCCAGCTGCAGGGCAAGGAGCTTTCGTACAACAACCTGAACGACACCGACGCCGCGTTCGAGTTGGTGGCGGAGTTCGATCCGAACCAAAGCGCCGCCGTCGCCATCATCAAGCACGCCAATCCGTGCGGCGTCGCTTTGGGCGGCTCACTGGTTGAAGCCTACAAGCGCGCGCTGGAGTGCGATCCGGTGTCAGCGTTCGGCGGTATCGTCGCGCTCAACCGCAAGCTCGACAAGGCGGCTGCCGAGGCCATCGCGGAGATTTTCACCGAGGTCGTGATCGCGCCGGAGGCGGACGAGGAGGCTGTCGCCGTGTTCGCGAAGAAGAAAAATTTGCGCCTGCTCGTGACAGGCGGTCTGCCCGATCCCGCGGTGCCGGGCGTCGCGATCAAGAGCATCGCCGGCGGCTTCCTGGTGCAGAGCCGCGACATCGGCCGCGTGACGCGCGCGGATTTGAAGATCGTCACCAAGGCGCAACCCACCGAAGCGCAAATCCGCGACATGTTGTTCGCATTCACCGTGTGCAAGCACGTGAAGTCGAACGCCATCGTTTACGCCAAGGACGGCCAGACCGCGGGCATCGGCGCCGGGCAGATGAACCGTCGCGACAGCGCACGCATCGCCGCCATCCGCGCCAAGGAAGCCGCCGAGATGGCAAAGCTGCCTGCTTCGCTCGCGCAAGGTTCCGCCTGCGCGTCAGACGCGTTCTTCCCCTTCCCCGACGGCCTATTGCAAGCGGTGGAGGCGGGCGCGAGCTGCGTGATCCAGCCCGGCGGCTCGATCCGCGACGACGAGGTGATCAAGGCCGCCGACGACGCGGGCATCGCCATGGCGTTCACCGGCGTGCGCCACTTCCGGCACTGATCCGTTACATCCGGATCGCCGACACCTCGCAGCGCTGCAAGCTTGCCCCGCCGCTCGGCGCCGGTCCGCTGCGCATGAAGATGTGTCGGAACCCGCCTCGAAAGCGCTAAGAATAGAGAGACATGTCCGACGTGGCTCCCGAAACATTGGATCTGCGCATCGCGCAGCTCGCCCCGCACTTCACGGTGACGAAGCCCCCCGGCGCGGGTTTGTTCCCCGTCCTGTTCATGCTGCACGGCTGCGGCGGGCCGCGGCCGTTTCTGCGCGAAATGACGAAGGTTGCGCTCGCTGCGGGTGCGGCTGTGGTTGTCATCGATTCGTTCGCGCCACGCCGCATCAGCCGCGTCGCCGCCTTCGCGACGGTGTGCACCGGCATGCGCTTGCGGGGTCGCGAACGCGCGGGCGATCTCTACGCGGCGCTCGCCTGGGCCCGCACTCAAAGTTGGGCCGACGTCGCGCGCTTTGCCGCGATTGGATGGAGTCACGGCAGCTGGACGATCATGGACGCGCTCGCGTTGCGCGCCGGAGCGGAGATAGAGCGCGCGACCGGCTTGAGCGGTCTGCCCGCCGAGCCGCTCGACGGGCTTGCGGCAACCTTGCTGGTCTATCCCTATGCGGGACCCGGGAGCCTTACCGGCCAGCGCGACTGGCGCATCCAGCCTGCCAGCACCGCCATCATTGCCGGCCGCGATTACATCGTTGGCGATACGCGCGGCGCCTTGCAGCGCCAGCGTGCACGCGGCGCGCCCATTGAGATCCTGGTGTTCGAAGCCGTGACCCACGCATTTGAAGACCGCGAAGCGGAAGATCCGCGCGTGCGTTACAACGAGTCCGCCACACGCCGCGAGCACGATCTGCTGCAAGCGATGATCGCGGGGTTGCGCTAACGCGCCGCGCCTACCAGCGCATTCATCTCGGCCGCGATCAGCATCAGCTTGGCGAAAGTCCACGCGCCCTGGCCGCTCAGCTCGGCGTAAGCGGTCTGCGCCCGTTGCGCGGGCGTTCCCAACGACACAATCCAGCCTCGGGTGCGTTCCGTCGCCCAGGCAAGATCTGCGCCCTCCGGCGGCGCGCCAATGGCATTCGCAGCGGCCTCCGACAGGCGCAGCTGCATGTCGGCGAAGTCTTCCGCCGCACGGCGAATGACGAGCCGGTCCCAATGTTGTTCGAGCGTCAGCGACGACGCGATTTCGCGCAGTGCGTCCAACCCGAACTCCGCTCCGACCGCGCAATGCAGTGCGCCTGCGGGAGCAACCGGCCATTTGGTTTTGCGCGCCAAGTCGGCGACATCAAGCGCGGTCGTCAGCGGTATCAAGCCGGCGGCTTCGTGCGCCAAGTCCTGCGGGGCGCCCAACTCCATCAACGCCGCCTGCCGCGCCGTCGCGCGCTCACGCTCGACATGGCTGAGCTCCGACCACAGATCGGCGCGCTGCGCCGCCACCGGCTCGCGATAGAGCGCCACCACATCAAGGATAGACGGCCCGTTCTCGCCGTCAAAGCCAGCGTGACGGGCCAAGTAGGTTGTGATCCGGCGCAAGCCGAACGAAATCGCCTGATGCAGCGCGAGTTGCGCCGCCGCCGGAGCTTTGTTGTCGAGAGCGTTGATGCGCTTGACCAACGACTCGATCTCGACGATGCGGCGGCCAGCTTCGAAAGCGCGCGCGATGGTGACCGCGTCGGACCGCGAAACGTCACGCACGCGATCGAGGAATGACGGGCCGCACCGATTGACCACCTCGTCCGCCCACTGCGTCGCGATAATCTCGCGGCGCAGCCGGTGCGTACGCATTTGCGCCTCATACTTCCAAGTCTCGCGCGGGAAATACGCCTTGAGCGGCTCGGCGAACGCTGGATCGTCCGGCGCGTCCGATGCGGTCAGTGCGTCGAACAAGTCGATCTTGGCGTAGGCGATCAGCTTTGCCAGCTCAGGGCGCGTGAGGCCAAGGCGGGCAGCGCGCAGCGATTCAACTTCGGCGCTGCCTGGAAGTCCCTCGACTTTGCGAGAAAGCTTTCCGGCCGCCTCCAAACGCTGCATGAAGCGTTCGTGGCTGTCGAGGTCGCTGGCCGCGCTCGCCTGCGCCACCGAGAGCGCCAGCGTCTGATTGTAATTGTTCTTCAGCACCAGCCCCGCGACCTCGTCGGTCATCGACGCGAGGAGCTTATCGCGGTCACCCGCCTTCAGCGCGCCGGCGCGGATCGCGTCGCCCAGCAGAATCTTGATGTTGACCTCGTGGTCGGAGGTGTCGACGCCGGCCGAGTTATCGATGGCGTCGGTGTTGATACGCCCGCCGGCGCGCGCGAACGCAATGCGCCCCTTCTGCGTGACGCCGAGATTGGCGCCTTCGCCAATCACCTGCGCCCTCAAATCCTCCGCGTCGACGCGCAGGGCGTCGTTGCCCTTGTCGCCAACCTCGGCGTGGTTCTCGCTGCGCGCCTTGATGTAGGCGCCGATGCCGCCGAACCAGAGCAGCTCGCACTGCGCCTTCAGCAGCGCTGATATCAGCTCGTTCGGCGTGACCGACGGCTTGTCGATTCCCGTGAGCGCCGCCACCTCTTTGCTCACGTCGATCGACTTCAGCGAGCGCGAAAAGACGCCCCCACCCTTTGAGATCAGGGCTTTGTTGTAATCCTGCCAGCTGGTGCGCGGCGTATCGAACAGACGTTTGCGCTCGGTCCAGGTCTTCTCGACGTCGGTTGGGTTCGGATCGATGAAGATGTCGCGGTGGTCGAACGCGGCGAGCAGTCTGATTTTCTTCGACAGCAGCATGCCGTTGCCGAACACATCGCCGGACATGTCGCCGACGCCGATGACGGTGAAGTCCTGGGTCTGGATGTCCTTGCCGATTTCGCGGAAGTGACGCTTCACCGCCTCCCAAGCGCCTTTGGCGGTGATGCCCATGGCCTTGTGGTCGTAACCGACCGAACCGCCGGAGGCGAACGCGTCGCCGAGCCAATGGCCGTATTCCGCCGAGATGCCGTTGGCGATATCGGAGAACGTGGCCGTCCCCTTGTCGGCGGCGACAACGAGATAGGGATCATCGCCGTCCCAGCGCACGACGTTGGGCCTCGGCGCGATGCCGTCGGCGACAATGTTGTCGGTGATGTCGAGCAAGCCGCGCAGGAACGTCTTGTAGGCTTCGACGCCGACTTCCTGGAAGTTCGGCGCGCTGCGCGGCGGCAGCCGCTTCGGGAAGAAGCCGCCTTTGGCGCCAACGGGCACGATGATGGCGTTCTTGACCTGCTGTGCCTTCACCAAATCCAGCACTTCGGTGCGGAAGTCGTCGCGCCGGTCGCTCCAGCGCAGGCCGCCGCGCGCGACCGGTCCGAAGCGCAGGTGCACGCCCTCGACCTGCGGACTCGCCACCCAAATCTCGCGATAAGGTTTCGGCGCCGGCAATTCGGCGACGGCGCTCGAATCGATCTTGAACGACATGTACGGCTTCGGCGCGCCGTCGGCGCCGGTCTGATAATAGTTGGTGCGCTGAATCGCCATCACTAGGTGCGCAATGCGCCGCAGCGCGCGATCTTCATCGAGACTCACGACTTCGCTGAGCGCCGCCTCGACCATGAAGGCCAGGCGATTGCTGCGATCGCGACGCGTCTCCATCGACTCCGGCAAATGCGCGTCGAAGCGCGTCTTGAACAGCGCCAGGATCAACGCAGCGATCTTCGGATTGTTGGCCAGCGCCTGTTCCTGGACGGCTTGTGTGGGGTCGAGCCCGGTCTGCTGCCGGTAACGCGCCAGCGCGCGCAACAGCGCAGCCTCGCGCCACGAACAGGGCAACGCTATCACCAGCCGGTTGAAGCCGTCGCTTTCGGCCTGCCCGTTCCATACCGCGGTGAACGCCGCTTCGAAGGCGGCGCCGGCCTTGTCGAGGTCGATGGGTTTGCCGTCGGCGGTGCGGGTTTCGATGTCGTGAATGAAAACCCGCTGCGCCGGTTGCCGCTGGCTTTCCCGCAAGTGCAGCTCGAAATTGACCTCCGAGTCGACAAACAGGCCCATGTTCTCGAGGATCGGCACGGTGGCCGACAGAGCCAACACGTCGCCGCGTGAGTAGAATTTGCAGCGCAGGACGTTATCGGGATCATCGGCCAAACGGTAAGCACGCGCGCGGATGACCTCGTCCGGGCGGCTGGACATGACCTCCGCCACATCGATCAGCGCTTCGTCGACCTGGTAGCGCTCCTGGTACGCGGCGGTGAAAGCGCCGGCGAAACGCGCGTCAGCCTCTTCGCGCGCGGCGGCGTCGAAGCGATCGGTGTGCAGCAAGGCATAGGTGAACGAGTCGTCCCAAGTCTCGGACAGCGCGGCGATCTCCACGTCGAGCGCGTGACGTTCCGGATCGGGACGCGCCTTGTCGATGTCGCCAATGACGAACAGCACGCGCGCGAGCTGACCTTCGCCGAGCTGTGGCTGAAAGCTCTCGACCTGGCCGCCATAGGCGCGCGCGATCAGGGCGCCGATGCGTTCGCGAACCGCAGTATTGAAGCGATCCTTCGGTACATAGACCAGCGCCGTGACGAAGCGATTGTAGCGATCGCGCCGGATGAAAGCGCGCGCGCGCGGCCGATCGAGCAGATGCAGTATGCCGCGTGCGATCCGGAGCAATTCCTCGCGGCTGATCTGCCAAAGTTCCTCGCGCGGATAGTATTCGATGATCTTGCGCAGCGTCTTGGCGTTGTGTCCGCCTGGCGTGAAGCCGGCTTGGTTCATCACCCAATCGGCCTTGCGGCGCAGCACCGGAATGTTGCGCGTCGCTTCGGTAAAGGATTCGCTGGTGAACAAACCGACGAAACGCGTTTCGCCAACGGCGACGCCATTCTCGTTATAGCGCTTGACGCCGATATAGTCGGCCGTCGCTCGCCGATGCACACGAGCCTTGAGCGTGGACTTGGCCACCACCAGCGGCGTCGGTTCATCCATGAGCCGTTGCAATTCCGGCGTCAGCACCATCGGCTCGGCGGTGGTGCGCAGCACATAGCGTTCGGGATCGCGCAGCACGCCGAGCGAGGAGCCGTCGATGATGTCGGGCTCGCGCGCGGTGAAACCGCCGCTGGCGTCGCGCACGTAGGAATAGTCACGCGAACCCAAGAACGTGAACTTGTCCGCCACCAGCCATTGCAGCAGCGCAACCGCTTCGGCCACCTCTTCCGGCGGCGCATTGGTGCGCGCCTTTTCAAGGTCCCCAGCGCAATCGCGCATGCGCTGGCGCATGGCCTGGAAGTCGCCGACCGACGCGCCGACGTCGGCAAGCGTGGCGCGCACGCCTTCCTGCAAGGCTCTGCTGCGCGCAGCCGACAGCCGCGGCAGGTGCACTTGGATCAGCGATTCTCGACCGCCTCCGGTGGATGGCGCGACGGGATGGAACATCGCAAGCGCTGCGATCTCCTGATCAGCCAGCTCGCCCATGATCGAATCGACCAGGAACGGCATGTCGGGTCCGGCGACCTCAAGAATGTCGCGGTCGAGCTCGCGTCCGCCGGCGCCGACGCCGCGGCGGATGCGGGTCAGCCGTTCATCCCCTCGCCGCTCGGCCCGCCAAATCCAAAATTCATGAGCCAGCGCAGCGAGATCGGCGGCCGAAAGATCGCCGAGTTCGTCGGCGGCGGCGTCCTCGTACAGCCCGCGCAAGAACGCCTCCGCGGCAGGCTCAATCTTCCCGTTGGCTTTGAAGGCGGGCCAAGGGCCCCGGGCGGCGTCGGCGAGAAACTGATCGGGCGTGCCTGGAAGGTCGGCGCGCGCAGCAGCGTGCATGGAGGCGTTTCCTTGTTTTGGCGGGACCCTAGCCCCGTTTGTCAGCGGCGCAACCAGCGCCGGCGCAGCGCTCACCACCGTTTGCGGAGGGGGCTGTTTCTTGCTCCGACCGAACAAAGACCCAAACCAGGACCCGGCCATCTTCCCCGCCTGCGGCAGCGGCAGAGCAATAATCTCAATCGGACGCAATGTGGAGATAGAAAGCGGCGCCGCCGAGCGGGGACAAGCTGCCCGGCGGCGCCTGCAGGCCTCGCAGCAGGCTGGGTGGGGGACGCACGCGGAGGCCTGTTTCCAGGGATGGCCTCTCCGCTTTCAGGAGCCGTGGGCTCGCGCACGCGAAACGGCGCATCAAACGTTCTGAGCGTGCCTGCTGCGTATGCGGCTCGGAAAAACTATGCCCGAAAACGCCCAAGCCCCAGGCGACTCTCTTCACAAAAGCGATACATCAACACCCGCGATTCGCAACTTGAAATCGTCCGGACTCGGATTCATTCCACAAGCGCGATGGTGCGCTCGGTTGTGGATCGCGCTTTGCCTTGTGCGCGCGATGCGCCAAGCTGGCCATGAGCAGAACGCGGAGCACTGAACTTGACGGCAACGAGCATCGATGTCGGCGCGGCGCCAGAGGGCGTGCAATCCCTGGCGCTGAAGCGCGCCAACCGGCACGGTCTGATCGCGGGCGCCACCGGCACCGGCAAAACCGTGACCCTGCAAGTGCTCGCCGAAGCCTTCGCGCGCGAGGGCGTCAACGTCTTCGCCGCCGACATCAAGGGCGATCTCTCCGGCGTCGCCGCAACTGGCGATCCCCCGCCCGCCTGGGCCAGCGCACGCGCCGCCGAAATCAACCTGCCGCTGACGCCTGAAGCCGCGCCCGCCGTTTTCTGGGATGTGTATGGCGAACTCGGCCACCCGGTGCGCACCACCATCACCGAAATGGGCCCGGTGCTGATGGGGCGCGTGCTGGAAGCCACTGACGCGCAGGAAGGCGCGCTCACCATCGCGTTTCGCTTGGCCGACGATTGGTTCAAGGAAGGCAAGAAGGAAGGCCTGCTGCTCGATCTCAACGATCTGCGCGCGCTGCTGACGTACCTTTCCGACAACGCCGAGGACATCGGCAAGAAGTACGGCTTGGTCACGCCGCAATCGATCGCCGCGCTACAGCGCAAGGTGTTGCAGCTGGAGATGGACGGCGCCGACCGCTTTTTCGGCGAGCCGGCGTTTCAGCTCAACGAGCTGTTGAAGCCGCGCCCCGACGGCAAAGGCACGGTTCACGTGCTGGCGTCCGAGCGCCTGGTGCAGAGCCCCCGGCTCTATTCCGCCTTCCTGCTCTGGCTGGTGAGCGAGCTGTGGGAGGAGTTGCCGGAGGTCGGCGATCTCGACAAACCCAAGCTCGTCTTCTTCTTCGACGAAGCGCACCTGCTCTTCCGCGACGCGTCGAAAGAACTGATCAACAAGGTCGAACAAGTGGTGCGGCTGATCCGCTCCAAGGGCGTGGGCATTTATTTCGTCACCCAGTCGCCGACTGACATCCCCGAGGCGGTGCTGGCGCAGCTGGGCAACCGCTTCCAGCATGCTCTGCGCGCTTATACGCCGAGCGATCAGAAAGCGGTGCGGGCGGCGGCGCAGAGTTTCCGCGCCAACGCCAACGTCGACGTAGCGAAGGAGATTCAGGAACTCGGCGTCGGCGAGGCGTTGGTCTCGACGCTCGACGCCAAGGGCGCGCCAACGCCGGTGGCGCGCACCAAGATCCGCCCCCCGAACTCCCACGTCGGGCCCATCCTACTCGCCGAACGCCAAGCGCTGATGCGCGCCAACACCGCTGGCCGCGCCTACGAAAAAGCCGTCGACCGCGAAAGCGCGCATGAAGTGCTTTCTCGCCGCGCCGAACAGCTGGCGCAAGACGCGGCGCGCGAAGAAGAGCGCGACGCGCGTGAAAAGGAAGCGGCGAGACCATCGCGCTCGCGCAGCAGCGGAACGACTCGCCGCGCCGGCGGCTCGCGCACCACGGCGGTGGAGCGGCAGACCGGCCGCGTCGCCTCCGGCGTGTTCAACACTATCGTGCGCGAACTGATGCGCGGGATCTTGGGCACGCCGAGCCGACGGCGGAGAAGGTGAGAACGCAGCGTCACCATCCAGTCACGCTTAGCCCCGCCTGTGCGCGGGAAACACGATCGCCGCTTCCAAGCCGGGGTTACAATTTGTGAGCCGAAGCGACCCCTGATGCGCCTCGGCAATGCGGGCGACGATAGACAGGCCCAGCCCGGCGCCCTCGGCGTCCTGAAATCTCTGCCGCAAAAAGCGGCGTCCGGCATGGGCGATCAGCTCCGGGTCCATGCCGGCGCCATAGTCCCGCACCGCCAGCGTTGGCGGGTCGGCAAGGACGCGCACATCCACTTGCGAGTGCGCCGGCGCGTGCTTGATCGCGTTTTCAACCAGGTTCGTGAGCGCATGCGCCAGCGCATCGGCATCGGCTTGCACCAGCGGCGTCGGCTCGGATGTCGATATGCCGAGATCGACCTGTTTTTGAAACGCCAGCGGCGCCAGCCGCGCCACGACATCGGCGGCAATCGCGTTGAGATCGGTGCGCTGCTCACTGGCAATGCGCAAGTGCTCCGAGTTGGCCAGCGCCAACATTTGCGTAGTCAGGCGAATGAGGGCGCCAACGTCCGACGCTAGAGCCGTCCGGTTCGCGTCATTGGCGTCAGCGTCCAGCTCCAGTCTCGCCTTCAGAGCGGCGAGTGGCGTGCGCAGAGCGTGCGCCGCATCGAGCATGAACTCCCGCTCGCGCGCGGCGCTCCGCGCAAGCTCTTCAAGGCTTGCGTTCAGCGCGATCACGAGGTCGCGAATCTCAGCCGGCGCCGACGCCGCGTCCAGCGCTCTGATGTTCGCGAAGTCGCGCGCGCGGCGCGCGCGCTCCGCCAGCACCCTGAGGGGCTGCAAGGTTGACGTCACCACGCCAAGCGACGTCCAGGCAAAAAGCAACGCCAATGGGACAATCGGGAGCAGGATGTGAACGATAACCTCGCCAGCGATCAATCGCGCCAAGAGCCCTGCGGGGTCGCCGTTTGCGGCAACGACAACGCGCCACCTTTGGCCGTCATAGAAAAACGCTTTGCTCGCCCACCACGCGTCTCCGGCGGCGATATGATGGGTCCACTCATCCGCTTCGAGCGATGTGTCGATCGGAATGCGGGCGCTTCGCCACTGTGCGGTCGATGACATCACCACCCGCCCGGCCCCATCCTGTACCATCCAACCATAGGCCTGGGGATGCTGCCGGAAGGCGGCTTCGTCAGTGTCGATGCGCCGGCGCATCTCAGCCAAAGACTCGGCTTGCTCGGCGGACGCGGCGAGCTCTTCGGCGAGTTCCAACACCTTGCGTTGTCGCAAATCGGGTATGTCGGAGCCATAATGAATAGCGACGCCGATTGTGGTGACAATCACCGCCAGCAGGGTCGCGACAAGCAGGCGAGCCTGCATGCGCCGCCTCAAGGACCACGATTCTTGGTCCTTCATGGCGGCGCACCGCGCAAGATGTACCCGACGCCGCGCACCGTATCGACTTGCTCTATCGCCCCCAACGCTCTCAGCACGCCGCGAAGCCGAGAAACGCTTGTTTCAAGCGCATTGGGTGTGGTCTCGCGCTGATAATCATAAAGCTCGTTTTCGAGCGTCGCTCTTGAACACACGCGTCCGGCGCGCCGCAACAGCGCGATCAATAGACGTCGCTCCCGCCGGGCGAGATCAATCGGTTGACCGCGCCAATAGACCTCCATGGACGAGGCGTTCGCACTGATCTCGCCGTAGGAGATCAAATCTGGCGCCACGCTCGCCGGCCGTCGCAGAAGCGCACGACAGCGAGAGATCATTTCCTCGATTGCGAAAGGCTTCACCAAATAATCGTCAGCGCCTTCATCAAGACCCGAAATGCGATCATTGAGACCACCGCGCGCGGTAAGGACGATGATCGGGAACGACACGCCGGCGCGCCGCCAATTGCGGAGCAGCTCAAGCCCATCGCCATCCGGCAAACCAAGGTCGAGCAGAGCCAGATTGTACTGCGTAGACGACTGATAGACGTGGGCGTCCGCTACGGTGCCGACGCGGTCCACCGCATAGCCCGCACGGCGAAGCGCGTCCTCCAGACTTTGACCAAGCCGGGGATGATCTTCAATCAAGAGGAGGCGCACGGCGGGGACTCGTCAGGTTTCCGCAAGGGTAGACGCAAAGGGTCGGTCCTCAAAGAGGATGCCCTATGTTGAACACCCTGGCGCACGTCGTTCCCTTCACGCCGTATCCCTATGTCGGCGAGCGGGTGGTGTGCAACCTTTGTGGATCAGACGAAATACGGCTCATTTGCGATGTGGATCGGCGCTGGAAGCGCTTGCGCACGGTGGCCTGCGCGGACTGCGGGCTGATGCGCACCGACCCAATGCCCACCGAAAGCGAATTAGACGAATATTATCGCCATCTCTATCGCCTCGACTATCAGGCCGCCGGTGATGAGCCGCCTAAATACCACCTCGTACGCTCGTGGCGCGAGGCGCGAGCGCGCGCGGCGTATCTCGCCTCGTTTCTCACGCCTGGGGCGCGCATTTTGGATTTCGGGTGTGGCACGGGAGAGTTTCTGAAGCTGGCTGCCGATGCAGGCTGCCAGGTCGTCGGCATAGAGCCGAGTGAAACGTACGCCGCTTATGCGCGGCGCACGCACGGCCTGGATGTGTTGTGTGCAAGCTGGCGCGCCTGCCAATTGCCAGCACAATCGTTCGATCTCATCGTTTGCCGCGAGGTGTTGGAGCACCTCCGCGACCCAGTGGACGCTATTGGCGCTATCGCCACATGGTTGAGGCCTGGGGGCGCAGCCTACCTCGCCGTGCCGGACATGCGCGCCAATGACAAGCCATCCTTCGAGCGCTTTCACTTCGCGCATGTGTACGGATTTACGCCGGAAACGCTGGCCGCGGCCGCTGCGCGCCACGGCCTCGCGCCACGCGGCGGCGAGTTGCCCAATGCGACCAAGGCGATCTTCCAAAAACGGGAGGCGTACGACGTTCCCCTGCGCGACCGATCACGCGCGGAGGCTCTTGTCCGGCAGTATCCGAAACAGTCCGTTTTGGGGCACGTATTGTTTGGACGCTACTTCTCGGATGCCATGAGCCGGTTCGGCAAGTGGCGGAGAGATAGCGCTTTAGGAAGACGGCGCGGCGCTGAGCCGGCGTGATCACGCCGGCGTCTTTAGCCTGCTCGGCCAAAGTATGCGCGTGAACACGCCGTCGCGGTTCAACATTAGGTGCTTCAGAGCACCGAGCACGTGCAGCGGCAGCAACACCAGGATCAGCAAACGACCGACAGCGTGTGCGACCTCGGCGGCTTCGTGAACGCCGTCATGACGCTCAGCGAAGGGGCTGGGCAGCGAAACCACATCGAAAATGTTGATGGCGCGTCCGCCGCTCCACACTGCGAGCGGTCCGCTGACGATCTGAATCAACAGCGCGAGCAGCAACAGTCTCTGCGTCCAGCCGGCGAGCGCGTTGAGCCAGCCGGCTTGCGCCGGTTTCTCCGGCTGCACCTGCGCGAAGTAGAGAGCGATGCGTGCGGCGAAGAACGCGAACAGCGTTCCGCCGAGCGCGATGTGCAGGCCCATGGCCGCGCCGCGCGGCGCGGCCGCCTGCTTCGCCGGCGATGTAAGCCTGGATGCCGGTCGTGAACATGGCGATCACGCCGACGGCGGCGATCCAATGCAGGCCGATCGTCAACCAGCCATAGGTCTCACGCGTATTTGTCAGCGCCATGTCCGCCTCCCGCGCGGCAAAGGTAGCGGCATTGGCGGCGCTGAGGAAGGTCTTTCGCGCCTCAGCCTCGCAGCATCTGCAACATCGCCATCGCCGCCGCCGGATTGCGTTCTTTGGCGCCGGAGATGAAGTACAAAAACACGTCGCCGGACTTTTCCCAGGCGCGCGCGGCTTTCGCCCACTTTTTCAGAGCCGGTGTGGGATAGCCAGCCGGCTCGTCGGCCTGGCTCAGCTCCAGCCGCGCGTAGGCGAAGTCCGCGGTGGGTTCGACGATCAGCGGATGCTTCTCTGATTCCACCGCGGCCACGGCGATATTGCGTTCGCGCGCCAGCTTCATGAACGCCGCATCGGTGAAACTCTCATGCCGCACTTCGATGGCGTGGCGCAGTTTGAGCTTGCCCAGCCTTTCCGGCAGCAGATCGAAATAGGCGTTCATCTCGGCTGCGTCGTATTTTTTGTACGGCGCCATTTGCCAGAAGATCGGCCCGAGCTTCGATCCCAATTCAGCGATCCCGCTGTTGAAGAACCATTCGATCGACTGCGCCGCTTCGCGCAAATCCTTGCGCTGCACCGCCGCGCGCGGGGCCTTCACCGAGAACATGAAATCGTCGGGCGTCGCGGCCGCCCATTTCTTGAACGAGGCCGCGCTCTGGGTGCGATAGAAGGTGGCGTTGATCTCGATCGCGGTGACTTTGCGGCTGGCGTGTTCGAGCTGCTTCGCCGCCGGCAGGTCGGGCGGGTAGAAGCTCTCCTCCCAGGGCTCGTAGCTCCAGCCGCCGATGCCAACCCGGATCATGGGCTTCTCCTGTGTGCGTCTTTGTTCTAGGCCATTGCGCCCATGGCGCTAGACCTCGTCCGCCGCTTTGCCGCAACCAATCTTGCGCAGCAGCTCGTGCGCTTCGTCGCCGTGGGCGCGGTGGCGACAGCGGTGCACTACGCGATCTTGATCGCCCTGGTCGAGTTGGCCGGCATGCCGCCTGTATTCTCCACCACCGCCGGCTACGCCGCCGGGACCGTGGTCAGCTACGTGCTAAACCGGCGCTTCACCTTCAAAAGCAACGCGCCGCATCACGCCAGCTTCCCGAAATTCGTGGCGCTCAACGCCATCGGCATGCTGCTCAACGGCGCTATCTTCGCGGCGCTGATTTCACTCGGCGTCTGGTACGTGCTGGCGCAAGTGATCGCCACGGGCCTTGTGTTGATCTGGAACTTTCTCGGCGCCCGGTTTTTCGCGTTTCGGTGAAAACGCCTACACCGTTTGGGCTCGTCATTCCGGGGCGGCCAAAGGCCGAACCCGGAACCCAGGAAACGACAAGGCGCCGGCTTGGCCCCTGGCTTCCGGATCGCGACTTCGTCGCGTCCGGAATGACGACTCGAGCGTCCTCTCGCACGCTTTGCTCATTCCCCCGTAAACTTCGGCGCGCGCTTCTCGGTGAACGCGTCGACTGCTTCCTTGTGATCGGCGGTTTCGTGCGCCAACGCCTGGAACGACGCGGAAAGCTCTAGAATGTCATGCAGCCTAGCGTGCTGGGCTTCGCGCAGCAGGCGCTTGGCGAGGCGCACCGTGCGCGGCGGATTGACGGCGACGCGCTCAGCCAGCCCACGCGCTTCATCCATCAGCTTGTCGTCAGCAACGACGCGGGTGACGAGCCCGATGCGCTTGGCTTCTTCCGCATCGATCGTATCGCCAGTGAGCACCAGTTCGGCCGCGTGGGTTGCGCCAATGGCGTTGGTCAAGATCCAGGCGCCGCCGTCGCCCGGAATGATGCCGACCTTGACGAAGCTCGACGCCATCTTCGCCGAGGCGCCGGCGATACGCATGTCGCACAACACGCCGATGTCGAGCCCCAAGCCGATGGCGTGGCCGTTGATCGCGGCGATGGTGGCGACCTCGACCTCCGCCAGCGCTTTGATAATCGCGTGGACGCCGCGGCGATAATTGGCGCGGGTGCCGTCGGGCGTCGCGCGCGGGCCGATGCCGGTGCGCTCGCGGATGGCTTTGAGATCGCCTCCGGCGCAGAACGCCTTGCCGGCGCCGGTGAGGATGACAGCGTTGATCTCCGCATCGTCATTGGCGCGCCACAGTGCGGCGGCCAGTTCGTCACAATCCGCCTGGGTGGCGATGGCGTTGCGGGATTCGGGGCGGTTCAAGGTCACGGTCGCGACGCGGCCGGATTTTTCGTAGAGCGCGAAGGTCATGGGCTGGGATTAGCGGACGGGACGGGGCGGGACAACATCTCGCCGCCAGATCACCTTCCCCGGAACGCTGCCCTCGACCCCTTAGCGCAGCCCCGCGTTGATCTTCTCCAGCGCGCTGACCGGCGGCACGAGGTCCGCGTCGGTGAGCTTATTCAGCGGCGTATCGACGGTGTCGAGGCCGTCATGCAGATCGCGCGCGTCCGGATCGACATAAAGCAGTCCGGTGACGATCTCTCCTTCCGCCGCCTTGCGCGCGAGATAGCCAAGCGAGGCGTTGCGATCGGATGAATCGTAATCGTGCTCGAGCTTGCGCAGTCGCAGGATCGAGCCGTCGTGCTGCGTGACCTCTTTCAGTTCGCCCGGCTCGTACTCGGCGTGGATGGGTGCGCGCGGCGTGATCACGTCGAGCCGGTTCACCGCTTCGTTGTGCGCGCGCACGTAATCGAAGCTCTTGGTGGAGCCGACATGATTGTTGAAGGCGACGCAGGGGCTCAGCACATCGATGAACGCCGCGCCCTTGTGGCTCAAGGCGCCCTTGATCAGCGGCACCAGCTGGGTCTTGTCGCCTGAGAAAGAGCGGCCAACATAGGTGGCGCCCAGTTGCAGCGCGAGCATGACCAGGTCGATCGGGCTGTCCTTGTTTTCCGCACCCTTCTTGGCTTTTGACCCCTTGTCAGACGTCGCTGAGAACTGGCCTTTGGTGAGGCCGTAAACGCCGTTGTTCTCGACGATATAGGTCATGTTCACACTGCGGCGGATCGCGTGCGCGAATTGGCCGAGGCCGATGGAAGCGCTGTCGCCGTCGCCGGAGACGCCGAGATAGATCAGATCTTTGGCGGCGATGTTCGCCCCGGTGAGCACCGACGGCATCCGCCCATGCACGGCGTTGAAGCCGTGTGCGGGCGACACAAAATAGTCGGGCGTCTTCGACGAGCAGCCAATGCCTGAGAACTTGGCGAGCCGGTGCGGCTCAAGATCAATCTCGAAACAGGCCTGGATGATCGCCGCGCTGATCGAATCGTGGCCGCAGCCGGCGCACAACGTGGAGATGCGGCCCTCGTAGTCGCGGCGGGTGTAGCCGACGGCGTTGCGCTCCAGCGACGGATGATGCAGCGGCGGCTTGGCGAGGTAGGTCATTGTGCTTTCTCCGGCACGGCCGCAGCGTGTCCCGCGTCGAGCCTTTCGGAAATGGCCTTGATGATGAAGCGTGCGGTGATCGGCGTGCCGTCATAGTGCAGCACCGAGACCAGGCGCGCGGGATGCACGCCGCCCTCGTTCACCAGCAGCGCCTTCAGCTGCGCGTCGCGGTTTTGCTCGACCACGAACACCTGCTCGTGCTCGCGGATGAACTCGAACACCTCGTCCTGGAACGGAAAGGCGCGAATGCGCAGCGCATCCAGATGTACGCCCTTGGCTTCGAGCGCACACAGCGCCTCTTCCATCGCCGGATCGGTCGAGCCGAAATAGATCACAGCATCGGGCGTGCGCTTCTTGGCGTTTTTGCGCACGGGCGCGGGCACATACGCCTTCATTGTCTGCCACTTGCGCAGCAGCCGCTCCATGCCTTCGGTGTAGTCTTCGCCGCGCTCGGAGTAGCGCGCATCCTTGTCGTGGCTCGATCCGCGCGTGAAGTACGAACCCTTGGTCGGGTGCGTGCCGGGATAAGTGCGGTACGGCACCGCGTCGCCGTCGACGTCCCGATAGCGACCGAACGGAAAGCCTGCATCGAGCATTTCGGCGGTGACCACCTTGCCGCGATCGAGTGGGCGCGCGGCGTCCCATTTGAACGGTTCGGTCAGCCATTCCTGCATGCCGATGTCGAGGTCGAGCATGACGAAGATCGTGGTTTGGAAGCGGTCGGCGAGATCGAACGACAGCGCGCCGAACTCGAACGCCTCCGTCGGATTGGCGGGAAACAGCATCGGATGCTTGGTGTCGCCATGGCTCGCATAGGCCGCGAGCAGCAGGTCCGATTGCTGCGTGCGCGTGGGCATGCCGGTCGATGGCCCACCCCGCTGCACATCGAAGATCACGCCGGGGATTTCCGCGTAATACGAGAAGCCGACGAACTCGTTCATCAGCGAAATACCGGGGCCGGATGTGCAGGTGAACGAGCGCGCGCCCGCCCAGCCCGCGCCGAGCACCATGCCAATAGAGGCGATTTCGTCTTCGGCTTGCACGATGGCGAAACGACGCTTGCCGTCCGCATCGGTGCGCAATGCCTTGCAGTGCTTCTCGAACGCTTCGGCGAGCGAAGTCGAGGGCGTGATCGGATACCAAGCGCAGAAGCTCGCGCCGCCGTAGACCGCGCCGAGCGCGGCGGCATCGTTGCCTTCAACGAAGATGCGGTCGCCGACTTTGTCGGCGCGCTTCAGCGCCAAGCCGATCGGCTCTATACTTTTTTCCGCATACGCACGGCCGAGTTCGAACGCTTTGAAGTTCGGAGCGATCAGCTTGTCCTTGCCCTTGAACTCCTCGGTCAAGAGCTGCCTGACGACCTCGCCTTCGATGCCGAGCAGCTGCGCCAGCACGCCGACATAACAGATGTTCTTGAACAATTGCCGTTCGCGCGGATTGGCAAACTCAGCGGCGATCAACTCGGTCAGCGGCGCGCCGATGATCGTGATGTCATCGCGAAATTTGGCTGCGGGCAGCGGCTTGGAGGAATCGTAGAGCAGGTAGCCGCCGGGCTCGATGCTCTTCACGTCGGCGTCCCAGGTTTGCGGGTTCATCGCCACGATGAGATCGACGCCGCCGCGCCGGCCGAGCCAGCCGGCTTCGCTGACCCGCACCTCGTACCAGGTCGGCAAGCCTTGAATGTTCGACGGGAAGATGTTGCGTGCGCCCACCGGCACGCCCATGCGCAGGATCGACTTCGCGAACAGGCCGTTGGCGCTGGCCGAGCCCGAGCCGTTCACATTGGCGAACTTGACGACGAAGTCGTTGATAGCGGCGATGGGCTTGGTCATGGACTTGAGAGCGCGCCTCTTAAGGGTCTCCTCTGCGGACCGCCCGCCGAGAAGGAGGTTGTGCGTGATAGCGGTTTACGGCGCGGGGGTGAAGGGGAAGAGGGAGAACACGCGGGCCCATCCAAAGCGTCGCAGGCATGATCGACCCTCCAGCCGGCCTAATTTTCCTTGACCGCGTGTCTCCGTAGCGCGACCACTTAAGAAAAAGGGTGATGGAGGTGGTCATGGCGAAGAAAGCGGAGCCGCAATTCGCGTATTGGAAACCAGGGTCAGAAGAGCGTTACATTCGCATATTCATGAGCCATCGCTGGGGACAGGATCGCGAGTTGTATGAGCAGGTTCTTACTAAGCTTCGCAGCCAAGGCCACTGCATTGATGATGTCTCGCTGAAAGAGGGGCAGCACATCGCTGGCCCTCGTGGTGGGGATGTTCCTGACCTCAATGTTCAAGCAGAGGTGGCGGCGAGGATATTCACGGCGGATATTGTGATTGTTGCTAGCCGACCGGGAATAACTCGTTCCGAGTGGGTGATGTGGGAGCTTCGCATCGCCGCGATTGGGTACGGCGTTCCAATTTTGTTTCTGGACTTTGACAATCAGCAACGACGAGCTGCCATCGTAACTGAAATCGCCGGGCTGGGGTTGCAGCATGATGTATGTCAGCCGGTAGTCACGGAGATTGTTCCGCGCGTGATCGAGCTTGTGGGCGGGCGACCCAAGTGGGGAATGCGCCTTTCAAGAGGCGGACCCCAATTTGCGGTTTCGCGGTCCCCCTTTGCTAAACGAAATAAGCAAGAGGCTTCCTTACCGAGCGGCTCTTCCGGATGTCTCCGCGAATTGAAGGGCGACCGGCGGCAGACAAAGTCCGCTTGCGGCGAGGCGGCAAGCAGGGCGCCGTTGCAAAGCACTTACCTGGTGGTCCTACACCCCCAACGCCGCGCGCAGCTCCGCTTCGCTCGCCGCAAACGGGTCAACCACACCCACGCCGTCGAGCACCATGCCGTTCTGCAAATCCTCGGAGAAGAACACGCGCGCGCCGGCCATGCGCGCCGCCGACCAGATCACCGCGTCCCAGACCTGGAAGTTGTGGCGCGCCACCAGCGCATAAGCGGCCTTCGCGACTTCCGGCGTGGTCGGCGCGACTTCGAATGCCTCCGCCCACGCTTCGGCTTGCGCGATAGCTTTGGAGGTCAGCGCCGGCGCTCGGCGCCGCAAGACAGCGACGAACTCCAGCAGCGCTTGCATCGCCAACACGAGATTCGGCGTCGCGAGCTGGATCAGCTCGCGGGCGCGCACGCCTTTGATTGAGGCTGGTTCGAGCGCGGCATAGACGAGGACGTTGCTGTCGAGGCTGACGCGAACGCCGATCACGGCGCGTCGCCGTACTTGTCGTCCTCGGTGATCTTGCCGACGCGATAGCCGGTGTCTTCCCACTCGGACATCAGCTTCAGCATGTGCTGATACTTCGCCTGCCAGACCGGATCCTTAGTCTTGTCCTCGGCGGCGGGCCGCAACTCGGCAACGGTTTTGCCGTTCTTGGTGATAAGCACGGTTTCGCCCCGCTCGACCTCGGCCAGCATCTTGGAGAAGTTCTGGTTGGCTTCGCGGGCGGTCAGCGTCTTCATGATGTAGTACTGTACTACATCCAACGCCCACCGTCAAACTTCATTCAGCGGCGACCAATTGCCTGGAGCGGACCGGCGGCGCCGCCGACGAGCAGCCAGCGTGCGTCACCTCAAGATAAAATTGCTGCATGTCCCACGCGCCGGTCGGACAACGCTCCGCGCAGAGCCCGCAATGCAGGCACACGTCCTCATCCTTCGCCATGATGCGGCCGGTCTTGAGGCCGTCCTGGATATAGAGATCTTGTGTGAGATTCTTCGCGGGCGCGTTGAGGCGCTCGCGCAGCTCCGTTTCTTCGCCATTCTCGGTGAAGGTGATGCAGTCCATTGGGCAGATGTCGACGCAGGCGTCGCACTCAATGCAGAGATCGGCGGCGAACACCGTCTGCACGTCGCAATTCAAGCAGCGCTGCGCTTCCTTGAAAGCAAGAACCGGATCGAAACCCTTCTCGACCTCCACCTTGACGTTGCGCAAGGAGACGCTGGGATCGACTTGCGGCACCTTGAAACGGAGATCGAGCGAAATGTCGTTGTCATAGCTCCATTCGTGGATGCCCATCTTAGTGGACATCATCGCCACCCCTGGCGGCGGGCGATCGGAACGCACGTCTTTGCCGTTCAAATAGAGGTCGATCGAGACCGCCGCGTCATGGCCGTGCGCCACCGCCCAGATGATGTTCTTGGGGCCGAAGGCGGCGTCGCCGCCGAAAAACACGCTCGGCACCGTCGACTGCATGGTCTGCTGATCGACCACCGGCATGTCCCATTTGTCGAAGTCCATACCGATGTCGCGTTCGATCCACGGGAACGCATTCTCCTGGCCCACCGCCATCAGCACATCATCGCATTCATGGTGCACGTCGGGTTCGCCGGTCGGAACGAGCTTGCGCTTTCCGCCTTCTTCGACCCATTGCATCTTGGTGAACCAGACGCCGGTGAGCTTGCCGTTCTGGTGGGTAATTTCGCGCGGGTTGAGGAAGTTGAGGATCGGGATGCCTTCGTGCATCGCGTCCTCTTTCTCCCAAGGTGAGGCCTTCATTTCATCGAAGCCGGAGCGCACAACAACCTTGACGTCTTCTCCGCCAAGACGACGCGATGTGCGGCAGCAATCCATCGCCGTATTGCCACCGCCCAGCACGATCACGCGCTTGCCGATCTTGTCGATGTGTTCGAACGAGACGCTCGACAGCCAATCGATGCCGATATGGACGTTGGCGGCGGCCTCCTTCTGACCGGGAAGCTGAAGATCGCGCCCGCGCGGCGCGCCAGTGCCGACGAACACAGCGTCCCAGCCCTGCGCCAGAAACGCTTTCAGGCTTTCGACGCGTTCGCCCAGATGCATCACCGGCTCGAGGCGGGTGACGTAACTCACTTCTTCATCGATCACGCTCTCCGGCAGCCGAAAGCGCGGGATCTGCGTGCGGATCATGCCGCCGGCTTTCTTGTCGCCGTCGAAGATGTGCACCTCGTAGCCGATCGCCAGCAGATCGCGCGCAACCGTGAGCGAAGCCGGTCCCGCGCCGATGCAGGCCACGCGCTTGCCGTTCTTTTTCGCGACCGGTGGCGGCATCAGAGCTTCGACGCCAGCGTCCTTATTGTCGGCGGCGACGCGCTTCAGGCGGCAGATCGCCACCGGCTCGGGCTTGCCCGCTGCATCCTCCACGCGCCCGCGCCGGCAAGCCGGTTCGCAGGGCCGATCGCACGTGCGCCCCAGGATGCCGGGGAACACGTTCGACTTCCAATTGATCATGAAGGCGTCGGTGTAGCGCTGCGCCGCAATGAGCCGGATGTATTCCGGCACGGGCGTGTGGGCGGGACACGCCCACTGGCAATCGACGACCTTGTGGAAATAGTCCGGATTCTTGATGTCCGTGGGCTTCACGCGGCCCTCCTCTGCGTTGCATCAGCCTACTTCGCTGCGCGAACGGCGCAAAGCAGATCATAACCCCACTCTTTGCGTGCCTTAGCGAGCAATCACCGAAAACGAAAGCGTCGGCAGACCCGCGACGCCGCACTCAACCACGTCTCCGATTCGAAGCGGACCGACGCCAGCAGGCGTGCCGGTGAAGATCAGATCCCCCGCTGCAAGCGCCCAAGACCGCGAGAGTGCGGCGATGATCTCAGAAACGCTCCAGATCATGGCCGCCAGGTCCGCCTGCTGACGCAGCTGACCATTTACACTGAGCCATATTGGACCGCCGCTTGGATGTCCGGATCGCGCCTGCGGCGTCAGCGCACCGACGGGCGCTGATTGATCGAAGCCTTTGGCGACATCCCACGGGGCCCCTGCCTTTTTCGCGTCGGCCTGGCGGTCCCGGCGCGTGAGATCAACCCCCACAGCGTAGCCCCAAACGTGCTGCAGTGCAGCATCCGGCTCGATCGCGATCCCGCCAAGACCAATCGCCGCAACCAGCTCGACCTCATGGTGCAGCTCGGCGGTGTTGAGCGGGTACGGGATCGCCGCGCCGCTCTCGGCCACCGCGTCGGCGGGCTTGGTGAAGAAGATTGGCGGCTCGCTCTTGGGGTCGTTCCCCATCTCGCGGACGTGGTCGGCATAATTTCGGCCCACGCAGAAGATGCGGCGAACCGGGAAACGGTCTATGCCGCCCGCCACGGCGACGGACGGTTGCGGCGGCGGCTCAAATACATAACGCATTGGCCGCTTTGAACATTGCCATGCCGAGGGTGCAAGCGCTTGCATAAGGCCGCGCGCCGCGGAAAGCTCAGCGATCGAGGGTGTTTGCGTGGATTGGGCGCTCATCGCGGTCCTGGGTTTGGCGGTCTGGGTGTGGCTTCAGTCGCAACGGATTGCGGCCCTGAGGCGCGAACTCAGTGCACTTGGGGCGCGTGTCGTAGCCATGAGCGCGCCGCCGCTTCTACTCGATACGCCGCTGCGCGCGGGTGAAGATGAGCCGCTGGTATTAGACACCCCTATCCCGGAAGCGTCGAACGACTCCGGACCCGCTCAATCGGCCGCGTTTGCGCGCGAAGCACCGAATTCCTCCGCCGAAGCGCTCGCCGCGCTGACCATGCTGGCCGCTTTGGCTGCACCACTCGCGGGCATCGAGCTGCGCCCCGCCGGCGCTTCGACGCTCTACATCGGCATCATAGCCGTCGCTGGCTTCACCTTCGCGGCCACCATGCGTTGGGTCTGGGTCGCCCTGGCCGCTTTCGCGGGCCTCGCCGGTTGGTTCTACGCGGCGATCATTGCCGGCGACGTTTCGCGTGCGCTGGCTGCTGCCGGCATCGCTGCACTTGGCGGCGTCTCACTGGCGTTTCGCGCCAGCACCGACAGCGGTGCTAGCGGCCTGACTTGGTCGCGCCTGCGCGCGGACGCGCCCTCGATCGCCATCGCCGCGTCGAGTGTGCTGCTGATCTGGTGTTGGCTCGCCGTCGCCGAGCTGCAAGACGCGGGCGTTGCGCGTCTGGCCTGGGTCGGCGCGATGCTGGTCGCACTCGCCGCCGCCGCGGTTCGCGCGCGCGTCGCTGCGCCGGCGAGCTTCGCCGTCGCGGTTGTGTCCCTGGTGGTGGGCTTCGTCTTCTTCATCGGCATTCGGTTCCAATTCCCTCCGCTGGGAGACGACTTCTACGCCGCCGCGCTCGCGTGTGCGGCGCTGATTGCGCTGGCCGCGCTGTGGGCCAAGCCGCATCGATGGAGCCGCGTGTTGGTCGCCGTCGCCGGCGCGACCGGGGCCGGGGTGCTTGTCGCGCTAGCGGCCACAACCCGCGATGATTGGCATGGCCCGGAAGCCTGGGGCGCGCTGTTCGCTGGCGGTGCGGCCCTGCTTGCATGTGCGACGCGACAGGATTCGAACGCGGTCACGCCGTGGGTTGCAGCCGGCGCATTGCTCATGATGCTCGGCGTCGAGAGCGCCTCCCCCGAACTCTGGCGCGGCGCGGCCTATGCAGGGGTCGCCGTCGCGCTCGCCATTGTCTTCGCCGTTCGCCGCTGGCCGGCGGCAGGTGTCACCGCACTCGTCGCGGGCGGCGTCGCCGTCGCGCATCTGCTTTTCGGGTTTGACGCCTTGGCGCCTGATGCGGCCTTCGCGACCACGACGCTCACGGCTGTGCTGCTCTTCGCCGCCGGCCGCGCCGCCGACGACGCCGCGCCGCGTTCCACGCCAGGCGACGGCCTGACCCTCGCGAGCGCGATCGCGATTTTGCTCACTCTCTTTCTGGCGTTGCGCGCCAGCGGCGTCGACGTTTCACGTCAGATCGTCTTGCTCGTTCTCGGGCTGGCAGCCGGGGCCGTCGCGCTTCGGCGGCTACGGCGGAGTCCGCTCGCAAAACCGGCGTCGCCCTCGACCAGCTCAGCCTGACGTAACTAACGCAAGCGCGCGCCGTGAAACGCGACATGGCCGGCGATGAAGCTTGCCATGAAGAAGTACGAATGATCGTAGCCCTCTTGGCGGCGTAGCGTAAGCTTTTGGCCTGAAGCGCGCGCGGCGTCTTCGAGCAATTCAGGTTTCAGCTGCGTTTCGAGGAATTGATCGCCGAGCCCTTGATCAACGAGGATGTCGTCAAACGGCTTGGCTTTTCCCCCTTCCATCAGCAGCGCCGCATCGTGGCCGCGCCACGCCTCGCGGTCGGGCCCGAGATAAGCAGCGAACGCCTTCTCGCCCCACGGGCAGCGCGTCGGCGACGAGATCGGCGCGAATGCGGACACGCTCCTGAACAGCTGCGGATGCTTCATCGCCAGCGTCAGCGCGCCATGGCCGCCCATGGAATGGCCGAAGATCGCCCGCCGCGGCGCCAGCGGAAACGCCGCTTCCACAGCGGCGATCAGATCGCGCGTGATGTAAGTTTCCATCTTGAAGTGTGCAGCCCATGGCGGCTGCGTCGCATCGATGTAGAACCCCGCGCCCTGGCCAAGATCATAGGCGGGATCGTCAGCGACGCCCTCGCCGCGCGGTGAAGTGTCCGGCGCGACGATGGCGACGCCCGCTTGCGCCGCGGGACCATAAGCGCCCGCTTTGGTGGTGAAATTGTCCTCGGTGCAGGTGAGGCCCGACAGCCAGATCAGATACGCAAACGGCCCTGCGCCCGGCGGGATGAACACGGAGCATCGCATCGCCGTGCCGGTCGCCGCGCTCGTGTGCTCGGCGTAGCTCAACACGCCGCCGTGCAGCTTGTGGGATTTATTGACCTGCATTGGCAGGCGGCGCTGCTTCTAGCGCATCGAACACGCGGTCGAGCGCGTCGGCGAGCTGGGCGCGCTCGGCCTCGGTGGGCGCGCCGCTCAGAAAACGCACTCTGAACTGGCCGTCTGCAACCTCAAGCGCCACAAGACGGATGCCGCTGCGGACATAGAACGGCACGCGCAGATCGGTCAGCACCCGATAATCGTTGGGGCGCAGCTCCAACGTCAGGCGGTCGCAGAGTATGCCGTCAATGCGCGCCTGTCCTGGCGGCGCCGCCAGCGGCAAAGCCGCGTTGGTGACCGAGTAACCGAACACCGGGATGTAGTCGGTCTGCTCGGCGTCGGCGGCGCCTTGGCGCACGAACACGCCGCACGTCTCCGTCACCGGCTGCGCCGCAGCGGGGAGCGCGAAAGCCGAGAATAGCACGACTGCAAGAACGCGGAAACACCGCATGAATTCGCTCCTCTGCTGCCCTCCCTTGCTCCCCGCAGGGGGAGAGGCCTACGTCGCTCAATACACCACCACGCTTCGAACACTCTCCCCCCGATGCATCAGCTCGAACGCCTCATTGATCCGCTCCAGCGGCATGGTGTGCGTGATCATCGGGTCGATCTGGATTTTGCCGTCCATGTACCAGTCGACGATGCGCGGCACATCGGTGCGCCCGCGGGCGCCGCCGAAGGCGGTGCCTTTCCAGACGCGGCCGGTCACCAGCTGGAACGGGCGGGTGGCGATTTCGCGCCCGGCTTCGGCGACGCCGATGATGATGCTCTCGCCCCAGCCGCGATGGCAGCTCTCGAGCGCCTGGCGCATGACGGTCGTGTTGCCGGTGCAGTCGAAGGTGTAGTCGGCGCCGCCGCCGGTGAGTTCGACCAGGTGCGCGACCAGATCGCCGCTCACGTCTTTCGGGTTGACGAAGTGCGTCATGCCGAATTTCCGGCCCCATGCCTCGCGCGCGGGATTGATGTCGACGCCAATAATCATGTTCGCGCCGACAAGCTTCGCGCCTTGCACAACATTGAGCCCGATGCCGCCGAGGCCGAAGACGATCACGTTGGCGCCGGGCTCGACCTTGGCGGTATTGGTGACCGCGCCCACGCCCGTGGTGACGCCGCAGCCGATATAACACGCCTTATCGAACGGCGCGTCCTTGCGGATTTTCGCCAACGCGATTTCCGGCAGCACGGTGAAGTTCGAAAACGTCGAGCAGCCCATATAGTGGGCGATGGGCTTGCCCTGGTACGAAAAGCGCGAAGAGCCGTCCGGCATCAGCCCCTTGCCTTGCGTGGCGCGGATGGCGGTGCAGAGATTGGTTTTGCGCGAGAGGCAGCTTTTGCACTGCCGGCATTCGGGCGTGTAGAGCGGAATGACGTGGTCGCCGACCGCAACGCTGGTCACGCCAGCGCCGATCTCGCGCACAATGCCCGCGCCTTCGTGCCCCAGAATGCTCGGGAAAATGCCTTCGCTGTCGAGCCCGTCGAGCGTGTACGCGTCGGTATGGCAGATGCCGGTGGCCTTGATCTCGACCAGCGCCTCGCCGGCCTTGGGGCCTTCGAGGTCAAGCTCCAGGATTTCCAGCGGCTTCTTGGCTTCGAACGCGACAGCGGCTCTTGTTTTCATCGGCGCTCCCCTGGCGGGGACCGTTTATAAGCCGTTCGGTCTCGACTTGCCCACGGCTTTGCGCTTTCCGGACTTCTTCCGCTTGGCGGCTTTCTTTTTCACCGCCGCCTTTTTGGCCCTCTTCGCTGGCGCGGGCGCCGGAGCGCTGCGCGCCGCGCCCGCCACGAACAGCTTGGACATCTTGGTTATATGATCGTGGACGCCGGGCTCCACATCGCCACCCTGGCCCGCCAGCATATAGACGGCTTCAACGGGGACGAGCGCAGCGATTGTGGTGCGGTAGCGCGCAAAGCCCACAACCGTCTTTTCCCGGTCCGTGATTTCCAAAGCGCGCTTAATATTGGCCCGCCCTTGCGAGGTAGAGAACGAGGCCGGTTTGCCGCGCCCCGCAGCGGTGGATCGCTTTACCTTCTTAGCGCGCTTCATGTGATCACGTACTCACTTGCTCCGGCAGCGGACCAAACAAAGAGATATCCCACTGCTTGTCGCCGCGAGCGCAATGCTCCGGCTGCAGAACCCAGATTGATCCCAGAAACGTTAGCGAAGTACTGACGCGGGCACGTACAAGTTGCACAACTTGAACATAAACCCCAGACGCGTGTCCCGATCTCGACGGCATCGGTTCGGAGTCGGTCAGCGCGGGACGTTCCATGTCATCTGCCCAGCCTTGTCGACCGTCAATGTTCCGCCAAAACACGGCAATCCTGGGGCCGATTGTGCGCGCCGTGTTGTACAGAAGCGCCCCTGCAGCGCCAACGCCGTCGCCGAGCGCCTGTCTCAAGCCCTCGAAGATCGCTTCGATGACGCGTTCGTAACCCTTTTGCCGCCGGCGTCGCTTGCGGTTAGGGTCATACGGTCCGTCGGGGGGCATGGACACGATATCGAGGATCCAGCATTCCTCCTCAAAAGCATAGATTAAGATGAACCCGCAAGCGAACAAGACAAACGGGATACTGCTGGTGTGATACCCCTCTCCGACTGCAAAAAAATCTTTGATCTTCCTTTTTGCTTCGCGATTGATTGCCTTGATCTCGAGGCCTGTGAAGATGGGGCGCGCGTCAAGCGCGCGCGTGCTCCACCGACACCACTGTCTCATTGTGGTCATGCCGATCCCCGCCTTGGTCTGGCGCCGTCTGTGTCAGGCCGATGACAGAAGCCGCAAACTTACGCGCGGTCAACGAGGATCGCCGCGTCAATATCGGCGACCGGCGCTCGTGTGGCATTTCGGTTATACTTGTACAACATGCGGAATCGTCTTGGATCGCTCAAATCCCCATGAAGTGGCTGGCGAGGCCGCCTGCGCGCGTCCACACGTGCAACATCCAGCCAGGTTGCTCGGCGGTTCGCGGCGCGATCGGTTGATGGCCGTGGATTGCCAAACCGTAAGCCCACGACGTTGACGGCGCCACCACCACCGGCGCGTGCGCCACCTGACCCACGATTACACGGTGATGGTGCCCGCAGATGATGCGAACGACCTGCCGGTGCCGTGCGATGACATCGGCAAAGAGATCCTGTCGCCGCAGCGCGATCGTGTCGAAGAGAACGTCGTGCGTGGGAAACGGCGGATGATGCAACGCCACCACGGTCGGCGTGCTCGGTTTGGCGCTCAGTACGCCGTCCAGCCACGCGGCCTGCGCGCGGGTGAATTCGCCGTGCGTCTCACCGGGCACGATCTGATCCACCATCACGATGCGCAGCGGCAAAGTCTCGATCACGTAGGAAAGCGGGCCGTCGGCCGGAAGATAGGCGGGGGCGCCGAGCGCCGATCGGATTTGCTGGCGGTCGTCGTGGTTGCCTGGAAGCACATAGACAGGCGCCGGCGCATCGCGGAGCGCTTGCGCCAGCGCCGCATATTCCTCGGGCCGCTCGTCGTTGGACAAATCGCCCGTAAGCAGCAGCGCTTCGGCCTTGTAGTCCTGCGCGTGGGCCATGGCCGCCCGCAATTGCCGAACGGATGCGCCGTCGTCATCAGCGCGGATGTGCAGATCGGAAATCTGCGCCAGGATCAATCGATCAGTCATGGCGTGCGTCCCGTCGACGCTCCCGCGTCGTCGCTCAGGCAGAACCCATACCTCAACCGGATGTTTTGTCTGTGCCCGCGGTCACACTCTACGTGCGTGCCAGTGAAAATGCGTCGCTACAGCGTGCGCACGACCCGGAAGCCCGTGCTCGGGGCTCGGTCATTGGGCCGCGCCGAGCGGCGCGCGGCGGCGCGCAGCGGCGGCTCGCGGTCAAGATAGGAACCGCCCCTGATCACGCGCCGCGGGCACGGCGCCAAACGCACTGCGCCGCCATCGATTGGCGCGAGCTGATAATTGGGCGCGTAGCAATCCTCCACCCACTCGCCGACATTGCCATGCATGTCGAAGACGCCAAAGGCGTTGGCCGGGTGCGAGCCCACGGGATCCGGGCGCTGCGCACGGAACGTCGCCTGCCGCGTGGTGATGCGCGCGCCGAACGCATAGGCGGTCGTGGCCCCGGCGCGGGCGACATACTCCCATTCCGCTTCCGTCGGCAGCCGGTAGCGCAATCCGCCGGCCTGATCATTGAGCCAATCAAGGTATTGCTGCGTTTGCTGCCAAGTGACGCCGACGACGGGTTGGTTCCCGCGTCCCCATCCCTGATCCATGGGAGAGAACCCGCCACAGCCGCCTCCGCCGAGACAAGCGTCCCATTGCGCGAAGGTGACTTCGGTGCGGCTGATCGCGAACGGTGCGATCGAGACTTCGCGTTGCGGACCTTCGTCGCGATTGCGCCCGGGTTCGTTGCTGGGCGATCCCATCTGGAAGAGTCCGCCGTCGATCACGACCATCTCGGGGCAGTTTGGGCAATCGCGCAGCGTATCGCCCGGACGCGGCCCTTGCGGCGCTTGGGGCTGCGGCGAGAATGCCTCAATCTGTGTCGCCTGTTGTTCGACCGCTGGCGGCGCCCGCCATGCCTGATACATGCGCCACATCGTCGGCGCGAAGAAGGCCGCAGCGCCAAGCAGCACTGCAATCGTGGTCCAGAGCAAGGTTCGCCGCAAGGTGCGGATGAAACGCTGCCGTTTGGACAAGATCTCGAAGGTCTGAACGCGCTGCTGAATGTTATCGAGCGGCTTCTGGCCTCGCGACTGGAATGCGCCAGGACTCGATTGCGCCATCGAGCGGAACTCAGCGGAGACCAGCGCCGTGCCTGGACCCGCCAGCGCCTGCAAACGCGCAGCGACATTCACGCCGTGGCCAAGCAGATCATTGGTGTCGGTGACAACGACATCGCCGACATGTGCGCCGACGCGGATTGGCGGCTCACCCTTCGAGCGCTTGTCGAGAATGTCCTGCACCGCGCCGAGCGCAGCGCCGGCCGACCCGAACTCGAGCATGAAGCCGTCGCCCGCCGTGTTGAACAGGCGGCCATTGTGCGCCTTCGCGACCTCGATGATGCGGCTGCGCAGCGCCTCCACCTTGCGCGCTGCGTTGCGCTGATCGCGTTCGGACATCGTGGAGAACCCGACAATGTCCACCGCCACGATCGATGCGAGCCGAATTGTCCGCTCTTCTGCGCCTGCTGCCACGGAAGCCACTCCCCTGCCGTCCTTACGCCGCCGCTCTCGTTAAAGCCAGGAAAGGTCGTTGTTAACAAACCCCCGCTTGCATATTACTGACTGGTCAGTTATTTATTGGGCGATGAGCGCTGGCCTCTCACCACGGCAGCCACGGTGGCGCAGACGAGCAGACGCCCGTCCTGAAGAAATTCTGGACGCGGCGCTGGCCGAGTTCACGGTTCGTGGCTTCGAGGCGGCGCGGATGGAGGACATCGCCCGGCGCGCCGGCATCTCAAAGGCGGCGATCTATCTCTACTTCACCAGCAAGACGGCGCTGCTTGAAGCGTTGATCCAAGCCCATGTGGCGCCGTTCGCGCGCCAAACGGAATCACTGGCAATGGCTGGGGGCGACGACCCCATCGCCACGCTTCGCGCCATCGCCACCATGGCGGCGGCTAAGCTCTCCGATCCCAAGGCCTTCGCGGTGCCGCGGCTGATCATGGCGATTTCCGGCCGCTTTCCCGAGATCGCCGACTATTACAGGCGTGAAACCGCCGAACGCGCGCGCGCTGCGCTGGAGACGCTGTTGACCTCAGCGATGAGCAGCGGCGCCATCCGCCACGTCGACGTCAAGGCCGCGACACGGGCGTTCATCGGTCCGCTGTTCTTCGAAGCGATGTGGACGCACGTGCTGCGCGGCGAAAGCGCGTTCGCACAATCGACCCAATTCATCGCCGATCATTTCGACATCCTCCTGAATGGGCTGGAGCACCGCGCATGAAGCGCACCATCTTACTCATGTTGGCGATAGCGGCGGCGGCCTGCGCGGATCCGCGCAGCGACGCCATGCAGGGCTATGGCGAAGCCGACTACATCTACCTCGCAAGCCAAGAGAGCGGCGTCCTCAGCGCGCTCAACGTGCGCGAAGGCGACCTCGTGGAGGGCGGCGACCAGATTTTCACGCTCGACCCCGGACGGCTCTCACTCAACGAAGCGTCCGCGAGCGCGCAAAGTGCAGCGGCTGCGCAAGCGGTTCGCTCGGCCCAAGCCGAAGCGGCGCTGGCCGAAAGCAACTTCGTGCGTGGCGCGGAGCTGTTCGAGCGCGGCTTTTATCCACGCGCCCGCCTCGACGCCGACCGCGCCGCACGCGACGCCGC
>JAIELK010000002.1 GCA_019753175.1 Hyphomonadaceae bacterium
TTCTTGAAGCTTCAGCTTGAAGCGCGCCCCGCTCTCCCGCCTGCGCGAGAGCATGATGTACAAGATCGCGAAACCGGCAACGCAGCGCGCGTGGGCCGGGCAAAGGCGCGTCTTCACAGAAAGCTGTACGGATCCACATCAATCTGAACGCGCACGGCGCTGTGCAGCTTCACGCGCGCGGACCAGGTCGACAGAAAGGCGCTGACATCGACGCCGCGATTGGCGCGGATCAGGAAGCGGCGGCGGTGCATGCCGCGGATCACCGCGAGCGGCGCCGGCGCTGGCCCCCAAAGGTCGAGCCCATCGACGTTCGGCGCCTTTTCGCCCATTGCTTTCGCCGCATCGTTGGCGAGCTTCTCGTCCGGCGCCGATACGATCACCGCCGCAAGCCGCCCGAACGGGGGCATGCGCGCGGCTTCGCGCTCGGCGATTTCGGCGGCGAAGAACGCGTCGCGATCCTGCGCGGCGAGCGCCTGCATCACCGGCTCGTCCGGCGCATAGGTCTGGATCAGCGCCCTGCCCTTCTTCTCGTGTCGCCCGGCACGGCCCGCCACCTGGCTCACCAGCTGAAACGTGCGCTCGCCGGCGCGCAGATCGCCGCCTTTCAAGCCGAGGTCAGCGTCGATCACGCCGACAAACGTGAGGTTTGGAAAGTTGTGACCCTTGGCCACGATCTGCGTGCCGATCAGAATGTCGATCTCGCTTGCCTCCATGCGCGCCACGAGCTCGCGCACGGCTTCGCCGTTCGGCGTCGTGTCGGAGGAAAAGATCTCTATGCGCGCATTCGGAAAGAACGTGCGCACCTCCTCCTCGATGCGCTCCACGCCGGGACCGATCGAGGTGAAACTGTCGGGCGTCTGGCATTCGGGGCACGCCTTCGGTTTCGGCATCGAGAAGCCGGTGAGATGACACACCAAACGCCCGGAATATCTGTGCTCGACCAGCCATGCGTCGCTATCGGGCGACTTCATGCGATGACCGCAAACACGGCAAAGCGTCAGCGGCGCGTAGCCGCGGCGGTTCATGTAGAACAGCGATTGCTCGCCGCGCAGCATCGCCTCGGCGGCGGCCTGCATCAGCTTCGGCGAAATCCAGCGGCCCTTCTCGGGCGGGTCGAGCTTCATGTCGACCAACCCGACGTCGGGCAGTTCCGCCGCGCCATGCCGCGCCGGCAGCTGCACGTGCGCGTAGCGGCCGGCCTGCGCGTTCACCAGCGTTTCGAGCGAAGGCGTTGCGCTGGCGAGGATCACGGCGCATTGACCAAGCTTGGCGCGCGCCACCGCGAGATCGCGCGCTTGATAGATGACGCCCTCCTCCTGCTTGTAGGACGGATCGTGCTCTTCATCGATGACGATCAGCTTCAAATTCGGATACGGCAGGAAGAGCGCCGAGCGCGCGCCGAGGATCAGCCGTGCACGGCCGGCCGCCACTTCGCGCCAGGCGCGGCGGCGCGCCTTGTGCGCGATCGCCGAGTGCCACTCGACCGGCGCAACGCCAAAGCGTGCTTCGAACCGCGCCAGCGCCGCTTGGGTCAGCGCGATCTCCGGCAGCAGCACCAGCACTTGCGCGGCGGGATCGCCGCGCAAGGCTTCGGCGGCGGCTTCGAGATAGACTTCGGTCTTGCCCGAACCGGTGACGCCATCGAGCAGCGCGACATGAAAGCCGCCGGCGCGCACGTGGGCGCACACCGTTTTGGCGGCGGCCCTCTGAATCTCCGAGAGCGCCTTGCCCTCACGCTCGATCTCCGGCGCCGGAAACGGCGGGTCTTCGCTGATCTCCAGCTTCGCCAGCGCGCCGCAATCGACCAGGCCCTTCACCACGGCGGACGATGTGTCGGCGCGGCGCGCGAGTTCGGCGGCGTTGACCTGTTCCTTCGCCGCTTCCTCCAACACGCGACGGCGCGCTTCAGTGACCTTGGGCGGCACGGCGCCGGTCGGCGTCAGCACGCTATGCGTCGGCGGCGGCAGCAGCGCTTCGGGCGAACGCACCACCATGCGCAGAATGTCGCCGGGCGGACGCACCAGATACTTCGACGCCCAATCGATGAACGCGCGCGTTACTTCCGGCAGCGGCGACCCGGGCAGCACTTCCGCGATCGCCTTGAAATTGGCGGCGCCAGGGTGGTCGCGCTCAACCGCCCAGATGACGCCGCGCACCAGACGCGGCCCGATTGGCGCGATCACGTGCATGCCGGGTTGGAGCGCAAGCGATCCAAGCGCGCGATAGTCGAACGGCTCGGGCAGCGGCAGCGGAAACAGCACCGCCACCTTGTCGAGCGTGTCGTGAACGAAGTCCGCGCCTTCCTCCGCCACCGCAAACAACGGCCCGGCAGGCAGCGGCGCGCGCTGCGGCTTCAGCGCATTGAGGGCGCGGCGGCGGGCTGTGGAGGACATGCAGCGCTGAATCTAGGGCGCGCGGGGATTCGAGGGAAGCGGGAAGCCGCGGGGGGGTCAGTCTAGCCGCTTCGCCTGACGCTCTACGGCTCGGTAGATCGATTGTATGGTGGGCGCCGCCCCCAACTCTTCTATCGGGATGGTTACGTCGTACTTTTCCTCAATCTTGGAAATCGCCGCGCCGACTTCGCGCCAGCTCGAAGCGAAGGTCGTCAGCAAATCAACGTCGTCGGCCATGTCGGCGGGCGCGAGGCCGAGCGCATGGGCCACGATCGCCCGAATTTCGGAGAATCTATCTTGCTCTACCATGCAGCTCCTCCTCAGTCGTCGCTTGTCGCATTCACCTCGAACTGGCGGCGCACCGAGTCAAAGTCGATCCTTTCGAGCCGAGAAAACTCGCCGATGCCGGCATTGTTGACCAAGAGAGCGACGGGTTCGCCCGCAAGGCGCTGTACCAGAGCCGCAAGAGTCGTGTCATCGGTAACATCGACGCCCGACTCCACACGCACGCCAAGCGCGTCGAGCGCCAGCGAGCTTTTCCTACAAACGGCAACCACCGAGCCGCCGCGCGCGGCGAGTTGGCGACAGAATTCGAGTCCGATGCCACGGTTGGCTCTCGTGATCACTGCACAGCCCATGTCTTTGCACTCCTGGTCGGTTCGTTGTACCCAACCTGTCATCGACGCGGCAGGCAACCGTGCACCCACCCCTTCTTCACCATTCGTCAGTACACTCCACCCCCATGTCCGCCGCCGCCCTGCTTGCCCAATGGATCGCATATCTGCGCGAGGAGCGGCGGTTTGCCGCCAATTCGCTCGAGGCCTACCAGCGCGATGTCGCGGCGTTCCTCTACTTCCTCGCCGGCCATCTCGGCGGCGAGCCCTCTGCGCATGACCTCGCCCAGCTCGAACCGCGCGATCTGCGCGCCTATCTGGCCTATCGCCGGCAAGGTGCGGACGCGCTCTCCGATCGCTCGATATCGCGCGCGCTCGCGGCGATCCGCAGCTTCTATCGCTATCTCGAACGCCGCCATGGGCTCACCAACGCGCGGCTGCAGCTGGTGCGAGGGCCAAAGTTGAAGCGGTTGTTGCCGCGGCCGGTCTCAGAAGATGGCGTTCAGGCGCTGATGCACACGACCGACAGCGACAGCTGGATCGGCATGCGCGACGCCGCGCTGATCACCTTGATCTACGCTGCGGGCCTCCGCATCAGCGAAGCGCTGGCGCTGACCGGCGCCGATCGCCCGCTCCAGGCCGCGCTGCGGATCACGGGCAAAGGCGGCAAAGAACGCGTCGTCCCGGTGCTTGAGGCCGCCCGCGAGGCGATCGAATCCTACGCCGCCACATGCCCTTTCGCACTCACCGCCGACGCGCCCCTCTTCCGCGCAGCGCGCGGCGGGGCGATGACACCACGCATGGCGCAAGCGGTGTTGCAGCATCTGCGCGAGCGCTTGGGGCTGCCTTCGTCAACGACTCCGCACGCTCTCAGGCACGCATTCGCCACCCATCTGCTCGCCAACGGTGGCGATCTGCGCGCGATCCAAGAGCTGCTCGGACACGAGTCTCTGTCGACGACTCAGGGCTATGCGAGCGTCGAAGTGAAAAAAATTTTTGCGCTGTACCAGCGTGCGCATCCGCGCGCGTGATCAAAATCGAGTCGCGCGACACCGCTGCGAGCCTTGAAAAATAAGGGCGAGCGAGATGTTGCACAGCATTCGCGCAGATAAAAAATCGATGCTGCAGAAAAAATCGCGAGATTGCTTGTAGTTACGCTTTGTCAAGCCTAATCGCACAAAAAAACACACGGAGAGTCAAACAACTCCCGTCCAACCCAAGTACCAACACTAGTAAAGATGAGGAAACGAAGATGGCTAAGAAGGTAAAGAAGGCCGCGAAGAAGCCGGCCGCTCGCAAGGCTCGCAAGACCGTCCGCAAGGCGGCTCGCAAGACCGTTCGCAAGTCCGCGAAGAAGTCGGCGAAGAAGCCGGCTCGCAAGACCGCCCGCAAGACGACCCGCAAGGTCGCTCGCAAGACCGCCCGCAAGCCGGTCCGCCGCGCGCGCAAGGCTGCGAAGCCCGCCGCTGCGATGTAAATCGCGACAGCAAGAGGGGCGCCTGGGGGCGCCCCTCTTCGCTTTCAAGCACAGGCTTCAATTCATCGAGGTCGAATGCGTTCTCCGGTCATCAGAAGCCCACGCTCCCGCATCGAACGCCGCCGACTGACCTCTCTCAAACTCAAACGATAAGTTAAGCGCCGACTACGCGACGGCGTTGAGCGCCCAGCGCGCAACGCCTGGATAAGGCGGCTCCTGGGTGTCAACGAAGCCGCTGCGCGCCAGCGTGTGCGCGGCGCCAGCATCTTCGGCGTCGAGGTGCACGACGATGCGGCTCGCGCCGTTCTCGAACGCCCAACCCGACAAAGCGCGCACCGCCTCCGCGCCGTAGCCGCGGCCGCGATACTCGGGCATCAGCCCGAACGCGAGTTCGACTTCACCGTCGATGTCGGGCCGGCCGATCAGGGCGGCGATGCCGACAAGCCGCGGCGGCGCGCGTTCGCCCTCGTTGGCCAGCATCATCCAGCCGTACCAGCCCTCCCCTTCCGGGTCCTGCGCGAGATTGGCCGCCGCCCAGTCGAGCGCCGCAAGTTCGAACGGCGACGGCGGCCACAACGGCTCATGCATCACGGCGATGGCGTTGAAAAAGGCGCTGCGGCTCCCGGCCTGCAGCGCGGCCAGGTCCTTGTCGAGCGCCAAGAGCGCCAAACGCTGCGCGGTCACTACCAGCAAACCGTCCTCCCTCGCCTGCGGCGGAGGTACTCAACACTGATGCGGGCTCGGGCGCAAAGTGAGCAATGCGAAATGTTCACAAGGGCGGGGGTTTACAGCGCCGCGCAAAAGTAATACCATCGCCAATGTAGGTATTACAGGTATTACCATGACGACCGTCACTACCAAGGGGCAGGTTACGATCCCCAAGCCTGTGCGGGAGCGCTTAGGGGTGAAGCCCGGCGATAAGGTGAGCTTTGAGCTTGCCGCCGACGGGCGAGTCGTCATCGCGAAAGCGAAGCCCAAGGGAAGGCCGAAGCCGAGCCGGTTCGCGACGCTGCTTGGTCATGCCGGCCCGGGGATGACGACGGACCAGATCATGGCGCTGACGCGCGGCGAATGACGACGTTCGTCGACACAAACGTCCTGCTCGATGTCGCTACTAACGATCGCACCTGGGCCGCCTGGTCGCTGCAACAACTTGAGGCGGCCGCGATCCTTGGACCGCTCGCCATCAATGACGTCGTCTATGCCGAACTTTCAGTGCGCTACGCGCGCATCGAAGACGCTGACGAGTTCTTCAAGCTCGCCGGCCTCGTGCACAAGACGATCCCGCGCGCGGCGCTGTTCCTCGCCGGCAAGGCGTTCCGGAAGTATCGCGCTGGCGGCGGCGTGCGTACGGGGGTGTTGCCCGACTTTTTCATCGGCGCGCACGCAGCGGTGCTGGACGCACCCCTGCTCACGCGCGACGGCGCCGGCTTTCGCACGTACTTTCCGAAGTTGCGGCTGATCGCGCCTTAGGCATTGCCTCAATGGGGTTGATCCTAGGTCTCGCAGTTCAGCACCCAGCCGACTTGCTCCATCGCCGAATCAATCGGCGATGTCGCGGATCCGAAGTAGAAAAACGTCGGACTGATTCTCGCGCTTTCAATTGCGTTTGCCGCGTCCTCGCCCAGCCAAACCCTAAATTCTTGGCGGCGTTGCTCCCAATTTTGTGAACTGATCGTGCAGGCTATCAACCACGCCAAGAGTCGCATTTGCCTCTGCTCAGGGCTTCGATCGAGGGACCAAAATTTCTTGGCGAGATCCCCGCTTCTCAACCCGCCGACAAAACCTCGAAAGAGCTCCCTATCAGAAGCTTCCAATCCCACTAGGCACCCGAAAAGCGCAGCCCAACCTCGGCTGGTAGCGGCTCTCAAGCACAACGAAAGCCTTTCGGCACATCTCTCGAGGCGCCGGAGTCGTCCGGACGACCCGCCAAGCGCGATTAGGCATGCCGTCGCCGCAGCATCCACACAATCGACATACGATCCATCCTCCGCGAGAATCCCGTCGGCGACTAACCCCTGTCCTTTGAGTTTCTCAATAAGGTACCGTTTGTCCGCCGATGGGTTCTGAATGCCTATCCAATAATTGAAAAACTTGGCGAGGTATTCTTCTACGTCATAGCCCGCTCCGAATTGATGTTTGAGCAGGCAAACCAAGTTTTTGCGGTCAATAGCGACCACAAAAACAATGCCTGGAATTGCCAGAAGATGTTTGACCGATTCGAGAAACGTTGCGGCCCAAGTGGGATTCGACCGGTCAAGTTCGTCTACCAGAACAACCAGCGGAAACGATTCAGGCGACTCACTCTTCGCGGCATCAACAAGGTCAGTCAGAGCAGACCGCGCCTTCGCCAACTCTCTCCTACCTAACTTCTGCGAATCTCCGGCGCGAAATAGGCTGTCTACCTCTTCGTCTATCGGACCCAACAACCGATCCCACTCTTCTGAGCCGGCTCTGAGTATTGCCTTGGCACTAATTCGCGCGACCACGGGCAGCAGTCGCTTTGTAGCTGCCTTCATTCGCTCCAGCGTAGCTGCTTCCGGTTTCCGCTTGTTGAGGTCAACAACAAGGTCTTCAAGCAGTACCACAAGAGGCTGTTCGACGAAGTCTGACTCCCAGGCGTTGAAGTACACGCACCCGAGTCCTGCCTCTTGAAGGTGAGCCTGCAGGTTGGTGAGGAAGTATGTCTTGCCAGACCCAAACTCCCCTTCAATTCCGATCACCGCCCCCGCGTGGTGATTCTTGATTATCGGCACCAACCGTTCGGCAAGAGCCTTGCGGTTCAGTACGTCGTTGGTCCATCGATTCGACATTCCATGAGGCTAAGCCTGCATCGTCCAGCCGTCGACGCCCTTCGCCGCTTCGCGGATCGCTTCGGCCATAGTCGGGTGGGCGTGGCAGGTGCGGGCGATGTCTTCGGCGCTGGCGCCGAACTCCATGGCGACGCACACCTCGCCGATCATCTCGCCCACGCCCTTGCCGATCATGTGCGCGCCGACGACGCGCTTGCTCGACACGTCTTCGAGCACCTTCACCATGCCTTCGGTCTCGTGATTGGTGCGGGCGCGCGAATTGGCCAGGAACGGGAACTTGCCGACCTTGTACTGCACGCCGGCGGCCTTCAGCTCCTCTTCGGTCTTGCCGACGCCGGCGACCTCGGGATCGGTGTACACAACGCCGGGGATGACGTCGTAATTCACATGGCCCCACTTGCCGGCGATCACCTGCGCGGCGGCGATGCCCTCCTCTTCGGCCTTGTGCGCGAGCATCGGCCCGTGCGTGCAATCGCCAATGGCGTAGATGCCGGCGACATTCGTCTTGAAGTGCTCGGTGGCGATGAAGCCGCGCTGATCAAAGCGCACGCCTACGGTCTCAAGGCCGATATTGGTGGTGAACGGTTTGCGGCCGATGGCGACGAGCACACCGTCGGCTTCAAGCACGCGGCTTTGTCCGCCTTTGGCGGGCTCGATCGTGACCAGCAGCGCGTCGCGGGTCTTCTCGACTGACGTCACCTTTTGGCCGAGCTCGAACGCCATGCCCTGCTTCTTCAGCACCTTCTGGAACGCGGTCGCGATCTCGTTGTCCATGGTCGGCGTGATGCGGTCGAGATACTCGACCACCGTCACCTGGGCGCCGAGCCGGCGCCACACCGAACCGAGTTCGAGCCCGATATAGCCGGCGCCGACGACGATCAGCTTTTCCGGAACCTTCGCCAGCGAGAGCGCGCCGGTCGACGACACGACGCGCTGTTCGTCGATGTCGACGCCGGGAAGATCGGCAGGAACAGAGCCCGTCGCAATGACGATGTTTTTGGTTTCGAGCGTCTGCTTGGCGCCGTCAGCACCGGTCACTTCGACGCGCCCTTGCGCCGCGATGCGGCCAAAGCCTTTGACGTAATCGACCTTGTGCTTGCGCATCAGGAACTCGACGCCTTTGGTGAGGCCGTCGACCGCGTCGTCCTTCTGCTTCAGCATCTGCGGCAGATTGAGCGACAGGCCGGTGATGTTCACGCCCATGGACGGGAAGGTCTTCTGCGCCGCCTCGAAATACTCCGAGGCGTGCAGCAGCGCCTTCGAGGGAATGCAGCCGACGTTCAAGCACGTGCCGCCGAGCTTGCCGCGGCTCTCGATGATCGCGGTTTTCAGTCCGAGTTGTCCGGCGCGTATGGCGCAATTATAGCCCCCTGGGCCGCCCCCGATGATGACGAGATCGTATGCCATGAAAGCTCCAGCGAGTCGCGCGTGCGCAGCAAATCAGCGGCGCACCATAGAAACGCGGCGCCAGCCGATCAATGCGCAGCGACGAGCGTCAGGCGCCTTCGCGGTTCCAGTACGCTCGATCCGCCGCGTCGACGATCCAGATCAACACGCCGAGAATGAGCAGGATCGCCAGGATCGCCAGCTGCGCTTCCGTCGACTCGGTCGCTGATGTAAGCTGCACGGGCTGCCGGTACACGTTGACGTCGATGCTCTGCACTTGCGCCACGATGTCGCCGCCGCCGGCCTGCTGCGACCACGCCCAGCGTCCGCCATAGCAAGCAAAGCCCAATAGCCAGGCCCAGAAGCCTTGGGTGCGCCGGATGAGCCGCACGGCGGAAACCAGGAAGAGCACCCCGGCCGCAGCCCAAAGCCCGACCTCCACCCACGAAAAGCTGCCCAGGCGGTCGATCTGATCCTGCGAAAACACCGTGGCGAGATCCACCGGCGCGCCGCCGAGCACCAACGCGGTCGCGACCGCCGCGCCCAGGCTGATAAGCACCAGGGCCAGCAATACCAAGATGGCCGGCCAGCGAATGATAAAGGTCATGGGGCGTCCCCTCCCCGCCGCTCCCATCGAGCGACGCCGCAATCTACACGGCCAGGAGAGGCTTCGCCAAGCTTCGCAAGAGGTAAAGGCGCTCGCCTGCGGCGCCCCTGCATCAGCCTCAGAGGTCCAGCAGCATGCGTTCGGGGTCCTCCAGCCCCTCCTTGACCCGCACCAGGAAGGTCACCGCCTCCTTGCCGTCGACGATGCGGTGATCGTAGCTGAGCGCCAAGTACATCATCGGCCGCACCACGACCTGTTTGTCGATCACCACCGGCCGTTCCTGGATCTTGTGCATGCCGAGGATGCCCGATTGCGGCGCATTGAGGATGGGCGTCGACATCAATGATCCGTACACGCCGCCGTTCGAGATCGTGAAGGTCGCGCCCTGTAGATCTTCGAGCTTCAGCTGTCCGTCGCGCGCCTTTATGCCGAGGTCGGTGATGTCCTGCTCGATCTCCGCCATCGATTTTCTGTCTGCTTCGCGCACCACCGGCACGACGAGGCCGCGATCGGTGCCAACCGCGATGCCGATGTCGTAGTAGTTCTTGTAGATGATGTCGTCGCCATCGATCTCGGCGTTGACGTTCGGGATCTCCTTCAACGCGGCGATGCACGCTTTCACGAAGAAGCTCATGAATCCCAGCTTCACGCCGTGCTTCTTCTCGAACACGTCCTTGTACTTTGCGCGCGCCGCCATCACCGCCGACATGTCGGCTTCGTTGAAGGTGGTCAGCATCGCCGCCGTGTTCTGTGCTTCCTTCAAGCGCCGCGCGATGGTCTGACGCAAACGCGTCATTTTGGTGCGCTCTTCACGCTCGCCCAGCACGCGCGGCGGCTGCACCTGCTGCGCAGCGGCCGGCGCATGTGTGCGCGCTTCCAGGATTGCGAGCGCATCCGATTTCGTCAGCCGACCGTCTTTGCCGCTGCCGGAGATGGCGGAAACATCGATGCCCCCTTCCGCCGCTATGCGCTGCACCGAGGGTGGCGCGGGACGCGCGCTCGCGGCCGGCTTTGATGTTGGCGCCGGCTGCGGCGCCGGCGCTGCGGCGCTTGCGCTCGGCTGCGCGCCCGCTGCGCCCATCCGCCCGAGCAGCGCGCCGATCTGCACGGTCGCGCCTGCCCCGGCGACGATCTCGCTCAGCACGCCCGCTTCAGGGGCGGAAACCTCAACGGATACCTTGTCGGTCTCGAGTTCGACCAGCGTCTCGTCCTTGCGCACAGAATCGCCTGCCTGCTTCAGCCACTTGGCGACCGTTGCTTCGGTGACGCTTTCGCCCAGGGTCGGCACAACAATATCGGTCATCTCACATCACTTCGTAGCTGGTGGCGCATCATGGCTTGGCAGAACGGGGGAGTCGGTTTTGGTCCAGAACACGCCGTCATTGCCATTGTTCTTCTGTACGAGCCGCACGCGCTTTGGATCGAGCCCGCGCATCAGCCGCGCATTGACCCCGATTTTGCTGGCATCGTCGGTTCCGGCCTTGGTCCAGTGCGTGGCGCAGCCGCAGGTTCGGCAATGGTGGAACTCCAGCTCGCGATCGCCCCACATATAGATGAACGTGTCCGGTTTGCCGCTGAAGCGAACTTCGCGTTGCGGATAATACGCCCACAGGCCGCCATACAGCCGGCAAAGCGAGCAATTGCAGTCGAGCACCCATTCGGGCTCTTCCGCCTCGAAGCGGACGCCGCCGCAATGACAGGAACCGCTCACTGTCGTCATCCGAGCGCCTGCTCCAACAAAGCCTCAAGCTCCTTGAGGTGCTTCGACATCTGGCCCGCAGCGGTTGATGCGGTCGCTGGTCTGCCCGCATAGCGCGCGCGCTTGGCCTTCACCTGCATCTTTTCGAGCGTCAGTTCGATCCAGGGATCGGCGAAGCTCCACCCTCCCATATTCTTCGGCTCTTCCTGGCACCAGACGAGCTCAGCGTGCGGGAAGCGCGCGAGCTCCGCCATCACCGATTTCATCGGCCATGGATAGAATTGCTCCAACCGGAGCAGATAGACGTCGTCGCGACCGCGCTTTTCACGATCCTCCAGGAGATCGTAATAGACCTTGCCTGCGCACATGACGACGCGGCGGACTTCTGCGTCCGGCTTCAGCGCGACCGTGGTAAGGCCGTTGCCCAGTTGCGCGTCATCCCACAGCACACGGTGGAATGAGGAACCATCGGCCATGTCCGCGAGCGCCGACACGCACTTCTTGTGACGCAACAGCGATTTGGGCGTGAACACCACAAGCGGCTTGCGGAAGTCGCGATGCATCTGCCGTCGCAGCGCGTGGAAGTAGTTCGCCGGCGTCGTGCAATTGACGATCTGCATGTTGTCTTCGGCGCAAAGCTGAAGGAAGCGCTCGATGCGCGCCGAGGAGTGCTCTGGCCCCTGCCCTTCGTAGCCATGCGGCAGCAGCATGACGAGGCCCGACATGCGCAGCCATTTGCGCTCTCCAGACGAGATGAACTGATCGATGACGACCTGCGCGCCATTCACGAAATCGCCGAACTGCGCCTCCCAGAGCGTCAGTGTTTTCGGCTCCGCAAGCGAGTAGCCGTACTCGAAGCCGAGCACCGCTTCTTCGGAGAGCAAGGAATCGATGACCTCGTAATGCGCCTGGCCAGGCCGGATGTTGTTGAGCGGCGTGTAGCGCGCTTCCGTCTGCTGTTCGATGAAGTGCGAATGGCGTTGGCTGAAGGTGCCGCGGCACGAATCCTGACCTGAGAGGCGAACATTGAAGCCCTCGTCGAGCAGGGTTGCGAACGCCAAATGCTCCGCCAGCGCCCAGTCGATGTTCTGACCTTCATCCATGGCCTTGCGGCGCGCCTCCACCACGCGCTGCACCGTCTTGTGCATGTCGAAGGCGCGCGGCAGTTCGGTGATGCGCCGCCCGAGGTCGCGCAGCTTGTCGAGCGGCACATCCGTCGTGCCGCGGCGATCGTCATCCGCCGGAAGCGCAAAGCCGGACCACACCCCATCGAGCCAATCAGCTTTGTTGACCCGATAGCCCTTGCCGGCTTCGAATTCCGCATCGAGGAAGGCGTTGAAGGCGTTGATCCAGGCGTCGACCTCGGCTTGCGACACGACGCCTTCCTTCACCAGGCGATCCGAGTAAAGCGTCAGCGTAGTCTGCTGATCTTTGACGCGTCGATACATGATCGGTTGCGTCATGGTCGGGTCGTCGCCTTCGTTGTGGCCGAAGCGGCGATAGCAGAACATGTCGATGACGACATCCTTGCCGAAGGCTTGGCGATACTCGGTCGCCACTTTAGCAGCGAACACAACCGCTTCCGGATCGTCACCGTTCACGTGGAAAATCGGCGCCTGCACCATCAGCGCCACATCGCTCGGGTACGGCGACGAGCGCGAATAATGCGGCGCGGTGGTGAAGCCGATCTGGTTGTTGATAATGAAATGCATTGTGCCGCCAGTTCGATACCCCCGCAGCCCCGAAAGCGCGAAGCACTCGGCCACCACGCCCTGCCCCGCGAATGCGGCGTCGCCATGGATCAGCAGCGGCATCACCCGCGCGCGCAGATCGTGCAGCGCTTGGCCTTCTTCGGTCCAGGCCGCGCGTTGCGCCTGCTTGGCGCGCGCCTTTCCGAGCACAACCGGGTTGACGATTTCGAGGTGGCTCGGGTTCGCCGTCAACGACAGATGCACAGTGTTGCCGTCGAAAGCGCGGTCCGACGACGCGCCCAAATGGTACTTCACATCACCTGAGCCGAGCACGTCGTCGGGCGTCGCCGATCCGCCCTGAAACTCGTGGAAAATCGCCTGATACGGTTTGCCCATTACCGCGGCGAGCACGTTAAGCCGCCCGCGATGCGCCATGCCGAGCACGATCTCTTCGACGCCCATGGCGCCGCCGCGCTTGATGATCTGCTCCAGCGCCGGCAGCATCGCTTCGCCACCGTCGAGACCGAAGCGCTTGGTTCCGGGATGGCGCTTGTGCACGAATTTTTCGAAGGTCTCGCCTTCGATCAGTTTCTTCAGGATCGCGCGCTTGCCTTCGGGCGTAAACGCGATCGCCTTGTCAGGACCTTCGATGCGCTCCTGAATCCAGCTCTTCTCGGTCGGATCGGTGATGTGCATGAACTCGACGCCGACGGTCGAGCAATAGGTGCGGCGTAGGATCGCCAGCATTTCGTTGACGGTCGCTGTCTGCATACCCAACACGCCGTCGATGAAGATCGGGCGGTCGAGGTCGCCAGGACCAAAGCCATGGCTGGCGGGATCGAGTTCCGGCGCCGGCGGGCGCACTTCGATGCCGAGCGGATCGAGATTGGCGTTGAGATGTCCGCGGGTGCGGTAGGCGCGGATCATCATCAGCGCACGCACGCTGTCGCGCGCGGCTTGCTGGACGTCCTGCTGTGAAGCGCCAGGCAGGCGCGCCGCCACTTTTGTTTCCAGCTTGGCGGCCAATCCCGCCCAGTCTCCGTCCAAGAGCCGGGTCGTTTCTGTGGTCTTTGGCGCGGCCAGGTCGGCGCGATACCAGGACGGCCCTTGCACCGCCTTACGAATAGCCGACGGATCGTCTCCCACCGCCATGAAGAACGCGCGCCAAGAGGCGTCGACCGAGCCGGGATCGTCCAGAAAACGCTTGTGCATCTCCTCTACGAACGTGGCGTTGGCGCCGTAGAGAAAGCTGGTTTCCAGGAGGGCCGTGTTGGGCAAGCTGCGCGCGCCGTCCGCCATGGAGGATCTGACCTTTCGGGAATCGTTTTGGCAACGCCTACCATATAGGCGCGGCCGCGGAACGGCGCCGTTCTAGAGTGCGTCGGCGCCAGTTTGAAGCGCCGCGTTGGCGCAGGGGGAGCTTCGCCGGCGCTAACGTCGTGGGCACCGCTCATCCACGAGCGCGAGGCGTTGCGTTACAGTCATACGTTCAAGGGTCACGGTATCAGGCGTGGCGGCAGTAGCTACCAGCCACTCCTCCCCCAGGCGAATGGGCGCGTTCAGCGCACGCGTAAATGATGGGTAGCCAGCGAGCGTGAAGCGCAGGCGCACAGCCCGATAGGCCGGCCTATCGAACAGCGCCGGTTCTTGAACTGTTTCGATGGCGTCGAGAGTAAGCGCCCGAGAGAAGGCGAGAGGCGTTGAGTCCGCCGGCACAAGCACTGCCCAATCCTGGTTGCGACCGAGCAATGGCAAATCTCGCCGCAGCCGCGGAAAAACACCGACCAGCATCGGTGGGTCGCCAACGGGTGCACGCAAATCAGCGTAGAAAGCGCTCCGCGCGACGCCTGCGTCGTTCACTTCGCCTAGGCACACCGCACCCCGCGCACCGGTCGCGCAATAGACGGCGACAAGCTGGGAGAGCGCGTCGATCCCATGGCCCATGACGTTCATGGGCGTAAGGAGGGCACCTTCTTCCAAGCCGAGTTCTGGACGCGGAGTCGAGAGCGCGCGCATTGGAAGGGGCTGAAGCTGGAGCATCGCAACAGCCTGTCCCGCCCTGAATGTGCCGCCGGCAAAATTCTGGGAATCGGCTGTGAAGGCTTGGTGAATTCTCTCACCCAATGGCGGAGAACTGACGGCCGGCGTGGCTGGGCACCAGTTCATTGGATCGATCTGTGCCGCCACGGGTCCACCCAGCGCCACCCAAAGCGCTGCACCAATCGCCCACACTCGCATCGTCTACCCCCGCAACACCTCAGCCATCGTGCGCCCGAGCGCAGCGGGATGCGGCGCAACGCGGATCCCCGCGGCTTCCATCGCCGCGATCTTGCTTTCCGCGTCGCCTTTGCCGCCTGAGATGATTGCGCCGGCATGGCCCATGCGCCGCCCAGGCGGCGCCGTGCGCCCGGCGATGAAGCCGACCGTCGGCTTCCAGCGCCCTTTCTTCTTCTCGTCGGCAAGGAACTGCGCGGCATCTTCTTCCGCCGAGCCGCCGATCTCGCCGATCATGATGATGGCTTGCGTTTCATCATCGGCGAGGAAGCGCGTGAGCACGTCGATGAATTCCATCCCCTTCACAGGGTCTCCGCCGATGCCGACGGCGGTGGTCTGTCCCAAGCCTTCGTTCGTGGTTTGAAACACCGCTTCGTAGGTGAGCGTGCCCGAACGCGACACCACGCCGACCCTGCCCTTCTTGAAGATCTGTCCGGGCATGATGCCGATCTTGCATTCGTTCGGCGTCAGCACGCCGGGGCAATTCGGGCCGAGCAGAATAGACTTTGACGCCGCCAGCTTCGCCTTCACCCGCACCATGTCGAGCACCGGGATCCCCTCGGTGATGCAAACGATGAGCGGTATCTCCGCTTCGATCGCCTCTTCGATCGCTGCGGCGGCGCCGGGCGGCGGCACATAGATGACCGTCGCGTCGGCTCCCACATTGTCCTTGGCTTCCGCGACGCTGTTGAACACCGGCAGGCCAAGGTGGGTTTGACCGCCCTTTCCCGGACTGACGCCACCGGTCATCCGCGTGCCGTATGCGATCGCCTGTTCGGAGTGAAACGTGCCGTTCTTGCCGGTGAAGCCTTGGCAAATGACGCGCGTGGATGCGTTGACGAGAATGGACAAGCGTCGCCCCGGAAAATGAAAAGCGGGGCGGTTCCTAAACCACGCTTGGCGCCTTGCCTACCCCGGCCCTCCCCACGCTGAAGAACCAATTTTTACATTTACGTGACGCCCAAATTACGTTTTTATGACGTTCGTGTGACGCTCAGATAAAGGAGGCCTCGAAGCCTCGCGCGCACGGGAGGAAACGCATCATGAACAAGCCGCTTGTTTTTGTGTTGGTTTCTGTCGTCAGCCTGGGTGCGTTTCCGGCCTTAGCGGATGAGCGCGCGGCCGGCGGCAACATGGTGTCGGTTCGCTATGCCGACCTCGACCCGTCACAAACGGAAGACGCCTCCACCCTGCTCGCGCGACTGCGCCGCGCCGCGGACGCCGCTTGCACGCCATCGGAAGCCGCCAGCAGCAACGCACGGCTCAACCATTCCGTCGAGGCGTGCAAGGCGGACGCATTGGACCGGGTCGTCGCTGCGCTCGATCGACGGGAACTGTCCCGCTTGTACGCGGCTGATCGGCGCTAACGTCGTTTTCCCTGACTTCCCAGCACCTTGGCGCTGCTCGACAGCCCGCTTAAGTTGTGCCACCGTTCCAAGGGTGGGGGGAGACGATGATCAGACATCTCGTAGCGTTCGTTGCGCTGGCGTTCCTGTCAGCCTGCGCGGTGACCAATACAGCCACGTTCTCAGGTGAGTTCGAACCACCGCCCGCAAACTCGCGGGTGCTCGTGATGACGCCCAACGTGCAGCTTCACGTCCTTACCGCGGCCGGAATGCCGGAACCGCGCGAGGACTGGTCGATCGCCGGGCGAGACAACCTCGCCGCCACGGTCGCCACGTTTGTGCAGACCGAAGCTCACACCCCGAGCGCGCTGGACCCCTCCACCGCGATGGAAGGCCGCGTGGGTCAAATCATTCGTCTGCACGATGCGGTGGGCGAATCGCTGGTGTCGCGCGGGTTTCTGCCGACACAGCGCGACCGTTTCGAATGGACGCTCGGCGAAGGCGTTCGCGAACTGGGCGCCGCGCACAATGCCGACTACGCTTTGTTCATTGGCGCCTACGGCACCTACGCCAGCGCCGGGCGCGTGGCGATGATGGTCGGCATGTCTTTGCTCGGCGTTGGAATTCCTCTCGGGAACCAAGTCGCTTACGCCTCGCTTGTCGATCTTCGCACCGGCAACATCATTTGGTTCAACACCGTGGTCGCGGCGCCCAACCAAGACATGCGGGACCCTGACGGCGCCGCCGCTCTCACCGAGTCGCTCATGAAGGATGCGCCGCTGTGAAGCACGCCCTCGTCGCCGCGGCGACGCTTTGGTTGTTGCCGGCCTTAGCGTGGGCGCAAGAGACGCAACCTGCTGGAGCACCGAGCGAACAAGCGCCTGCCGCTGTTGTTCAACAAGCATCACCGGAGCCGTCGCCGCTCCCCGCGCCGGCGCCCTCCCGCACGCGACCGGATATCACCACCGATGAAGGCGGGCTTTGGGGGATGTCGGATCGCGCCGAGATCGAGGCGCGCGCCTCAGGCCAGCTTGAGAGCGATCCCGCGCTCAACGCCTACCTGCGCGCGGTCGCTTGTCGCGTGGCGGCAGCGCACTGCGGCGACATCCGCCTCTATGTGATGAACCGGCCGTACTTCAACGCACAGATGGCCCCGAACGGCTATATGGAAGTCTGGTCAGGATTGTTGTTGCGCGCCGAAAACGAGGCCCAGCTGGCCTTCGTGCTCGGCCACGAAGTCGGGCACTACAGCGAGCGCCACTCGCTGTCGATGTTGCGAACCATACGCGGGCGCTCCAATGCCGCCGCTGTGTTTTCGATCATCACAGCGGTCGCTGGCGTTCCGATCGTTGGCGATATTGTCTATCTCGGCACGATCGCATCTGTCTTCGGCTTCTCGCGGGAAAAAGAGCTACAGGCCGATACGATCGGTTTCGACCGTGCGATCGAGGCCGGTTATGATCCCACCGCCGGCGAGACGCTCTGGAACAATCTGATTGCGGAGACGCGCGCGTCCGACAATCCGGATGTCCGCCGCCAAGAGACGCGCGGCAGCGTGTTTCGCACGCACCCGCTGTCAGCGGATCGAATCGCCGCGCTTTCGGAACGGGCAGCACAATCCAGCGGCGGACAAACCCATCGCGAGCGCTACCGGGCGGCGATCCGGCCGTTTCTCGACGAGTGGCTGCGCGCGGACCTTCGCAGGCGCGACTACGGACAGACATCGCTTGTCCTGGACCGGCTAGCCGCGCACGGCGAGGACCTCGGCACGGTCGAGTACTATCGCGGCGAGATCAATCGCATCCGGCGCGGCGAAGGTGATCGCGAACGCGCCATCCAACACTACACCAATGCAATCGCGCATCCGGATGCGCCGGCGGCCGCGTGGCGTGAGCTGGGTGAATACGCTGCACGCGACAACCGCAACGCGGAAGCCGCTCAGTTTTTCCGCACCTATCTCGAGCGCGCGCCGGACGCAGGCGATCGCGCGCTCGTCGAGGCGCGCTTGGCTCAATTGCCGGGAGGGGGACAATGAACATCACACGTCGTCGGCTTTTCGCCGCAGCAGCTGGCGCGGCGCTACTATCGGGCTGCGCGAGCATTACGCTTGCGGAGGCCGGGTCCTATAAGGTCGAACGCGCGTTTTCGGTCACGTTCACGCGGTCTTGGTCCGATCTCACAGCGGCGGTGGTTCCGCGGACGCCGGGCGTCCGCAATCTCACGCGTGACGGCCGCACCCTCAACGATCTCTATCTCGGCTCGATTGCCCCAGGCGGCTCGCTGTTCAGGCCCGCCGACCGCGACACGCCCGCCGTGACCTATCGCGCTGACATGAGCGACACCGAGTTGGTTGAGTTTGTGATCGACAGTCTGGCGACGGTTTATCAGGAGCCGCAGTCGACGGCGCTGCGTCCGCAAACCCTGGCCGGCGATGCTGGCGTTCGCTTCGACATCAGCGCCCGGCGCGAGACCGGTCTCAACATTTCTGGCGCCGCGCTGGTCGCGCGCCAGGGCGACACGCTCAATCTGATCGTGTTCCTGGCGCCGAGCGAGCACTATTACGGCGCCTACTCGGCCGAGATCGACGCGATCATGGCGAGCGCGACCCGCGCTTAGGGGCGTCAGCCCATCATGAAGGCGTTGAGCTTGTTGCCGTCCGGGTCGCGGAAATACGCGGCGTAAAAGCCGTCGCTGCGCGGGCCGGGCGGGCCTTCGTCCGTGCCGCCATTGGCGAGCGCGATCTCGTAAAGGCGATGGATCTGCTCTTTGCTCTTGCACTCGATCGCGACCATGACGCCGTTGCCGACGGTCGCCGCTTCGCCATTGAACGGCTTGGTGAGGCCGATGCCGGCGCCCGCGCCCGGCGTCCCCCAGGCGATCGCGCCCGGCCATTCCATCATGCGCTTGGTGCCGAGCTCGGCGGCGATGGCGTCGTAGAATCTGGCCGCGCGTTCAAGGTCGTTGGTGCCGAGTGTGACGTAACCGATCATGGGGGCTCCTCCAGATCGCGAAACTAGCAGCGGAGGACGGCAACGTCATTCTGGTTTCTTGCTCATGATCGCGTCTCGATCCTGGGCCGCGTGAAGGATACGCAGCACTTCGACCCTTTGGTCATGGACCTGAACATAGAGGACATACGGTCCGGACACATGGAACCGCACACCCTCGCCGAACTCTGGGCGCAGACCGCCCGAATAAGGCATGCGCTCGATGTTCGCCAACGTCGTGCGAATGCGCTTGACCACGCGACTTGAAACCGCCGGGCCGGCTTCCCGCAACAAGTACTCACGAATACCAGCCAGATCGCTCAGCGCCAACGCCGAGAGATGAACCGGCAGTCGCCGCACGCATTACTCCGCCGCGCTGAGCAAGGCCTTTGCGGCGGCCTCGTCCGCAGCGATCCAGGAATCGATCTGCTTGAATGCATCGTCCAGCGAAACGCCCTCGCCGCGGGCGAGGCTGGCGCGGGCTTCGTCGAGCTTGCCGCGTACATATTCAATCTCAGCGCGACGCTCCTGGAGCGCTTGCGCGACCAGCGCCTCAACGCTTTCCGCGCGTCCGGCGGCGACTTCGGCGCGGGCCCAGGCGAGCAGATCGGGCGGTAGAGTGATGGCGGTCATTGGCGACAATTAACACGAAACCAAAAGGCGGTCACGGCACCTGCTGGTCAGGAAGCGGGCTCGACTCGGTTCACGACGCTATAGTTTATCGCGGAACCATTGCGGTCGCCGATGACTTGGACGAAGCCAAAGCGCCTGGCATTCGCTGCCGCTGCGCGAGCGTCCTCGCTAAGTGAAGCTCCGTTTGCGAACCCGCCCGCGTCATCGCGGACGTAGGCGAACATGTCGCCACCCGGTCCCCACGTCTGAAAGCGATCGAAGCCCAGCCAGGCACGAACGTCGCGCACTTGGCGTCGAAAAGAAACGCCTTCAGCCACAAGACAAAATCTTGCGCGCGCCTCGCCTTGTCCAAAAGGCCCCTCTCCGAGCACGATCAATCCGTCCCCGCCGGGCGGCGCCCAGGCCTGGGTCGTGGTCCAGTGCATCACAAAGCCCGAGACCAAGTCCCACGACGGATTTTGTACACGTTCCGCGTCATCCAGCCGCCGCCAGTTCTGCGCGGCCAAACTCGCAGAAATCGCTTCGACATCGGCGTCGCGCGCCGCACATGTCGATCGCACGAGATCAACCGCAGTCGTGGCATTCGCGACGCTTGGTGTCAGAAGCAGCGCGAACGCGACAATAATCGCTCGCATGACTACCCCTTCACAGCCTTCACGATCTTGCGCGCGGCGTCTTCGAGATCATCCGCGCTGATGACGTTCAGCCCGCTCTCGTTGATGATCTGCTTGCCGAGCTCGACATTCGTGCCCTCGAGGCGCACCACCAACGGCACGGCGAGACCCACCTCCTTCACCGCGGCGATCACGCCTTCGGCGATCACGTCGCATTTCATGATACCGCCGAAAATGTTCACCAGGATGCCTTTCACTTTCGGGTCGGCAGTGATGATTTTGAACGCGGCCGTCACTTTTTCTTTCGAGGCGCCGCCGCCGACATCGAGGAAGTTCGCGGGCTCGGCGCCGAACAGTTTGATGATGTCCATCGTCGCCATGGCGAGACCCGCCCCATTCACCATGCAGCCGATATCGCCATCGAGCGCGATGTAAGCGAGATCGTACTTGGAGGCCTCGATCTCCTTTTCATCTTCTTCGCCGAGATCGCGCAGCTCTTCCCACTCGGGATGACGGAACGAAGCGTTGGAATCGAAGCCGACCTTGGCGTCGGCGCAGATGAGCTTGCCGTCTTCGGTGACGATCAGCGGATTGATTTCGAGCAGGCTCATGTCGCTTTTCACGAACGCGTCGTAGAGCTTGGTCACGATATCGGCGCACTGCTCGGCTTGATCGCCCGACACGCCGAACGCGGCGGCGACCTTTTCGGCGTCAGCGCGCGTCGGGCCGGTCATCGGATCGATCGGCACGGTGGTGATCTTCTCCGGCGTATCGTGCGCGACTTCTTCGATGTTCATGCCGCCTGCTTCGCTGGCGACGAACGCGACCCGGCCCGACTCGCGATCCACCAAAGCCGAGAGATAGAATTCCTTGGCGATCTTGACGCCCTCTTCGATGTAGAGGCGCTTGACCACCCGCCCGGCAGCGCCAGTTTGCAGCGTCACCAGCGTGTTGCCCAACATCTGTTGCGCGTAGAGGCCGACATCTTCCGGCTTGAAGGCGATGCGCACGCCGCCCTTTTCGCCGGCGCTCGGCTCCTTGAATTTGCCCTTGCCGCGGCCGCCGGCGTGGATCTGGCTCTTCACCGCCCAGACCGAGCCGCCGAGTTTGGCGGCGGCGTCCACTGCTTCGTCCGCCGTGTAGGCCGCAAATCCGCGCGGGACCGGGACCCCGAAGCTCTTCAGCAGCGCCTTGCCTTGGTATTCGTGGATGTTCATCGGGTCCCTCGCGTTCGAAGCGCCCCTCTTACAAGCCGGCCGCCTGCGCCGCCAAGCCCGCGAGCGCGCAAGCCGCCAAAACCAGCAGCAGGTTCGCCTTGAGCCGGATCAGTGCGATGGTGGCGGCCAAGGCCAGAGCGAGCATCCACCAGCGGACCGACGCAGCGTCAGGGACCACGACCCAGCCAAGGCTGATCTGCGCTGCGAACAACGCATGGGCCGCAAAGAACAGCGCGAGATTGGCGATGACGCCTAGGACCGCGGCGGTAATGGCAGCCAGCGCGCTTTGGGCGCGGGCGTTGCCGGCCAAGCGCTCGGCATAGGGCGCGCCGGCGAAAATCCACACAAAGCTTGGCGCAAACGTGCACCATGATGCGAGCGCCGCGCCGGCGAGCGCAAGCGCCCAGCCGCCCTCGCCCCACCCGGCGACGAAGCCGACGAATTGGTTCACCAGGATGAGCGGCCCCGGCGTGGTCTCGGCAAGACCCAGACCGTCGATCATCTGCGGTGCTGTGAGCCAGCCGCGCGCCACGGCTTCGGTGGCGAGATACGCGAGCACTGCATAGGCGCCGCCGAAGGTCACGCACGCGAGGATCGAGAAGAGCGCCGCGATCTGGAACAGCGTGTGATCTGTGCCCAACGTCGCGCCGACGACAACGAGCGGTGAAAGCCAGAGCGCCAGCCACAGCACCGCATGCGCAACACTCGTGCGCGGCGACGCCGCGTGTGCACTTGCTTCCGGCGGCAGCGCCGCACCCTTGCCGGCAAGGGTGGGTATCATGGCGCCGACGACGGCGGCAACGGCGATCACCGCGGGAAACGGCACGCCGGCGATCAGTGCAACAAAAGCGGCGAGCGCTATCCAAAGCGCAGCGCGCGTCTTGAGCGCGCGCTTGCCAACCTTGAACAAAGCTTCCGCGACGAGCGCAACCACGGCGGCCTTGATGCCGTCGAAAGCAGCCGCGACCAGCGGCGCCTGCCCGTGAACGAGGTAGAGCCAGGACAGCGCCAACACCACGAGCGCACCGGGAACGACAAAAAGCCAGCCAGCGACGAGAGCGCCAGACCAGCCACGCAGGCGCCAGCCGATATAGGTCGCGAGCTGTTGCGCCTCCGGGCCCGGCAACAGCATGCAGAAGGCGAGCATGCGCTGGAAGCGCTCATCGTCGATCCACTGCCGCTGATCCACGAACACACGGTGCATCAAGGCGATTTGTCCGGCCGGACCGCCGAAACCCAAGCAGCCGACTTTCAGCGATTCACGGAAGAGATCGGCAAGTGTCGGCGTCATCGTTCAAGCGCCCTGAACGGGAGATCGCGCCCGGCAGGAGCGCGTTAGCTTGGCTTTGCCACGCCTGCAACTGGCCCTTCGCCTTGCCGCGCGCCCTCATCGCCATAGGCGATCTCGCCCGCTGAGACACTGGTGCCAATCTGTGGCGAAAACTCTTCCTTGACCTCCGCCGGCTCGCGGGCTCCGCGTCGCCAGAACATCGCCGCGCTCACCAGTACGGCCGCGACGCCCGCAAACCAGAACATCCCGGCGATGCCGTACCAATCGACCAGCGGACCCATGATTATCGGCCCAAGCACCGAGCCCGCCGCCCATACGAACAGAAGTCCGGCCGCCGACTGCGCCAGTTTTCCGGGCTCGGCGCGGTCGGCCATGTGCGCGACGGCGATGCCGTAGAACGACAGCGCACCCGCCCCCCACATGAAGAACAGGGCAGCAGCGCCAAACTCAGATAACCGACCGCTTCCGATCGCCAAAGCAAAGGCCGAGATCGCGGCGAGGGCGGTCAACGCGGCGATGACGATGCGCCGATCCGTGCGATCCGAAAAACGTCCGGCCGGCCATTGCAGCAACAGCGAGCCGGTGAACGCCGCGGCGTAAAATTCGGTGGCGGCATAGGCGCCGAAGTTCTCCGACGCGTAGAGCGGCGCCAGCGCCAGCACGCCGCCATTGACGAGCCCGGCGCCGAAGCTGGCGATGACCGCGGCCGGCGCGGTTGCGAATTGCTCGACCAGCGCCAGCGGCTGGGCCTTCGGCGGCGTCGGCTGCGCGGTGGCCGTGAAGCAGATCGGCACCATGGACAGCGCCGCGAGCGCGGCGGCGATCATCCAAGGCTCGGGCGCGTATGGCGCATAGCCGAAGGCGAAAAACGGCCCGAGCGCAAGCGACGCCTTGGTCATCACCATGTAGACGCTCATGATCTCGCCGCGCACGCGCGAACCGATTGAGAAGTTCATCCAGCTTTCGATGGCTTCGAACATCAGCGCGACCGAAAAGCCGGCAATCATCCGCGCCAAACCCCAGCTCCACACGTCTGCGCTGAAATGGAGCGCGAGCGTGCTGACAGAGAAAACGGCGGCGCAGGCCGCATACACGCGGATGTGCCCGACGCGCGACAACAGCGCGGTCGCGATCATCGCGCCGAACATGAAGCCGGCCGAATAGGCTGCCGCCACCAGGCCAAGCTCAGTGCGGGAGTGCCCCTGCTCCGTGAAGGCAAGCGGCAGCCTGACGCCGAGCAGGCCGCCCGCCAGTTGCAGGATGGCGATCGCGGCGATCAGCGCGGCGACGTTGCGCAGCAGGCTAGTCATGGGACGCCTGCTTCTAGAGCGCCTTTCTCGCGCGCCCAACCCGCCAATTCGCCGCGCGCCTGCACAAGATTGTGAGTGCGCGGGCCGCCACCCTCACATGGCGAAAAAGACAGAGAACAGCAGCCGGCCGGGCATGAAGGCGAACAGCCCCGCCACGATCAGCCCGCCCACGAACACGCCCGTCATCATTCTGGAATGAGCTCTCACGTTGTGGCGGCGCGCCATGAACACCGCCATTGGCAGGATGACGATGGTCCACCCCGTCAGGAGGTGGATGAAGCTGAACGCACCGCCGTTCAACTCTCTGATGAACAACGAAGAAATCGCCGTAACGCCCATGGCCGCCACCCAGCCCCACCCCAAAGCACGGTGTGCTGCGGTCCCCTTCACGCCGATCAACAGGACGATCCCGATGGCGAGCGCGGTGAGAGCCGCAAGCAGATGCATCTGGATCACCGGTTCAGCCGCCGCGATCAGGCCGAGCTCGGGCAAACGCGGACGGATGTCGAGTTCCCCCACCGCCGCCAAGTAATCGTCCAAACGGTCGCCGAACGCGATCGCCACGAGCGCGGCGGTGAGCGTGATCGAGACCAGCGCCATGCGCAGCGCGTGCGGCCACTCAGCAATGGACTTCCGCTTGATTGTGCTTTCCGCCACGGGCATCTCCGTCTGAGGTTTCGCTCAAGGTCATGATGCGGATGGCGGCGCCCTAGTCAGGCGGACATGCGGGAAACGACGGAAAAAGTGCGTGAAGGCCCAGCCCTTGCAGCCCGCGCTTCGCGGATTGCGGCTCGTCTTGCTGCGGAGAACTGGCCAGGGGTGGCGACGGCTGCGCTCGCCGGCGTCTTCATGGCCTTCGTGGGCGCCTTCGGCATGGACGACCTGACTCTCGGCCAACGTCTGGCGTATTGGGGCCCGACGATGGTCGTCGGGTCACTGTTCGGCGCGGCAATTGGGCGTTTTGTGGCGCGCCCTCACCGCATCGGCGATCGCCCCTGGTTGATATGGGCCGCCACGTCCGCAGTTGTTTCGGCGCCGATCACCGTCTTCGTTTGGTGGTACACACACGTGTTTTTCGGTAGCGCCGGCCCCGACATCCTGTCGCTGTTCGTGAACGTCTTGCTGATCGCGGGCGTCATGACCGCCATCATGATGCTGGTCTATCGGCCCGGCGCCACCACCCTGCCCGCACCGGCGAACTCGGCGCCCGCATCAATTCGCTTCCTTGATCGATTGCCGGCCAAGCTCAAAGGCGCGGCCATTTATGCCGTCTCGGCCGAAGATCATTACCTGCGGCTGCACACCTCCAAGGGCAGCGATTTGATCCTGATGCGGCTGTCGGACGCCATTGCGGAACTGGAAGGCATTGAAGGCGCGCAGACGCACCGCTCCTGGTGGGTGGCGCGCGAGGCCGTGCAAAGCGTGCGCCGCGAGGGCGAACGGCTTGTGCTCGTGCTCAAGGGCGGCGCTGAAGCGCCCGTCAGCCGGCCCAATGTGAAGCCGTTGCGCGAAGCAGGGTGGTTCTAAGCAGCGGGCTTGGACAGGAACAAGAACACCGCGAACAGCACGACCATGACGCTGTCAATCGCCACGGCAATGCCAACGCCGCTCAGATAGCGCTCGCCCTGCGCCAGCACCAGGCCGACGAACGCGAGCTTACTCGCGCTGGCGACTGCCAGCGCAAGCCGGCGCGACGAAGGATTGAACGCACCGAATATCAAAAGCGCGCCCATCAATCCAATCAGCGCGCCCCAGTTCGGCACCACCACAGCGGCCATCGCGCCTGTCGGCGTTTCCTGAAACATCTGCTGTATGGCAGCGCTCGGCGAGATCGCGGCGTAGAGCATGGTGAGCGTCAGCAGGCCGCTGACAATCATGATTCCGGCGATGGTCTTGCTGAGCATGGGCGCCCTCCTCGCGGCTAAGCTAAGCCATGCGGCGGCGCTGCGTCCACTCTGGCAAGGCGCGCTAGTGCGGTCGCCACGCCGCTCGCGCGACTTCCCAGATGTCGTGCGGCATGCCGGCATGAATCGTCGTGTCGCGCACACGCATGCCGAGCCGCCGCGCGAGGGCCTGAGATCGGATATTGCCCACATGAATCAAGCTAACAATGCGATCGGGCGCGAATGCAGCGAACGCCCAATCGCCCGCGGCGCGCGCCGCCTCCAGCGCGTAGCCCTTGCGCCAATGTGCGCGCGCCAAGCCCCAACCGAGTTCGAAACCAACCCAGCATTCCGGCTGCCAGGCGCCGACGCGGCCAACGAAGGCGCCCGTCGCTCTTTCTTCGACCGCAAACAGGCCGTAGCCCCGCAGCGCCCAATGCCCCACAAGCAGCGCCATGTGACGCCACGTGCTCGAACGATCGAGCGGCCTTTGATCCCCGGTGAGAAAGCGCGCCACCTCGGCATCCGCCATCATGGCGGCAAGCGGATCGAGATCGTCCTCGCGCCATCCGCGCAGCATGAGCCGCTCGGTTTCAAGGCGCGGTATGTCGCGCGGATCGAACATCAGAGCGGCGCGCGCTCAAAGCGAAGCACTTCTTCCTCAACGGCATCACCGCGCCGCAACCGGATGGTCATGACGATGCGATCGGGGCCATCGCGGCGAACCGTCAGGCCATTGAAGACAAGCGCATCTGGTCCGGCAGAGATCGGCTCGAACTCGACCCAACCATCTCTCTCCTCCCAGCCCACCATGTCAGGGTTGAAGTGCTTCACCCGCATGCGCACCCCACCCTCGACGACATCCATCATCAGAAATTCGTAGAACTGCGGCTGCCCATCGCGCCAATAGCGGAAGTGGCCGACCATCTGCCCTCCAACCGGGGGCGTCCAAGCCTCTTCCATCTGCCCGCCAAATCCCTCGCCAACCCAGCGGCCGGCAAGCCAGGCCGCATCCTCGATGGTCGCCGGCGGCACAGCCTGTTGCGGCTGCGCCTGGGCGGCGCAGGCCGCGAGCAAGACCGAGCCAGCCGCCGCGATCGCCTTCATGAGTTTCATCATCGCGCGCTCCTCCCCAACTCATGACGCAGCCGCGTTCCCAGTTCGACATCACTCGGCGCGGAAACGCCAATCATTGTCCGCCGCCAAGTAGACGAAGGTCGCCCACGCAGCGACGTTTTGCCGGAGCGCCGCTGGGTCGATCGCCGCCAGCGTGTCGTTGGGGGTGTGGTGATAATCGAAATAGTCGAGACCATCCTGGGCGAGATCAGCCACCGGCGTACCCGCCTCCGCCAAGTCGCCAATGTCGGCGCCGCCGAACGCTGGCGTAGTGCTGGACAGGATGCCCAGCGGCGCCAAGGCCCGATGCAAGGCGCGCGCATGAGGCGCGGCGGACGCAGCAAAGCGCGTGCGCAACGCAAATACACGGCCGGCGCCAAAATCGCTTTCGAGCGCGACCACATGGTTCTCGTTCGCATGCGCACGGGCATAGGCAGCGCCGCCGTGCACCCCGTTTTCTTCCGAGCCTGCCAGCAGGATGCGTATCGTACGGCGCGGCCGTTGCGGCAGCTCGCGGATGAGCCGCGCCGCAGCGGTGATGATGGCGACGCCAGCACCGTCATCGATTGCGCCTTGGCCCATGTCCCAGGAATCCAAGTGCGCTGCCAGCAAGACGATTTCTTCTGGGCGCTCGCGCCCGCGAATTTCTGCGATGACATTGCCCGATGGCGCGTTCTCGCGAATGTCAGCCTCGATCAGCATGCGCACGCGCGTAGGTCCGCGCGCGACAAGCCGCGCCAGCACATCGGCGTCGGCGGGAGAGATCGCCATCGCTGGCAGCGAGACGCCTTCGGGTTGGCGCGAGGAGCCGCCCTGGTGCGCGAAACGATGCGGGTCGGTGCCAACCGAACGGATGATGCACCCGAGCGCGCCTCTGCTTTGCGCCACCGGCGCGCAGCGTCCGCGCTTGCGCACCGCAGCGCCATAACCAGCGCCATCTTGGGTGCGCACCATGGGTTCGTCGATGAAAACAATGCGGCCCGCCACCGTCGCGTTCGACGCCGCCTCAAGCGCAGCGAGATCGGCGAAACGTACAACTTCCGCCTCGAGCCCATCCGGCGGCGTTGAGGGCGAACCGCCGAGTGCGGCCGCGACCATCGGTTGCGCACCGGGCGTCGACACGATGTAGGCCTCCTCGCGGAGCGCATCCCAATATGGGATCGTGAACGGCTCGATGCGGACATTGCTCAAGCCGTTGGCCCGCAGCATCGCCACCGCCCACTCCCGCGCACGCGCTTCCGCTTCCGACGCCGCCAAGCGAGGGCCAACTTCGGTGACCAGGCTTTCGACGATCCCGTAGGCGTGGTCGCTATTGAGCGCAGCCGCCTGCAGCCGTTCCACCGTGCGCTGCTGCGCCGCCGTAATCGCGGTGACCTGGTCTTCCTGCGCGATCGCCACCCCGGAAAGCGACAGCCCCCATGCGGCGCCAATCGCAAACCATAGCCTTCTGAGTTTCATGCCGCCCCTCCCGCACACGCGCTCTTTCTGATAGGAGCGCGACATGCTGTCCTTCAGGCTCAATCCGGCCCTCGATGTTGTCGGTCTTGCACGCACCTATGCGCAGGACAAGATCGTCCAGATCGAAGACATGTTCGACCCGCAGACAGCGGACGCAATGGAAGTCGCAATGCGCGGCCTCCCCTGGCGATTGCTGTGTCAGAACGAACGTGGCGAAAGCATTCTCCTCTCGCGCGAGGAGCTGGTGGCAATGAGCAAAGAGGAGCGCGCGCGCTTCGAAGGAGGCATTCGGGAACGGGCCGCGGCAAACCTGGGCTATACCTACTTTGCCTACCCGATGATCGACGCCCTGCTGGCGGGACGTGAGCCGGGGCACCCTATCCATGCGCTTACCGAATTCCTGAACTCGGCGCCCTTTCTGGAGTTCGCCCGGACCCTGATCGGCTGTCCGGGACTGACCAAAATCGACGGTCACGCGACCAACTATCAGCGCGGCCATTATCTAACGCGGCACATCGATGATGGCGCGCGCAAGGAGCGGCGCGCTGCCTACACGCTTGGTTTCACCCGCAAGTGGGAACCCGATTGGGGCGGTCTGCTGCTCTTTCTTGATGAGAAGAACAACGTCCGACGTGGGTTTCTGCCGCGGTTCAACGTTCTGACCGTGTTCGACGGCCTCATGCTTCACACCGTCACGCAGGTGTCCGGATTTGCGCCGGCGGCGCGATTGTCGGTCGCGGGCTGGTTCCGGGACGACCCTTTGCCCGCGCGCTAGCTGACCCGCGCTTTCCACTGCGCTTTGCTCTGCCCGTAGATGTCGACCTTGTGCGCCTCGAAGGGCGGCGCGAGCTGGTGATCCTCACGCAAGAGCTGAGAGCCCAGGCGCAACGCCAGCGCGATCGACGGCGCATTCTGCTTGTCGATGCAATGGATCACGTGATCCCAGCCCAGCGTGTCGAAAGCCCAGTCCATGGCCGCGACTGCGCCCTCATAGGCGTAGCCCTGCCCCATCGCGCTCTTCTTCAAGCCCCAGCCGACTTCATCGCCCGGCCACGAGCCTTCCTTGCCGCCCGGTCGCCATGGCCCCAACCGCCCGATCCACTCGCCGGTGTCGCGTCGTAGCACCGAGAACATCGAATAGCCGAGCAGCGACCACGCGCCCGCCAGCGCCGCCATGCCGCGCCACGCGGCGTCGCGCGCCTGCACGCCGCCAACAAAGCGCATCGTCTCTTCCTCCGCGCCCATTTCGGCGAAGCCGTCGAAATCTTCGTGCGCGGGCGGGCGCAGGATAAGGCGCGCGGTGGTGAGGGTGGGGCCGGGGGTCATTGATCTCTTCTTTCGATAACAATCTGGCTTCGCGAGTTTGAAGGTACCCGATTGGGACCCTGCGGTTCGCCCCATCGCTCCTCGAGAACAACCACGCGAGGCCAGCCGTCTCGCTCAAATCGCGCGACAGACACGGCCCGCCCTTGTTCCGCCACGTCTTGCGGGGTCTCGCGCCATGCCGGGCCCAAGCATTGCCGTGTGCCGACGCGATCGTGCATGTACCGAAAGTGACCCTCGCGTTCCCGAACGAATGCAATCACGCCGTCGTCCAACGTCCCACTGGCTTCTTGGCGCCATATGGCTGACTCTAGCCGATCAGCATTCCCGTTATGAACGCGCTCAATGGCGCGTTGTAATTCTGTGCAGGCGTTCGGAGGAGAACACGCCGACACGACAGCAATGAGCACGGCTGCGCCGCCGATCTTACCCCACCCCCGGATCGATCCCCTTGCACGCATCCACCAGGCCCTTCACAGCATTGACGCTGTGATCGAACATCGCGCGCTCGTTCGGCGTGAGTTCGATCTCGACCACCTTCTCGACGCCATTCTTGCCGATGATGCACGGCACGCCGACGTATATGTCGTGCAAGCCGTATTCGCCCGAGAGGTTCGCCGCGCACGGCAATAGCCGGCGCTTGTCGCGCAAATAACTCTTCGCCATCAGCATCGCGCTTTCGGCCGGCGCGTAGAAGGCCGAGCCCGTCTTCAACAGGTTGACGATTTCGGCGCCGCCATCGCGGGTGCGCTGCACGATCTGGTCGAGCTTCTCCTGGCTGGTCCAGCCCATCTTCACCAGATCGGGCAACGGAATGCCCGCGACCGTCGAGTAGCGCACCAGCGGCACCATGGTGTCGCCATGGCCGCCGAGCACGAAGGCGGTGACGTCCTCGACGCTGACCTTGAACTCCTCGGCCAGAAACCAACGGAAGCGCGCGCTATCGAGCACACCGGCCATGCCGACCACTTTCTTATGCGGCAGTTTGGAGAATTGCCGAAACGCCCACACCATGGCGTCGAGCGGATTGGTGACCACGATCACGAAGGCGTTCGGCGCATGCGCGGCAATCCCCTCGCCGGCGGCCTTCATCACTTTCAAGTTGATGCCCAAGAGATCGTCGCGACTCATGCCGGGTTTGCGCGGCACGCCGGCGGTGACGATGCAGACATCCGCGCCCGCTATGTCGGCGTAGGCGTTGGCGCCCTTCAGCGCCGCGTCTTTGCCAAACACCGGGCTGGCTTCGGCGATGTCGAGCCCCTTGCCCTGCGGCACGCCCTCCATGATGTCGAACAGCACGACGTCGCCCAGCTCCTCGCGCGCGGCGATGTGGGCGAGCGTGCCCCCGATCATGCCGGAACCGATAAGGGCGATTTTCGCGCGGGCCATGGGCGCTCCTAGGTGAGACTTTGAAGGCGCGGGGTTTAGACCCGGTCGCGGCTCCGTGCAACGCGTCCTAACGCTTCACCACGATCATGAGCCCATCCCCGATCGCGGTCATGGCCACGTGCACTCGGCCATCGGCCCTTGCCTTAAGCGCCAGTGAGCGCAAGGCCACCGTGTCAGCGGAGTGATCCTTGGGATCGGCCACCGCGCCGGACCAGAGCATGTTGTCGAACACCATGACGCCGCCCGGCCGCAATAGCGACAGACCGCGCTCGTAGTAGGAATCGTAACCGGTCTTGTCGGCGTCGATGAAGCCGAAATCGTAAAGGCCCGCCTCGCGCGCTTGCAACCGGCGGTCCAGCGTCTCGGTAGCCGGCGCGAGGTTCAGGTCAATCATGCCGTCCACGCCCGCCTCGCGCCAATACTCGTAGGCCTTCGCCGTCCACTCCTCGCTCACGTCGCAGGCCAGTAGCCGCGCGGTTTGGCCATGCATATCGCGCATCGCCAGCGCCACCGCCAACGAGGAATAGCCGGTGAATACGCCGACCTCAAATGCGCGCTTGGCGCCGATCATGCGCACCAGCGCCTGCATGAAGGCGCCCTGCTCGGCGCTGATCTGCATGCGCGCCATGGGCAGACGCGCGGTCTCGGCTCGGCAGCGCGCGAGCGCCGCGTGCTCGGCGGGGTTCACGTCCGCGAGATAGCGAACGACTTCGGGAGAAAGACCAAATGATGCCGACATGCAGCACTCTTAGCGTAGATGTCGCCTCTCGGCGACACGAGCGGGACGCCGTTAGGCCAGCCGGCGCAGCGCATCGACAAGATCGGTGCGCTCCCAGCCGAAACCGCCCTCGTTGTCCGGCGTACGGCCGAAATGGCCATAGGCCGCCGTGCGCGCGTAGATCGGGCGATTGAGCTTGAGGTGGGTGCGAATGGCGCGCGGCGTGCAACCGCCCATCATCTCCGGCAGCGCTTTTTCCAGCTTCGCGGGATCGATCGTGTCGGCGCCATGAAGATCGACGTAAAAACTCGTCGGCGCCGCAACGCCGATGGCGTAGCTGATCTGAATCGTGCATCGCTGCGCTAGGCCCGCGGCCACCACGTTCTTCGCCAGATAGCGGCACGCATAAGCGGCGGAGCGATCCACCTTCGTTGGGTCTTTGCCCGAGAACGCGCCGCCCCCGTGCGGCGAGGCGCCGCCATAGGTGTCGACAATGATCTTGCGGCCGGTGAGCCCAGTATCGCCGTCCGGCCCGCCGATCTCGAATTTGCCGGTCGGATTGATCAACCACTTGGTTTTCTTGGTCACCAAGCCTTCCGGAAACACGGACATCGCATGGGGCTTGATCAGGTCCTCCATGCGCTTGGTGGTGTAGGTGTTGCCGTTCAGCTTCTTCTTGTGCTGATGGCTGACGACGATGGCGACAACCTCTACCGGTTTGCCATTCTCGTAGCGCAGCGTGACCTGGCTCTTCGCGTCCGGCTCGAGTTCCGGGCGTTCGCCCGAATGCCGCGCGTCGGCCAATCGCTTCAGGATGTTGTGCGAGTATTGCAGCGTCGCGGGCATCAGCTCCGGCGTTTCGCTGCATGCGTAACCAAACATGATGCCTTGATCGCCGGCGCCCTCCTCTTTCTTTGCGGTGGCGTCGACGCCCTGCGCGATGTGAGCGGACTGTCCGTGGAGAAAACAAGCATAACGCGCTTTCTCCCAGTGGAAGCCCTTCTGCGCGTAACCGATATCCTTCACCGCCGCGCGCACCTTCGGTTGCAGCGAAGCGATGATGTCCTTCGTGAAGCCCTTGTTTTCGGCCTTTGAGTTGCCCGCCCTTCCCGCCCGCACTTCGCCGGCGAGTACGATGCGATTGGTTGTCACCAAGGTCTCACAGGCAACGCGGGCCTCTGGGTCCGCTTCAATAAAGGCGTCGACGACGGTGTCGGATATGCGGTCGGCGACTTTGTCCGGGTGGCCCTCGGAAACGCTCTCGCTCGTGAATACGTAATTGCTTCTGCCCACCGCTTAGCTCCACCGGCCTGTTGCGCGCGCTCTCATAAGGACAACCGCAACGAGGCGCAAATGTATGAGCCTATCAGGGGCGCTTGCCGTCCGCGGCTTCTTCCGCCAGCGCCTTAACCAATTCGATCACGCGGCGGCGGACTCGAATGCTCTTGATGGACGCAAACAGCGACATCAGCTGCGTGCCCTCCGGGGTCGCCAAGACGTCGTCGACATAGTCTTTGCGTGCTTCCGCTACCCCGGCCCCACGCCCAGCCGCCAGTCCCTCGAAGAAGCGAGACGGCGGCATATCGAGCGCCGCAGCGATGTCGTGAAGCCTGCTCGCGGCGATGCGATTAACGCCTTTCTCGTACTTCTGAACTTGCTGAAAAGTCACGCCCAGCAAGTCAGCAAGGCGCTCCTGGCTCATCCCGATCTCGAGCCGGCGGGACCTCACGCGTTGACCAATCTTCTTGTCGACGGCGTTGGCGGCCCGTTCGTCGTTCATGCGCTCGCTTCCCCAAGCTTGCGATTCCGCGGAGAAAATCTGCCTGCGGCTGTAATCAGAAGCAGCACCAGGAGCAAGATATTTCCAAACCGGGCGAAGGTAGTCTCGGGGAGCGAAGCCGGCAACGGCGCCTCGACGGAAAGCCGCTCCCCATCGGTCGACACCACCTCCCGCCCGAGCGGGTCAATGATGGCCGAGACCCCTCCAGACGCTGCGCGGGCCATGGGCAGCCCCTCCTCGATCGCTCGATAGCGCGCCATAGCGTAGTGCTGCCAAGGGCCGGTCCCGCGCCCGAACCAGGCGTCGTTGGTGACGCTGACGATCCAGCCCGGCCGCTCATCGCCCCGCGGGACCATGCCTGGAAAGATGGCCTCATAGCAGATCAACACTACCGCCGGGGGCGCATCTGGAATGATGACGCGCGACGGGGGCGCGCCTTGATCGAAGCCCGCCCCGATCCGCTGCAGCGGTGCGATGTTGAACGGGCCGATCAGCGACCAGAAAGGGATGTACTCGCTAAAAGGCACGAGCCGGTTCTTGTCATAGATCTGGCCCACCCTGAGGGCGCCCCCAACGCCGTCGATCACGGCCGCCGAGTTGAAATAGGCCAGCCGGTCCCCCGCCCGATCGCGCCGGGACAAACCGGTAATGAGCGCCCTGTCGCCCAAGCCACGACCCAACGCTTCCAAAAACTCGGGATTCTCCAGCACAAAAAAGTTGATCGTGGGAATCGCCCCTTCCGGCCACACGAGGATGTTTGCGTTCGAGTCAGCGTACGGCGCGCCACTTGCCTCGAGATAGCGCGCCAGCACGCGCCACTCCTGGTCTGCCCGCGCCTCCCACTTGGCGGCTTGGCCAAGCCCGGAATCCGCGACGCGCACGACAGGTGTAGGCGGCGGCGCGACGACCGAGGTTTCGGCAAGGCGGCGCGCGCCCCAGCCAAAACCGAGACCGACAACCAAGGCTGCAATCAGCGTCGGCGCCAACCGTCGCACCGTGCTGGCGGCAGGGTCGGCAAGCGCCGCCGGCGTCGCGGCAATCAACAGCGTCAGCAACGACAGGCCGTAAATGCCAACGACAGACGCCAGCTGAGACACCGGCTCGCCGGGCGTCCAGACATAACCGGGCAATAGCCAGGGAAACCCGCCGAACACGGCGTTGCCGCGCAGCCACTCGGTGACGAGCAGCGCCGCGGCGAACGCAAAGATGCGGCGCACATCGCGCGTCCACAGCGTCATGGCGAGTGTGCAGCCCACGCCGAAGAATGTCGCGGTAGCGATACCCAGCAGCGCCGTGGCAGGCACGCCCCATAAGGGTCCCCATGCAACGGAATCGACATTGAACGCAGACGACACCCAATAGAGCCCGGTGGTCATATGCCCGAATCCGAACCACCAACCCATCTCGAACGCCGACAACAAGCGCGCGCGCTTGCGGTGCGCTGCATCGAGCAGCCAGACCAGCGCGACGATCGCGGCAACGTACAACATCGTGAGTTGGAAGGGCGCATGTCCGAGTGTAGCGACCGCGCCCGCGCTCGCCGCGAGCAGCCGTCGCTGCCAGCGACCGCGCGCGTCCAGCCATTTACCCAAACGTGACAGCAACGCGGGCACGCTCGCACGCGCAGCGGTCAATGACGTGGCTTCCATGCGTTCGCTCCGAGCCTAGCCGTCTTCAGCGTCAGCAGCCAGCTTTCCGGGCTCCACGACTCGCTTGATCCGGACTCGTTTCACCCGGCGCGGGTCGGCGTCGACGATCTCAACGTCGAAACCCGACGGATGATGAAGGATTTCCCCACGCTGCGGCAAACGTCCCGCCAGCGCCACCGCCAAGCCAGCGATGGTATCGAACTCGTCCTCATGGTCGGGCAGCTGCAGGCTTGCGCCCAGCTTCCCTTCCAGCTGATCGATCGGCGCTCGTCCGTCCACCTCGAACGCGCCCGGGCGCTCCATGATGAGCGCGGCGTCGATGTCGTGTTCGTCTTCAATGGCGCCGACGATCTGCTCCACCAGATCTTCCATCGACACCAATCCATCGGTGCCGCCGTATTCGTCCACCACCAGCGCCAAATGAATCCGGCTTGACTGCATCTTCAGAAAGAGCGTCGCCAGGGTCATCGACTGCGGCACGTAGAGGATGTCGCGCCGAATGCGCGAGAGTGCACGGTCGCCAAACTGGGCGCGTTGTTCGCCGTTTGACCCCGGCGCCAGCAACGACAGCACGTCGCGTACGTGGATGAAGCCTTGCGGGTCGTCCAGTGTCTCGCCGTATATCGGCAGACGCGAGTGCTGACTCTCTGCGATCACGCGCGCCGCCTCCCCCAAGGTTGCGCCAGCTTCGATCGCGACGATTTCGGCGCGCGGCCGCATCACGTCGGCGACCTTCAGCGTGTCGAACCGCGCGGCGCGCAGGATCATGTCCTTGTGAGCAAGACCAAGGGCGTCGCCCTTTTCCTCATGCTCGCGCAGCGCATCTTCGACCGCCTCGGCCGATCCTTTTCTCTCGCGCGCAAAGATTCGCGACCAGCGTTGCGCCAATCCCTGGCGCTTGCGCCGCAAAGGCTCCGAATCGTCGACTGTCTCAACCATGGGTCAGTTTAGCGCCTTGCGCGCTCCCTTAAGCATAGGGGTCGGCGATGCCGAGTCCCGCAAGAATGCCGCGCTCGCGCGCTTCCATTTTCTCGGCGTCCGCATCGTTCAGGTGATCATAGCCCAACAGGTGCAGGAAGCCGTGCACCACGAGATGGGCGGCGTGTGCTTCGAACGTCTTACCCTGTTCGGCGGCCTCCCGCGCAATGGTTTCCGCCGCAAGGGCGATATCCCCAAGAAATCCAGCCTCGGACGGCTGGCTCGGAGGGAAAGATAGAACATTGGTAGGGCTGGTCTTGCCCCGGAACTCAGCGTTAAGAGCGGCGATTGCTGCGTCGTCGCCCAGCAACAAGGACACCGTGCCACGCGCATTCTCGGACGTCGCCGCGGCGGACAACGCCTCGGCCAGCGCTTGCTCGCGCCCGCGCCAAGCATCTGGCCCGACCAAGACATCCACCGAAAAAGCCTCAGACACGGCCAGACTCTGCCCGATCGTAGGCGTCGACGATGTGCGCCACCAGCCGGTGTCGCACCACGTCTTGCGCCGCGAAGCGAATGATCTCCACGCCGGAGAGCCGCTCGAGAATCGTCATCGCGTGGGCAAGTCCAGATTGGTCCGGGCGCACCAGGTCGATCTGCGTGGGATCTCCTGTCACCACCATGCGCGAGCCCTCGCCCAGGCGCGTCAGCACCATCTTCATTTGCAGGATCGTGGCGTTCTGCGATTCGTCGACGATGACGAACGCGTTGGACAGCGTGCGGCCGCGCATAAACGCAAGCGGCGCGACTTCGATTTGGCGACGTTCGCGGCGCGCCTTCAGATCGTTTTCGCTCATCTGGCTGCGGAACGCATCCCAGATCGGCTGAAGATAGGGATCGACTTTTTCGGCGAGATCGCCCGGAAGGTAGCCGAGCTTTTCGCCCGCTTCGACCGCCGGTCGCGTCACCACAATGCGATCCACGCGCTCCTGCTTCAGCGCCTCGACCGCGGCGGCGACGGCCAGGAAGGTCTTTCCGGTGCCTGCCGGTCCGACGCCGAAGATGAGATCGATAGTCTCGTCGCGCAGCGCTTCGACGTAATGAACCTGTCTTGGCGTACGCAGCGTGAGCCCGCCAAGCTGAGGCAGCGTCATCGGCCCCGATTTCTCGGTCGGCCCCTCCGAGAACGAGATCGCCGCCAGCACTTCGCCCTCGCGGACCTTGCCTTTGCGGCGGGCAAGATCGGCCAGCGCGTCGACGATCCTCTGCACGCGTTCAATGTCGGCGGCGCCGCTCGCGTCTGCGCGGACCGTGAGCTGATCGCCCTGTGCATCGAGCGTAACGCGATAGGCGGGCGCGCCGCGCGGCCCGTGCGGGTCGCGGAATGCTTCCTGAATGTGTGCGATGTGGCGATGCAAAGGTCCAAACACCGCTTGCGCCACACCAGCCTCTGGCAGCGTGATAATGCGTATGAGGCCGCCGTCTTGGCGTTGCGTGGTCACGCTACCTCCAGCGTCGACTGCGCGGCCTCGCCAGTCAGCGAATTCTGCGATGCCGAGACAATGCGCACCGCGACAATGTCTCCATCGACCGCCGACGAATGCTCGAAATGCACGGCCTGCAGATAGGGAGAGCGGCCATGCTTCTGGCCTGCCCTCCGGCCATTGCCGGTCACAAGGATCGGCAAGATCCGGCCAAGCTGTGCTTGGTTGAACGCGCGCTGTTGTTCGGAAAGCAGCGCCTGCAGGCGGGCCAGTCGCTCCGCCTTCACTCCCTCCGCCACCTCTCCATGCATCACCGCCGCCGGCGTACCAAGCCTCGGCGAATACTTGAAGGAGAACGCGGAGGCGAAGCCAACGTCGCGAACCAGCAGCATGGTGGCTTCGAAGTCCGGTTCGGTCTCGCCCGGGAACCCAACGATGAAATCGGTAGAGAGCGCTATGTCGGGCCGCACGCGGCGCAGGCGCGCGACGATGTCGCGGTAGTACGCGCCATCATGCCTGCGGTTCATGGCCTTCAAGATCCGATCCGACCCCGACTGCACCGGCAGATGCAGATACGGCATCAGCTTGGGCTCTTCCCCGTGCAGCGCAATCAGCGCGTCGGTCATCTCGCTCGGGTGCGATGTCGTGTAACGCAGGCGTTCCACGCCTTCGATGCGCGCCAGCCGCGAGAGCAGGTCAGCGAGGCCGTCGCCGCCTTGGCCATGGTAGGCGTTCACATTCTGGCCAAGCAAAGTGATCTCGCGCACGCCGCGATCCGCCAACACGCGCGCTTCGGCGACAACGTCCGCGACGGGGCGCGAATACTCGGCGCCGCGCGTGTACGGAACAACGCAGAACGTGCAGAACTTGTCGCACCCTTCTTGAATGGAAAGAAACGCAGTGACTCCGTCAGGTGCGCGCGCCGGGAGCGCATCGAACTTCTCTTGCGCGGTGAAGTCCGCCGCAAGACGCTCCCCGGTTTTCCGCGCCGCTCGCGCGATCAACTCCGGCAGCTTGTGATAGGCCTGCGGCCCCACGACTAAATCCACAGCCGGCGCCCGCGCGATGATCTCTTCGCCTTCGGCCTGCGCAACGCAGCCCGCTATCGCGATGGTCGTGCTCTTTCCTTCAGCGGCGCGGCGCTCCTTGTGCACGCGCAGCCGGCCAATCTCGGAATAGACCTTCTCTGTCGCCTTCTCGCGGATGTGGCAGGTGTTGAGGATCACCAAGTCCGCGTCGTCAGGCCGTTCGGTCAAGGCATACCCTAAGGGCGTAAGCACATCGCGCATACGCTCGCTGTCGTACACGTTCATCTGGCAGCCGTAGGTTTCGATGAACAGACGTTTCGGTTCTTGCGCGGCGGCCATCAGCGCTTGCTCGCCTTGGTTCGCTCGTCGAGAGGCACTCCATACAACTCCAACCGGTGATCCACGAGCTTGTAGCCGAGGCGGCGAGCGATTTCATGTTGGAGACGCTCAATCTCCGGATCGACGAACTCGATGACCTGACCCGACTTCATGTCAATCAGATGGTCGTGATGTGTGTCGGGCCGCTCTTCGTAGCGCGAGCGCCCGTCCCGGAAGTCGTGCCGTTCGAGAATGCCGGCCTCTTCGAACAGCCGAACGGTGCGGTACACCGTGGCGATGGAAATTCCGGGGTCGACCGCCACGGCTCTGCGATGCAGCTCCTCAACATCGGGATGGTCCTGGCTGGCTGACACCACGCGCGCGATCACGCGGCGCTGCTCAGTCATGCGCATGCCCTTCTCGACGCAGAGTTTCTCGATCCGATCCATGGCCTCCTCGGGCGGCGGAGACATAACCTTGGGCGCCGCCCGCGTCCACCGCTGACCCGTCACGCTGAGCTTGGGTCCAAGTCGAGGCGCAAGACAAGCGCGTCAACCGGTCCACTTTCGGTGGCGTAATAGCGCGGACGAGAGCTGATTTCCCGGTAACCAAGTGCGCGGTAGAGGGCGCGGGCGGCCGCGTTGGTTTCGGCCACATCAAGGTGAATCGCGACAGCCCCGCGCGCGACAGCAACCGCAGCAACCGCGGAAAGCAGTGCTTTGGCGACCCCCTTGCGTCGAGCTTCCGGCAAGACCGCGACCGTCAGGATTTCGGCGTCGCCAGCCGCTGCCCACGCCATGGCAAAACCAATGACGCTCGCTTCACGCGCAGCAACGGCGATGCTGGCGGGATTGTCCAACATGCGCGCGATCTCTTCCGGGGGCCACGCTTTGTCGAAGCAGGCCGCATGCACACGAGTGAGTTCGCCAACGGCGCTCGCATCCACGACCTCGATCACGCGGCGTCCGCGGGCAGTGTGACATGCGGCGCCCGCAGATAGGTGGGGTTCGGCGGGTAGAGGGCCGGGTCTACGCCCGCCGCTCGCCGGGCCAGCGCCACGATATCCGCACCAACGCCCGGGCCCGTCCAGGCCACCGCGCGCGCTCCAACCTGCGCGGCGACAAGCGCTTCTCGTTCGTCGGCGAGGCACGCACGCGGCGCGATCAGCGCTGCCCCGTCCTCGTAGAGCGCCACGTAGGACGCGCCGGGTGCGGCGATCGCTGCTGCGCGAAGGCCCCGCTCGCCGGCGCGCAGCGCCAGCACCTCCAATGTCGAGACGCCGATGCATGGTTTGTTCAGCGCCATCGCCAGCGCGCGCGCAAATGACAGGCCAACGCGCACGCCCGTAAACGAACCGGGTCCGGTCGTAACCGTAACGCGATCAAGCTCGGAAAAACGCACACCGGCCGTGGCCAGCACGTCCTTTACCATCGGCGCCAAGCGTTCCGCCTGGCCTCGCTGCATGGTTTCCGTCGCCGATGCGAGCACCTCGTCGCCGCGCGCCAATGCGACCGAACAGGAATCAAGGCTCGTATCTATGGCGAGAACGAGCGGAGCTCCGCTCACGCCACCTGCTCCACCGCCGTCACTTCAGGCACGTAGTGGCGCAGCATGTTCTCGATACCCTGCTTCAAGGTCAGCGCCGACGACGGGCAGCCAGCGCACGAACCGCGCATGGTAAGACGCACGACGCCACTGTCATGATCCCACGAATGAAACGTGATGTCGCCGCCGTCGCGCGCCACCGCCGGACGCACCCGCGCCTCAATGATGGCCTTGATCTCCTTCACGATGCCCGCTGCCTCACCTTCGTAGACGATCTCGTCCTCTGCCTCTTCGGCCGCATCGCCTTCGCGCAAGATCGGACGGCCCGAAGTGAAGTGATCCATGATCGCAGCAAGCAGATGCGGCTTGAGATGCGGCCACTCGATTGCGTCGTTTCGCGTAACCGAGATGAAGTCGCCGCCGAGATAAACGCGCTCGACGCCGTCGACGAGGAACAGCGCATGGGCGAGCGGCGACGCAAGCGCCGCGTCCGGGTCGGAGAACTCGCGACTCCCCGCGCCGAGGACGTCACGCCCCGGCAGGAACTTCAGGGTGCGCGGGTTGGGCGTCGATTCCGTCTGGATGAACATGGTCATCAGGTGGTCGCTGGCGACCTGCCGGTCAAGCCAGCGGAAAGCGCCAGCCGCCTGATCTCGTCGCGCGTCAGTGCGCCGGGGACGACCAGCACTGGCACCGGCCGTTGGCCCAGTCCCGTGGCGCGCCCGAGCTGTCGCACCAGCGGACCAGGCCCCGCCGGACCAGCAGCCGCGGCCAGCACCACGAGCTTTATCGACTCGTCTTCCTGCAGCAGCTTGCGTAGTTCCGGCTTCAAATCCCCTTCCCGTAGAACGGTCTCTGCAGTGATGCCGCACTCGGCCCACGCCTCAGCCGCGAAGCGTTGCGTCAAGGACTCGGCCGCGTCGCGGGCCTCGCGTCGCATCTCCTCGGTGATCGAAGCCCAGGGTGCGGGGTCCGACGGCTCGATTACGCGCAGCATCACCAGCCGCCATCCCGTCGTTCGGCAAAGCAGGCCGGCATAGATGAGCGCGTCCGGGAACTCCTCGCTCTCGTCGGCGATAACAAGGCAGGCGAAGGTGTTCTGGTCAGCCATCGGCGGCGATGGTCGCGCAAATGCACCGGCGCATCAAGCGCGCCAGAACCCCACCTTCTCCCGCACCTCCGCCATGATCGGCGCGGCTATTGCGCGCGCGCGTTCGGCGCCGTTGCGCAGGATCGCATCCAGCGCGCCCGGATCGGCGTTGAGGCGGCGCATTTCAGCGGCGATGGAGGAGAGTTTCGCCGCAAGCAGATCGGCAAGCGCCGGCTTGAACACGCCGAAGCCCTTGCCGCCGAATTCGCGCAACACATCGTCGACGCTGCGCTCGCTCATCGCTGCGTAAATGCCGACGAGGTTTTCCACTTCCGCCCTGCCCTTCAGCCCCTCCGCAGTTTCCGGCAGCGGCAGCGGGTCGGTGGTGGCTTTTTTGATCTTGGACTGAATCGCATCGGCGTCATCGGTGAGGTTGATGCGGGTCATGTCGGAGGGATCGGATTTCGACATTTTCTTGGTTCCCTCGCGCAAGCTCATGATGCGCGCGCCTGGACCCTGGATCAGAGGCTCCGGCAGCGGGAAGAAGCCGGGGGCTTCGTAATCGTTGTTGAATTTCTGGGCGATGTCGCGCGAAAGTTCGAGGTGCTGCTTCTGGTCCTCGCCGACCGGCACGTGCGTCGCTTTGTACAACAAAATGTCCGCCGCCTGCAGCACCGGATAATCGAACAGGCCCACGGACATGCGCTCGGCATGCTTGCCGGCCTTGTCCTTGAACTGGGTCATGCGTTCGAGCCAGCCCATGCGGGCGATGCAATTGAAGATCCAGGCCAGCTCCGCATGCTCGCGCACCGCCGATTGGATGAAAATGATCGAGCGCTTGGGATCGACGCCGGCGGCGAGATAAGCGGCCGCGACTTCGCGCGACTTCGCCGCCAGCTCTTTCGGGTCCGGCCCCGCTGTGATCGCGTGCAGATCGACGACGCAATAGAGGCACTCGTAGCGCGCCTGCAGCGCCACGAATTTCTGCAGCGCGCCGAGATAGTTCCCGAGGTGCAGGCCGTTGGTCGGCTGCATGCCGGAGAATACGCGAGGCGGGCCGGCGTAAGCGGGCGGTGGAGCGTCGGTCATGGCCGCTGCCTATCAGGGCGCCGCGTCCGGCGGCAAGGCGCTTCCACTCGGCGCTGCGCCAGGTTCGCGACGGAAAGCGGCGCGCACCTCCGAAATCGTCACCGAGCCGGTGAGGAACAGGGCTACGAAGTAGGAAATGCCACCGCCGAAAATGAGGATCGCGATCAATACTTCCTTCCCGCCAACCATCGACTCCAGCGCCGCGCGGTTGGCTTGCGCCAGAAACAGCCCCGCTCCCAGCGCAGCCGAGACCAGTGCAATTCGCATCAGGCGTCCATTGGCGCGTGTCGAAGGCGCGTAGGCGCGACGCTTGGCGAGCGAAGCAATCATGAGCAACACGTTGAGCCAAGCGGCCGCGCTGGTCGCAATCGCGAGGCCAGGAAATCCAGGTTCACCCAGGGCGCGCAGCGCGAAGAACAGCGCCGCACCCAGTGCTATGTTGAGCGCCATCGAGATCAGCGCAAAGTGCATCGGCGCTCTTGTGTCCTCGCGCGCGAAGAAGGCCGGCGCGTAGATCTTTGCCAACACAAAGGCCGGCACACCCCAACCATAATGGAACAGCGCCAGCGCGCCGGCCTCAGCATCCGACGAGGTGAAGGCGCCGCGCGCAAAAAGCCCGTCGAGCAGCAGCACCGGCATCGCCATCATAGCGGCGGCCGAGGGCAGCGTGAACGCCATCGACAGATTGACGGCTTCGTCAAGCGCGCCGCGGGCGCCGGCTTGGTCACCCGCCTGCACCAAGGTCGACAAGCGCGGCAACATCGCCACACCGACAGCGATGCCGATCAGGCCAAGCGGCATTTGGTAGAGTCGATCCGCATAATTCAGCAGCGCGATCGCTCCCTCTTCAAGCGATGCCAGGATCTGGCTGATCATGACATTGATTTGCAGCGCGCCGCCGGCCACCGCTGCAGGCGCCGCAAGCGTCAGCAAGCGCTTCACGTTCGGCGTCAAAGCTGGGGCGGCTGGACGCGTGCGAGTGCCGGAGCGGCGCGCGCCCCATGCCACCCAAGCAGCCTGCAACACTCCCGACGCCGTGACCGCGGTTGCTGCGGCGTAGGATGCCTGCACCGGGTCATCGCGAAAGAACCATACGCCTACGAGCAGGCACACATTGAGTAGCGAGGGCGCCGCCGCCGCCGCGAAGAACCGCCCGCGCGCATTCAAGGCGCCGGCAAACAGCGTCGCCGCGCTGATCGCAACGAGATACGGCATGGTGATTTGTGTCAGCAACGTCGCGAGCTGAAAAATCTCTGGATTGTTCGCGTAGCCTGCGAACAAAATCAGATTGATCCACGGCATGCACAGCACCGCGATCCCGGTAACGACCGCCGTCGCCAACAACAGCACCGCCAGCGCTTCGCTGGCGAGCCGGTCTGCGGCCTCCTCACCCTGCTCCGCCAGCGTCTTGGAGTAGACCGGAACGAACGCTTGGCTGAACGCGCCCTCGGCAAACAAGCGGCGGAACAGATTTGGGAAGCGCAATGCGGCGTAAAACGCATCAGCCACCGGCCCCGCGCCCAATGCCGCCGCCAGCAGCAGATCGCGAAGAAAACCAAGCACGCGCGAGACAAGGGTCAGGCCGCCGATGACGGCGGTGTTGCGGGCCAGACTCATAAACTCCCCTCGTCGCGTGACGCGCTGTCTAACCCGCCCTCAGCGCGCCGTCGAGGCGCGCCCGACAGCAAGCGCCTTGTTGGATGAAGTCGCGGGCGCGGCCGGCTCTCCAGCCCGCAATGCCGCTTCGAGTCCCGCGGACAAGGCATCTATCTGATCGGGGTTGACCAGCTTTTTTCCCGCTTCGTCCTGCAAGTAAAAAACATCCGCTGCACGTTCGCCGTAGGTGTCTATGTGAGCGCTGACGATCGAGGCGCCGGCATCCGCGCACGCGCGCGCCAACGCCGCCAGCAAACCAGAGCGGTCCCGCCCGGACGCCTCCACCACCGTTGCAACCGCTGAAGCTTGGTTGTCGATCCGAACCCAGGGCTCGATGGCGAACGCGGCGGCGCGGCGCGAAGGCAGCTTGGGCTCGGGAAGCGGCGCATCCTCGATCGCTGCCTTGCGCACGCGGCTGATGAGCGCGCGCAAAGCGGCGGGATGCTCGGCGCCAAAGGCTTTGAGATCGGATGTCTGGATCGTGAAAACGTCAAAGGCGAAGTTGTCGGTCGTCGTGTACACCCGCGCACCAGCTATATCCGCGCCGCTCAGGGAGATCGCCGCCGCGAGGCTTGCAAACAGACCCCTCCGGTCGCGGGCATAGACCAGCACTTCCGTTACGCCCTGCGCCTCGCGCACGCGCGCCGCCACATGCGGCACAGCTGCGTCCGCTTGTGCAGCCAGTACTTCCCGCGCGTGCCAAGCAAGCGCCTCCGCATCATTGCTTAGCCAATACGCGTCCTCGACAAGATCAAGCCACTCACTCAACGCTTCCGCGCCAAGATCATCGACCAAGCGCTGCTTTGCCAGTCTCGCCTGGTTGGAGAGCAGGTCGCGGACCGCACTCTCGTCGGACCGGCCGCCATGCAGTGCGGCCTCCGTCAGCCGATAAAGATCGCGCAGCAGCTGACCTTTCCAGGCGTTCCAAACGTTGGGGCCCACCGCGCGCATGTCCGCCACCGTCAAGATCAGCAACAAGCGCAACCGCTCGATCCCACCGACGACGCGCGCGAATTCAGCAATGGTGTGGGGGTCGCTGAGGTCGCGTTTTTGCGCGACGTCGCTCATGACCAGGTGGTGACGCACCAGCCATGCCACGACCTCAACCTCCATCGTACCGAGGCCAAGTCTTCTGCAGGCGCGGCGCGCGGCCTTCTCGCCCTCGATTTGTTGATCACCCTCGCCCTTGCCCGTATCGTGCAGCAACATGGCGAGATAGAGTGCCCGACGGTTTTTGATCTTTGAGAAGAGCTCCGTCGCCAGCGGATGCTGGTCGCCGTAGCGGCCGCGCTCAATTTCCGACAGCGCTTCGATGGCCTTGAGCGTGTGTTCGTCCACCGTGAAGTGGTGGTACATATTGAACTGCATCTTCGCGACGATGCGTCCGAACTCCGGCAGGAAGGCGCCAAGCACGCCGGTGTCATTCATCCTGCGCAAGGTTGCGCCGGGCCGCCTGCCCGAGGCAACCGCCTTGAGAAACTCCTCTCTCGCCGCCGCGTCCAGACGCCAGCTGCGCGGCATCCGGCTCGCGACCCGAGCGGCAGCGCCAAGCGCCTCCGGGTGGATGTCCAAGTCGTGCGCATCAGCGAGCACGAACAACCGCATGAGATTTCGCGGCGTCTCAAGCACCGCCGGCGTCTCTACATCGAGTCGCCCGCTTTCGGTCAGAAACCCATCGGCGATCGCGCCCTCCGGCTCTCGACGACACGGCTCGCTTCGGGCGATTCCCGCGGGCGCGTGCTTGGCATGATCCGCTTCGAGCTTCGCGCACAGGATGCGGGTCAGCATCCCAACTTCGCGTGCAACCCGAAAGTACCGGGTCATGAAGCGCTCGACGCCGCTGTGTTCGCCTTTGGCCACGAATCCCATCGCCGCCGCGAGTTCGGGTTGCAAGTCGAAGGTCAGGCGCTCCTCAGCGCGGCCAGCGACAAAGTGCAGGCGGCAGCGCACCGTCCACAGAAATCTCAGGGCGCTGCGCAACGATGCGCGCTCTGCTTCGGTGAACACACCGGCGCTGACATAGGCGCTTTCATCAAGTCCGTAGCGATGACGCGCCAGCCAGAACAGTGTGTGCAAATCGCGGAGGCCGCCCTTCCCTTCTTTGATGTTCGGCTCGACCATGTAGCGGGAGGCGCCTGCGCGAGCGTGCCGTTGGTCGCGCTCAGACAATTTGGCTGCGATGAAGCCCGCCTGATCGCGCTCAATCACCTCGCGGCGCAGACGCTCTAGCAAACTTCGCGCTAGGCGTTCGTCGCCGGCGACGACGCGCGCTTCGAGCAGCGATGTTCGGATCGTATAATCATCGCGCGCCAGCTTCAGGTTCTGTTCGACGGTTCGTGAGGCATGGCCGATCTTCGCGCCTGCGTCCCAGAGCCGATAGAGCATCGCCTCGACGAAGCGATCCGGGCCCACGGCATTGTCGTCTGTCAGGAACAGAAGATCGAGGTCGGAGAACGGCGCGAGTTCGCCACGGCCGTACCCGCCAACGGCGACCAACGCCACGCCTACGGCCGGCGTTTCCGTTGCGACCGCGGCAAACAAGGCTCCGAGCACGGCGTCGACGTCCCGGCTTAGTCGACGAGCGACGTCGTGGCCGCTGCGGCCCGCTTCGAGCCCCGCTTTGGCATCGCCACGGGCGCGCGCGAGGGCCGTTGCCACGTCTGGGTTACGATCGCCGAGCGCTGTGACCGTCATGTCACCCACATCTCGTCATTCCGGCTCCGCAAAGCTATCCACTTGCTGTTGCACGGAATGACTTCTACGTTATTTTGCACTCGCAAACTTGCCTCATTCGGCGGGCACAACCAAATTGCGCCGGGCATTCGCGTCCGGGGAGAGGTGTTCATGCGCAGCAAGGGCGGCAAGACGATCAAGCTGAACCCGGTGGACGAGGACCATCAGGTCCATAATCACCCTGCGCGCGCCAATCTCGAAGCGCTGATGGATCAGAAGCTTTTCGCCCAGCGCATCAAGAGCGAGCGCGCAGCTGCCTATTGGTTCGCGGCCTCGCTCTGGGGCGTCAGCGGCCTCGCCATGGGCGCGATCCTGGGCGTTTTCGTTACCCTGATGGTTCAGACCGGCTCTGCCCCAATCTGGCGCGAGAACGTCATCGCCGGCGCGGCCATGGACGAAGCCCGCGATACGGTGAACAACCGGGATCCGGTGCTCAGGGATCCTGCGCAGGACCGTCCGACAGCGCCTTGAGCCGGTAAAGCGCCTCGAGCGCTTCCTTTGGCGACAAGTTATCCGGATCAATGCTCTCGAGGGCTGCCTCGAGAGCTGACGGTTCGCGCAGCGGCGCTTCGCGCGCGAACAACGGCAGCTCGTCGACGAAATCCACACGGTTGGGGCCGCCCTGCGCCTCCAGCCGGCTCAACACAGCGCGCGCGCGCTCCACAGCGGACCGCGGCAATCCCGCCAGTTTGGCGACCTGGATACCATAGGAACGGTCCGCCGGCCCGGGCGACACCTCATGCAGGAACACAAGGTCGCCCTTCCACTCGCGCGCGCGCAGATGTGCGTTGGCGCCGGCGCCCAGCTTCTCCGCCAGCCGCGTCAGTTCATGGTAGTGCGTGGCGAACACCGACCGGCAGCGATTGGTCTCGTGCAGGTGCTCCGCCACCGCCCAGGCGATCGCCAGGCCGTCAAAGGTCGCGGTGCCGCGGCCAATCTCATCGAGCACCACCAGCGCGCGCGGCCCGGCCTGATGCAGAATTGCGGCCGTTTCGACCATCTCGGTCATGAATGTCGAACGCCCGCGCGCCAAATCGTCCGACGCGCCGACGCGCGCGAAGATGCGGTCGACGACGCCAAGGCGCAGTTTCTTGGCCGGGACATAAGAGCCCGCCTGCGCCAGCGCGGCGAGCAGCGCGATCTGACGCAGATAGGTGCTCTTGCCGGCCATGTTTGGGCCGGTGACCACCAGCAGCCGCGGTCCGCTCCGGCCTTCCGCATCCAAGCGAGCGTCGTTCGGGGTGAACCCCTGTCCTTCACGGTGCACGCCCTCTTCGACCACCGGATGGCGCGCGCCCTCAGCCAGCAAAGCCGAACTCTCATCGACCTCGGGGCGGGAGCAGCGCGCCTCCTCCGCCCACTCGGCCAGCGCGGCGGCGACATCAAGTTCGGCCAACGCTTCGGCGGCAGCGCGAATATCGCGCTCGCACACGGCCGCACGTGCGGCGAAGTCCTTGAACAGCGCCAGCTCCCGCGCCAGCGCCGCCTCGCCGGCGCGGGCGATCCTGGCATCGAGCTCCGCAAGCTCGGTCGTCGTGAAACGGATTGAGCCGGCGTTGGTTTGGCGATGGATGAAACGCGCGTTCAACGGCGGCGCCATCAGTGCTTCGGCCTGCTTTGCCGTAGCGTCGATGTGATAGCCCAGCACGTTGTTGTGGCGCAGCTTCAACCCGGCGATGCCGGTCTCTTCCGCGTACTTTGATTGCAGCGCCGCGATGACCTTGCGACTGTCGTCGCGCAGCGCGCGCGCTTCGTCGAGGGCTTGGTCAAAACCGCCGGCAATGAAGCCGCCGTCGCGCGCCAGCAGCGGTAGATCTTGCCCCAGCGCGCGCTCCAACGTTTGTGCGAGCGCCGCACTGGCGCCATTGAGCGCCAACGCTTCGCAACCCCGCGCGATGTTCGCCGGCCGTGCTTCGCTGGCAGCGCAAAGCGCCGCAACCCGGCTCCCAGCGAGCAGGCCGTCGCGCATCTGCGCTAGATCGCGCGGGCCGCCTCGGCCAAGCGCCAGCCGCGTAAGTGCGCGCGCCAAATCGCCCGCTTTGCGCAGCTCCGCGCGCACGCCGCCGCGCGTGCGCGTAGACTCCAGAAACCACTGTACCGCATCCAGCCGCGCATGGATCGGAGCGATCTCTGTCAATGGCCTGGCCAATCGCTCCGCCAGAAGCCGCGCGCCCGCGGACGTAACTGTCCGGTCGATGCAGCCCAGCAGCGAACCGCGGCGATCGCCCCGCACGGAGCGCTCAATCTCCAGCGCCGCGCGCGTAGCCGCGTCGATCGCCATGAACGCCCGCTCGGCATTGCGCCGGGGCGGCATGAGGCGCGGCGCGGCGCCTGCCTGAGTCAGCTCGATATAGTCGAGCAGAAGACCCATGGCCGCGAGCTCGGCGTCGCTGAACTCTCCGAACGCCTCGAGGGACGCCACTTCGAATGCGGCCCTGATCCGGCGTTCCCCTGATCTCACGTCAGCCTTGACCGAGGGGCGCAAAGTCAGCGCGGCGCCGGCCAAAGCCACCCCTGCGCTTACCCGCGCGGCGTCAGTGTCGGTAGCCAGCACTTCCGCCGGCGCCAGCGCGACGACTTCATCGTCGATCGTGCGCGCATCGACCGGACGTGTTTCGAAACCGCCCGTGGACACATCGGCCCACGCGATCGCCGCGGCATTGCCGACAAAAGCCACCGCGGCCAAACGATTGGCGGCGCGCGCGTCGAGCAATCCCTCCTCGGTGAGCGTGCCGGGCGTGACCACGCGCACCACCCCGCGTTGGACGATAGATTTTGCGCCGCGTTTTTTCGCTTCGGCCGGGTCTTCGAGTTGTTCACAGACCGCGACCTTGAACCCGGCGCGGATGAGCTTCGCCAAATAGCCTTCGGCCTGATGCCAGGGCACGCCGGCCATCGGGATCGGCTCGCCGCCGTGCTGACCGCGCTTGGTGAGCGTGATGCCGATCGCCGACGCCGCGCGCTCGGCGTCCTCGAAGAACATCTCGTAAAAGTCGCCCATGCGGAAAAACAGCAAAGCATCCGGATGCTCGGCTTTGGCGGCGAGATACTGCGCCATGAACGGCGTCGCTTTCGGCGGCGCGGAGTGCGAGGAATCGGGCACGCGCCAGCTCTAGCCGCTCCCGCGCCGGACTTCCATTGACGCCCCCATGCCCGCAGCTAGGGTGCGCCGCCAACGATCCGGCGGGGCTCAATGTCCGATTCAAAGAAAACCTTCACCGACGCTGAGGCGCTCGATTTCCACCGCTTTCCCACGCCAGGTAAGATCTCGATCACGCCGACCAAGCCGATGGCGACGCAGCGCGATCTGTCGCTCGCCTATTCCCCCGGCGTCGCCGTCCCGGTGAAGGCCATCGCCGAGGACCCCGACCGCGCCTACGACTATACCTCTAAGGGCAACCTGGTCGCTGTGATCTCCAACGGCACCGCCATTCTGGGACTCGGCAACCTCGGCGCCATAGCTTCCAAGCCGGTGATGGAAGGCAAAAGCGTTCTGTTCAAACGCTTCGCCGACGTCGACTCGATCGACATCGAAGTCACTACGCAAGACGTGGAAGAGTTCATCACCACAGTCCGCAACATTGGCCCGACCTTCGGCGGCATCAATCTTGAAGACATCAAGAGCCCGGAGTGCTTCGTCATTGAAAGCCGCCTGCGCGACGAACTCGACATTCCTGTCTTTCACGACGACCAACACGGCACCGCCATCATCGCCGCCGCGGGGCTGCTCAACGCCTGTGAGCTGACCGGCCGGTCGCTGAAGGACATCAAGGTGGTCGTGAATGGCGCTGGCGCAGCCGGGCTGTCATGCATCGGCTTGATCAAACACCTTGGCGTTCCCCACGACAACGTCATCGTCTGTGACTCCAAGGGCGTGGTCTATTATGGCCGCACCGAGAGCATGGATCAGTTCAAGGCCGCGCACGCGGTCGACACCAAGGCCCGCACCCTTGCCGACGCCATGAAGGGCGCGGACGTGTTCATGGGGCTCTCCGTCGCCGGCGCCGTCAGCAAGGAGATGGTCGCGTCGATGGCGAAGAAGCCGATCATCTTCGCCATGGCAAATCCTGATCCGGAGATCACGCCAGAGGACGTGCACGCCGCGCGCAAAGACGCCATCGTTGCAACGGGCCGCTCGGACTACCCGAACCAGGTCAACAACGTCCTCGGCTTTCCATACATTTTCCGCGGCGCGCTCGACGTGCGCGCGCGCACGATCAACGAGGAGATGAAGGTCGCAGCCGCGCGCGCCCTCGCCGAGCTGGCCAAGCAGGACGTGCCCGACGAAGTCGCGGCCGCCTATCATGGCCGGCGCCTCAAATTCGGCCCGAACTACATCATCCCGACGCCATTCGATCCGCGCCTCATCTCCGAGATTCCCCCCTATGTGGCCCAGGCGGCGATGGACACCGGCGTGGCGCGCAAGCCGATCGAGGATATGGAGGCTTACCGTCACCGGTTGGCGCAGCGGCTCGATCCCACCGCGGCGATGATGCAGCGCGTACAAACGGTCGTGCGGCGTAAGCCAAAGCGCATCGTGTTTGCGGAGGGCGAAGAACCCGCCGTCATTCGCGCCGCTTATGCGTTTCAGGAGTTGGGCCTTGGCGTGTCGGTGCTGGTCGGGCGCGAAGACCTTGTGCGCGCGAACATGGGTCAGGTCGGCGTGCCTCAGGACGCGAAGATCGAAGTCGTCAACGCACGGCTCACCGAGCACAACGCCGCCTACACCGAGCACCTCTATACGCGGTTGCAGCGCAACGGTTATCTGCACCGGGACGCCCAGCGCCTGGTGAACCAGGACCGCAACGTGTTCGGCGCCTGCATGGTGGCGCACGGCCACGCCGACGGCATGGTCACCGGCGTCACCCGCAACTACGCCACTGCACTCGACGACGTCTTGAAGGCGGTCGACCCCGAGCGCGGTTCGCGGGTGATGGGCATGTCGATCATCTTGATGAAGGGGCGCACCCTTTTCATTGGCGACACGGCGGTGACCGAATTCCCCAACGCAGAAGAGCTTGCACAGATCACCATACAATCAGCCGCCATGGCGCGCCTCGTCGGCGCCACGCCGCGCGTCGCCCTGCTCTCGCATTCCACGTTCGGGAATCCACGCATGGAGCGCTCAGAGAAGATTCGCGACGCCGTCTCGCTCTTGGATCGCCGCGAAGACATCGACTTCGAGTTCGAGGGCGAGATGAATGTCGACGTCGCTCTGCATCCCAACATGCGCGACCTCTATCCGTTCTCGCGCCTCTCCGAACCGGCCAACGTGCTGGTGATGCCGGCGCTGCACTCCGCCTCGATCGCCACCAGCCTGCTGACCACCGCGGGCGGCGCGACGGTGATCGGGCCGGTGCTGACGGGCCTCGCGGCCCCGATCCAGATCGCGCCGCTTGGCGGCACGGTGTCCGACATCGTCACGTACGCAACGCTGGCGGCCTTCCAAGCAGCGCACGTCACACCTTAGGCGGGCGCAGGTTGCGCCTGTGGCGGCGCCGTCTCGCGTTTGCGCGCGATCATGAGCGCGAGCACCAGCGCCGCGACCCCGACCAAGCAAGAGTAGAAGAAAAACAGCACATAGCCCGCACCTAAGGACGCTGGCGACACGCCCAGATCGCTGGCGCGGGCGAACGCGTCCGGCGGCAAATTCTGGAACAGCCCCCGCAAACCAGCGAGCGGGCCGCCCGCTTCGGCGGCGCGTGCAGATCCCTCAATGATGCCGCCCGACTGCGCGGCTATCAATTTGCCAGGCAGCGCATAGAGCGATGAAAACAGCGCGTACTGCGTTGCGGTAAAGCCGGCGCTGGTGAGGCTGGACATGTAGGCAATCAGCACCGTACCGGAGAAGCCCGCGGTGATGTTGTCGACCGCGATGGCGGCGGCGAAGGCGCGCCAGTCCGCGCCCAGTGTCGCCAGCCAAGCGAACATCAGGTTGGAAGCCGGCCCCACGACGGCGCCGGCCACCAGGCATCGGATGAGGCCGAACCGCGCGATCGCCCAACCGGCGACGCCGACGCCAATCACCAGCATCCACACGCCGAACCCTTTGCGGATTTCGGCGATCCGTTCGAGGTCGAACCCGAGGTCGAGATAGAACGGGTTCATGATGTTGAGGACGAAGTCGGAGAGCCGGTAGCAGCAGATCATCGCCAAGATGAGCCCCGCGGTCCCCTCGAAGCGCTTGAAGAAATCCGCCAACGGCTCGCCATAGGAACGCCGGAAGTAGAGGCCGGGCCGCGTGGCCCTCCCCGGTGCGGGCAAAGCCGCGCAAACAATCATGGCGAGTCCAGCGAGCGCCATCGCAACTTGGATGAACACGCCAAGCGGTTTCTCCGCCCATGCCGATTCAAGCCCTGTCAGCGCGCCCTCGGCGCCAACAACTCTGAAGACGCTTTTCAGCAGGTCGAGTTGGGCGGTGAACCCTGTGCCGAAAATGAGCGCGCCGACCAGCAACAGCGCAAGCCGAACCGCCCACTCAAGGGTCTCTTCCGCGGGTTTGACCGGCATGTCGTTCGGCATCAACGGCTGTTGAACCGGGCGCGGCTTTTCCTTTGGCGCGAGCAGCACGGCGATGACGCCGATCACCATCAGCACGGCCATCGTGGCGTAGGCGACGCCCCAGTTCATGCGCGAAGCAATGAAGAGCGGCGCGATGCCCGCAGTGAGGATCGCGATCCGGTAGCCCCACTGATAGGCGGCAGCCATGACCCCCTGCCGCTCTTCCCCCGCAGCTTCAATGCGCCACGCGTCGATGACGATGTCTTGGGTTGCAGAGGTGAAGGCGACGAACACGGCGAAAAGCGCCACCAGCCCGATATTCACGGTCGGGTTCGATCCTGAGATCAGCCATAGGCCGAACATGATCAGACCCTGACACACCAGCATCCAGGATCGCCGGTGGCCCAGCATGGCGCTCAAGACCGGCACCGACGTGCGGTCGATCAGCGGCGCCCACAGGAATTTCAGCGAGTACGAAAGCGTCGCCAGCGCGAAGAAGCCGATCACCTGCAGCGACACCCCGGCGGTTCGCAACCAAGCCGAAAGCGTGTCGAACACCAACAGGTTCGGCAGGCCAGCCGCGAAGCCAAGCGCCAACATCACCAGCGACTGCCGCTCGAAGAACACCGCGATAGCGGCCCACGTCGAGCGCTTTGGCGCTGCTTCTGTGCTCATAGCTTTTCTCCGCCCCTCAAGTCGGGCCAAGCGTGGCGGCTTTCCGCGCCCCGGTAAAGCGCTCCGCGACAGCCAGGAGGCGCGTGGCGTCGATCGGTTTGGTGATGAAGTCGTTCATTCCGGCCGACAGCGCGCGGGCGCGCTCGCTCTCCCCGTCGGCGGTCAGCGCCACAATCGGCGCCCGCGCCGAAGCGCCGCCGGCGCGGATGCGCTGCGCCGCCTCGAGGCCGTCTAGCCTCGGCATGCGGATGTCGAGCAGGATGAGATCGTAGGCGCTCGTGTTGGCGGCGGCCACAGCCTCCTCGCCATCAAACACCGTCGTTACCAGGCAACCGGCGCGACTCAGCACCGTGCGCGCCAACAGCGCATTGATGCGGTTGTCCTCGGCCAGGAGAACACGAAGACCGCGCAGCGCTTGTGCTGGTTCGGCATCGTCGGCGACGAGGGCGCCCGCCCGCGCCGCGAGCAAGCGTCGCACCAGGGAGCGGCGTCGCACCGGCTTCAACACGTAGTGATGCACACCGGCGGCGCGGCACCTCTCGATTGCGTCCCGGCGCTCTTGTGGCGCAACCGCGATCAGCGCCGCAGCCTCCTGCTTCAGCGCCATGAGTTCGGCGCCTGGGATTTCGTCGCGCCACTCGAACAGGGTGATATCTGGCTTGGCGTCGCGCTCGACCAGGTCACATCCCTGGGAGACCAAGGTTGTTCGAAGCGCTTGCGCAAGGATGTGCGACCGGCTGTGCACCGCAACGCGCAGGCGCGCCAACGCCGCGATGGGTGGAGCCGGCGGCCGCGACGTCGGCATTGGCAGCTCAACCCAAAACGCCGCGCCCTGGCCCGGGCGCGAGGACAGGCCGGCCTCTCCGCCCATTGCCGCCGCGAGCTTGCGCACGACGGCGAGCCCGAGGCCCGTCCCGCCATGCCGGCGCGCGATGTTTGCATCAGCTTGGGTAAACTCTTCGAAGATCAGCGATTGCTTGTCCGGCGGCACACCAGGCCCGGTGTCGCGCACGGTGAAACGCACCCGCTCGCCGGGCCGCGATGCGACCTCCAGCAGCACGCCGCCCCGTTCGGTGAATTTCACCGCATTGCCGGCAAGATTGAAAAGGATTTGACGCAGCCGGCCATCGTCGCCCAGCACCTGCTCGGGCGTATCGGCGCGTACGATCACCGCCAGATCAAGCCCTTTGGCGTGCGCCCTGGGAGACAAGAGCTCGGCGACATCCTGCATTGCCGCTTCGGGATCGAACGGTGCAGCCTCCAGCATCACCGCGCCCGCTTCAAGCCGCGAGTAATCGAGAATCTCAGTGATGAGATCGAGCAGATGCTCCCCCGATTGCTTGATTGCTTCGACATGCGCGCGCGCGCTCGGTTCAAGGTCGCTCTGTTCGAGCAATCCGGCCATGCCAAGAACGCCGTGGAGCGGCGTGCGCAGCTCGTGTGTGAGTGTGGCAAACAGCGTGGTCTTTGCACGCATCGCGTGATCGGCGGCGACGGCGTGCCGGGTAACATCGCGCGCAACCGCCAGCCGGCTGCCGTCCGCCAGCATGCGCTCCACCCATTCAAAATCGCGGCCGTCGGGCGCGGGCGCGTCGAAGCAACGCTCGCCGTTCGAGAATGGCGGCGGCTGTACGCGGCCCCAGGGCGGGCGCTGCGGCCCAATCCAATGCCTGAATGCCTTGCGGAAGGCGGGGTTGGCGCGCAGCAGCGACCCGTCCGGCGCCAGCAAGGCGACCGGATCGGGCATCAAATCGAACACGTCGAGCGTGGGCGCCGGCGCCGGCTGGGCCATGAGGCTGATGAAGCGCGGTGGCGGTTAAGAAACCTTGACGCCCTGCCCGGCCTGCTCCGCACCGGCCCATTGACGCTTGAGGCTCAGCGCCTCGGCGACGTGAACACGGCGCACGGCGGGGGATCCATCGAGGTCGGCGATGGTGCGCGCGACCTTCAGCGTGCGGTGATACGCCCGAGCCGACAGCACCAGCGTCTCGGCCGCCTTCGCCAGCAGCGCAGCGCCGGGACCATCGGGCGCCGCCACCCGCTCCAGCGCGTCAAGATCCAGCGTTGCGTTCAAGCCGGCGCCGCGGTCCGCTTGCGCGTCCCGAGCCCGTCCCACCCGAACGGCGGCTTCGGCGGTGCCCTCCACCGGCGGCGGCAAGGACAGGTCGGCCGCCAAGACCGGCGGCACATCGAGCTGGATGTCGATGCGATCGAGCAACGGCCCCGATAAGCGCGCCTGGTAGTCGATGGCGCAGCGTGGACCGCGCCGGCACAGGCCCGCGCCCGACCCGCCGCCGCATCGGCATGGGTTCATCGCCGCCGCCAACAGGATGCGCGCGGGATAAGTCACGTGGTGGTTGGCGCGCGCGATCAGCACCTGCCCGCTCTCCAGCGGCTGTCGCAGCGCATCGAGGGCTTGCTGCGAGAACTCGGGCAATTCGTCGAGAAACAGCACGCCGTGATGCGCCAGCGAGATTTCCCCGGGCTTCGCCCGCAACCCTCCGCCCACCAGCGCCGCCATCGATGCGGAATGATGAGGCGCGCGGAACGGCCGCGTGCGCGTAAGCCGTCCCCGCTCCAGCAAGCCGGCCACCGAGTGCAGCATCGAGACTTCGAGCAGCTCTTCCGATGAGAGCGGCGGCAACAAGCCCGGCAAACGCTGCGCAAGCATCGACTTACCGGCGCCGGGCGGGCCGACGAACAGGATGTTGTGCGCGCCAGCGGCGGCGATTTCCAAGGCGCGCTTGGCTTGTTCTTGGCCGCGCACGTCGCGCAAATCCGGCGCGCGCACGCCCGCGATGAGATCGCCCCGTTCAGGCGGCTTCAACGCCGTACCGCCGCGAAAGTGATTGACCAGCGAGAGAAGCGAAGGCGCAGCGATGACCTCGCCCCCTGCCCATGCTGCTTCGGAGCCGCACGTTTCCGGACAGATGAACGCGAGACCCATGCCGTGCGCGGCCATGGCAGCGGGCAACGCGCCCGGCGCGGGCGCAAGCGAGCCGTCGAGCCCAACTTCACCGAAGCAGACGATGCCGTCGAGCGCGTCGTGCGGCAGTGCGCCGATCGCCGCCATGGTGGCGAGCGCAATCGGCAAGTCGTAATGCGTCCCCTCTTTCGGAAGATCGGCGGGCGCGAGGTTGATCACCAGCCGCCCGGGCGGGATCGCCAGCCCTATGGACGCAAACGCCGCGCGTACGCGCTCGCGCGCCTCAGAGACGGCCTTGTCGCCAAGACCGACGATGACGATGCCGTGCGTGCCGGGGGCGACCTGAACCTGAACATCGATCCGGCGCGCTTCGAGGCCTGAAAACGCGACGGTGGTTGCGTTGGCGCATGTCTGCATGATGCCACCTTATCCACAGACTAAGGGCATCATCGTACAAGATGGGAACAAAGCCGCAACAAAAATCGAACGCCGTGGGTTCGAGACTCAGTTCCTAAGTAGGCTATCCCCAATTGTCCTCAAGACCAAGCCGAACTTAGAACACACGCTCGTTCTCGGGCTCCCTGCCGCGATATTCGGGTGCGGGCGGTCCCTGCTCTTCGGCCTGCGCATAATAGGGCGCTTCCGGTCGCCTCACCTGCATGAACGAGACAACGCGCCGGACGCCGCCGACCACGCTCGCGATCTCGGCGGCGCGTTGCAATTCGTGATCGGTTCGCGCGCTGCCCATGAGATAGACGTTGCCATGGAACGTCTCGATGTTGACGTTGATCGCGCGCACCGCCGGGCTCGCCGTGAGGCGCGCCCGAATCTGCGCGGTGATCCATTCGTCCTGCGCGCTCCGCGCCCAGGTCGACGGCTCGCCAATCGCGAGTTCGTTGTACACCGCGTCGACGATGCGGGCGCTGCGCGCGATCGTCTCGGCAACCTGGCGATGCTCCGCTGTGGGCACGCTGCCCGACAGCAAGACATTGCGGCCCGCCACCTCAACATCGACCTCTCTGAACGCAACGTTGTCGACCGACATCAAGCGCAGCTTGACCCGCTGTGACGCCGTCGCGTCATCGATGCCTTCGCCGATGGTGCGGTCCTGAACCGCATAGATCCCGACGCTCGCGGCTGTGCCCACGACTGCGGTGGCGCAGCCGCTGGCCAGCGAAGCCGCGGTAAGAGCAGTCAGCACGGTGAGAGACGTACGCATGGCCGCCCAATCTGCCTGCGGGTCGTTTCGGCACACTTAACGACAGGCTTCGTCGTACCAGGCTGCGCGTTGATGCTTTGGCAACCATCCCGCGCCGACTATGATCAGGTCGAACCTGATCGGGGCATGCGTCAGCCGCCAACGGCCGGCGAGCGCCTGGGCGGCGCGCGCGATACGTTGCTGCGCCATCGGCGTCACCGCGAACACGCCCGCGGCGTAGGTTTCGCGCGACTTCACCTCGGCAATGACCAACACGCCCCGCTTCCAGGCGGCGATATCAACTTCGCCGTAAGGGGTGCGGCAGCGATGTCCCAGGATCCGATAGCCCTTGCCCATAAGGTAGAGCATGGCGAACCACTCGCCGAGGCGGCCGCGCCGCTCGGCGCGTTGACGGTTCACGCCTGCCCCTTGAGCGCCAGCGCGCGCGCGTAGGCGCGCCGGCGCGGAACATTGAGCGTGTCGGCGGCGGATTGCGCCGCATCCTTCACGCCGTTCGCAATGAGCGGTCGCAAGTAGGCGTCGAGCGTTGCGTCATCCACTTCTGCGGCTGCGAGCGGCGGACCGATCACAACGACGATCTCCCCTTTTGGCGGATCGGCGTTGGCGTAATGCGCGGCAAGCTGCGAGAGCGTCCCGCGGCGAACCTCCTCGAATAACTTCGTCAGCTCGCGCCCGATCGCAGCGTTCCGATCGCCAAGCGCTCGCGCCATGTCGGCAAGCGAATCTGCCAACCGTGGCCCGGTCTCGAACAGCACCAGGGTTGTATCGACGGGCGCCAGCGCGGTGAGCGCTTCGACTCTGGCGCCATGTTTCGAAGGAAGAAAACCGGCAAACAGAAACCGGTCGGTCGGCAACCCCGAAACCACCAGACCGGCGAGCAATGCGGATGCGCCGGGTATCGGGATCACTCTGTGACCCGAAGCGGCGGCCTCCCGAGCCAACTTGTAGCCGGGGTCAGAGATCAGCGGTGTGCCGGCATCCGAGATCAGCGCCACGCTCTCCCCACCCGCCAGCGCCGCCAGGATCGTCTCTCGCGCTGCTTCCGCGTTGTGCTCGTGATACGCGGCGAGCTTGGGCTTTAGGCCGTAGGCGTCGAGCAGCTTGCGCGCCACGCGCGTATCCTCTGCGTAGACCCTTGTCGCAGCGCCCAGCACATCCAGCGCGCGCAAGGTTATGTCGCGTAGATTGCCGATCGGCGTGGCCACCACATAAAGGCCCGGTTCCAGCGGTGGACTGGCTGCGCCGGCGCCGATAGGTTCGCGCCCGAATTTCGCTGGGGTTGAGGAGTCGCTCATGGTCGGGACCAAATCATCGCCGCGTAGCCTCTCCACGCCAAGCGCAAAGGCGTTCGCAGCCGTCAGCCTCGCGGCGATGATGGCGGCGTGCGCCACAGCGCCGTCCGGCCCCGCCTTGCCAACCCCGCCCGCTGGCCCGCCGGCGCCTCCCGGCGCACAGGTTCAGACCCGAGAAGGCGTCACTCCGCCCTTCATGCGGGGGCGTGAGGTGGTGCGCGTCGGGTTGCTTCTGCCATTCTCGCTGCGCCCGCAGGACGCCGCAGCGCTCTACAACGCCGCCGAACTCGCCTTGTTCGATCACGGCGATCAAGGCACGTTGCTGATCCCTCGCGACGCGGGCTCGACCGAAGCGTCCGCAAACGCCGCAGCCCGTGCGCTGGTCAATGACGGAGCCGACATCATCATCGGCCCGGTATTGCGCGAGGGCGTACTCGGCGCTTCACGCGCCGCCGCAGGCGAGAACATCCCGGTGATCGGGTTTTCCTCGGATCGCACGGTCGCGGGCAACGGCGTCTATCTGCTGAGCTTCCAGCTCGAAGACGAAATCGCGCGGTTGGCGTCATTTGCGGCCAGCCGCGGCGTCCGCACGATTGCGTTGCTCGCCCCAGCCAACGAATACGGGCGCCGTGTCGAAACCGCCTTGCGCGCCGAAGCGAGGCTGCATGGCGTGACGCTGGCGCAGGCGCAGCTCTACAACCGCACCGACGCCGACGCCAGCGCCGCAGCGCGTACGCTTGCTGCGTCCCTGCGCACACAGCCGGTGCAGGCCATCCTGATTGCCGAGAGCGGCGGTCCGCTCCGCGCCATCGCGCCCGCTTTGGTGCAGGCCGGCGTCGATCCGCGTCAAGTTCGGCTGATGGGAACAAGCGTATGGGCCGGCGACGCCCAGCGCGAACCGGCTCTGTCGGGCGGCTGGTACGTGGCTCCGGATCCGTCCGCGCGCAGCACGTTCGAAACGCGCTACCAGACAACGTACGGCGCCCCCGCGACGCGCCTCTCCAGCCTCGGCTATGATGCGGTGGCGCTCGCCGCCCTGCTCTCCCGCAATTACGGATCCCGCGGTTTTTCGCGCAACCGCATCGAAAACGCCGAGGGCTTCTCAGGGTCGGACGGTCTCTTCCGTTTCCGGTCGGACGGCGCAATCGAGCGCGGGCTGTCGATTATCGAGGTCGGGCAGAACTCGGTGACCACGCTCGATGCGGCGCCACGAGCCTTCCCGCGCAGCGGGAGCTAGCGGCGTTCTACAGGTGCAGGTCGGCGAGTTACGCATCGCCGTGGGTTGATCCCCTCCGCTCCCGCCGCTAGCCACTGAGCACACGGGGAGAAAACGATGGCCAGTATGACTGCGGAGAAGCGGGGCATCCCGCTCCATTGGCTCATGCTCGCGGGTTTCGCCCTGGGTTTGGGCGCCGGGCTCTGGGTCAATCTCACCGTGGGCGCCGACGCCGAGTGGGTGCAATGGCTCACGGCGAACATCACCGGACCCGTTGGCCAGATTTTCCTTGGTCTGCTGTTCATGCTGGTGTTGCCGCTGCTCTTTGCGGCGATCGTCGGCGGCGTCGCGGAGATGGGCGATCTGGGGTCGCTCGGTCGCGTCGGCTGGAAGACGCTGCTGATGACCATCGTCGTGTCGGCGATCGCGGTTGTGATCGGCTTGACGCTGGTGAACTATTTCCAGCCTGGCCAAGGCGTGGATCGCGCGCTGGCGGAGTCGCTGTTGCAGGAATACGCGGAGGGCGCGCGCGGCATCGTCGAAAACGCTCCTGATCAGGTGAATTTCAGCCAGTTCCTGCTCGATCTGGTGCCGCGCAACGTCTTCGCGGCCGCGGCCGCGAACCAGGTGCTACCGCTGATGCTGTTCGCCGTCTTCTTCGGCATCGGTCTGGTGCTGGTGAAGAGCCCGGCGACCGATCAGCTGCAGCTCATGATCGCCGGGCTGTTCGAAGTGATGATGAAGCTGCTGCGGCTTGTCATCAGCGTCGCGCCTCTCGCCATCGCATGCCTGATGTTCAACCTGGCCGCCCTTTTCGGCTGGGATCTGATGGTGCGGCTCGCGGCCTTCGTCGGCGTCGCGGTCGCCGCCATGGCGCTGCACATGTTCGTGGTTTATCCGCTGATCGTGCTGGTGTTCGCGCGGCGCAACCCCCTCACCTTCTTCGCACAAGTGCGGCAACCGTTCCTGGTGGCGTTCTCGACCGCTTCTTCCAACGCGACCTTGCCGATCTCGATCCAAACCGCGGAGACCGAACTCAAGCTTCCGCGGCGCATCTCCCGCTTCGTGCTCACGGTCGGCGCCACGGCCAACCAGAACGGCACGGCCCTGTTCGAGGGCGTTACCGTGCTCTTCCTGGCGCAGTTTTTCGGTGTCGATCTCACCGTCAATCAGCAGCTGATGGTGATGTTCGTGTGCATCTTGGGCGGCATCGGCACCGCCGGCGTGCCGGCGGGTTCACTGCCGGTGATCGCCATGATCCTGGCGATGGTCGGCGTGCCGCCCGAAGGCATCGGCATCATCCTTGGCGTCGACCGCTTCCTCGACATGTGCCGCACCACGCTCAATGTGGTCGGTGACCTCGTGGTCGCCACGGTGGTCTCGCGCGGCGAGCGCGACGCGGCGCAATCCCCCTAGAAAAGAGGCCGGTCCGTTGATCCAGGGCGCGGAGGAAACACCGCGCCCTTCGCTTTTTGTTCAATGCCCGCTGCGCAACCGGCGGATGACGTCATCGAGCTGTTCGAGCGTCTTGAACGCGATTTTCACATCGCCCGCCCCGCCCTTTTCGCTAATGCTGACATCAAGCCCGAGCGCGTTCGAAAGGCTTTGCTCCAGCGCACGCGTGTCAGCGCTCTTGGCCTCACCGTGCGACACGCGCGGGCCGTGCTTTTCATCTTTCGCCTGCTGCGCAAGGCGCTCGATCTCCCGGACATTCAGTCCGTCCTTGATGACGCGCAGCGCCAGCGCGCGCGGATCGGGCGCGGTCAAGATCGCGCGCGCGTGACCGGCGCTCAAGCGCCCGTCGCGCACCATGTCCTGCAGGTCTTCAGGCAGCTTCAGGAGCCGCAGCATGTTGGCGATGTGCGGGCGCGACTTGCCGACCGCTTCGGCGATTTCTTCCTGCGTGCGGCCGAAGCGCTCGATCAGCGCGTGAAAGCCCTGCGCCTCTTCGATCGGATTGAGGTCGGTGCGCTGCACGTTCTCGACGATGGCGATTTCGAGAACCTCAACCTCGTTGAGATCGCGCACCACGGCGGGAATTGAATGCAGGCCTGCGCGCTGCGCGGCGCGCCAACGCCGTTCGCCGGCGACGATCTCGAACTTGCCGCCCGCAATCGGGCGCACCAGGATCGGTTGCAGCACGCCGTGCGCGCGGATCGACGCCGCCAGTTCGCCGAGTTCGTCTTCGCCGAAATGCTTGCGCGGCTGTTGCGGATTGCGCTGCACCAAGTCGATCGGAATCTGCTTGGCGCCGCCCTCGCCTGCCGCCGCGCCGGGGGCTTTCGGCAGCTCGACCACGTTCGCGGTCGTTGGCGTTTGCGAGGGGTTCGTCCATGCCGGCGCCGCCGGCGTGTTGGTCTTGACTGGCTCGCCGAGCAAGGCCGAGAGCCCGCGCCCCAAGCCGCGTGGTTTCGCAAACTCGCTCATCGCCTTCTCGCGCTCCGCCGACTCAGTTCGGCATGCTTAACAAAGTGCTAGGCAAATCTTACCCACCGGTAAAAACCTCACGCCGCCTGCACGCCGCGTTCGCGTTCGATCAGCTCCTTCGCGAGCCTGATATAGGCCTTCGAGCCGGCGGCGTTTTGATCGTAGATGATCGCCGGCAAGCCGTGGCTTGGCGCCTCGCTGACGCGCACGTTGCGCGGGATCACCGTCTCATAAACCTTGTCCGGAAAGTGCGTGCGCACCTCCTGCGCCACCTGGTCGGAAAGTGCAGTGCGCTTGTCGTACATGGTCAGCACCACGCCCTGGATCTCGAGCGCCGGGTTCAGATTCTGCTTCACCGCGTTGATGGTGGCGTTGAGCTGCGCCAGGCCCTCAAGCGCGAAATACTCCGCCTGCAGCGGCACCAGCACCGCGTCAGCGGCGGTGAGCGCATTCACGGTGAGCACGTTGAGCGACGGCGGACAGTCGATCAGCACATAGTCGAACTTGATCTCGCTGCTGGCGCGAAACGCGGACAGCGCATCCCTTAGCCGAAACTGCGCGCCCTGTGTGCCCATCAGCTCCATCTCGACGCCTGAGAGATTGACGTGCCCCGGCACGATCCAGAGGTTTGGCACTTTCGTCGGCAGCACTGCCTTCGCAACGGGCTGCGCGCCTACCAGCACATCATAGCTTGTCACCGTGTCGTTGTCGGGCCGCACGTCGATTCCCGTCGAGGCGTTCGCCTGCGGGTCGGTATCGAAAATCAACACGTGCTTGCCCGTTGCCGCCAAAGCGGTGCCGAGATTGATGGCGGTGGTGGTCTTGCCGACACCGCCCTTCTGATTGGCGATCGCCAATGCGCGCATGTCCCCAAACTCCTGTTGGACCTGGATCAGGCGGCCTTCGTGATGCGAACGATGCGGCCGCGCGGATCGCTCAGGCTCTCCAGCACATCTGCCCGGTACGCCCCACCGTCCAGAGCGTCTTTCGCGGCGGCCAACTCAGCGTCCAAATCCGCGCCTTTATGGAAGAGTCCTTGCGCGCCGCGATCGAGAATCGGCTTCGCATAGAGGATGAGTCGCGACAAGGGCGCGAGCGCACGTGCGGTGACAATGTCATAGCACCCCTCACCCGCGCCAAAGTCCTCGATGCGCAGGTTGAACACCTTGGCGGGCAACCCCGCCGCATCGATGACTGCGCTCAGAAACGCCGCCTTTTTCGCTGTCGCTTCAACCACATGCACCATCGCGCCTGGCGTGCCGGCGAGCAGCGCTGCAAGCACCAGGCCCGGAAAGCCGGCGCCGGAACCCAGATCGACCCATCGTTTCGCATTCGGTGCGAGTTTCAGCAGTTGAGCGCTATCTAGCGCGTGGCGTGACCAGAACGCCTCAAGCTCTTTCGGCCCGACCAGGTTCATGCGCCCGGACCATTCGGCCAGCAGGCGGCGATGCGTTTCCAGCCGTTCAGAAGTTTCGTGTGAAACGCCGAGATCGTGCTCGAACGCGGCTCGCCCGTAACTCGATCGCCCGCTCACGGATGCGGTCCCGCGCCGCCGTGCGCCTTCGCCAGATAGCGGGCGATGCCGCGCGAGGTGTCGATGAAAGCAAGGCCGGTGTCGACCGAGCGCTTCGCGTCCTCCGGGGGGGCCGAGGCCTTGGCCAGCACCAACACCGGCATGCCCTGATGCGCCTCTCCGATCAGCGCGATGATGTCATGGCGCGGGCGCGGAAACGGTTGGCGGCGCACGTCGACCGCGCGCGCCCAGTGCGGGTTGGCGAGCAACGCGCCCTCCATCGCTGCGCAATCGTGGCAGAACCAGGCGCCGTCGAGCGCTGTATCCTCAAACGGCGCGCGGATGAGAAAGAGCGTGTCCCGGGAGATCATGCGCGCTTCCTCTTTTCGCGCTTGGCATGCGCAAGTAGCGCGGTGAGCGCGCCTGCGGTGACGCCTTCTATGCGCGAGGCCTGGCCGAGCGTCACCGGGCGCGCGGCCGCAAGCTTCTCGCGCACTTCGTTTGAGAGTCCGCCGACGCTTGCATAATCCAGCGCGGGATCAAGCCGCAGGTCTTCGTCGCGTTTGAAAGCTTCGACATCGAGCGCCTGTCGCTCAAGATAGCCCGCGTACATCGCGTCGATTTCAAGCTGTTCGCGCGCGTGCTTCGAGAGCGCTCGCAATTCCGGCCACACCTCAGACAGGCGTTCAAACGTCACGTTCGGATAGGCCAACAGCTGCAGCGCATTGCGGCGTACGCCGTCCTGATTCACGTGCAGGCCGGCTTTCGCGGCCTGAGCCGGCGTCAGCGACAGCGATTGCGCCAGCCCCCGCGCAGCTTCGATTTCGCGTATCTTCTCGGCGAATTTGCGCCCCCGCGCGGGGCCGACGCAACCCAGCTCAACGCCCTTTGGCGTGAGCCTTTGGTCGGCATTGTCAGCGCGGAGGCTCAAGCGATACTCGGCACGCGAGGTGAACATGCGATAGGGCTCGGTGACGCCGCGCGTCACGAGGTCGTCGATCATCACGCCGATATAGCCCTCGGCGCGCGTGATCTCGAACGCCGCCGCGCCGCCCGCAGCCCGCGCCGCGTTAAGGCCGGCGATCAGTCCTTGCGCAGCCGCCTCTTCGTAGCCCGTCGTGCCGTTGATCTGGCCGGCGAGGTAAAGGCCCGCGATGCGCTTGGTTTCCAGCGTCGGCAGCAGCTCGCGCGGATCGACGTAATCGTACTCGATCGCATAGGCATGCCGCTTAATGCGCACCTTTTCCAGGCCGGCAATCGTGCGGATGAAACGCTCTTGTACATCTTCCGGCAGCGACGTGCTGATCCCGTTCGGGTACACCGTGTCGTCATCGAGCCCTTCGGGTTCAAGAAAAACCTGGTGGGCGTTTTTCTCGGCGAAACGCACAACCTTGTCTTCGATCGAGGGGCAATAGCGCGGTCCGCGTCCGCTGATGGCGCCGGAATAGACCGCGCTTTTCGCCAGCGACTGCTCGATGACGCGGTGGGTTTCCTGGTTCGTGTAGGTCACGCCGCACGCGACCTGCGGATTGGCGATGCGCTCGGTGAGGAAAGAGAACGGCGAGGGCTCCTCGTCGCCGTGCTGCAATTCGAGCGACGCCCAGTCGATGGTGTTCGCGTCGAGCCGCGCCGGTGTGCCGGTCTTCAGCCGTCCCATGGCAAACCCGGCGGCATAGAGCCGCTCCGAGAGCCCGATGGCGGGCGCTTCGCCGTGCCGGCCAGCCGGAACACGTCGATCGCCGATATGGATGACGCCCTTGAGGAACGTTCCGGTGGTCAACACGACTCGGGGCGCAAAGAACTCGCGCCCGTTGCTGATCGTTACGCCAACCACGACGCTGTCGGCGAGAATGAGGTCCTCCACCACCGCCGCCAAAATCGTCAGATTTGACTGCGCCGCCAGCGCCGTTTGCATGGCCTGGCGATAGAGCTTGCGGTCGGACTGTGCCCGCGGGCCCCGTACTGCCGGCCCCTTGGATCGGTTGAGCAAGCGGAATTGGATGCCGGCGGCGTCGGCCACCCGGCCCATGGCGCCGTCCAGCGCATCGATCTCTCGGACCAGATGCCCCTTGCCCAGGCCGCCGATGGCCGGGTTGCAGCTCATCTCGCCGATGGTTTCGAGCTTGTGGGTCAGCAGCAGCGTGCGTGCGCCCAGCCGCGCAGACGCCGCTGCAGCTTCGCAGCCGGCGTGGCCGCCGCCAATAACGATGACATCGTATGCGTTGGGATCGCGCATGAGGGCGCGCTTGATACAGGAAAAGCAGCGCCGGTTCCACGTGGAACCGGTTCTGCAATAGTTACTTGCCGATACAGAAGCTCAAGAAGATCTCGTCGAGCAGATCCTCGACATCGATGCGGCCGGTGAGGCGGCCGATGGCCGACGCCGCCACGCGCACGTCCTCCGCCGCCAGCTCCGGCGCATCGGCCAGCCGGGACAGGGCGCGGACGAGGGCGGCCCGCGCCTCTTCCACAAGGCGCCGATGCCGCGCCCGGGTCAGGGTCGGCGCCTCCTCCCGGCCAAGCGCGTCGGCCACCCGTTGAGCGAGCTGGGCTTCCAGTGCCGCCATGCCTTTGCCGGTGATCGCTGACACGGTGAGCTCGACGACCCCCTCCCTTTCTCCCCCTGAAAGGGGGAGGTGCGAGTTGGCGCTGCCGGACGCCTCTCCCTGAAAGGCGGAGAAAGGGAGGGGGTCAGCCAGATCGGCCTTCGAGTGCACGAGCAGGTCGTTCGGTTGAAGTGCGGCCAACAGCGAGGCCGGGGCTTCCGTCCCCGCTTCCACCACCCCGATCCGCACGTCGGCCCCTTCGGCCCGCGCCAACGCCCGGCGCACGCCCTCCGCTTCGATGGCGTCAGCAGCCTCCCGCAGACCCGCCGTGTCGGCGATCCAGACCGGAAACCCGTCCAGGACTAGGCGCACCTCGACCACGTCGCGGGTGGTGCCGGGGATGTCGGAAACGATCGCCGCCTCGCGTTTGGCCAGCGCGTTCAGGAGGCTCGACTTGCCGGCGTTGGGCGGGCCGATGATGGCGATGCGGTAGCCCTCGCGCACGCGCTCCCCGCGATGGTCGGCGAGGTGACGGGCCATGTCCGCCGTCAGCGCCTGTAGGATCGGCGCTGCCCGCTGCGCCAGCGCACCCGGCAGATCTTCATCAGGGAAGTCGATCTCGGCTTCGATCAAGGCCGCAGCCTCGATGAGCTGCGCGCGCCACCCTTCGTAGACCGCCGAGAGCGCGCCCTTCGCCTGGCGCAGCGCCTGGCGGCGCTGACCCTCGGTCTCGGCCTCGACCAGATCGGCCAGCCCTTCCGCCTCCGCCAGATCGAGCTTGCCGTTTTCAAAGGCGCGGCGCGTGAATTCGCCCGGCTCCGCCGGCCGCGCGCCGACGCCCAGGCAGGCCGCGATCACCCCTTCGACCACTGCCGGACCGCCATGGACATGAAGCTCGGCGACATCCTCCCCGGTGAAGCTGGCCGGGGCCGGGAACCAGAGAGCCAGCGCCTGGTCCAGTTCTTCGCTCGTCGAGGGCTCGGACAAAGCGGCCAGGGTCGCCACACGCGGCGGCGGTAAGGAGCGCCCGGTCAACGCCGTCAGCGCCGCCCCCGCTCCAGGCCCAGACACCCGGATCACCGCCACCCCGGCGCGGCCGGCGCCGGACGCCAAGGCGACGATCGTGCCCTGTTTCATGTGAAAATCTCTAAGCGCGATTAGGGCTTGGTCATGCCCGTGGCGCTGGTCATCAGCTTCACGAAGGCGTCCTGCGCTTGCGTGCCGACGCTCATCCAAGACTGCATCATGGTTTCGGGGCTCATGAGCGCGATGTTCTGCTCCATGCGCTTGCCCATTTCCTCGACCAGCTTTTCGTTGATCGGCGTGACGTCTGGCAGACCCATGAAGCGGCGCGCTTCCTCCGGGCTGCACTCGACATTGACGGTGAACTTCATGGTCTCGAATCCCTCGCGCACTTGTCGCGCCGTTTGTCTATAACGCGCGCCACGCGGTTGAGACAGACGGAGCTTGATCATGGGTGAATGGGCTGAAGTTCAAGGGCAGGACGGCGCGTTTCGCGCCTATGTGGCCAGACCAAACGGGACCCCGGCCGCGGCGGTGGTGGCGATCCAGGAGATCTTCGGCGTCAACGCCGTCATGCGCCACAAAGCCGATTGGCTGGCGCGTGAGGGCTTCCTCGCCATCGCGCCCGATCTGTTCTGGCGCATTCAGCCAGGCATCGACATCACCGACCAGACCGAAGCCGAGTGGGCGCAAGCATTCGACTATTTCAAGCGCTTCGATGTCGATGCCGGCGTGCGCGATATCCAAGCGACGATCGCGCACGCGCGCGGCATGGGCGTCGGCAAAGCCGGCGCGGTTGGCTATTGCCTCGGCGGCTTGCTTGCGTACCTCACCGCGGCGCGTACCGATGCAGATGCGAGCGTCGGTTATTATGGCGTCAACATTCCAGCGTTCCTCGGCGAAGCTGGCGCCATCAAGAAACCGCTGATGCTGCACATCGCCGGCAAGGACGGCTTCGTCGACGAGAAGGCGCAAGCGGCGATGCGCGCTGGTCTCGGCGGACACGCTCGCATCACGCTTCACACTTATGCCGATCAAGATCACGCCTTCACGCGTGAAGGCGGCAAGCACTACGATGCGGCCGCGGCGAAGATTGCTGACGAGCGTACAATCGCGTTTTTCAAGGCGAACTTGACGTGAGGGCGCTTCTTGTTTCCTGCGCGCTTGCGCTGGCGGCGTGTCAGCAGCAGGACGCAGCCAGCACAGCAACCGCCGCGGATGCGGACGCGTATGCGTTGGCGCCGTCGAATTTGCCCGCCTTCTTCGACTGTTTGCGCGAGCGCGGACAAACCGTCGTCGCGGCGCATCGGGGCGGACCCGAGCCGGGCTTCGCGGAAAACGCGATCCCAACCTTCGAGAACACGTTGCGCCAGGCGCCGGCGATGCTCGAGGTGGACGTGCGCGAAACACGCGATGGTGTGCTCGTGCTCTTGCACGACGAAGAGCTTGACCGCACCACGACCGGCGAAGGCTTGCTCAGCGAAGCCACGCTCGCCGAGGTGCAGGCCTTGTCGCTGCAGGACGAGGCGGCCCGCACGTTGGACGCTCGCGTGCCAACGCTTCGCGAAGCGCTGGATTGGGCCGAGGGGCGCGCCGTGCTGGAGCTCGATGTGAAGCGCGGCGTCGCATTCGAGGATGTCGTGGAAGAGGTGCGCGCGGCCAGCGCCGAGCATCAGGTGATCTTCATCACCTATAGCGTGCCGGCTGCAATCCGCGTGCATCGTCTGGCGCCGGCGATGATGATCTCGGCCAGCGTCAACAGCGAGAGCGACATTGCCGAGCTTGAGCGGGCGCGCGTCGACCTTACACGCATTCTCGCTTGGACCGGCATAAACGAGCCAAACAGCGCGCTCAACACAGCGCTCGCCGAACGCGGTGTGGAGGTGCTGTTCGGCACGCTCGGCGGGAGCGATTCCTGGGACGATCGTTTTGCTTCTTCCGGCGACGATCAGTACGCCGCGTTCGCTGAGACTGGACTGCAGCTGATTGCGACTAGCCGCGCCGCCGCCGCCGCGCGCGACCTCGATGCGGCGGATGGCGCTGAGGGGCATGGAGTGATGCAATGCGTGGGTGCGGAGTGAACGGGGTATGAAAGCCATCCGCATCGCCGAGCATGGCGGGCCAGAAGTGATGTCCTTCGACGACGTCGCCGAGCCCGCGCCGGGGCCGAACGAAATCCGCGTGCGCCACCACGCGATCGGGGTCAATTACATCGACACCTATCACCGCAGCGGGTTGTACAAGATTCCGCTGCCGAGCGGCCTCGGGCTTGAAGCAAGCGGCGTTGTCGATGCTCTTGGCAAGGCCGTGACGCGCTTCAAGCTTGGCGACCGCGTTGCCTATTGCTCAGGGCCGATCGGCGCCTACGCGGAAGCGAACGTGCTGAGTGAAGGGCGCGCAGTGCGGCTGCCAGATTCAATCCCGTTCGACATCGCCGCCGCGTCGCTGTTGAAGGGCGTGACTGCGCGTTATCTCCTGCACAAAACGTTTCGCGTGGAACAGGGCCACTGGGTGCTGATCCATGCTGCGGCCGGCGGGGTAGGTCAAATCCTGGTACAATGGGCCAAACATCACGGTGCTAACGTGATTGCAGCGGCGGGGAACGAAGAAAAGACCGACATCGCCAAGCGCCTCGGCGCCGACTACACGATCGTCATTCGCGGCGAAGAGGATTTCGCGCCGCACGTGCGGGCCATCGTGAAAGAGGGCGTGCATGTGGTGTATGACGGCGTGGGCGCCGATACCTGGCGCGGGTCGCTCGATAGCTTGCGCCCGCTCGGCATGATGGTGAGCTACGGCAATGCGTCCGGGCCGCCGCCGGACATCAACCCGCTTGTGCTGTCACAGAAGGGCTCGCTCTTCCTGACGCGCCCGACGCTCTTCCACCATATAACGACGACCGAGATGCTGGACGAAACCGCAACGGATCTCTTCGACGTTGTGACCCGCGGCGTAGTCAAGATCGCATCGCCGACACGCCATGCCCTCACCGACGCAAGCCGCGCGCACGCCGATTTAGAGTCGCGTAAGACCACGGGCAGCTTGGTTTTGGCGCCATGAGCGGTGGATTCAAGATTAGCCCGTGGCCCTCATCGCCCGAAGAACGCCGGTGGCGTCGATTCCTGGAGGCTGCTCGCGCAAAATGGGGCTGGGAAATGGTCCCCGCAGCGCAAATCTACAATGCATTCGACCTGCGTGTCGCAACGGACCTGCCGGAGTTCAAGCCGCTGACGGCGGGTCGTCACTTCTTTACAATCGATTCTGAAGTTACGCATCTCCTGAGGCTGCGGCCACTCAAAGGCGCCATGTATGTTGTGAGCTTCGGTGTCTTGTTGTCCTTTGTACCTATCGAAAGCGGAGGGGCCCTGAGGCGGGCGCGAGTATCCGCACGAACGAATGCGACACTGTGGGACGAGCCGTGGACCGAAAAGGCGAGCGAGGGTCCCGGCGAGCGCCTTCGGCGCATTGCCGATCCCCTCAGTGATACCGACCTAATTGGCGGCGTTCATAACCTCAACGGAATGGGCTTCGTAGAGTACACGCTTGACCATCATTGGCGTCAGTCGCTACCCCAAATGCGCGCGTGGTTCAGCGCAAACTCGAGCCTTGAGTCAGTCCTGCAAACGGCGCGAACCCAACTCGAGGAGGAGGGAGCGTATTCCACGCACTATCCAAACCAGCGGCTGGTCGTCGCGTATCTGCTCGCGCGCCTTGGCCGCGCCGATGAGGCGCGAGTGCAGCTGGAAGCGTGGAGTGAGCGCGCCTCGACGGCATTGCCCGCGAAGTGGCAAGAGAACCTTGAGCGCGTCATCGCCGATACCAAACGTTGAAGCGCGGCCCGGGGGCCGAACCCCCGCCCTTAGGTATTCATGCTCTGGAAGAAGTCCTCGTTGTTCTTCGAGCCCTTGAGCTTGTCGAGCAGGAACTCGATCGCGTCCTGGGTGCCCATCGGCGAGAGGATGCGGCGCAGCACGTACATCTTCTGCAAGTGTTCTTTCGGCGTGATGAGCTCATCCTTCCGCGTGCCGGATTTGAGCACGTCGATGGCCGGGAAGATGCGGCGGTCGGCGACCTTGCGGTCGAGCTGAAGCTCGGAATTGCCGGTGCCTTTGAATTCTTCGAAGATCACTTCGTCCATGCGCGAGCCGGTGTCGATTAGCGCTGTAGCGATGATGGTGAGCGAGCCGCCTTCCTCGAGATTGCGCGCCGCGCCGAAGAAGCGCTTGGGGCGCTGCAGCGCGTTGGCGTCGACGCCGCCCGTCAGCACCTTGCCGGAAGAGGGCACAACGGTGTTGTAGGCGCGGCCGAGGCGCGTGACCGAATCGAGCAGGATCACCACGTCCTTGCCGTGTTCGGCCAGGCGCTTGGCTTTCTCGATCACCATTTCGGCCACGGCGACGTGACGCTGCGCCGGCTCGTCGAAGGTGGAGGAGACAACCTCGCCCTTCACCGTGCGCTGCATGTCGGTGACTTCTTCCGGGCGCTCGTCGATCAGCAGCACAATCAGGAACACTTCCGGGTGGTTGGCTTCGATCGCCTTAGCGATGTTCTGCAGGATAACGGTTTTGCCGGTGCGGGGCTGGGCGACGATCAGCGAGCGCTGGCCCTTGCCGATCGGAGCGACGATGTCGATGATGCGCCCGGTCTTGTCTTTTACCGTCGGATCGTCGAGTTCCATCTTCAGCCGCTCGGTTGGATAGAGCGGGGTCAGATTGTCGAAGTGCACTTTGTGGCGGACGCGATCAGGGTCCTCGAAATTGATCGAATTGACCTTCACAAGCGCGAAATATCGTTCGCCGTCCTTCGGCGCGCGGATCTGGCCTTCCACGGTGTCGCCGGTGCGCAGACCGAACTTCCGTATCTGTTGCGGCGAGACGTAGATGTCGTCCGGGCCAGGCAGGTAGTTCGATTGTGGTGAGCGCAGAAAGCCAAAGCCGTCCGGAAGGATTTCGCACACGCCGGCCCCGCCAATCTCGACACCGCGTTCGGCGACCTGCTTCAGGATCGCGAACAGCATGTCCTGCGTGCGCAGCGTGTTGGCCCCTTCGACTTCGAGCGATTCGGCGAGCGCCAGCAATTCCGCCGGCGGTTTGCGCTTGAGCTCTTGCAGGGTGAGCTGCGTCAGCTCTTCGAGGGCTTGGGTTTCTGTCATTTCTTAGTACTCGGGAGACCGCCCAGCACGACCGGCGGGCGTTTCAAATGGTTTGGGAGAGGATGCGGCGAGGAGGGGACTTGGCGCCGCCGCGGCGCGCGCGCCGAAGCACGCGCCACACCGACAGCACAGAGCGTTGCCGAGGTCAAGCGGGCTTGGGGCTCAGGGCTCTAGAGTCGCCAGCAGCACGATTGCAATCGCCGCAATAAACGGCAGTTCGCTCATCAAGCGCCAATACCGTTCGCTGCGTCGGCGCTCGCCGCTGGCGATCCGTTTCCCTTCGACAGATAGGTAGCCGTGATAGCCGGACAAGCCCAGGACAAGAAGGAGCTTGGCCCAGAACCAGTGCGGAACCGTGTCGAACACCTCGCCGACGGGGCGGGTCCAGTCGCCGGAGATGTAGGTGGCAAACAGGAAAATGCCGAAGGCCCAGGCGAGAACAAGGCTGGGCGCCAGGATGATCATCCGCAGACTGCGCGCGGCCTTCAACATTGCCGCTTCGAGTTCGCCGCCCGCCTGTGAAGCGGTGATGTATGCGTAGAAGCGCGGCAGCATGAGCAGGCCGGCGATCCAGGCGATCACCGCAATGATGTGCAGCCCGCGGGCGAGATCGTAGCCGATCACGTGATCCATCAGTGCTTCTTCCCCTCGTCGGCGGCGTGAGGGCAGAGGCCCCAACGCGCCGGGCAGAGCTTGCCCCCAGTCTCGGACTGTAGAACGCCGGGCGCGTCCAGGCCAAGCTCCACCAGTTCAGCTAGGCCGTCGACGAAGCTTTTGGCGGCGCCGGGCGCGGCAGCCCGCGCATAGAATGGCAGCTCAAGCTCCCTGGCCAATTGCGCGTACTCAATGTCGAGCTCGACCAGGGTTTCGATGTGCTCGGACACGAACGCGATCGGCGACACAATGACGCCGGCGCGGTCACGGCCAGCGACTTGGATTTCTTCTTCGGTCGACGGCCCGATCCACTTCAGGGGCCCCACGCGCGACTGATAGCAGATGCGCGCTTCCCAATCGGCGGGCAGCAGCTTGCGTACGGCCGCGACTGTCTGTTCCACTTGCCATTGGTAGGGGTCGCCGCGATCGACGACCCGCTGCGGCAATCCGTGCGCCGAGAACAACACGCGCGGCCGGGCCGGTTCGTCGGCCTTGCGCCAGGCTTCCATGATCGCGTTTGCATGGGTTTGCGCCAGTTGCGCGCCCGCGGGGTAACAGCAAATCGTCGCGCTCGACAGCGACGACGCTTGCTTCCACGCTTTCAGCGACGACGCCGTGGTTGTCGATGAGAACTGTGGATAGAGCGGCAGAAGAATAGCGTCGGTCGCGCCCCAGGCTTCGGCCGCTTTTGCGGCGTCTTTGACGAACGGCTTCCAATAGCGCATCGCCAAGAAGCACTTGAAAGTGACGTTGGGAATGCGGCGCGCGATCTCCGCTTCAAGCGCACCCGCTTGCTTCTGCGTTTCGGGTACGATCGGCGAACCGCCGCCCATCAGCGCATAATTAGCTTTCGCCGCCTTCGCGCGCGTGCGCGAAATCAACTGCGCTATCAGAAAGCGAAGCGGCTGCGGCGCGCCGATGATGGCGCGGTCGTTGAACAGGTTGAAGAGAAAAGGACGCACCGCGTCCTGGCCACCGGGCCCTCCGAGGTTGAACAAAATGATCGCCACACGACGAGACGTCATGATGCGCAGGTTAGGCTTGCGCGCGAAACCTGAGTCCTCAACTGGTATCGCGCTCATGCGGCACCCTTCACCAGAGACACAAGACGCGAGAGGTTTTCAGGCGTGGCATCGGGAGTAATCCCGTGGCCGAGATTGAAGATGTGGGGCCGGTTCCGGAAACTGTCGATCACGTGGCGAACGCCGTGCTCCAGCGCCGCGCCGCCGCAGACAAGCAATTGCGGATCGAGGTTTCCTTGGACAGCGAGCTGTGCAGGCAGGTCTGGGTGCGGCGCCACGCTTGTATCCAATCCGATCGCCTCGAGTCTGAGCCTTTTCGCGTATTCGCCTAGCGCGCTGCCAGCGCCGCGCGGGAACCCTATGATTGGAGCTGTCACGCCCAGCTCTCGGAGCCGCGTCATGAGCTTTTCGGTTGGGCGCAGGATCAGGCGCTCAAATAACGGGAAGGGAAGCCCCTCCGCCCAGCTCTCGAAGATCTGCACGCAGTCGGCTCCGGCCCTTACTTGTTCGGCCAAGTGACGCGCACTGGCCTCCGCCAGAGTGTCGAGCAAGCGATCGACATCTGCGGGGCGCTCATACGCGCAACGCCGCGCGCGGTCCTTATCGCCGCCTTCCCCCTGGAGCATGTAGGTCGCAACCGTCCAAGGTGCGCCGCAGAACCCAATCAGCGGGGTTGCCGAATCAAGCTCGCGCTTGATGCGCTCCACCGCTTCATAGACGGGCTGGAGTCGCTGCAGCGCGCGTTCCGGCTCATCGAAGCGCCAAACCTCTTCCCCGATCAAGGGCTCAAGCCGCGGGCCTTCACCCTCGACGAACCACACCTTCCGGCCCAACGCATCGGGGACAACCAGAATATCCGAAAACAAGATCGCGGCGTCCAATGGGAAGCGTCGCAGGGGCTGCAGTACCGCCTCCGTGGCCAGGGCTGGCGAATAACAGAAATCCATGAAGGTCTTCGCGCGTTTGCGAAGCTCCCGGTATTCCGGAAGGTAACGCCCGGCCTGACGCATGATCCAGATCGGAGGAGGATCGACCCGCTCTCCCTTCAAAACCCGCAAGAGCGCTGGAAGTTGTTCCCCGTCGGTCATTCTTCTTCCAAACCAAATTTGAGAATGAAATTTAGGAGGACTCGTTGTTGTAGCGATACGGAAACTGGGAGAAGCCAGGTGCGGCTGATTGCGCGTCCGAGTTATCCCAGGCTCAGAACCTTGAATGGCCATTAACCATGAGGGTCGTAGAGGACAACCCGATGGGAGCGATTCCTGCCTGCACAGAATGGCCGTTTGTGAGTAGCCGTGGAGGGAATCGCTGGGGGAGGGTGGCGGATCGTTCGCTGCCGGGCGCTCGGCCACTGGCTTCATGATGAGCCGGGGTTTCGCCAACAACTTGTCCACAGCGGGCGACGGGCCGATACTCGAAGCAGATGACGCAGCGCTTAGCGACCTACTTCAATGTGCACTTGGTGTCTGACTCCACGGGAGAGACGCTTGCCGGTGTCGTGCGCGCCACCTGTGCCCAGTTCGACAACATCCTGCCGCTTGAGCACTCATACTTCCTCGTGCGCTCGTCACGGCAGCTCGAACGCGTGATTCGCGAGATTGAGGCAGCGCCAGGCGTCGTGATGTTCACGCTCTCGAACCTGGAGCACCGGGGCATGCTGGAGGAAGCGTGCAAGGCCATGAACATGCCGTGCGTAGCGGTGCTCGATCCGGTGCTTGACGTTACCTCGCGCTATCTGGGGCAGGAGCTGAACCATCGCGTTGGCGCGTCGCGGAAGCTCAACGCTGAATACTTCAAGCGAATCGACGCGCTCGACTTCGCCATGGACCATGACGACGGCCAGCAGGTGGTGGAGCTAAGAGACGCCGATGTGATCTTGGTCGGCGTCAGCCGCACCTCGAAAACACCGACCAGCGTGTACTTGGCGCATCGCGGCGTGAAAGCCGCCAACGTGCCGTTTGTGCCGAACGTCCCGCTTCCGCCTGAGTTGTTCGCGGAACGAAGGCCGCTGGTGGTGGGCCTGCTGATCTCCGCCGATCGCCTCATTCACATCAGGCGGAATCGTCTGGTGGCGATGAAGGAGACGCGCGCCGACAGCTATATCGACGAAGACGCGGTGCGGCTGGAGATCCGCGACGCGCAAAAACTATTCGAGCGCGAAGGCTGGCCGACGATCGATGTCTCGCGACGATCGATTGAGGAAACGGCTGCGGCAGTGCTCAATCTGCTGGCCGAGCACCGCGGCTCATGACGCTGATTCTCGCCTCCGGAAGCGCCGCGCGCCGCGCGATTCTGACCGCCGCCGGCGTACCGTTTTCGGTTCGGCCGCCGGCGCTCGATGAGGAGGCCTTGAAGGCGAGCCTGAGGGAAGCAGGGCTTCCGCCGCGGGAGCAGGCTTTAAGACTCGCAGCAGAGAAAGCGCTGTCGATATCGCGCCAAAGCGACGGCCTTGTGATCGGCGCGGATCAAATGCTCGCCCTGGACAACGTGGTTTTCGACAAGCCAGCCGATGTCGATGCAGCGCGAGAGCAGCTTCGTCGCTTGCGGGGGCGCGCGCATGTCCTATTGACGGCGGTTGTGCTGGCCGAAGGCGACGCGGTTGTGTGGCGCCGCGTCGACGAGCCTAAGCTCACCATGCGTTCGTTCAGCGATGCCTTTCTCGATTACTACATTGATCGTGTTGGCGAGGCGGCCCTCAAATCTGTCGGCGCCTACCAGATCGAGGGGCTCGGCGCGCAATTGTTCGACAACGTCGAGGGCGACCATTTCTCGATCATGGGCCTGCCGCTGTTGCCGCTGCTCGATTTCCTGCGGGCGCGAGGCGTTGTGCAGGCATGACCACAACCGCTGCAACCAAGGTTTTTGCGTTGATTGGCGACCCTGTCAGCCAGTCGCTGTCGCCGGTCCTGCACAATGCCTGGTTCGCTGACCACAGGATCGACGCGGTTTATGTCGCGCTCCAGCTCGGAAGCCAAGACGCGAGCGAGGCGCTCGCGGCGATCAAGCGCCTCGGGTTGTCAGGACTAAACATCACGGTGCCGCACAAGCAGGCAGCGGCGCAAGCGGCGGATCGCAGCGAAGCCGCGGTCGCCAATGTGTGGCGCTGGGAGGAGGACGGCTCGGTTTCCGCTTTCAGCACCGACGGACAGGGCTTTCTTGACTCACTCAGTGAGGCGGCGGCGGATTGGCGCACACGTGTGCGCCGCGCGCTTGTGGTGGGCGCGGGCGGTGCGGCCACGGCCATCGGCGGAGCGCTGTCTCCGTACGTGGATACGGTGCATTATGCCAATCGCACCGTCTCCCGCGCCGAGGCGGCAGCGTCCTGCCTGCACAATGGCCGCGTGCTCCGCTGGGAGGACCTCGATCAGGGATTTGCCGCAGCCGATCTTATCGTACAGGCCACCACGCTGGGAATGAGCGGCCAGCCGGGCTTCGACTGGCCGGTGGGGTTTTGCCAGTCGTCCGCCATCGTCGCCGACATTGTCTATCGTCCGCTCGACACCGGGTTGGTGCGCGCTGCGCGTGCCCGCGGACTGACGACAGCAGACGGCCTGGGTATGCTCATTCACCAGGGTGCGCGAGCGTTCGAGCTTTGGTTCGGCATATCGCCTGACACTGCACAAGCGCGCGGGCGCTTGATGAGCGCGCTGGCGTCATGATCGTCATTGGCCTCACCGGCTCCATCGGCATGGGCAAATCGACGGTCGCGCGGATGTTTGCGGAAGAGGGCGCTGCGGTGTTCGATTCCGATGCTGCGGTCCATCGTTTGTATGCGGCGGGCGGTGCGGCGGTGGCGGCGGTTGAAGCAGCGTTTCCCGGCGTCGCCAAAGACGGCGTGATCGACCGCGCGGCGCTCTCCGCTCGCGTTGTCGGCGATGTTGACGCCATCCGTCGGCTGGAGGCTATCGTCCACCCACTGGTGCGTGACGCTCAGATTGCGTTCCTTGCGGAGCGGCGCGCGGCTGGCGCCCGTTGGGCGGTGCTCGATATCCCGCTCCTGTTCGAGGGTGGCGGCGATGCTTTGGTGGATGCAACCGTGGTGGTATCCGCGCCGGCGGAGGTTCAGCGGGCGCGGGTGCTGGCGCGCCCGGGCATGACCGCAGAGAAGTTCGAAGCGATCCTGGAACGCCAAATGCCTGACCCAGAGAAGCGGGCGCGCGCGGACTTCATCGTCGACACCGGCCGCTCCTTCGAGGAAACCCGCGCCGCGGTTCGCGCCGTGCTGGACGCCTTGCCCGAACCAGCTTAGCTGCGCATCTCAATGCGCGAGATCCTGTTCGATACGGAAACGACCGGAGTGTTCCCGGAGCACGAGGACGCAAAGCTGCGTGATCGTATCGTGGAGATCGGCTGCGTCGAGGTGATCAACCTCGAGCGCACCGGCCGAGAGTTCCATGCATATATCAACCCCGAGCGCGACGTGCCCGAAGAAGTGATCCGCGTGCACGGATTGCGGTTCGAGTTCCTGCGCGAGCACAGGCGCTTCTCGGAAGTGGCGGAAGACTTCCTCGCCTTCATCGGCGACGCCCCGCTGGTCGCGCACAACGCGTCCTTCGACCAGGGCTTCATCAACGCCGAATTGAGGCGCTGCGGCCGCGACGTGCTGCCGACGGCGCGTTTCATCGATACGCTAATGATTGCGCGCAAGCGCTTTCCGGGGGCTTCTTGCTCACTCGACGCGCTCGCCAAGCGCTTCCAGCTCGACCGCTACGGCTTCGACCTGAGCGCTCGCAAAGGACCGGGCGGCCATGGTGCGCTGATCGACTCGCGCATCCTGGCGGAAGTGTATCTTCACCTTAAGGGAGGGCGCGAGCAAAGGCTGGCGTTCGACGGTGACGCAGCGGCGGAAATGAGCGCGGCTGCTCTGCGCGCGATCGAGTTTGTGCGCCGCATGCCGCGGCCCACGCCGCTGGCGCCGCGGCTGTCGCCGGAAGAGGAGGCGGCCCACGCTGCGTTCGTGGCGGGGTTGGGTGAGACTGCGCTCTGGTTGAAAGTGCGCGCCTAGGCTCCCGCAGCCGCGGATGCCGACGGATCGCCAAGTTCGCCTCGCGCTTGCCGGTCGCGCAGCTCGGCCCAATACAGCGGCGTAAAATCGATCGGATTGATCAGCAGCGGAGGGTACCCGCCTTCGCGCGTGACCTCAGCCAGGACCTGCCGGCTGAAAGGGAACAGCAACCGCGGGCACTCGATCCAAATCAGCGGCTCGACGTCCTCGCCGCGGACGTTCACAAACTGGAACACGCCCGCGTAAACCAAATCGACCGCGAACATGAGCTCGTCCTGGCGCTTGGCTTGGACGTTGATGCAGAGATCGACCTCCGTCGCTTCGCCCTGCGCCACGGGGCGAGACTTGACCTCGACGCCCATGTCGACAGTTGGCTGAATATCGTATGCCTGCGCCACCGCGCCCATTGCGTTCTCGAATGACAATCGCTTCACAAATTGGGCGAGGACGCGCAGATGCGGGGAGTCCACGGGAACGGGGCCGCCGTCGGCTGCGGGCTGCGGGTTCATGCGCCAGTCTCTTCTCGGATTTTGCCGGGGTCGCGGCGGTCACAATGCGACCTGACGGCTCGCAACGCAACGCCCTGGAAGTATCGGTCTGTTGGCACTATCTTGTCCGAAAAGCGCGTCCGGACGGGCGCCAGGAGCTTATTCCTTGGACCAAGGCCTGATCGAGATCCTCATTCTGGCGTTTGTCGCGGGCTTCGTGCTGTTTCGCCTGTATACGACGCTTGGCCGCCGGACGGGCTCCGAGCGGCCGGCCTCGCCAACGCCCGCGCCCGCTCAGGGCGAGTTCTCGAGCGAAACGCCGAGCCCGGTTCGCCGGCCGGTTCCTGCGCCGAGCGGCCCTGCCGGCGAGGGCCTGCTGTCGATCGTTCGCGCCGATCCCAGCTTCGATGTGGAGCACTTCGTTGTCGGCGCGCGCGGGGCGTATGAATTAATCGTCAACGCGTTCGCGAAGGGCGATCGAGAAGCGCTGGGCGGCCTGCTGACGCCGCGCGTATTTGAGTCTTATTCCGCAGCGATCGCGCAGCGCGAGTCGTCGGGAGGGACGGGCCCTGAGCTGGTGCGGCTGCGCACTGCGGAGGTCGTCGACGCGAGCCTTGAGGGCGAGATGGCGCGCGTAGTGGTTAAGTTCGAGGCAGAGCTTGCCGAAGGCGCGCACGGCGTGCGTGAAGCGCGCGAACGTTGGACCTTTGAGCGCAACGTGCGCTCCGCCGATCCGAACTGGCTGTTGGCGCGCGTCAGCGCGGCGTGAGTCGGGACAAGCGGCGTCTCAGCGAGGAAGAGCGCGCGCTCTGGGGAGCGGTCGCCAAATCGATTAAGCGGCGTGCGCGTGAGGTGACGTCGAATCCCGCGGCCGATCCGCCCGCTGCCGCCAAGAACGGACCCACCGGCCTCGTACGCCGCGCGCCGCCCGCTTCAAGCCCACCCCCGCTGTCGAAACCGCCGCCCTCGAACCGCGCCAACGAAAAGCGCGTGCGGCGCGGCAAGCTCGCCGTCGGCGCAAGCTTGGATCTTCACGGCCACACGCAAGCCAGCGGCCGCGAAGCCTTGCGGCGTTTCCTGCAGCGCGCGCACGCCGATGGCGAGCGCGTGGTTGTCGTGATCACCGGCGTCGGCCGTGGCGGCGGCGGCGTTCTTAAGCAAAGCTTGCCCGAGTGGTTGGCGAGCCCGGAGCTGCGCGACATCGTCTCTGGCTTCGCGCCTGCCCATCGAACTCACGGCGGCGCGGGTGCGGCCTACGTCTTCTTGCGCCGCGCCTTCAGCAATCCTTAAACTCCGTAAGCCGGCCGTTAGCAAAAAAGGGCCTTAGCGCAGCTTACCGCTTCAACCAGCGCTAACCAAACCTGATGCACGCTCGCGCGCAAATGCGCCATGTACGCGACATCGCCGGGATGCTGTCGCGCCCCCAGACATTGGGGGCGGGGCTGCTGCGCGCCAGCCTCACGGTCGTGGCGCCGGTCGCTCTGTTTACGAGTATCGCCGCGGTGTTTGGCGGTCCACTTGCGATCACAATTGCGGCGATCACAGCAGGAAGCATTGGCATTCTGCTGGCCGCTCGACTCCAGCGACCGCTCGTCGAAGCGATCCGAGAGCTGGCGACCAAGGCCGAAGCGCTCGGACAAGACAGCCGCGAACGACCGGACAACGAACTCGATCGGATGGCCCGCGCGTTGGACGCGATCAGCGCGCGGATCGACACCATGGGGCGTCAACTTCGGCGGGCGAGCTATGTCGACTCCATAACCAGATTGGCAAACCACGAACGCTTCTTGCTGGCGATTAGCGGGGCGGCGCAGACGGCGGAAGGCGGCGCAGCGGCAGTCATTGCGTTCAGCCGCCTGCCGAAGCTTCTGCAATCCCTGACCCCGGAGGCGGCTAATGAGCTGTTGCGGGGGATCGCCGCGCGCCTGATCGAAGGAGCGCGTCCAGCGCTTGTGGCCCGGATTGGGGCGGCGGAGTTTGGCCTGCATGTCCCGAACACCACGCCGGCGGAGATTGTGAAGCTCACGCACGATCTGATGAGCTCGCTCTCCATCCCGATCGAGTGGCGCGGGCACACCTTCGCGCTTGGCGCGAGCTGCGGCATCGCGCTGATCGGCAAGGACGGCGGCGATGCGCAGACGCTGCTGCGCCATGCGCGGCTTGCGCTTGAGAGCGCTGAGATGGCGCCATCCCGCATTGCCTTCTTCACGCCAGCGCTGGACCGCGCAGTGACGCAGCGCCTTACGCTCGAGCGGGAATTGCGGGCAGCGATAGAGGCGGGCGAGTTCCGCCCCTATTTTCAGCCGAAGATCAATCTCGCCAATGGCCGAATCGAGGGCTGCGAAGCGCTGGCGCGTTGGATCAGGGCGGACTCCACCCTTGTCAGCCCGGCGCGTTTCATCCCCGTCGCGGAGGAAACAGGGCTCATTGCGCCGCTCTCCGATGCGATCATGTCCGAAGCCTGCTGGAAGGCCGCTGCGTGGGCGCGAAACGGGCGACCCGTGAAGATCGCGGTGAATGTCTCCGCGGTGCAGTTCTGCGACAGGCGCTTTGCAGACAAGGTCATGAAGTGCGTCACGGCGGCCGGTTTGGCGCCGAGCCTGCTGGAGCTCGAAATCACCGAGTCCACGCTGATGGCTGACCAGGAGGCCGCAGTGCGCGCCATTGAGCCGCTCCGGGAGGCGGGCGTGCGCTTCGCGATCGATGACTTCGGCTGCGGCCACTCGAGCTTGGCGGCGCTCGCCAAGCTTCCGTTCGACGTCATCAAGATCGATCAGCAATTCGTTCGGGCGCTTGCGCACGGTGAACCGCAGTCCGGCGCGATCGTCGAGGTCATCCTCGCGCTTGGCAAGACGCTCGGGCTTGAAACCGTGGCAGAGGGCGTAGAGCGCATCGAAGAGGCCGAATTCATGAGGGCGCGCGGCTGCGATTGGGCGCAGGGCTTCTTATTCAGCGCGGCGGTTCCGGCGCACAGCTTTGCCGAGCTGCTGTCACGTCAATGCGCCGCCGACATCAAGGACGCAAACGCGGCTTGATCGCAGCGGCGGCATTCGCCACATCTGACCGATGAGTGAGAACCTAACCTGGCACGGCACGACAATTGTTTGCGTCCGCAAAGGCGGCCGGGTCGTCATCGCCGGGGACGGTCAGGTGTCGGCTGGACCAACGATCCTCAAGGGCAACGCGCGCAAGGTGCGCCGGCTTGCCGGCGGCGATGTTCTGGTGGGTTTCGCCGGGGCGACCGCCGATGCATTTGCGCTGTTTGAGCGGCTGGAGCAGAAGCTAGAGCGCTTCCCAAACCAGCTTGCGCGCGCCTGCGTCGAGCTGGCGAAGGATTGGCGGACCGATCGCGCGCTGCGCCGCCTCGACGCCATGCTGATTGTCGCCGACGCTAAGGAGACGTTTCTGATAACCGGGGCGGGCGACGTGCTCGACCCTGAGCACGCGGTGGTCGCCGTTGGTTCTGGCGGCAATTTCGCACTCGCCGCGGCGCGCGCGCTGTACGATCACCTCGACGACGCCGAGAAGATCGCGCGTGAAGCCATGGCGATCGCCGCTGACATTTGCGTTTACACCAACGGCAATCTCACCGTCGAAATGCTTGAAGCTTAAGCGCCGGTTCTCTGGGCATTCTAATGACTCACTTCTCTCCGCGCGAGATCGTCTCCGAACTCGACCGTTACATTGTCGGCCAACACGACGCCAAGCGCGCCGTAGCCATCGCCCTGCGCAATCGTTGGCGGCGCAAGCAATTGCCCGAGGGCCTGCGCGAAGAGGTGACGCCGAAGAACATTCTGATGATTGGGCCCACAGGCGTCGGCAAGACGGAGATTGCACGGCGTCTCGCGAAGCTGGCCGGGGCGCCGTTCCTCAAGGTGGAAGCGACCAAATTCACCGAAGTGGGCTACGTCGGCCGCGATGTCGAGCAGATCGTGCGCGACCTTGTCGAAGTCGCGCTCAACATGGCGCGCGAGCGTCGCCGCCGCGAAGTGCGCGCCCGCGCTGAAGCCGCCGCCGAAGAACGCGTGCTGGACGCGCTGGTGGGGCAGGGCGCAAGCGCGGCGACGCGCGAGTCGTTTCGCCGGCGCCTGCGCAACAATGAACTCGGGGCCTCCGCGGTCGAGATCGAGGTAGAAGACGCTTCAACGCCCATCGGCGGCTTCGACATTCCCGGACAGCCGGGCGTTGGCATGGTCAATCTTGGCGAGATGCTCGGCAAGGCGTTCGGCAAACGCAGCAAGCGCGTACGCATGACTGTGGACGAGGCCTACGAGCCGCTGATCCGCGAAGAGAGCGACAAGCTTTTGGATCAGGACGCGCTGCTCAAGGAAGCGCTGGCGATGACGCAGGAAGACGGCATCGTTTTTCTCGACGAGATCGACAAAATCGCCTCGCGCTCGGAACGGCTCGGCGGCGGCGATGTCAGCCGCGAGGGCGTTCAGCGCGATCTGCTGCCCTTGATTGAGGGGACGATTGTCAGCACCAAGCATGGACCGGTGAAGACGGACCACATTCTGTTCATCGCCTCCGGCGCTTTTCACGTCGCCAAGCCGTCCGACCTGCTGCCGGAGCTGCAAGGCCGCTTGCCGATCCGCGTCGAGTTGAAGGCGCTGACGCGCGATGATTTCCGCCGCATCCTGACCGAGCCGGAAGCGAGCCTGGTGACGCAGTACAAAGCGCTGATGCAGACCGAAGGGCTGACGCTCGACTTCACCGAAGACGCCGTGGAGGCCATCGCCGGTATCGCCGCAGACGTGAACTCAACCGTCGAGAATATCGGCGCACGGCGCTTGCAAACGGTCATGGAGCGGCTGCTGGACGATGTCAGCTTCACCGCGCCCGATCGCAATGGCGAAACCATCCGCATCGACGCGGCCTACGTGCGCAAAAACGTCGGCGATCTTGCAAAGAATGCGGATTTGAGCCGGTTTATTCTGTAGCGCTGGCCGAGACGGAGCCTCTTCAGACGCTCATCCCACGTTCAAGCGCTAGCCCGCGCAGGTTGCGCTCTGGACGCGGCCCGACATGGCTGATCACCTCCGCGGCAGCGAGCGACCCGAGCGCGCCGCATTCCGCGAGCGAGTGTTTGCGGGCGTGGCCAAACAGGAAGCCGGCGGCGTATTGGTCGCCGGCGCCAGTTGTGTCGACCACCTGTGCCACAGGCTGCGCCGCGACGGACACAGTTTCCGCAGCGCTCACGACCAGAGATCCTTGCGCTGAGCGCGTAACCGCCACCAGCGGGCAAGCGCGTTTCGCAGCTTCGATTGCGTCGCCGAGATCGGCGCTTTCATAGAGCGACAAGATCTCCGATTCGTTGGCGAACAGAATATCGACGTGCCCCTGCACAAGGTGGCGGAAGCTCTCGCGATGGCGATCGACGCAAAACTTGTCCGACAGCGTGAGCGCGACTTTGCGCTCCACGGCGCGCGCGATCTCGGCGGCGCGCACGAACGCTGCTTTCGCTTCGTCGCGGTCGAACAGGTAGCCCTCCAGAAACAGGATCGATCCTGCGCGGATCAAGTCCGCGTCGATATCGGATGGCGCGAGCAGGGTGGAGGCGCCGAGATAGGTGTTCATCGAACGGTGGCCGTCCGGCGTCACCGCGATGATCGAGCGCGCCGTGCCCGGCGGCGCTGGCCGCGGCGGTGTGTCGAACACGACACCGGCGGCGCGGAACTCCCGCGTGAAGCGTCCGCCCAGGGCGTCATCGGCGACTTTGCCGATATAGCCGGCGGCGCCGCCAAAACTGGTCACGCCGGTAACGGTGTTCGCGGCAGAGCCGCCGGCCGCAACGGTAGCGTCGCTCAGCCGCGCGGTGAGGTGATCCGCGCGCGCCTCGTCGATGAGCGTCATCGCGTCTTTGGCGATGCCTTCCTCGGCCAGAAACGCATCGGGAACGGCCTGGATGAGGTCGATGATGGCGTTGCCAACGGCGACAACGTCGTAGCGTGCAGATGTCATGGAGCATCCTCGGAAGTCGCTGGCATAAAGCGCAGCGCTGCTGCCCTGGCAAGCATTGCCGAGAACGGCGGCGCGCGGCATGGTCACGCGCCATGCGTTCCGCCGCCGTCCTGCTTGCGTTCATTGCCCTCGCCGCATGCGCAACCGCGCCGCCCAGCGTTTCGCCGAGCGGGACGCAGGCGGCTGCAGCGCCGGCGCCAGCATCGTCGCGGACACTGCAGCTGTTGAGCGCCGCCGGCGCCGACGATGCGCCCACCCAAGCTCAGATCGAGCGCGCGTTGGGCGAGCCCGACATCGTGCGCCGCGACGGCGCCGGGGCGGCGCTCACGTATCGCCTGGACTCGTGTGCGCTATTGTTGCTGTTCAGCGCCGACCAGCGCAACGCAATGCGTTTGGCCGAAGCGCACGCTAGCCCACGCCGGACTGGCGACGCGCCAAGCTTGGCGCAATGCGCAGCGGAAGCAGACGTGCGTCGCTCCTGATGTGGCGCGTTGCTTACATGACTGGGCGCTCCTATCGCGGCGCGCCGCTCGGTCCCGGGGAGGTTCCGGCGCTTGAGCGTGTCAGTCGCGACTTGGTTGTCGCTGCCGGGCTCGAGCGCGGCGTGTCGTTCCGGACCGTGTATTGGGACGACCCCCAACTCCCGTCACACTTCGACGCGGCGATCATACGTTCGTGTTGGGATTATCACGAGCGCGGCGGAGAGTTTGTAGCAGCGCTTGAAGCGCACGAGGGCGCGGGCCTGCGCGTGCACAACTCGTCTCGGATTATCCGCTGGAATGGACAGAAGACGTACCTCAAGCAGCTTGGGCCGTTGGCGATCGACACGGTCTGGGTTGAGCGCGCCGATGCGCACGCCGTGGCGAAAGCCTTCGATGCGCTGGACGCCTCCGAGATCGTTGTGAAACCCCAAGTCGGCGCGGGTTCGATCGGCACGCTGCGGCTCAAGCGCAACGGCTGGAGCGAAGCCGATCTCATCGCCGGTCCCAACGGCGCGGCGATGATCCAGCCCTTCCTGCGCAGCATCGAAACGGAAGGGGAGCGCTCGCTGTTCTGGTTCGGCGGCGCCTACTCACATGCGATCCGCAAGGTCCCGCACGCAGGCGCCTGGCTCGCCAACATCCCCAGCAAGGCGACATTTGCGGTCGAAACGCCGCCCACATCAGCAATGGAGGTCGCGGAAGCGGCGCGTGCGCATGCGCCCGAGGCGATGCTCTATGTGCGCGTTGATCTCGTGCAGGGTGACGATGGGCGCTGGCGCGTGATCGAAGTCGAAGCCATCGAGCCTTATCTCTTCTTGGATTTCGCACCAGAAGCCGCGGGCCGCTTCGTGGACGCGATCGCGCGCGTCTTGAGCTGATAGAGGCAGATGTCGGCGATTACACAGCGAGGACACGCCGGCGTGCGCGCGAGGCAGGTATAGCGGCCGTGCAGAATGAGCCAGTGATGCGCGCCGCGCAGATAGCGCGCGGGCGTGATGGCCAAGAGCTGCTCTTCGACCTCCCCAGGCGTTTTGCCCGACGCAAGGCCCGTCCGGTTGGCGACGCGGAAGACGTGTGTGTCCACAGCGATAGTGGGCTGATCGAACACCTCCATCAGCACGACGTTGGCGGTCTTGCGCCCCACGCCGGGCAACGCCTCAAGTGCGTGGCGCTCGTGCGGAACCTCGCCGCCGTGGCTGTCGATCAGCGCGCGCGACAGTGCAATTACGTTCTTGGCTTTGTTGCGCCAGAGCCCGATGGTCTTGATGCGGTCGGCCACGCCATCTTCGCCCAGCGCCAGCATCTTTTCCGGCGTGTCCGCGATCTGGAACAGAGGTCCGGTGGCCCGGTTGACGCCCTTGTCGGTCGCTTGGGCCGACAACACCACAGCGACCAGCAGGGTGTAGGGATTTGTGTAGGTCAATTCCGTCCGGGGATCGGGGCGGGTTTCGGCCAGGCGAGCGTAGAGCGCTTCAGCCTTGGCTTTGCTGAGACGTTTGGTCAATGCGCGCACCCCTTGGGATCGAGCCGGAGCGAGGCTAGCCTAGCGCCCATGACGCCGCGTTGGGAACGCGCACCGGCGCCGCCGGCGCTCGACGGCGAACTTTTCATGGACGCCGTCCTGCGGCCCAACCGCAGTTTGAGCGCGGCTGCATTCAAAATGATGCTGATCGCGGTGATTGTCATCAATGCGATGTTGGCGCTCGCGTTCATTGCGCAGGGGGCCTTTCCCGTCGCGGGCTTTCTTGGGCTCGACGTGTTGGCGCTGTGGCTCGCGTTCCGCTGGAACTACCGGTCGGGGCAGGTGGCCGAGTATGTGCGGATCGCGCCCGGCAAGGTGCATGTCGCGGCGGTCGATCAGCGCGGCGGCGAAAAACACTGGGTGCTGAACCCCGTCTGGGCGCGGGTGGCGCGCGACGGGCGCGGAGTCTTGATTCAGGATGGCGCGGGCCAGATGAGGCTAGGGGCGTTTCTCTCGCCGAAGGAATGCGAAGCATTCGCCGAGGCGCTGGCGCTAGCGCTGTTCCGCGCAAAACGGGGAGCTCACACGCCGAGCACGTCCCGCATCGAGTAGAGGCCGGGCGGCTTGTCCGCCACCCAAAGCGCCGCAGTGAGCGCGCCATCGGCGAACACGGCGCGGTCGAGCGCCTGGTGCGAAAGCGTCACCACTTCTCGTTCGGCGGCGAAGATCACATCGTGCTCGCCGACGATGCCGCCACCGCGAATGCTGACGAAGCCGATCTCTCCGCGCTTGCGCGCGCCGGCGGCTTCGCGACGGAAGACATCCTCGCCTTTCGCGCCGCGCCCCTTGGCGGCGGCCGCACCCAAAAGCAGCGCCGTGCCAGACGGCGCGTCGACTTTGCGCTTGTGATGCGCCTCGACGATTTCGATGTCCCAGTCAGGGCTGAGCTTCGCCGCTGCTTGCTCGACGAGTGCTGCGAGCAGGGTGACGCCCAGGCTGAAATTGCCGCTCTGGACGATGGCGATGCGTGTGGCGTGCTTGGCGATGGTCGCGTGCTGCTCGGCGCTGAACCCCGTAGTGCCGACGATCGCCGCCCTGGCGCGTGTCGAGGCCAGCGCGTCCAACGCCCTCAGTGTCGCGTCGGGCGTTGTGAAGTCGAGCCAGACGTCAGCGCCTTCGGCGGCGTGGTCGGCGGCGTCGGTGGTGGCCATGAACAAGGGCGCGATGCCAGCGAGTGCGCCGAGGTCCACACCCATGAACTCGCCGTCGCCACGCTCAGTGCCGCCGACGATCCGGAAGCGCGCATCTTCCGACGCGGCGCGCACCAAGGCGCGGCCCATGCGGCCGCCAGCTCCGGCGATGGCGATGGAAAGCGTCATGGGCCCAAGTTGACGCGTTGCAGAGGCCTGGGCAAGCAGAACTGCTTGCGCGAGGGTCGTTAGCGCGCCGGCCCGTCGGTCGCGGCGCCGTCGAAGAACTTCTTCACGCTGTCGAAGAAGCCCTGGGTCTGCGGGTGAGCTTCCTCGCCGCAATCCTTGGCGAATTCTTCCAAGAGCTTGCGCTGCTTGGCGCTGAGATTCACCGGCGTTTCCACCAGCAGTTCAACATGCAGATCGCCGCGCACATGGGAGCGCAGCTGGCTCATGCCTTTACCCTTGATGCGGAAGCGCCGGCCGGTCTGTGCGCCGGCGGGGATGGTGACCTTGGCGCGTTCGCCATCGATGGTCGGAATCTCGATCTCGCCGCCCAGCGCAGCCTTGCACATCGGCGTCGGGGCGCGGCAATAAAGATCGGCGCCGTCGCGCTCGAACAGCTGGTGCGGCTTCACCGACAGAAAAAGATAGAGGTCGCCGGGCGGCCCGCCGCGCGCGCCGCTGTCGCCCTCGCCGGCAAGCCGGATACGCGTACCGTCCTCGACGCCCGCGGGAATCTTCACGGCAAGCGTGCGCTCCTTGTGTGTGAGCCCGCGCCCTCCGCAGGCACGACAAGGTGTCTTGATCGATTGGCCGCGTCCGTAACAGGTCGGGCAGGTGCGCACCATGCGGAACATGCCTTGCTGCGCGCGCACCTGGCCGGCGCCTTGGCAGGTGGGGCATGTTTCGAGCGGGGCTTTTCCCTCCGATCCCGTACCGCCGCACGGTTCGCAGGCTTGGGCGCGCGGCACGACGATTTCAGTGTCGACGCCGCGGTAGGCTTGCTCAAGGGTGATCTCTTTATCGTAGCGCAGGTCGGACCCGCGTTCCGGGCCATTGCCCGGACCGCGGCGTGCGCCGGCGAAGATGTCTTCGAAGCCCCCGCCGAAGATTTCGTTGAAGAGATCGGAGAAGTCGGTGAAACCGCCGGGACCGAACCCCCCGGGGCCGCCGTTCTGAAACGCCGCCTTGCCAAAGCGATCGTACTGCGCGCGCTTTTCCGCATCGGACAGAACAGCGTACGCCTCGCCGAGCTCCTTAAATCGCTCTTCCGAGACTTTGCACCCGGGGTTCTGGTCCGGGTGCAGCTTCATCGCCAGCTTGCGGAACGCGGACTTGATGGTCGCTGCGTCGGCGTCGCGCGCGACGCCGAGGATTTCGTAGTAATCGCGGCCCGTGCTCATGCGCGCTCACCTAAACGCATGGGTTTGCCTCAGGCGCTCTTCTTGTTCTTGCCGTCGACTTCTTCGAACTCGGCGTCAACGACGCCTTCTTGCGCCCCGCCGCCGGATTCGCCGCCTCCAGCGCCGGACTGACCGCCATAGAGCGCTTCGCCGATCTTCATCGACGCTTGCACCAAGGCTTGCGTCTTGGCTGCGATGTCCGCGGTGTTGTCGGTTCCGAGCGCGGTGCGCAGCGCAGCGATCGCCCCTTCGATGGCGGCCTTGTCGGGCGCCGGGATCTTGTCGCCGTTTTCTTGCAGCTGCTTTTCGGTGGTGTGCGCGAGCGCTTCGCCCTGGTTCTTGGCTTCGGCCAGCTCGCGGCGCGCCTTGTCTTCGCCGGCGTGCTCTTCCGCGTCCTTGACCATGCGTTTGATGTCGGCCTCCGACAGACCGCCGGACGGCTGGATGCGCATGGACTGTTCTTTGTTAGTCGCCTTATCCTTGGCGCTGACCGAGACGATGCCGTTGGCGTCGATGTCGAAGGTGACTTCAATCTGCGGCATGCCGCGCGGCGCGGGGGGGATGCCGACAAGATCGAACTGGCCGAGCGGTCGGTTGTCCGCCGCCATTTCGCGCTCGCCTTGGAACACGCGGATGGTCACCGCGTTCTGGTTGTCTTCGGCAGTCGAAAAAATCTGTCCCTTCTTGGTCGGGATGGTGGTGTTGCGTTCGATGAGGCGCGTGAACACGCCGCCCAAGGTTTCGATGCCAAGCGACAGCGGCGTCACGTCCAACAGCACGACGCCCTTCACGTCGCCCTGAAGCACGCCCGCTTGAATCGCCGCGCCCACGGCGACCACTTCGTCGGGGTTGACGCCCTTGTGCGGTTCGCGGCCGAAGAACTCCTTCACCACTTGCTGGATCTTCGGCATGCGCGTCATGCCGCCGACGAGCACCACTTCCTTGATGTCGCTAGCGGAGAAGCCGGCATCCTTGAGCGCGGCCTTGCAGGGGCCGAGCGTCTTCTGCACCAGATCGTCGACCAGGCTTTCGAACTTGGCGCGCGTCAGCTTCATGTTGAGGTGGAGCGGGCCTGAGGCGTTGGCGCTGATGAACGGAACCGAGACGTCGAATTCCGTGCGCGAAGAGAGTTCTTTCTTCGCCTGCTCGGATACTTCCTTCAGCCGCTGCAGCGCCAACTTGTCCTGACGCAGATCGACGCCGTTCTGCTTTTTGAACTCGTCGGCGAGATAATTGAGGATTCGGATGTCGAAGTCTTCGCCGCCGAGGAAGGTGTCGCCGTTGGTCGAGCGCACTTCGAAGACGCCATCGCCAATCTCCAGAATCGAGATGTCGAACGTGCCGCCGCCCAAGTCATAGACGGCGATGGTCTTGTTCTGTGAGGTCTTGTCGAGGCCGTAGGCGAGCGCTGCGGCCGTGGGCTCGTTGATGATGCGCAACACTTCGAGACCGGCGATCTTGCCTGCGTCCTTGGTCGCTTGGCGCTGGGCGTCGTTGAAGTAGGCGGGAACGGTGATGACGGCCTGGGTGACCGGCTCGCCCAGGTAATCTTCCGCCGTCTGCTTCATCTTCTGCAGCACGAACGCGGAAATTTCCGACGGCGCGTATTGCTTGTCGCGGCCTTGAATCCAGGCGTCGCCGTTTGGCCCTTTCACGATCTTGTACGGCACGAGATCGGCGTCCTTCTTGGCGATCGGATCGTCGTATGAACGGCCGATAAGGCGCTTCACCGCGTAATAGGTGTGCTCAGGATTGGTGATGGCCTGGCGCACGGCTTGAATGCCGAGCAAACGCTCGCCTTTGTCGGTGAAGGCGACGACGGACGGTGTCGTGTTCGAGCCTTCCGCGTTGACGATGACCTTTGGCTGACCGCCTTCCATAACGGCGACGCACGAATTGGTGGTTCCAAGGTCGATGCCGATCACTTTGCCCATCTTGTTCGTCCTCACATCCTTCAGCGGCGCGGGTTCGGCTCAACGGACCCTCAAGGGCGTCCCCGAAGCGCGCGTCCTGTCTTCACTCGTTAACGGCTTAGCGGCCCTCCGCCCCCTCAAGCGTCGCGCCGCTGTTTTCTGGGCTCATGTGGCTTGTCGCCGGATGAGTTCAAGACGTTGGCGCGTGCTATCCGCATTCGTCCTGAGGGAATAGCCCCGTAGCAACGGTGAGGAGGCCGCCCACAGAACAAAAAAGAAACCGAATGCGGGAATAGAGGGCAGGCAATGAGCGCCCCCGCATCCGACCTCGAGGGCTTTCGACTTTGGCCCGGCCTGCTGGACCGCGCGGCCCAGGAGGGGCTGCGCGACGCCGTATTCGCACGCCTGCGCGCCGGGCCCTGGTATGTGCCGCGCATGCCGAAAACCGGCCAGCCGATGCGCGTGCGGATGACCAATTTCGGCCCGCTGGGTTGGGTCACGGACAAGGAGCAGGGCTATCGCTATCAGCCGACCCACCCAGACACCGGCAAGGTTTGGCCCGACATCCCGGCACAGGTGCTCGCGCTCTGGGATGAGCTCACCGGCTATCCGGCGCCGCCGGAAGCGTGCCTCGTCAACTTGTACGAAGGCGACGCGCGCATGGGCCTCCACGTCGATAGCGACGAAGAGGCCTGGGACGCGCCGGTGCTCTCAATATCGCTCGGCGACACCGCGATGTTCCGCATCGGCGGCGCGCTACGCTCGGATCCGACGCGCAGCGTGCGGCTCGCGTCAGGCGATGTGTGCATGCTCGCAGGCCCGAGCCGGCGCGCTTATCACGGCGTCGACAGGATTATGCCCGGCACATCTCGGCTGCTGCCCAAGGGCGGGCGGATCAATCTGACGCTACGGCGGGTGACGGTTCCGGGCTAGCCGCCTCCCGCGCGCGCACGAAGTCCGGAACCCATCCCTCGGGCGGCCCTCCGGGCGACGCGGGCAAGCGTCCCGCCGCGATTTCGTTGGCCTTCCACACCATCGCGCGGTGCACGCGGTTCCAGCCTGAGGGATGGGTGTAGAACACCCATTCCTCAAGCGCGGAGGGCTCCATTTTGCGATACTCCGACAGCATTACCGCCGCTTCGGCGAAGCCGTCCGGCTCGCGCGCCAGATTGAGCCCGAAGGCGTCGGCCTGGTTTTCGTGGAAGCGGGTGATGTTGTTCTGGATCGGTGTCGCCAACAGCCCGACCGCGGAGATAATGGCCAGAATCACCGGCAGGCCAGCGGGATCGGAGATGTCGCGCACGCCCCAGCGCTCTCCCTTTGTGATGGCGCGGAAGGCGAAATGTACGATCGCGAAGGTGATGATGATGAGCCCGGCGGTCATGATCATCAGCGAGTAGATGTGGCCCAGCACGTAGTGGCCGATCTCGTGGCCCATCACCGCACGCACGGCTTCTGGGCTGCCGCGCTCCAGCAGCGTGTCGGCGAGCGCGATGCGCGTGGTGCCGAACAGGCCGGCGACGTTGGCGCTGATCGAATTGGTCTGCCGCGAGCGATCATAGACGAGCACGTCATGCGCCGGCACGCCGTTGGCCTGCGCCATCGCCAGGATGTCGTCCTTGAGTTCGCCTTCCTGCATCGGCGTGTAGGTGTTGAACAGCGGCTCGATATAGACCGGCTGCAAGAAGATGAGTGCGCCCGCGAACACGACAGTGGCCGCTGAGCCCCAAACCCACCACGTATTCTTTGCGGCGCGGATGATGAGATACAGGATCGCGAGGAAAATCGAGCCGACGATGAGGCCGATGCCGGCGCCGATGAGCTGCTCGTTGAACCACTCGGGAAAGGTTTGCGTCGACAGATCGTAGCGATGCTCGCGCACGAAACCGACATAGTAGCTGAACGGGAAAGTCAGCACCGTGGAGACGAGGTTGACGAAGAAAGAGACGCCGAAGGCGACGAACGGAAACCACTTCACCGTTCGTTCAAGCCAGGCGCGTACGCCGCGCGCCCAGCCCAGCAAGAGAATGAGCGCCGCCACAGCGACAGAAACAAGCGTGCCGGCGAGGTCAATCCAGTAGCCGCCCTCGAAGTAGGCGTTGGAGCGCGCTGTCGCGTCGGCGCCCATGGTGTCGAGCCAGGCGCGGGTCGCGGCGTCAGGGTCGAAGGGCAGAGCGCCTGCCGGAACCGCCGATAGGCCCAGTATCGCGATGGCAAAGGCCAAGATGCGCATGATGTTCTCCCTCCATTCCCGTGGCGGCGAGACTGGACCTGGACCATCTGCCAGTGCAAGGGGCTGCGCGCGATGCGCGATGAAGGAGGATGGGTATGCGACTAGACACTCCCGAGGGAAACTTTCCGCCGTCGCGACGTACGGTGGCGGCCTCGCTGTTCATGAGTGGCTACGCCGTGGCTGCGCTTTCCAGTTGCGCTAGTCCGGTGACGACGCCGAGCGACGAACTCATCATCGAGGATGTGACCTTCACGGGCGCCGGCGGCTACGCGCTGCCAGCCTATGTGGCGCGGCCGAGCGGCAGCCAGCGTCGCGGCGCCGTGATCGTCGTGAGTGAGATTTTCGGCATCCACGACTACATCAAGGATGTGTGCCGCCGCTTCGCGCGTGAGGGCTATGTCGCCGTCGCGCCAGATTACTTTGACCGCGCGGGCGATCCTGCGCCGCTCACGGACTTCGCAGCGATCCGCGCCATCGTCGCCACCGCCACGCACGAACAAGTGATGGGCGACACGCAAGGCGCGCTCAACTGGCTCGCGGCACAGCGCTTCGTGAAATCCGACGCGATTGGCATCACCGGTTTCTGCTGGGGCGGCACGGTTGTGTGGATGGCCGCGGCGCAGATCGATGGCATAAGGGCGGGCGTCGCCTGGTACGGGCGGCTGGTGCGCCCGCAGCCTGGCGGTTGGGGCGCGGAAGAAGAGCGGCCGTGGCCGTACGATGTCGGCGCCTTGATCCGTGCGCCGGTACTCGGGCTTTACGCCGAGAACGATCGCGGCATCCCTTTGGAGAGCGTGGACAACATGCGCGCCTCGCTGTCGGCGGCCGATAATCCGACCGGTTCGGAAATCATCGTCTATCCTGGCGTCGAACACGGCTTTCACGCCGATTATCGCGACAGCTACAATGCAGAGGCGGCGGCTGACGGCTGGTCGCGCTGTCTCGCCTGGTTCCGCGCCAACGGCGTCTCTTAGAACACAAAGGACCTCCCCATGCGTTATCGAAAGCTCGGCCGCAGCGGTCTCGTCGTTTCCGAAATCTGCCTCGGCACTATGACCTTCGGCGGCGACGGTTTCTGGAAAGTGGTCGGCGAACAGGATCAGGGCGCAGCGACGTCGCTGGTGAAGAGCGCCTTCGACAAGGGCGTGACCTTTATCGACACCGCCGACATCTACTCCAATGGCGCCTCGGAGCGCCTGCTCGGCGGCGCCATAGAGGCGTCTGGCATCCCGCGCGACGAATTGGTGATCGCCACCAAGCTGTTCGGCCGCTTTCAATTCGGCCCGCCTGGGCAAGCCGGCGGCACGCCGGATCAGGTGCGCCGTTTCTCCAACGCAAACCTCTGGGGGTTGTCGCGCCGGCATGTCTTCAATGCGATCGACGCCAGCCTTGAGCGGTTGAAGCTCGATTACATCGACCTGTACCAGGTGCACGCCTTCGACCCGGTGACGCCGCTACAGGAAACGCTCGAAGCGCTGGACGAAGTCGTCCGCTCCGGTCGTGTTCGCTATGTCGGTCTGTGCAATTTCGCGGCGTGGCAGATCGCCAAATCGCTTGGCGTTTCCGAGCGGCATGGGCTGGCTCGCTTTGAGTCCTTGCAAATGTACTACTCCATCGCCGGGCGCGAACTTGAGCGCGAGGTCGTGCCGCTGGCGCGTGGAGAGGGGTTGGCGATTCTGCCATGGAGCCCGCTCGCCGGCGGCTTCTTGTCCGGCAAATTCACGCGCGATGGCGGCCCCAACGACGCCCGCCGCGCCATGTTCGATTTTCCGCCAGTCGACAAGGACAAGGGTTTCGAAATCATCGACGCCATGCGGCCGATGGCGGAGGCGCGCGGCGTTTCGGTGGCGCAGATCGCGCTGTCTTGGCTCTTGCATCAGAAGCACGTCACCAGCGTCATCATCGGCGCCAAGACTCAAGCGCAGCTCAACGACAATATCGCCGCCGTCAGGGTGACGCTGTCGAGTGAAGAACTTCAGGCGCTGGACCAGGTCTCGAAGCTGAGGCCGGAATATCCGGGATGGATGCTTGAGCGGCAGGGCAGCGACCGCCTCAAAGACCTCGGTTGAAATGAGAACGGCGGCGCCCTTGTCCGGCGCCGCCGTTCACCCGCGTGCGTCCCTTATCGGCGCGCGATCTGGACTTTGTAGTCTCCCGTCGAGCCGCCAAGGCCGCTGACCTGGATGTAGTACTCGCCGGCTTCGGTCGGCGTGAAGCGCAGCCGCGCGTCGAGGCCGGGGCCGCCGTCGTCGTCGGTAGCGATCTGCGCATTCTCGCCCTGCGCGACCGCTACAAACGGATCAGCGAGCGGCGTGTCGCCATCGCCGTTGACATCGATGACATAGCTCACGCCCGCTTCGAGCATCACGCGGTATGTGTCGACATCGCGCGGCACGTCGATGCGGCTGGCGCGGCCGTCAGCCGGCTCGCTTGCGAGAGACAAGGTTTCGTCGGTGTAGATGTTGCCAGGCACGTCGGTGTCGACGGCGCTGAGCATGTAACGACCTGCGCCCGAGGCGTTGTACGAGGAAACCGCCAGATAGTGCGTGCCGCCCGTGGGGGAGGTGAAGCTGAGGTAGGCGTTGAGGCCGGATCCCCCGTCATCATCCGACTTCAGCTCGACACCGCTGCTATCGTGGATGACGAGATAGGGGTCGGCCAGGGGATTGGGCTCTACGCCCTGTAGATTGAAGCGATAGGGCCGCCCCTCGACGAGTTCGAGGGCGAACCAGTCGACATCGTCTGGCGTGCCAATGATGCTGACTCGGCCTTCGCCATTGACTGCAATGTAATCGGCGCTGTCGAGAGACGAGCCGATTTCGCCGGAGGCGATGTTGAGCGCGTAGCGTCCAGCGGCGTCATCGCTGAAGCCGCGCACTTCAATGTAGTGCGGCCCAGCAGTGACGGCCTGATATTCGAGGGCGGCGTTGAGGCCCTCGCCACCGTCATCGTCGCGCGCGAGTTCTTCGCCGTTTGCGCCGTACAAGATCAGGTAGGGATCGGGCAGGGCGTCGCCGGCCTCGGCGCCGATTAGGCCGATGCGCAAGGTCTGGCCCTCGGTCAGCTCAATACGATACCAGTCGCGGTCGCCGGCGGGGGAGAGCACGCTTTCGCGGTAATCGCCGTCCGCGCTCACCGCCGCATCGGTTGAGGCGTCGGCGGGGATGTCGCCATCGCGAGCGCCCAGCGTATAGCCGCCGGTTGCATCCTCGGTGAAGCCGCGTGCTTCAAGAAAGTAAGTGCCGGTGCGAGGCGCGGCAAACTCTAGGTACGAGTTAAGATTGCCGCCGCCGTCGTCATCAACGGCGAGCTCTTCGCCGTTAGCGTTCAGAACGCGCAGCAGGGGGTCGCCGAGCGCAGGATCGCCCGAGCTGTTGAGCGTGAAGCGGTAGGTCTGACCTTCGACGAGACGAATCCGATACCAATCCGCGTCGCTGGCGAAGTCGAGCGTGCCGTCGACGTGCTGTCCGGCCGTGATGCGGCCGCGGGTGTTCCGATCGGCGCCGACAGCGTCGTGCGGCAAGGCCGACGCCGCCACGCTCAGTGAGTAGCCGCCCGTGTACGCATCCGCCAAGCCGCGCGCTTGAACGAAGACAGGTCCGCTCGTCCGCGGGGTAAATTCGAGTTGCGAGTTGAGGCCCTCAAAGTCGTCGTTTGACGCGAGCTCCTGGCCGTCGGCGTCGGTGACGACCAGATACGGATCTTGCAGGGGCGTTTCGCCGGACGAGGCAAGCGCAATCGTGTAGCGCTGATTGCTGCGCGCGTTGAGGCGGTAGGCGTCGACGTCGCCCTCGTAATCGATGCTTCCGGCGATAGCTGCGCCGGGGCGGATGCGCGCGCGCGTGCTGGCATCGTTGCCGACGGCGTCTGCGGGGAGCGCCGCAGCGGTTACGCTGAGGCGGTACGCACCCGTTTGCTCTTCGCCGAAAGCGCGCACATCGACGAACACATCGCCGCGCGCGGCGGGTGCATAATGCAGACGAGAGTTCAGACCCTCGGCGTCGTCATTGAAGGCGAGCTGATTGCCTTGCGAGTCGATAATGGCAAGCATGGGATCAAGCGCCACGCCTTCCGTGTTCGCCACGCCGTCGAGCGCAAGACTATAGCGCTGACCGGTCTCCACGCTCAGACGATACCAGTCGCTGTCGCCGGCCGGATTGATCTCGCCGTCGACGGTCTGGCCCGGAGCGATATTCGCCCGCGTACTGTTGTCGCCCGCCTGATCCTGCGCCAATGCCGGCGATGACCACGCCATGAGCGCCGCTGCCGCCACACCAAAGAAGAACTTTCCCCGCATCGCCTATCTCCCGCAAATCGCGGCGACATGGTTAACGCGCTGTCGCCGCCGGGGCAAAGCCCAAATCCGGTTGCCGTGACGATTTGCGCTCGGCGTGTTGGCGGTCACACCTTGATGTCGACGCTAGCAGCGGGTGCGACTCCGCCTGCGGAAACCAACACCATCGCCGCCCGTAGCGTGCGCTCGCCCAAAACGTAGCCAGGCTGCATGACCTCGATCACGGCGCCCGCCGGGTGTTCGGACGGCGCCTGCGCTACAGCTTGATGGATGTTCGGATCAAACGGCTCGCCTTGAGCGCCGACCCGCTTCAGACCGTGGCGGGCGAAGGTGTCGAGCAGACTGCGTTCGGTCATCTCAAGCCCGGTAATCAGGCTGCGCACGGCCTCATCAGCGCTCTCTTTTGGCGCCGCCTGCAACGCCCGCGTGAGCGTATCGGCGACAGGCAGCAGGTCATTGGCAAAACGATCGATCGCGTATGCACGCGCATCCGCCGCCTGCCGCTCGGCGCGACGCCGCGTGTTCTCCGCTTCCGCCAGCGCGCGCAACATGTCGTCGCGCGCTTTCACCAGTTCCGCTTCGAGCGCGGCCATGTCTTTGGGCTGCCCTGACTCGGCAGGGCTCTGCGTTTCAGCGTTGGGCTCGTTCGACATCGTCTTCCTCTTCACCGCTCTTGGCTGCGTGCGTCGAGCAGCCGCCCGACGGCGCGCGCCGTGTAATCAACCACCGGAATCACGCGTGCGTAGTTGAGTCGCGTTGGTCCGATCACGCCCAGCGCACCGACCACGCGCCGCTCGGCGGTCAAGTAGGGCGCGACGATCAGACTCGAGCCGGACAAAGAAAACAGCGGGTTTTCCGAGCCGATGAACACACGCACAGCCTCGCCCGCCTTGGCGAGATCGAGCACCTGGATCAACTCGCGCGTCTTCTCCAGATCGTCGAACAGGCGCCGCGCGCGCTCGAGATCGGCCACCGCCTGCTGATCCGTCAGCAGGTTGGCGCGACCGCGCACGATCAGCGAGCGACCGTGCATCGGGTCCTCGCCGGACCACTCGACAAGGCCGCTCTCAACAAGCTTCGCCGTGGCTTCGTCCAAGGCGGCGCGGTCGCGCGCAAGCGTATCGGCAGCCTCCACGCGCGCTTCGCCCAGCGTCTTTCCCTTGAAGCGGGCGTTCAGATAATTCGCCGCCTCGAGCAGCGTCGCCGTTGGCAGATCGGCTGGCGTGTTGATGATGCGGTTTTCGACTTGGTTGTCCTCGAACACCAACACCAGCAGGGCTTGGCTCTTGCCGATGGACACGATCTCAGCGTGGCGTACGGGGGCGTCGCGCTCGGGCGTGACGACGAGGCCTGCGCCGCCCGCAAGCCCCGACAACAATTCCGAGGCGGCGCCCAGCACGTCTTGCGCATTGGCGCCAGCGCCGGCGATGCGTGCGTCGATTTCGCGCTTTTCGTCGTCGGCGAGGTCGCCCAGCTGAAGCAGGCTGTCCACGAAGAACCGCAAGCCGAGCTGTGTCGGCAGCCGGCCCGCCATGGCGTGGGGGGCTTCCAGCAGACCAAGCGCGGCGAGGTCCGCCATGGTGTTGCGGATCGACGCCGGGGAGAGACCCATGCCCCCAAGCTTGGAGAGGGTCCGAGAGCCTACCGGCTCGCCGGTGGTCAAATACGACTCGACGATCTCACGGAAAATCTCTCTCGCGCGCGCGTCGAGCGTGGAGAGATCGGCGGGGGAGGGCCGGTTCGCCATGGGCGTGTAGGTAGCGAAGATGACAGTTCGCGCAAGTCATTGAGACGACCATGATCGCGTCCCCATTGGGAGGGCGGCTCGCGAAAGGAGGCGCCGTGGCGCGCCTCCGCGCTATTGAGAGGCTCTTGTCTTCTTGGCGGGCATCGCCCGGCGTAAATACTCGTCAAACTTCGGGACGGTGAACCCGATGAGGCCACGCTCAGGCGAGTAGGCCATGCCCTTCTTGATCAACTCGTCGCGTATCGGCGCCGCTTGGCTGAGGCTGAGCCCCAGCGCCTGCGCAACATCGGACGAGCTTACCGGCTCGGCGCCGAAATCGGCCATCGCCCGCGCGTAGGTCTTCTGCCGCTCGGTGAGGCGGGCGAGGCGCACCTTGAAGATGCCCTCGTCCAGCGCTGCAATTGCGGTGGCGCTGGCGCGCTTGGCGTCGGCCAGCGTGATCGGCGATTTCGCTGCCGCGTCCCAGCAGTGTAGGCCCCAGACCTGAAGGAAGAACGGGTAACGCCCGGTTTGAGCGATGATGAAGTCGAGCGCGTCGTCATTGTAGCGCACGCCCTCGCGTTCGGCCGGTGCGGCGAGCGCCTTGCGCGCACTGGCCTCGTCCAGCGCGCCGATCGGCGGATAGTCGAACAGCCGTTCGGCATAGGATTTCGCGTCGCCGGCGAGCTTCGCGAGCTGCGGCAGGCCGCCGCCGAAGAGCAGAACCGGCAATTGGCGCTGGGAAATCTTATGCAGCGCCATGATCAGCGCGCCGAGATCGGCTTTTTCCACGTATTGAATTTCGTCGATCAGCAACACAACCGCGCTGTCGCGTTTTTTGGCGGCTTCGCCAATCGCGATGAACAAATCGGTGAGGTCGATCACGAGATCGCCGGTCGCCGGCGCGGTCACGAGGCCAAACTCGAGGTCGCCGAGCTGGACCTTGAAGGCGCTCGCGAACGCACGCAGCGCGCCGAAGGCGTTGTTGAGGTCGGCGCCGGCTTTCTTTACCCGGTCAAGCCGAAGCAGGATGCGGTGAAGCAGCGGCGCCAGCTGCCCGGCCAGCGCCTTGTCCGGATCGGTCTCCAGCATTGCAGTCTGGCAGCCGAGCGATTCGGCGATCTGCTCGAACTCGTTGAGCAACACAGTTTTCCCGACCCCGCGCAGGCCGAGCATCACCGAACTCTTGAATGGCCGCCCGTTTTTCATCCGCTCGACGGCGGTGCGCGCCTTGGCGATCAGCGGATCGCGGCCGGCGAGTTCGGGGGGAGGGGTGCCGGCGCCGGGATTGTAGGGGTTGAAGCTGGATTTCACGGCTGGCGCTTTATCGCATTGTTAGGATAAGTTAGGCGGCATTAACCAAACTGGGGGTTGCTTTCCACCCTTGTTAGGCTGAGTCGGACGAACCTGCCCAAAGTTTCCGATAGCTCGACTTCGAGCGCCAATTGCGCCAAGCGCTGGCCGTGGCGCTGGTGGCGCTTCATAGGAAAGTTTGGCCGATAAGACCAAACATAGCCAAAATACTCTATGCGAGGATGGAAGCATGCGTCCGTCGGGCCGAGCCGCAGATCAGTTGCGGGAAATCACCCTTGAAACCGCGGCGTCCCGCTACGCTGAGGGCTCCTGCCTGGCGAAATTCGGCGCCACGCACGTGCTCTGCACCGCCTCGGTTGAGCAAGGCGTGCCGGGCTGGCTCAAGGGCCAGGGCAAGGGCTGGGTCACCGGTGAGTACGGCATGCTGCCGCGGGCGACCCACACGCGGGGGCGCCGCGAAGCCGCGCAGGGCAAGCAATCGGGGCGCACACAGGAGATCCAACGCCTGATCGGGCGAAGCTTGCGCTCCGTCGTTGATCTGAAGGCCCTCGGCGACCGGACCATCACCCTCGACTGCGATGTGATCCAGGCCGACGGCGGCACGCGTACGGCGGCGATCACGGGCGCCTGGGTCGCGCTGGCGAAAGCGTGCGCGTATCTGGTCGAAGAGAAAGTGATCAAGGCGAACCCGGTCACCGGTCAGGTCGCCGCGATTTCCTGCGGCGTGTTCGAGGGCGCGGCGATCCTCGACATCGATTACGCGGAAGATTCAAGCGCCGAAGTGGACTGCAACATCGTCATGGCGGGCGATGGGCGAATGATCGAAATCCAAGCGACTGGAGAACAGCGTCCGTTCACCGATGAAGAGTTTGCTGAGCTGATCCGCCTCGCCAAGCTTGGCTGCGGGCGTCTGTTCGAGATGCAGCGCGCGGCGGTGGCATGAAATTCTCGGTCGCCGCGCGCCTGAAGAGCTTCACGCACGCCTTCGCCGGCGTCGCACACATGCTGCGCACCCAGCACAATGCCTGGGTTCACATCCTGGCGACACTGGCGGTGATTGTCGCCGGCCTCGTCTTGCGGGTGAGCGCCGACGATTGGCGTTGGCTGATCGCGGCGATGGCGCTGGTGTGGGCGGCGGAGGCGATCAATACCGCGTTCGAACATCTGTGCGATGTGGTTCAGCCGGAGTTCCACAGCTCGGTGAAGCAATCGAAAGACATCGCCGCGGCCGCGGTCTTGATCTGTGCAAGTGCGGCCGCATTGATCGGCGTGTTGACGCTGTGGCCTTATGTGGAGCGCTATTCCGCCGCTTGATCGGCGGCCTCCTCGAGCGCGTCGTCATCGCTTGGCTCGTAGGCAAGGATTTCCCCGGGCTGGCATTGCAGCACGCGGCATAGCTTGTTCAGCGTGGAGAATCTGATCGCTTTCGCCTTTCCGGTCTTCAGGATCGACAGATTGGCAAGCGTGAGATTCACTTGTGTGGCTAGCTCCGTCAGCGACATCCGGCGCTCGAGCAGAATGCGGTCGAGGTTGACGCGGATCGCCATCAGATGGTGAGCTCCTGCTCTTCCTTGAGGCGCGCGCCTTCGCGGAACACTTCCGCGAGCACGAACAGGACGGCGATCGAAAGCCAGTTCGAAAAATCGATACTGATGGTTATGTCGGCGCTTTCGGCTGGACCGACCGCCGCAAGCATGGCTGCGGCGCCGGCCATCAGCACGTAGCGGCCGATTTCCATCGCCAGCATGGTGATCCAGATCACGCGTAGATGGGTCGCGTTTTCACGACGAAACGGCTCGCCCGAGGTGAAACTGTCGAATAGGAGACGTAGACGCGACACGACAATCAGCGCCCCGCCAACGAGGATGCCAACAACGAGCAGGCTTGGCACAACCACGTGCCAGTCGGCCCATCGCACGTCGCCGATGGCGTCACTGTCGACACCAAAGATGCTAATGCGGAAACCCCCGCCGGCGAGGGTGGAAGCGTCCACCCAGCCCGCGCCGATCATGATGTAGATCACGGCATAAGCGATAGCGACGACAGCCAACCCGCCGAGGCTGGCCCAAAGCACCCACGACGCGATGCGCAGCACCACTTCGACCACGGACGCCACCGAACCTTTGCCGAGTGCCTTCACAACCGGAGTCCTTAGAAACAGGCCAACTCTGTCAGTGTACAGAGATTTATTGATAAACGATATAGACCCCGAGCCCCCGCGTCAAACAAGCAATCGCGATGCGCTCCCTGTCCAGCCGTTTGGTCGTCGCCAGCCACAACCCGGGCAAGGTCCGCGAGATCGCGTCTCTGTTGGCGCCGTTCGGGGTCGAGGCGGTGTCGGCGGCTGAACTCGGCCTGCCGGAGCCCGAGGAAACGGAAACCACCTTTGCCGGCAACGCGGCGCTCAAGGCGCGCGCCGCCGCTGCCGCGTCGGGCCTGCCGGCGCTGGCGGACGATTCCGGGCTCGAAGTGTTCGCGCTCGGCGGCGACCCCGGTGTCTATTCGGCGCGCTGGGCCGGTCCGGCGAAGGATTTTCGCGTCGCCATGGAGCGTGTCTGGTCCGAGCTGCAAGCGCGCGGCGCCAGCGATCTGTCGGCGCGGTTCGTGTGCGCCTTGGCGCTGGCGGCCCCGGACGGCGCGGTCGAGGTGTTCGAGGGCGAGGCGCGCGGCTCGATCGTGTGGCCGCCGCGCGGCGACAAGGGCTTCGGCTACGATCCGATCTTCCTGCCCCGCGGCGGCGAGCGCACCTTTGGCGAGATGACGCACGAAGAGAAGTTGCCGCTGACGCATCGCGCGCGCGCGTTCGAGAAACTGCTCGTGGCGCTCGCATGAGCTTCGGCGTTTACGTCCATTGGCCGTATTGCGCCGCGATCTGTCCGTACTGCGACTTCAATGTCTATCGCGCGCGCGGCGCCGACAATGCACCGCTGCTCGACGCCATCTGTGCCGACATCGCCGCGCACGCCGCGCGCTTAGGCAAGCGTGAGGCCGTAAGCGTGTTCTTCGGCGGCGGTACGCCGTCGCTGCTGCGCGGCGCGGAACTGGCGCGGATCATCGAGGCTGCAGACCGCGCCTTTGGCCTCGCCGCCGCTTGCGAGATCACGCTAGAGTGCAACCCCGAAGATGCGGCGTTGTTCGCCGAGCAGGCGGGCGCCGGGGTCAATCGCTTTTCCGTCGGCGCGCAGGCGTTCGACGATGCGGCGCTGAAAGCGCTTGGCCGCCGCCACGATGCGATCGCGGCGCTGCGCGCAGTAGACGTAGCTGCTGCGACCGGCGAGCGCGTGTCGCTCGATCTCATCTACGCGCGCGAAGGGCAGAGTATCGACGCGTGGCGCGTGGAGCTGCAACAGGCGCTGGCGTTGCCGGTCGAGCATGTCTCGCTTTACCAGCTCACCATCGAACCCGACACCGCATTCGCGCGCCGCGCCGCCCGCGGCCAGCTGATCACGCCGAGCAATGACGAGGCTGCCGCGTTCTACGAAGCGACCCTGGGCGTCTGCGACGCCGCTGGTTTTCCGGCCTACGAAATCTCCAATCATGCCCGCAGCGAAGCCGCGCGCTCGCGGCACAATCTCCTGTATTGGCGCAGCGAGGATTGGATCGGCGTCGGCCCCGGCGCGCATGGACGCGTCACGCACGACGGGGCCCGCATCGCCACCGAAGCGCAGCGCCGGCCGGCGGACTACATCGACGCGGTGCGCGAATATGGGATTGGCTGGATCAGCGATGCGATCCTCAGCAATGAAGAGATCGCGGACGAAGCGTTGATGATGGGCTTGCGCATCAGCGAAGGCGTGGAGGCGTCGCGCATCGCGGCGCTGCGCGGGCGGCCGTTGAATGCCGATGCGCTCGAATGGCTGGTGCGCGAAGGCTTGGCGACGCATGCCGGCGGCCGCATCGCGCTCACCGCGCGAGGTCGCGTTCTCGCCAACAAGATCGCGGCGGAGCTGGTGAGTTAACGCGGCCTCGTTGCTCTCAGTATAGCAAACACCGAGCCCGCTCTTGCGCCCACGCCGCTTCGTCCGGCGCGGCGAGCGCGTCGAGGTCGTCAGGCGCGGCGTTCGCATCATCGACCCATTGGCGCAGCAGCGGCGAGCCGTTGATCACGTCGATGGCGAGCTTGCCCAATTCATACTCGTACGGAAAATCGCGCCACAGCGGGTAGTCCGGATAGAGTTTCCGGATTGCCTTGAACGCCAGCGCCTGCAGCCGCCAGGGTTTGAACGCGGCGTGATCGTAAGCAGGGCCTTCCGTATGAATCTGCACGCCGCTGCAAAGCTGCTTCGCATGTTTATGGAACGTCGGTTCGAACCAGCACTCGCGCAGGCGACACCCTTCAAGCCAATGGGGCGCCAGCGCCTGCATCTCGGCGATGACGCGCCGCGCCTCGATGTCGGGCGCGCCGAACAACTCCAGCGGACGCGTGGTGCCGCGGCCTTCTGACAGCGTCGTGCCTTCCAGCATCACCGTGCCGGCGTATGCGCGCGCCATCCACAGATTGGGCGCATTGGGCGAGGGGTTCACCCAGACGCGCTCGCCGAGCGGCCAGCCATGGCCGGGCGCTTCGTCGGGCTTGTAGCCCTCCATCTCGATCACGCGATACGCGACGTTGAGCTTGAAGCGTCTGATGAACCAATGCCCGAGTTCGCCGAGCGTGAGCCCGTGGCGCATCGGCATCGGGCCTGCACCGACAAAGCTCTTCCAGCCGCCGCGCAGCGTGAGGCCCTCGATCGGCCGGCCAGCCGGGTTGGGGCGATCGAGCACCCAGACTTCCTTGCCGTGCGCGGCCGCCGCTTCGAGCATGTAGAGCAGCGTGGTGATGAAGGTGTAGATGCGGCAGCCGAGGTCCTGCAGATCGATCAGCACGACATCGAACGTGCTGAGCATTTGCCCTGAAGGGCGCCGCACTTCGCCGTAGAGGCTAAACACTGGAATGCCGAGCTGCGGATCGTTGTAGTCGGCGCTCTCGATCATGTTGTCTTGCTTGTCGCCGCGCATGCCGTGCTGCGGCCCGAACGCCGCGGTGAGGCGAATGCCGCCGCAGGCGGCGAGCGCATCGAGCGAATGCGTCAAGTCCCCGGTGACCGACGCCGGGTGCGCGACGAGCGCGATGCGTTTGCCCGCGAGCGGCGCGAGCAGGGCGGGATCGGCGATCAGCCGGTCAATGCCGAATCTCATGCGCCTCCGGGTGCCGGAACTTCGAGTGCAAAGCAATCGTCGTGGTGGAAGTCCGGCGTGTCGCCGGGTGGGTGCGCCACGGCCCAGAACGACTTGGCGCCGTTCGCCGCTTCGATCACGGCGGAAAGCGCAATGCGCCAGGGCCCGGGCGGCACGTTCGCCGTCGCGGTCAGCTCATAACGAGCGGGCGTGCTGCGCGCCGTCACGGTTGCGGACATTTCTTCGGCGCTGGCCATGCCGGCTCTGTAGGTCTCGAAGCGATACGCCGCCCATTGGCTCGACGGCGAAAAATTGAACTCGAGATAGCGTTGTTCGCCTGGCCGTTTGAAGAACGCCTCAAAGCAGGTGCGCTGCCAGAGATTGTCAACACGCGCTGGCGGCTGGCGGCTCGGCAACCGCAGGCCGGCGCTCGCTCCAACCGCGCGGTAGCGGATCTGCACGCCGTCGGGCCGAAGCCAGTCGATCTCTGCTTCGAGGGCGTGGATCAAAGATGATGGCGTTGATCGGTGATGGGCGAGTTGGACGCGCATACCGCACTGGATACCGCACCGTGAAACCGTTGGGAACGTGATCTTTGACGGCGCACAAGGTGGCTGCGCTGACGGTCACATTATCCAAGTAGACGAAACCACGGGACCTGATACCACTGGCGCGGCAAGGGACGTTACGCTGGAGATGTTCGCATGCGGTTTAGAGAGATTTCCGTCGCGCTTGCACTCGCCGCTGCATCGATTGGCGCCGCCGCCGCACAGCCCGTTGTCCAGGTGCGATCAGAAACCACGCAACAACCGGCCCCGCATCCGATGGCGGTGGTATCGGACTTCGGCCTGCCCGCCGGTGCGCGCGTGCTCAGCGGCGGTGCGCGTGCGAATTGGACTGGCGCCGGGAGCTTGCTGTTCGAATCGCGGTGGAGTTTCAGCGACGGCCGTACGCAATGGGTTGCGCAGTCGAAGGATCACTTGGTCTCAGACCCGGCTACCGTCACCTCGTACATGTTGTACATCGTTGATCCTCAGCAGCTCTACCAAGTGCAGCCGTTCTTCTCACAACCCAGCGCGGCGAGTAACTTCCCGACAGCGCGCGCCTCGGTGCCGGCGGGCTGGGTGCTCACCGGCGGCGGCTGCAGCGTTGATTGGCGTAGCGCGGGGCCAAGCGCTCCCGGCAGCCTTCTCACCGGCTCCTACCCGGAGGTGAATGCCAACAATACGGCCGACACCTGGATCTGCTCGGCGAGAGAGCATGGCGCCGCTAACCCGGCGACGATTACGGCCGTCGCGATGGGCATTCGGCCAAATCCGAATGCCGCCGCGCCTCCCCGCATGCCTGTCATGTGCGTCGCGACCGCAGTCAGCGCCGTTGCAGCGCACCCGATGGCCCAGGCGGGCAATTGCGCCGCCGCATCTGGTGGTCAGATCACCGGTGGAGGCGCTATGGCTGGCAGACAATTGGTCTGGTGGAGGCGTCCGCAGCTCCAGTTGCTCAGCGCCACTTATCCGTGGATCGTCAACGGCGCCGTTCAGGGCTGGGAAGCGCGCTCCAAAGACCACGTCTATTCGAGCCCCGGCAACGTGACCGCCTACGCGATTTCCGTCGTGTTCTGATCGGAGCGGGAGCGCGCTTGCGCGCTCCCTAACCCGCCACGAGCTTGGCCACGCTGCGATACGCGTCGGCGGCGATCAGCTCCTGCGGCGCGCCCGCGGTTTTCGAGCGCAGCTCCGCCGCCCACAGCAAATCATAGGCGGCGGCGAGTTTCTTCGCCGTCCACAGCCGCGCTTGTGCAGCGACCGCGTCGCGCTCTTTCCAGAACACCGGCGGCCGCAGCTTGGCGACCGCATCGCTCGCGCTCGCGCCGGCGTCGATCAGCGCGCGCGCCTCGCGCAATTGATGCATGCGGCGGAGGAGTGCACGCAGCGCCGAAACGCCGGAGAGCGCGTCGATGCGCGCCAGCGCTTCGACGGCGTCGGCCGCTCGCCCTTGCGCGGCGGCGAGGCTCGCGGCGTCGAGCGCGCTTTCGTTCTGCGAAACAAGCAGCGACTCAAGGTCGGCGGCGGTGAGCGGCCGATCGAGGTTGTGCGCGAACAGCCCCAATTTCTCGATTTCCTGGCGCGCCAGGCCGCGATCGTTCGGCAAGGCCGCGAGAAACACCTCTTCTGCATCAGGTGCGAACGCGATCTTCAGTTCGTTCGCCAGCGCGCGCGCGAACTGCGCACGCTCGGCCTCTGTCTCGTCATAGAAAGCAACGGCGGCGGCGTTCGTGGCCGCGCTGAATGCTTTCACCAGCTCCGCCGACGATCCAAGGTCGCCAGCCTCGACGATCAGATAGCCGCCGGCCTCGCCGCGTTCGACGCTTTCGAGCGCGCCGAGAATGGCGGTGTCGGCGCTCTTTCCGTTGATGCGCGCCCATACAATCGCCGGCCCGCCGAGCAGAGACTGCGCCGCTAACGCATCGGCGAGCCGCGCGCCATCGCGCTTGATGTCGTCTTCGCCGAGCTTGGTGGTGGCGTAGGGATCGTCAGATTTGCCGAGGGCCCAGGCCGCCAGGCGCTGTGCGGCTTCGTGCACGAAGCTCTCGTTCGGTCCGTGCAGCAGCACGGCGCGCACGTTCTTGTCGGGTTTGTCGAGAAAGCGCCGAACGCCGGCGCCGGTGATTTTCGTCACTGCGCCGCGCCGCGCGCGCGCGACTGGGCCATGCGTAACGCCAGCTCGGCGCGAAACCGCTGCGCCAGCGTTTCGGCTGCGCGCTCACGCGCATCGTCCTGCGCGGCGATCTCGCCGAACGCCGCCTGCGGGATGTCGTAGTTTGCAACGGAGGTCAGCGCGCCGCGCATCGCCGGCGCGTTTGGCGGCGTCAGGATGTAGTTGGCGGTGAGGCGGATCTCGGCGCGGGTCGCCGTTTCGTCGCGGCGGATGCCGAGCCGCACGACCTGCTCCGACAGCGTTACCTGAAGCGACGATGCCGCGCCTCCGCCGGCCTCCACCGCCAAGAGGCGGGTCAGTTCCGTACGCAGGACGTGACCCGCCTTGCCGTCGATTTCGTTCACCTCGACCGGCCCGATCGCGGCGCCGCCGCCCGGCGGCGCATACATGGGCTGGAAGCCGCAGGCGGCGAGGAAGACCAGGGAAAGGCCGGCAATCAATGCGCGCATGCTACCCCTCGCCCACAAATCGTGTGCCTCGGACCCCCTCCTTACCTCCCCCTTTCAGGGGGAGGAAGAGGTAGCGCTCACCTCGCTCCTCCCCCTGAAAGGGGGAGGCTGGGAGGGGGTCGCGATCACGATCAGTTCGCCACGATATTCACGATCCTGTCCGGGACCACAATCACCTTGCGGACAGTTTGCCCAGCCAGAAACTGCGCGACCGCGGGATTGGCCAGCGCCAGCGCGCGCACGTCGGCCTCTGCCGCGCCGACCGCCGCCTCGATCTCGCCGCGGCGCTTGCCGTTCACCTGGATCGGGAGCGTGACGGTTGTCCGCGCCGCCAGCTTGGGATCCGCCTCCGGCCAAGGCGCGGTGGCGACAAAGGGCAGGAACCCCAGCCGCTCCCAGCATTGCTCAGCCAGGTGCGGCATGAACGGCGCGATCAGCTGCGTCAGGATGCGCAGCGCTTCGCCGCGCGCGAACAGGCTGCCGCTGTCTTCGCTCTTCAGCTTGGCGATGGCGTTGACCAGCTCGTAGCAGCGCGCCACCGCGACGTTGAAGCGGAAGTGCTCGATGTCCTCGGTGACCGATTGGATGGCGCGATGCGCGAGCTGGCGCAGCGCGTGCGCCTCCGGTTCCATCGCCGGCGCGTGCTCGCTGGGTTTGGGCGCAGCGTGGCCGTAGCCGTCGACCAGCGACCAAACCCGCTGCACGAAGTTCCACGCGCCTTTGACGCCGGCGGCCGTCCATTCCACATCGCGCTCAGGCGGGGAGTCACTCAGCACAAACCAGCGCGCGACATCGGCACCGTAGTCTTGAACGAACGCGTCGAGGTCGACGACGTTCTTTTTGGACTTCGACATTTTTTCGATGGGGCCAGTGAGATAGACGCTCCCGGGAAATTCTTGCGACAGAGTTTCACGCTGTTCAGGCAAGACCCAGCCTCCCATGTGCACGATTTGGCCAATGGGTCCCGCCGGATTTTCAAACATTAGCTGCACGACTGCGCCGATTGGCTTGTCGAGTGCTTCACCAACGCTCTTACAAATGGCGTTGACGAAGCCACCGGTGTCAACGGGCTCCACTTGCCGATAAACTTCATGCACTACCATGCCCTGCGTGAACAGCGAGGCGAAGGGTTCGCCGTTGTTGGTGTTCATCTGCAGCAGCCCGCAATCGCGCATCGCGCGGGTGAAGAAGCGCGCATAGAGCAGGTGCAGCACCGCGTGCTCGACGCCGCCGACATATTGATCCACCGGCAGCCAATAATTGGCGAGCTTGGGGTCGAACGGCGCGTTTTCGTTTTTCGGATCGGTGAAGCGGGCGAAATACCAGCTTGAATCCACGAAGGTGTCGAGCGTGTCGGTCTCGCGCTCGGCCTTGCCGCCGCACGTTGGGCAGCTCACATGCTTCCAGGTCGGATGATGCGCGAGCGGATTGCCCGGCTTGTCGAAGGTCGCGTCGTCCGGCAGCGTGATCGGCAGTTGATCTTCTGGCGCCGGCACAACGCCGCATTTGCCGCAATGGATCGCCGGAATCGGGCAACCCCAATAACGCTGGCGTGAGACGCCCCAATCGCGCAGCCGCCATTGCGTCGTCGCTTCGCCCTTTTCCAGCTTCACCAGTTCTTCGATGGCGCGTTTGATCGCGTCCTTGGTGGAGAGGCCGTCGAGGAAGCGCGAATTGTAGATTACGCCATCGTCGACGAAGGCCTCATCCGTGATCGTGTGCGTGGCCGCATCGGCCCCGGGCGGCAGCACCACCGGCTTGAACGGCAAGTTGTATTTGTTGGCGAAGTCGAGATCGCGCTGATCGCCGGCGGGCGAGCCGAAGATCGCGCCCGTGCCGTAAGTGGAAAGCACGAAGTTCGCGCCCCACACCGGCAGAATCCAATCGGGATCGAAGGGGTGGCGCACGCGCACGCCAAGATCGACGCCGAATTTTTCGGCTTTCTCGATGTCGGCTTCGCTGGTGCCGAGGCGCGCGCAATCCTCGATGAACTTTGCCACCGCTGGATTGTGTTCGGCGATGGCCTTGGTCAGCGGATGATCGGGCGCCAGCGCCAGGAAACTCGCGCCGAACAGCGTGTCGGGGCGTGTGGTGTAGACTTCGATGGCGCCAGGGAGCGGACCCCCTCCCAGCCTCCCCCTTGCAGGGGGAGGAGTCCCGGTGGCGCTTTTCGATTCCTCCCCCTGGAAGGGGGAGGATAGGAGGGGGTCTTGTACAATATCCCACCAAATTTTCGCGCCCTGACTCTTGCCAATCCAGTTCGACTGCATCAGCCGCACTTTTTCAGGCCAGCGAGCCAGTCCTGCGATGGCCTCCAAAAGATCGTCGGCGTACGCCGTGACGCGGAACATCCATTGCTCCAGCTCGCGCGTCTCCACTGGCGCGCCGGAGCGCCAGCCCTTGCCATCGACCACTTGCTCGTTGGCGAGCACGGTGTTGTCGACCGGGTCCCAATTCACCTTCTGCTTCTTGCGATAGACGAGGCCCTTCTTCCAGAAGGCCAGGAACATCGCTTGCTGGTGCTTGTAGTAAGCCGGGTCGCAGGTGGCGATTTCGCGCGACCAATCGATGGCGAGGCCCAGCAATTTGAGCTGCTCGCGCATGGCGGCGATGTTGTCGTTGGTCCAGCCCTTGGGGTGGATGCCGCGCTCCATGGCGGCGTTCTCCGCCGGCAGTCCGAACGCGTCCCAGCCCATCGGGTGCAGCACGTTGTAGCCGTTGGCGCGCCGGAAGCGGGCGATCACGTCGCCCATGGTGTAGTTGCGCGAGTGGCCGACATGGATGCGCCCCGACGGGTAGGGGAACATTTCCAGGATGTAGGCCTTGGGTCTGTCCTGCGCTTCTTCAGGCGAGAGCGCGCGGTCGACGCCGGCTGCAGCCCAGCGTTCGCGCCACTTCGGTTCGACGTCACGGTGATTGTAGCGGGACATGGTGGTTCTGAGCGCTCTTAATGGCGCTCTTGGTGGCTACAAAAGCGCCGTCTTGTCTAGTCGCGGACGGTGCGAAGACGAAGCTGACGCGCGCGCGTCAGGATCGAGTTCTCGATTTGGATTTCGGTTTCGGGGTCCACGCTCGCGTCCGCCCAAGCGCCGTTGACTTGCTGCTGGCGGAAGATCGAAACGTTCAGCGCGTCGGCGCGGAGCCGGGTGTCGAGGATGTAGACCGTCGCCTTGAAGCGTTCGTTTGGCGTCGTCGGATCGGAGTACCAATCCGTGATGATGACGCCGCCGAAAGGATCGGCAGAGGCTAGGGGCATGAAGTTCAACGTGTCGAGCGATGCGCGCCAGAGATAGGAATTCACGCCAATGCCGGCTTCGACATCGCCGCCGAACATGCGGTCATTGTCGTTGGCGTCGGCGTCGCCGCCCCCAAACATTGAACAAGCTGACAGCATCAGGGCCGCCACCACACACAGTGCGCCCCTCATGAGCGTACGGCCAGCCTGCCTCATCCACTTCCCTCCGGTTCAAAAACGACGGCGGCCGCTTTTTCGAAGCGGCGGCACGCCCATATATCATGGGCTGTGCGCCGGGCCAGGGGGCGGCTGCGTCAGGCCCCCGCATTCGGTGCGCATGGTTAACAAAAGAAAAATCGGTGCGCGCGCCGCTTTTTTGACGAAATATTCGCCCCGCGTGTGACTATGATCTCACAGCAAAAGGGCGGCGATTCAGGTATGGTCCTTGTTCGCGTGGTGCGAGCCCTCTGGGGGTAAAGTCGTGGTGAAGGCATCCACATTGGTGATTGCGGGGGCCGCCGTCTTGGCGACGGCCGGCGTCGCGAATGCCCAGGATCGCCCTGCCGCAGCTGCCGCCAGCACGGAAACAGGGGCAGCAGTTCCGTGGTATCAGCGTTTTACCACATCCAGTGGCGTCACCGAGTCGATCACCGGCGATGGCGAGAATGATCGTTCTTTGGCCCCGGCGTGGACGTTGAACCAGCGTTGGGGGGTGACGCTTGATGTCCGCGAAGCCCAACGCATCGAGCGCTCTCCGGAGGGCGGGCGGGGTGACCAGGCCTCGGTCGGGGCGTTTTACCAGTTCACGCCGAGCGTGCGCGTGGGCGGCCAAGTCAGCGTCGAGTCGCCCGAGCGCCCCGTGGCTGGGATAGCGCCCGCCGAAGAGACCGGCGAGCAAGACCCCCGGGCGGGCGTGCGGATCGAGTCGGCGTTCCGTTTCTAAGCAGAAAAAGCATCCACGGCAGCGAGCCCGGCGAAGCCGCGCCCGTGCAGGCGTCTTGCGGTGTTTGGGCCTATGCCGCCCAGCGCGATCACTGGCGTCGGGACGGATCGCGCCCATTGGCTGGCGCGGAATAGGCCGATGGGCGCGTGTCCCGCTGCGCTTCGGGTGGCAAAAATGGGCGCGAGGATAATGGCGCTGGCGCCGGCGTCCGCGGCGCGGAGCAGGGCCGGCCAGCTATGCGCTGAAACGGTATTCAGACCGGCCGGTATGACCGCTGGCAGGCGCTTTTCTGGCCAATGCACACCGGCGGCGCCCACCGCTGCGGCAAGCTCCGGATCCGCGCTGACCAGCAGCTTCAAACCTCTGGCGCGCGCGCAGGCCATGATCCTGCGGGCAGTAGCCAAACGGTTGGCGGCGCCGAAATGCCGGTAGACGATGGCCGCACCTGCGGGCAGCCGGCGCGCGACCGAAATCGGGTTCGGCGTTCGGTCGGGATCGGTGAAAAAATACAGCGAGGGGATCGGCGGGGCCCCCATCGCCTGGTTGAGCCGGACCGCGTGCCTCGCTAGCTGGTCAATTGAGCGCAATGGATAACCCGACACCTCTCGCCACGGCCTTGGCCGACGCACGCGCCGGCATCCTGCATCGTATCGCCGCCGCCGCTCGCGCTGTGGGCCGCGCGCCCGAGGATGTGGCGCTTGTGGCGGTGTCTAAGCAACAGCCCGATGAGCGCATCGAGGCCATGCTCGCCGCCGGCCAAAGGCTGTTTGGCGAGAACCGGGTTCAAGAGGCCCAGGCGCGCTGGGCGGTGCGACGTCAAGGCTGGCCGGGTCTGCGCTTGCGCCTCGTTGGCCCCTTGCAGAGCAACAAGGCGAAGGAGGCCATCGCGCTCTTCGACGCAATCGACACGCTGGACCGTCCAAAGCTCGCCACGGCGTTGGCCGACGCCGTGCAGAAGGCGGGGCGGTGCCCCGAGCTCCTGATCCAGGTGAATACAGGGGAAGAACCGCAGAAGGCGGGCGTCGCGCCCGCCGAGGCCGATGCCTTCATCAAAGCGGTGCGCGAGGGGTTCCAGCTGCCGGTGACGGGGCTGATGTGCATCCCGCCCGCCAACGAACCCCCGGCAATGCATTTCGCGCTGCTCGCGAAAATCGCCTGCAGAAACGACCTGCAGGCGCTCAGCATGGGCATGAGCGAAGACTTCGAGACAGCCATACGGTTCGGCGCCACCCAGGTGCGCATCGGCTCGGCATTGTTCGGTCCCCGCGCTTGAGTTGGCGGAGACGTGAACAGACGCATCTGCTACAATGGTCCAAGTTGAAGGCCGTTGATGACTCGCGACGCCACTATTCTCGTCATTGATGACGACGCCGATCTCCGGCAGGCGCTGATTGAGCAATTCGATTTGGAAGACGGGTTCAGTGCGGTCGGCGCATCTGACGGCGCAGCCGGCCTTGCCGCCGCCGAGCAACACAAGCCCGCGGCCATCGTGCTCGATATTAGCTTGCCTGACATGGACGGCTTCGACGCGTGTCGCTCGTTGCGCGAGCAGGGCGTCAAGGCGCCCATCATCATGCTGACCGGTGCGGCGCAGGAAGAAGAGCAACAGGTGCGCGGCCTCGACGCGGGCGCCAACGACTATGTTCTAAAGCCGTTTAGGTTCTCTGTGCTGCTGGCGCGCATCCGCGCCCATCTGCGCAGCCACGAGTCGAGCGAGGATGCGACCTTCCGGGTTGGACCGTACGAGTTCCGCCCGGCGATGCGCCTGCTCATCGACAGCGCCCAGCGCAAGATCAGATTGACCGACAAGGAAGCGGCGATCCTTCGCTACCTCTATCGCTCTGGCCTGAAGCCGGTCGGGCGCGACGAACTGCTGCGCGAAGTGTGGGGCTACAACGCCAACGTCACGACCCATACCTTGGAGACGCACATCTATCGCCTTCGCCAGAAGATCGAGCCGGATGCGCAAGCGCCGAAGCTGCTGATCACCGAAACCGGCGGCTACAGGCTGCAGGTCTGATTGCGGTCATGTTGCTGAACGTTGCACGCGACGATGAAGGCGCGCCCGAGATTTTTCGCTCGATCCAGGGCGAAGGGCGCAATTGCGGCCGTCAACGGACCTTCATCCGGCTGTCAGGCTGCAATCTGCACTGCGTCTGGTGTGACACCGCCTACACCTGGAACTGGCGCGGCACGGACTTCCACCATGAGCGCGATGCGCCAGGCGCGCCGCACAAGTTCGACCGCGCGAAAGAGACGGTCCAGCTGTCGAGCGAGGAGGCCGCGACGCGCGTGTTGGCGCTGCCGAGCGAAGGCCTTGTCATCACCGGCGGCGAGCCTTTGGTGCAGCGTGCAGCGTTGCCCGCGCTGATCGACGCGATCAAAGCGGGCGCGCCGTCGATGTTGATCGAGATCGAGACCAACGGCTCGATCGCCCCGCCGCCGACGCTTGTGGAGCGCGTCGATCTGTTCATGGTGTCGCCAAAGCTTGCGCACTCGGGCAACGAGCCGGGTGTCGCGCTGCGGCCGGAGGCGCTTGGGGCGTATGCATCCTTGCCGTCGGCGATGTTCAAATTCGTGGCGCGCTCGCCTGCAGATGTCGAAGAGGCAGCAGTATTGGCGCAGAGCTACGGCATCGGCGCCGAACGGATCTATGTCATGCCCGAAGGATCGGATTCCGCGGCGCTCTCGAGACGCAGTCGCGAACTGGTCCCCGCCATCGTGCGGCACGGCGTCAATTATTCTCCGCGCCTGCACGTGGATTTGTTCGGCCAGAAGCGCGGCGTCTGAAGCCGCGCTATCACTCCGCCGCGGTGCGAGCGGGCATTGCCGCCTCCAGGCGCCGCAGCAAGGCCGCGTGCTCGTCCCACAGCCGCTTTGGCAGGCGGTCAGCGAACTTTTCGTAGTGCGGCGGCACCAGCGACGCTTCTTCCACCCAGACGTCGAGATCGACACTGAGCAGCGCATCGAGTGCGTCGTCGCTCAACGACAGCCCCGACGTGTCGAGCGCGGCCTTCGTCGGCAGCAGGCCGATCGGCGTCTCCACCGCATCGGCCTTGCCGTCGAGCCGCTCGCAAATCCATTTCAACACGCGCGCATTATCGCCGAAACCTGGCCAAATGAACTTGCCGTCCTTGTTCTTGCGGAACCAATTCACGAAATAGATTTGCGGTAGCTTGGCGCCGGCGCGTTCACCGATGCTGAGCCAGTGCGCGAAGTAGTCGCCCATGTGATAGCCGCAGAACGGCAACATCGCGAACGGATCGCGGCGCAATTCGCCGACCTTATTCTCCGCCGCGGCGGTTCCTTCGCTGGCGACGTTAGAGGCGAGGAATACGCCTTGCGCCCAGTCGAACGCCTCCGTCACCAGCGGCACGGCACTGGCGCGGCGGCCGCCGAACAGAATCGCGTCGATTGGGACGCCTTTGGGGTCTTCCCACTCCGCCGCGACCACCGGGCACTGGCCGGCCGGCACTGCGAAGCGCGAGTTGGGGTGTGCGGCCGGGAACTTGGAATCGGGCATCCAAGGGTTGCCCTGCCAGTCGGTGAGGCCCGGCGGGGGCGCCTCGGTCAGACCCTCCCACCACACGTCGCCATCGGCGGTCAGCGCAACATTGGTAAAAACGGTGTTGGCGTAGAGCGTGTCCAGCGCTGACTTGTTGGTCTTTGCGCTGGTGCCTGGCGCGACGCCGAAAAAACCCGCCTCCGGATTGATGGCGTAGAGCCGCCCGTCCTCGCCGAAGCGCATCCAGGCAATGTCGTCGCCGATGGTTTCCGCTTTCCAGCCGGGAATGGTCGGCTGCAGCATGGCGAGGTTGGTCTTGCCGCACGCGCTCGGGAACGCCGCGGCGATGTACTTCACGCTGCCTTGCGGCGAGGTGAGCTTGAGGATCAGCATGTGCTCGGCGAGCCAGCCTTCGTCGCGCGCCATCACCGAAGCGATGCGTAGCGCGAAACACTTTTTGCCGAGCAGCGCGTTGCCGCCATAGCCGGAACCATAGCTCCAGATTTCGCGCGTCTCCGGGAAGTGGACGATCCACTTCTCGTCATTGCAGGGCCAGGGCACGTCCTTTTGGCCAGCCGCCAACGGCGCGCCCAGCGTGTGTACGGCGGGCACGAAGAAGCCGTCCTCGCCCAATTGGTCGAGCGCGGCCTTGCCCATCCGGGTCATGATGCGCATCGACGCGGCGACATAGCCGCTATCGGTGATCTCGACGCCGAGTTGAGAAATCTTCGAACCCAGCGGGCCCATGCAGAAGGGCACCACGTACATGGTGCGGCCGCGCATGCAGCCATCGAACAATCCGCGGAGCTTGTCGCGCATCTCGGCGGGCGGAACCCAATTGTTGGTCGGGCCGGCGTCGTCGCGATTCTGCGAGCAAATGAACGTACGGCTTTCGACGCGCGCAACATCTTTCGGATCGGAAGCGGCGTAGAACGAGTTCGGCCGCTTGTTCTCGTCGAGCTTCCGGAGCGTACCCGCCGTCACCAGTTCCTTGGTGAGCCGGTGCCACTCCAGTTCCGAGCCGTCGCACCAATAGACGCGGTCTGGCTTGGTAAGCGCCGCGATCTCTTCGACCCAAGCGATAAGGCCCTGGTGGCGTGTGGGGGCGGGGTGCAGGCCGGGGATGGTTGCGGTCACGGCGATCTCCAGGCGGCGGCGCTTCGCCGCCCCTCCTTTTGTCCAAATAGACCCTTTAGCCCATCCCCAGGGCGCCCCGCCAGCAGGGTCGCGTGCAGGGGAGGGCTGCGCTCGCGTTTCCCTCGGGCAAGGGACTAACCCTGCGACGCGGTCCAGTCTGCGATGATCTGATCCAGCACGGTAAGCGGCACCGCGCCGTTGGTCAGCATGGTGTCATGGAAGCGCTTTAGGTCAAAACGCTCGCCAAGCACGGCCCGGGCGCGGTCGCGCATGCGGTTGATCGCTTGGCGACCCACCATGTAGCTGCAGGCTTGGCCCGGCCAGACGCTATAGCGCTCGATCTCCGTCGTTACCGAGCTCTCGAGGTCGCCGGTCGCCTCCATCATTGAGCGGATGGCTTGTTCGCGGCTCCAGCGCAGGTGGTGAATGCCGGTGTCGACGACGAGACGTGAGGCGCGGAAGCAAGCGGACTGGAGGTAGCCCAGACGGCCGAGTCGATTGTTGGCGTAGATGCCCAACTCGTCAGCGAGCTGTTCGGCATAAAGCGCCCAGCCTTCGCTGAAGGCGCTGAAGCCGAGCATAGCGCTGCGGATGAATGGGATTGAGCCGGACTCCTGCTGAATGGCGATCTGCCAATGATGGCCGGGTACGCCTTCATGGTAGTTGAGCGTCGGCAGCGTGAAGCGCGGCCACTCACGCGTATCGCGCAGATTGATGTAGTAGGCGCCGGGGCGCGACCCATCGAGCGCCGCGCGTTGGTAATAGCCGCCCGGCGCGCCCGCTTCGGTGTATGGGGGAATGCGCCTGATCTCGAGGCGCGCTTGAGCCAGCGTATTGAATGCCTGCGGCATGAGCGCTTCGATCTCGCGCGTCTGGGCGTTGAGATCGGCGAGAATCTGGTCACGGCCGGCGTCGGTGTTGGGGTAAAGCTGGTCGCGTCGGCGCGAAAGCTGCTGGACGCGCTGCGCGATGGCGCCGCGCGTTAGACCTTCAGCACGCAGGATGACATCCATCTCGGCGTTGAAGTCCGCGATCAGCGAAACGCCCATGTCGTGAATCTCGTTCGGCGACATCGTTGTTGTCGTGCGGCTGCGCAACGCGGCGGCGTACATCTCGCCGCCCTGGGGGAGCCGCCAGATGCCGGCATCGTGAACAGCGTTGCGCCTGACTTCGCGCAGCGCCGCCGCCTGGCGCTGGTAGGCGGGCATGATGGCGTCCCGCACCGCCGATTCCGCCTGCCCGGCATAGGCAATGACGTCGGCTTGGCCCATGCCTTCGATTTGCGGCAGCCGGCGTCTTAGCGTCTGCACCAGCACCGTCTCGGCCGGGCGCGTGCGCATGAAAGCGTCAAGCTGCGTCAGCGCGCGATCGATGGCGAAGTCCGGCGGGACGATGCCCGTCACGGCATCTTCGCGAATGATCGCCGTCTCTTGGTCGAGGACACGCACGTATTCGCCGAGCCGCGACAGATAGGCGTCTGCCTCGTCGCGCGTGCGCAGCGGGTGCTGGGCGTCGAGGAAGTCTGGGATATTCGTGTACGCGCCGGTGAGCTGTGTCACCACATAAGGCGCGCCTGCACCACCGCCGACCTCGAACGCAGAGTTGGCGAGGCTGTTCTCCCACGCGGTCGCGACGACATCGTAGGTGACGCGATCGCGGGGCGCGAGCCAGTCGCGGTTGATGGCGCGCAATTCGTTGAGCGAAGCCTGCATCTGTGCGCGCGCCTCGCGAGCCGCCGCTTTCGAACCGTCACTGAGCTTGTCGATGAAGCGATAGCCGGCGCGCTCTTCGGTGAGGCCGAGGCTGGTGCAGCGCTCCGGCGAGCGGCGCAGCGAATTCGCCACCGCTTGGTCCAAGACTGCGTTCATCCGCACGGCTGCGGCTTCCTGCGGGCTGAGCGGCGGCGGCGCGGGCGGCGCCGCCGGTGCGGCGGGCGCGG
>JAIELK010000022.1 GCA_019753175.1 Hyphomonadaceae bacterium
GTGGTGGCGGGTGGACTTGAACCACCTACCTTGGGGTTATGAATCCCACGCTCTAACCAGATGAGCTACGCCACCGAGGGGGGCGACACATACGCGCCCGGGCGTTCGCGAGCAAGCGGGCCGGGCGAGAGTCGACGTCGACCCATGGGCGTCGCAAATTTCTACCAGATTGGGCTATAAAGCAGTTGCCTCTGTCGGCTTTTCCGCGCAATTTGGGATGAAAGATACGCGTTAGCGCCTCTGGAGAGCAGAGTTTGCCTGAGAATCTGGATGAGATCGACGTTCAAATCCTGGACCTCCTCCAGCACGACGCCAGCCTTTCCATCGCCGAGATCGCCGAGCGTGTCGGGCTTTCCTCATCGCCGGCCTGGCGGCGCATCGAACGCCTGAAGAAAGATGGCGTCATCCTCCGCCAGGTGACGCTGTTGGATCACGAGAAACTGGGCCTCACGTTTGAAGTGATGGCCTCGGTCAAGCTGCAGCTGCCGACCAGGGAGAATCTCGAGCGCTTCGAGGCCGCAGTGGCGGACTGGCCCGAGGTGGTCGAGTGCGTCAGCGTCACCGGCGCGGTCGACTACATGCTCCGCATCATCGCCCGCGACATCCATGCCTACGACGATTTTCTGCGTGACAAGATGCTGGCGCTCGGGCTGGTCTCCGACGTGCAGTCGCGCATCGTTATCCGCGTGCCGAAACGCACCACGGCCGCGCCGCTGTCGCTCGCCGGCGCATGATCGATGCCCCGCCCGCAAGCCGCTGACTACGACGCGCGCAAGAACGCAATCGTCAGCGCTGCCGCGGCGCTGTTTGCACGCAACGGATTCGACGGCGCTTCGGTGTCCGAGCTGGCGCGGCGCTGCAAGACTTCGAAGGCGCTGATCTATCACTATTACGCGTCAAAAGAGGATATTCTCTTCGATGTGATGGTGTCGCACGTGCGCGCCCTCGAGCATGCGGCGCGCGAAGCCGCGTCGGAGGCGATGCCACCGGAACGGCGATTGCGAGAACTCACTCACCGCGTCATGGCGCTCTATGTAGGAGCCGCTGATCGCCACAAGGTCTTGCTCAACGATCTCGATCGTTTGCCGCGAGCGCGACGCGACGAGATCGTCGCCGTGCAGCGACGTCTGATCGAGATCGTCAGGGGGTTGTTGATCGAGATCGCGCCGGCGCTGAAGCGGAAGGTCGGCGAGAGCTTCGCCGCCACCATGCTGTTCTTTGGCATGATCAACTGGACCCACACCTGGTTCAATCCCGAAGGCGCGGTCAGCGCCGGGGCGTTGGCCGAAATGGCCGTCGACATCACGCTGCAGGGCCTGGCCCAGACCGTCTAAGCTGGGCGCCGCGAGGGCGCCTTGCACGAAGCGGCATCTTGGAGCCGTCGATCCAGTGGGCTAAGCATCGAAGATGCCGTCGAAGTCGCTCAAAGTCATCGTCACCCGCCGCCTCCCCGACGCCGTGGAAACGCGGATGCGTGAGCTGTTCGACGCGGAACTCAACGTCGAGGACAAGCCGTTCACCGCCGAGCAATTGGCGGATGCGGTGGGCCGCGCCGACGTCTTGGTCCCGACCGTGACCGACCGTGTCGACGGCCGCATTCTGTCGCGCGCGGGCGAGCGGTTGCGGTTGATTGCGCAGTTCGGCGCTGGCGTCGACAACATCGACGTTGCCACGGCGGTGCAGCGCGGCATCACCGTCACCAACACCCCCGGCGTCCTCACCGAAGACACGGCTGACATGACCATGGCGCTGATCCTGGCCGTGCCGCGCCGGTTGATCGAAGGCGTGAAGGTCGTTGAACAAGACAAGTTCGTCGGCTGGTCCCCGACCTGGATGATGGGCCGGCGGATTACCGGCAAGCGGCTTGGCATTATCGGCATGGGCCGCATCGGCCAAGCCGTGGCCCGCCGCGCCAAGGCGTTCGGATTGCAGATTCATTATCACAATCGCCGCAAGGTGGCGCCGCACATCGAGCAGGAGCTTGAGGCGACCTATTGGGACAGTCTCGACCAGATGCTGTCGCGGATGGACATCGTCAGCGTGAATTGCCCGCATACGCCTGCGACCTATCACTTGCTGTCCGCGCGCCGCTTGGCGTTGCTGAAGCCGCATGCCTACATCGTCAACACCGCGCGCGGCGAAGTGATCGACGAAGCAGCTTTGGCGCGGATGCTGGAGAAGGGCGAACTCGCGGGCGCCGGGCTCGACGTGTTCGAGCACGAACCCGCGATCAATCCGAAGCTCAAAAAGCTCAGCAACGTCGTGCTGCTGCCGCACATGGGGAGCGGGACGATTGAGGGCCGCGTCGACATGGGCGAAAAGGTCATCATCAACATCAAGACCTTCGCCGATGGCCACAAGCCGCCGGATCGCGTCATCCCCGCGATGCTCTAGTTCAACGTCCTGGTGATCCGGCGAGCGCTCGGTGGCGTAACACCACCAAGCGCGCGCGATGAGCCCATCAGGAGAAGCAGTTCATGAAACATACTTTTTTCGCCGCGTTGGCGGCGGTGTCGATGTTTGCGTTCGCGCAGCCGGCCGTTGCGGAATCATGTCACGGTGAATCCAAGCACGCTTCCGCGCAGCAGAGTGCGGACATCGTTGATGTCGCGGTCGGCGCAGGCCAATTCCAGACGCTAGCGGCTGCGCTGCAGGCTGCTGGACTGGTCGATACTTTGAAGGGCGACGGTCCGTTCACGGTGTTCGCACCGACGGACGACGCGTTTCGCGCTCTGCCACAAGGCACTGTGGACCGTCTGCTGCGCCCTGAAAATCGAGCTGAGCTGACGCGTATCTTGACCTACCATGTCGTGCCTGGCCGGGTGACCGCCGATCAGCTTGCAGGGCAGCAGACGCGCCCGAATACGGTCGCCGGCGCGCGGCTTCAAATCGATGCGCGTCAAGGCGTAAGCGTCAACAATGCACGCGTGGTTCAAGCCGATGTCGCCGCCTCCAATGGTGTGATCCACGTCATCGATCGTGTGCTGCTGCCGCCGGCACACTGAGCACTGAAGGCAAGCAAAGAGCGCGGCGTCCCTCAGGGACGTCGCGCTCAATGCGTTCGGCGGAAACTCAGAATTCCGTCAGCACCGTCAGCCGGAAATTGCGGCCGGGCAGCAACAGGTCATCCTTCAAGAAGGAGGAATGAACGCGGCCTTCTTCGTCGGTGAGATTGCGCGCGTCGACGCGCACGCTCCAATGGCTTGCTTCGCCGTCCGGCCGGAACGCAAGGCCCGCGTTCACGAAGGTGAAACCGTCGGTCACGGTTTCGAACGGGGCCAGCCGGTCCTGCTCGGCAGTGTCGACCACCTCAAGCCGCGCCGTGAGTTGTTCGCTCTCCGCAGTAACACCGAGCGTCAACGTGCGCGGAGGAATCCGCGGCGGGTCGCCCGCGCCATCGAATGTCGCACGCACGACGTCGAACACGCCGTCCGCGCCGATCGCAAAACCCCCAGCGTCGAACAGATGCGCGCGCAGCACAAGCTCGCCGCCGATGAAGGTCGCGTCATCCTGAACGAAGTGAAACACCGGCAGAGTTTCCGCGCCTATGGGTATGCTGGGATCGCTTTCATCGGGAGCGAAGCCGGACGTCTCGGTCGCTTCGTCCAGCCAGAAAACGTCGCCGCGCTGGACCAGGGCGATGTAGTCGGAAAACGAGATCACGAACGCGTTGCCCTCGAACGAGAAGCGTCCGCCATCATAACGCGCCGAGGCTTCAAACGAGCGCGCTGCTTCTTGTCCGAGATCGGGATCGCCGACCTCGTAGCTCTCGGTCGCCAAATGCGGACCGTCGGAGAACAACTCGATCGCGGTTGGTGCGCGTTCGGTGCTGGCCAGCGTCGCGCCGATGAACCAGCGCTCGGCAGGCCGAACAAAGGCGCCAACGGAGGCGCTGAAGGTATCGAACAAGCGCTCGCCGAAGAGCTCGTTCTCCAGTTCGCGCTGCTCAAAACGGGCGCCGCCCTCGAAGCCGTAGCCGCCGAAGTCGAGCCGCTCGATGACGAATACGCCGGCATCGCGGGTGTTGGTGGCGCTGATGAAGGCCTCCTCGCCCTCGGCGGCGAAGTCGGCATCTGAAATTTGTAGACCGATCGCACCCTGCCAGGACCCGGCGCGGTGGTGCGCTTCCAGGCGTCCTTCCCAGCCCTCGGCGGTGAATTGCGTGCCGGGTTCGCCATCTCCTTCGAATTCTGTGTGCACATAGTCTGAGTGCTGGAAGCCGTAGTCGAAGCGGTCGAACGCGCCCAACTCGACGCGGAAGTCGCCCCGCGTCTCGATGCGCGTTTGTTCAAGCTCGATGCGCCCCCCAGGCTCGCCCTCATGGTGCGGAAGCAGCCCGTACTCGTCTTCGACGCGCTTCACGGCGAGGCCTGAGAAGCCCCATTCACCCACCAGCGCAGCGCCCCCGCTGTAGGAGCGATGGCTGGTGAACTGATTGAGCGCTTCGCCGTCCGGCGTGTCGTAGGAGTCGGTCTCGCGCGCAGCGACGCTGAGATCGAACGCAACGTCGCCGGCGCCGACGCCGATGTTGGCCGCGCCATGTCTGCCGCCATCAACAGTGGAGTAGGCGGCAAGACCGGAGAACCTCAGGCCGTCAATCGCCCGGGTCGGGATTGACTGGTCGATGACGTTGACGACGCCGCCAATGGCGTTGCCGCCGTAAGCCAGAGCGGCCGCGCCGCGCAGCACTTCAATGCGTTCGGCGTCGAGACCATCGGAGGTCACTGCGTGATCTGGCGATGCGGTGGAGGCGTCGATTGTGCCAATGCCGTTTTGCAGCACGCGCACGCGGTCTTCGCCCAGCCCGCGGATGATCGGCCGGCTGGCTGCCGCGCCGAAGAAGGTGGTGGAGATTCCAGGCTGCCGGTCGAGTGTATCGCCCAGGCCGCCGCTGAGAGTGGCGATCACATCCTCGCGGTGGAGGATCGCCGCGCCCTGCAGGCTTTCGATCCGCGCGCCTTCAAGCGGCGCGGTGACGACGATCTCCTGCTCGTCCACCGTCTGTGCCGCACCCAGTGTTGGGATCAGCGCTGTGAGCGACAGGGCCGCAACCGCCGCCGACTTGTCTAGAAAGCTCATTGGATAACCCTGTTACAGTATAACGCGCACGTTATAGTGTAACGTCAGGCCGCAACCAAGCCGCAAAGCACTTATTTTTCGAAGACGCGCGCCGAATACCCACCAAGTGTCGCGGTCGCGCCGCCGTCCGGACCCAGCGCGAGCAACACATGCCCGCTGAGGGTCGCCGCCACAGGCTTCGGCCCCAGATTGAAAACACAAATGATTTTCTGGCCCATGGCCTCTCTGCTGAAGATCAGCAGATCGTCTGTCGCTTGTTCGAGGGTGAATGTCCCTTCTCGTAATGCAGAATTGGCGCGGCGGAGCGCGATCAGCCGCCGCGTGAATGCAAGGATGCTGCCGGCGTCCTTGTTTTGGAGTTCGGCGGCCAGCGTCCGGTGGCGGGGGTCGAGGGGCAGCCAGCCGTCTGCCGCCGACGTGAACCCGGCCATCGGCGCGTCGCTTATCCACGGCATCGGCGTTCGCGCGCCGTCGCGGCCGATGCCGGACGGCCAGAAGGCGATCGCTTCGGGATCGCGCAGGCGGTCGAACGGAACCTCTGCGTGCGGGAGGCCGAGTTCATCGCCCTGATACAAGAATGCCGCGCCGCGCAAACACATCAGCAGCGTGAGCATCAGCTTGATGCGCTGCGGGTCGTCACTTGCGAGCCGCGTCGGGAATCGGATCACGTCGTGATTGGACAGCGACCAGGATGGCCAACCGCTCGCGCCGTCCCATCCAGCCATGGCTTCGGCGATGACCGCCGGCGTCATAGTCCGCTGGCGCAGCAGGAAGAACGAGTAGGCTGTGTGCAGGCGGTCGTCGCCCTCGGTGTATTCGCGCTGCACCCTGAGCGGTTCTTCGTCTTCGATCTCGCCAATCGATATCGCGCCGTACTGATCGAGCAGGGCGCGCAGGCGCGTCAGGAACGGAAGCGTTTCCGGTTGCGTGCGGTCGTAGAGGTGTCGTTGGAACTGATGCGGGCGCGGCGGCGGCTTCTTGAGCGGCAGCGGTGGATTATCGCGCAGTGCAGAGTCCTGGACGTAGAAGTTCACCACATCGAGACGAAAACCGTCGACGCCGCGCTCAAGCCAGAAGCGCGCGATATCCAGCAGCGCGTCCTGAACAGCAGGATTGCGCACATTGAGGTCCGGCTGTTCGGGCAGGAAATTGTGCAGGTAGTATTGCCGACGCCGCGAATCCCAGGTCCAGGCGCAGCCGCCGAACATCGCCTGCCAATTGTTGGGCGGCGAGCCGTCAGGTTTCGCGTCAGCCCAAACGTACCAATCGGCCTTGGCGTTGTCGCGACTCTCGCGGCTTTCCCTGAACCAGGGGTGCTGGTCGGATGAGTGCGACCACACCTGATCGAAGATGACCTTTAGCCCAAGCGCGTGCGCGCGCACGATCAGCGCATCGGCGTCCGCGAGCGAGCCGAACAGAGGGTCGACGTCGCAATAGTTGCTGACGTCATAGCCGTAATCCCTCATGGGCGAGGTGAAGAACGGCGATAGCCAGATCGCGTCGACGCCGAGCGACGCAACGTAGTCCAGCTTCTCGATCACGCCCTTGAGATCGCCAACGCCGTCGCCGTTCGCATCACGGAACGAGCGCGGGTAGATCTGATAAATGACCGCGCCGCGGAGCCAAGAATTCATGCTGGGTTCACCGCGCCGCCGTGGCGAGCGCGGGGCCTTGAGTGAGTGCGGCGAGGAACTGATCCACCGCCGCGGCTGACTCTGCCGCGCGCTCCTCTTGCGGAATGTGGCCGGTGTTCTCGAACACGATCAGCTGTGAACCGCTGATGGCGTTGTGGAATTGCTCGGCATGCTGCGGCGGCACCAGGCGATCGGTGTCGCCGGCCATCACCAGCACGGGCACGTTGGCGAGCGGCGCCAGGCGCTCCGGCGTCGCGTAGTTCCGCTCTCGGAAGCCCAGCGTCATCTGCAGCAGGATGTCGCGATGTCCCGGCGCGCGCGACAAACTGACGTAACGCGTGACCATGTCCTCCGTCGCCAACGCTGGATTGTAGAACGACGCTTGCAAGCCTTGGCGCGTCAGCGCCGTCGAATCCAGGTTGCGCAGGATCGGACCGAGCACCGGATTGCGCAGCAGCCTGAACACCGGCGGGTCTTCAGCCAATCCCTGGCGCGTCTCTTCCCAGCCGCTCGAGGCGACGAGGATCAGCGCCTGAACCCGATCCGGGTATTGCAGCGCGTACTCCCACGCGACATTGCCGCCCATCGAATTGCCTGCAAGTGCAAAGCGGGTGAGGCCAAGCTGGCTGGTGAAGTCGTGGAGGATGTCGCGATACGCTTCAATGGAGGCTTGATAGCCGGCCGGTGCGCGGGTGAGGCCGTGCCCGGGAAGATCGATAGAGACGACACGATACGTTGCCAGCCGGCTGTCTCCCGCCGAGAGTTCGCTTACCCACGGCTCCCACGTGTGCAACGAGGCGGAGAAGCCGTGCACGAGAACGAGAGCGGGCGCATTGGGATCGCCCTGGTCGCGGTAATGCATGCGCACGCCGCCGGGCAGGTCGGCAAATCTCGACGCCGGCCCGCCATAGGAGGCTTCAAGTGTTTCGTACGGGATGTCGGGACGATTGAACGCCAGATAAACGCCGGCCACGACGAGCGCGATCAGTCCGATGACGGCGAGCACCCCGCCGACCAACCATTTCAACATCGTTCGTCCTCCGCTGCCGGCACTGAGGCTGCTCGTGCGCGCCGCGTCAAGCGCGCCAGCCGACGCGGCGCGCCCATTGTTCGAACGCCGCACGGCGGCGTGGAAGATCGGCGGGCGCCCGTTCTCCGTCAGCGGCCGCCTGCGCCCGCATGTGGGCGACGGCGTCGGCCATCGACGGCAGACCGACGCTGGCGCGGCGCTGATCGACCCCGACAGGCTCGGCGATTGGGGCGGGACAGAGTTGCCCGTGTTCGTCCCAGTCGAATTGGGTGCCGAAGATTTGCGCGCGGCCCTCAAACACGGCGATGCGATCGGACAAATAAGCGGTGTCGACCACGTTGATCTCGCCGCGCCCGGCCGCGTCGAGCAGGAGCGCGAGCATGCGGCGCTGGAACGCCGGCAAGCTGATGGCGTGCTGCACGATCGTGAACGCCGCCGCTGCGCCGTCGTCGCCGAAGCGCGAACGGCCGGGCCACGCGCCGATAGCGTCAACGAGTTGTTCCAGAAGTCGCGCGTTCTCGACGTGCACGGCTTCCATCTCGGGATGATAACCATCGAAAAGCGAACTGTCCGCGGCCAGTCGTGCGCGGACATCGCGATCCCTGAGTGCGGCGGCAATCAAGCGCTGGCGCCATTGCTCGTCAGTCATGCGCACACCGCACAGTGCGGATCGGGCTTGAGGACCATCGTTCGACTCGATGCTGAAAGCCCATCGTAGAGCAGTACGCGGCCAGCCAGGCTGTCGCCGGCTTGGGCAACTCCCTTGACCGCCTCCAGAGCCATCATCGCCCCGATAACGCCGGTGAGCGCGCCCACGATACCGACCTGCGCGCAGGTTTCAGCATCCGGCGGAATGTCCGGCACCAGACAGCGATAGCAGGGCAGGCGCTGTTCCGGCGGCAGATGCTTCGTCAGCCCTGACTTGAACGTCCCCACTTGCCCTTCCCACCGGCCGACCGCGCCGGAGATCAGTGTGATCCCGAGCGCGTGGCACGCGGCGTTGACCGCGAAGCGCGTGGCGAAATCGTCCGTGCCGTCGAGCACGATATCGGCGCCGGCGAGGAGGGTGTTCCCCCCAGAAGGAGGAAACTGGGCCGCGACCGCTTCGATCTCCACGTGCGGATTGAGCGCTTTCAGCGCGTTGGCCGCACGCTCGACCTTCACCGCGCCGACCTCTGCGCTCTTGTACAACACTTGACGCTGCAGGTTAGAAAGCGCGACCGTGTCGTGGTCGATCAGGCGAAGCCGCCCCACGCCCGCCGCCGCGAGATAAAGCGCGGCCGGCGCGCCGAGGCCGCCCATGCCGACGATGGCGACTGTCGCCTTGCGCAGGCGCTGCTGCCCCGGCCCGCCAATCTCCTTCAGCAGAATGTGGCGCGCGTAGCGTTCGGTCTCGGCGGCGTTCATGGGCGGATCAGCTGGTGCGAGCGATCCTGGCGATCGACGCGGACAAAGCCCATCGCATCCCAGAACGCGGTGGAAAGCGCGTGCGTGGCGCGCAGATGCAATCGCGGCGCCCGCGCGAATGCGTCGGCGATGAGCGCCGTCGCCAGCGCCCGCCCAACGCCGCCGCGGCGTTTGTGCGGAGCGACGTAGAAATGGCGGATGCGGCGGTGCAGCGGCGAGGGGTCGTATTCGTCATAAGTTTGCGCGCCGATGGCGATGAGCGCGTCGCCATCGAGCGCGGTTCGGAGCGTCGCTAGCGGGTCGTCGTCATATCGTCTCTCCCGCCAACGCGCCGAAAGGCGCGTCAGAAATCCATACCCTTCGCTTTCGGCGGCATCGCACAGCGCCTCGAATCCCGGCGGCATTCTATCCAGTTGGAGCACGCGATAGGTCACGGATTTTGCTTGAATGGATTGTTGATCATCACACGCCCGAATGAGCGGCCGTGTTGCAGATCCTCGGTTTCGACGCTCGTGCAGCCTGCCTCCGTTGCGGCCGCAACAATGAGCGCGTCATAGAGTGAAAGTTGGCTCTGCTCGGCGAATTCTATCGCCCTAACGTGGGTGCTGATCGTGAGCGGTGTCGGTTCGCCGAGCAGACGACGGACCACGCCGAGGCGCGCGCGGATCTCGCTCCAGTCCAGGCTAAGCTTGCGCTGGCACACGTTTGCGAACTCGTTCAGGACTTGCACGCTGATGCAACCGCCCTCCGCGATCAGCTGTTCGGCGGCCGGAGACCGCGCTGGATCGGTCGCGAACGCGTAAAGCAAGATGTTCGTGTCGAGGAAGCGATCAGCGCGCATTCGCGTCGTCGCGCGAAAACACGAAGCCAGGAGGCAACGGCTTCTTCAATGCGCGCAATTGTTCGAGCGCCTTGTCACGCGTTTTGTCACGCCGGACTTCGAACCGCTTCGAACCGGCGATGACGATCTCGATTTCGTCGCCTTCCGCAAGCCCAAGCCCCTCGACGACAGCCGCCGGTAGCCGCACAGCGAGGCTGTTGCCCCATTTGGAAACCTGCATCGCCCGACTCCGAGTGCAAGGATATACAAAATAAATGTATATCAAAGAGGGTCTTGGCGCAAGCCCTTACAGCCCCTCGAACAGCGCCGTCGAGAGATAGCGTTCGGCGAAGGAGGGGATGATCACGACAATGCGCTTGCCTTTACTCTCGGGCCTGCCGCCGACCTTCAGAGCCGCCGAAAGCGCGGCGCCGGTCGAGATGCCGCCGGGCAAGCCTTCGAGCTTGGCTGCTTGCCGGGCCACTGCGAAGGCCTCGTCGTTCGAGACAGTCACCACCTCGTCGTAGATCTTGGTGTCGAGGATATCGGGCACGAAGCCCGCGCCGATGCCCTGAATTTTGTGCGGGCCGGGTTGGCCGCCCGAAAGGATGGGCGAAGCCTCCGGCTCGACCGCCACGATCTTCAGGTTCGGCAGCCGCGGCTTCAGCACTTGGCCGACGCCGGTGATGGTGCCGCCGGTGCCGATGCCGGACACGAAAATGTCGAGCGCCCCGCCGGTGTCGTTCCAGATTTCTTCAGCCGTGGTGCGGCGGTGAATCTCGGGATTGGCCGGGTTGGCGAATTGCTGCGGCATCACCGCGCCCGGGGTCGTCTCCACCAGCTCCTTGGCTTTGGCCACCGCGCCGCGCATGCCTTCCGGCCCCGGCGTCAACACCAGCTCCGCGCCCAGGAACGCCAGCATCTTGCGCCGCTCGATCGACATCGTCTCGGGCATCACCAGGATGAGGCGATAACCGCGTTGGGCCGCCACGAACGCAAGCGCGATGCCGGTATTGCCGGAGGTGGGTTCGATCAGCACGGTATCGGGGCCGATCTTGCCCTCGCGCTCCATGCTCTCAATCATCGAGACGCCGATGCGGTCCTTTACCGACGCGATCGGGTTGAAGAACTCAAGCTTGCCGATGATCTCGGCCTCGACCTTGTGTGCGGCGGCGAGCTTGGTGAGCCGCACCAGGGGCGTGTCGCCGATGGTTTGGGTGATGTTGTCGTAGATTCGGCCGCGGCCGGGCTGGGATTGTGACATCGGGGGAACCTCTTGGTTTTCGCCTACCTAAGCCTGCGCGAGGCGCGCGCCAATGGGCGCAGCGATGAAGGCGCATTTAGCAGCGCTAAAGCGTGCCGTTATGCCGGCTTTGCGAGTGCGCTCTGATGGGCGCCCCAAAGCAAGTAAACGGGCACGCCGATCGCCATCCACACCGCGAAATAGCGCATGGTGTCGGGTGAAAGGCTGGCGAACAGGTAGAGGCAGCCCACAATGGTCAGTGGCGCGACCACCCAGGCGAACGGGGCGCGGAATGGGCGCTCGCGCGCCGGATCACGCCGGCGCAGCACCATCAGCGCCACCGACACGGCGATGAACGCCGCCAGCGTGCCGGCATTGGCGAGCGAGGCGATCTCGCCGAGCGTCAGCAGTCCGGCGAGCGCGGAGCACACCAGCGCGGTGAACAGCGTCATCATCACCGGCGTGCCAAGCTTGGAATGCACGCGACTCCATGAGCGCGGCAACAGGCCGTCGCGCGCCATCACCAGGAAGATGCGGCTCTGGCCGTAAAGGAAGGCGAGGATCACGGTCGGTATGGCGATCGAGGCGACGCCGCCGATGATCGCCGCCGCTTCCGGTTGGCCGAGCGTGCGCACGATCAGCGCGATCGGTTCGCCCGAGGCGCTGAACACGCGGAAATCCATCGCGCCGACGGCGGCGGCGGCGATGGCCATGTAGAGCAGCGTGCAGATCAGCATCGAGCCGATGATGCCGATGGCGAGATCGCGGCCGGGGTTCTTGGTTTCCTCCGCCGCGGTGGAAACGGCGTCAAAGCCGTAGAAGGCGAAGAACATCACTGCGGCCGCGGCCATGATGCCGAGATTGTTGCCGTCGGCTTGCGGCGCTGAGCCCCAGCCGAATGGCGCAAACGGCTCGAAGCGGGCGATGTCGAAGTGCGGCAGCGCGATCACCAGGAACAGGATCAAAGCGGCGATCTTGAGCACCACGAGGATGGTGTTGACGAACGCGCTCTCGCGGGTGCCGAGAATGAGCAGCCCCGCGACCGCGAAGATGATGAACACCGCGAGCGGATTGAAGTGCAGCGGATGGCCGAACATCTCTCCGAACGGCAAGAGCTGGGGAATGTCGATACCGAAGCCTTGCAGCAGGCCCGAGGCGTAGCCCGACCATCCCACCGCGACGGCGCTCACAACAACGGAGTATTCCAGGATCAGCGCCCAGCCGACGATCCAGGCGGCGAGTTCGCCCAACGAAGAATAGGTGTAGGTGTAGGCGCTGCCCGAGGCGGGCATCATGGTGGCGAGTTCGGCGTAGCAGAGTGCGGCGCCCGCGCAGATCAGCCCGGCGATCCCGAACGAGAACACGATGCCGGGCCCGGCTTGGCCCGCGCCCTGGCCGATCAGCGCATAGATGCCGGCGCCGACAATGGCGCCGACGCCGAGCGCCACCAGATGCGGCCATGACAAGGTGCGCTTCAGCCCGTGATGGCCCGGCGCCTCGATCGGCTTCAGCCTGTTCCAGAACGCCATCGTGCTTCCCCCCCGCGTGTTCTTGAATGACACGCATTCGCGTGGCGACAGGGTGGACCGCCGCAATGATCTCAGGCAAGCCCCAAAGATGACAAGGCGCCGGGCATTCACGTCTCTCTTCTTAGCGTTCGCGCTCGGCGCCTGCGCGACGGCGCCCTCGACGCCAGCCGCCAACACAGTGGCGACGTCGCCGGCCGAAGCAACCTCGATCACGCTGTTCGAAGGCGGGTGTTACTATTACGCGAGTTGCACCACCTACGAGATCACTGTGCGCCCGGACGGCAGCTACCGTCTCGACGGTCAAAGCCTGACCCGCGCTGAAGGCGTCAGCGAAGGCAATCTTGGCCCCGAGGCGTTCGCCGCCGCCGAGGCCGCCTTGGCGGCCGCAAACTTCTCTGCGCTGCCAGAGAGAATGAACGGGTCCGACACCAACGTTTGGCGGCCTGAGGTCTATCCGTGCATGAATCACGCGCCGGGCATGCGCATCACCCGCCGCACCACCGACGGCCAGGAGAAGCAGGTGTTCTGGGATATGGGCTGCCGGTCGTCACGCATGGACGTCCTTCTCGCTCAAATGCGCCAAGCGTTTCGCTACGACGAACTGGTGGCGCCCGCGAGCTAAGCTGCGACAGTTCCGGTAGAGGGAGCCTGTCGAAGCAACGATTGAGGGGCGGTTGTGAGAAGGGAGGCGCTGTCAACAAAGCCATTGGTCAACGCACTCACTTGTCAGCTAGGCGGCGGAAGCCCTTTGGCGGATCAACATAAGTGGACGCCAATGAGACGAAGTCCTCGCCGTTTTCCTCCAAGAACGATCCACAATACTTCAAATCACTTAGAAGGTCTGCGAATGCGTCCATGGGCTTTTGACCAAAGCCCGGATAGCGCGCGACCGCGTGTCGCTTAAGAGCTCGCATATATTGGTCGTGGCTCAGTTCGAGCTTGCCCTTTTTGTATGTCACCAAGCCAAGCGAACTTCGGTAACTCAACCGAAGTTCGCGGTCGTCACATTTGAAGCGCCCATTCGCGAATTCTCCACCGCTGCTCATGCCCCGGTCCGTGAGCTTGAACGAAAAGCCATAGGAACTGAGCGTCGGTTCTAGTAGCGCAACACCGTCTCTTAAGATTTTCTCGGCGGTATTCATCGCGAAGCTCCTACCTGATTTCGCCATTTCCTTGGGCTATCAGCGGAAACTTTACCCCCGCCCGGTGCTGCCAAAGCCGCCCGTGCCGCGGGCGCTGTCGGGGAGCATGTCGACCAGTTCCCACGCGCCTTGGGTCACCGGCGCGATCACCATCTGCGCGATGCGTTCGCCGCGCCGGATCGTGAACGGCTCCTGGCCGAGATTGATCAGAATGACCTTGAGCTCGCCGCGGTAATCCGCGTCGACCGTTCCGGGCGTGTTGAGGCAGGTGAGGCCGTGCTTCAGCGCCAGCCCCGAGCGCGGGCGCACCTGCGCCTCGTAGCCTTCAGGCAGGGCGATGGTGAGCCCGGTGGGGATAAGGCTGCGCTCGCCCGGCTTGAGCGTCACCGGCGCATCTTCCGCCACTGCGGCGCGCAAATCCATGCCCGCCGCGTGCGCGGTCTCGTACGCCGGCAGAGCCAGGCCCTCAAAGTGCGGCAGGGGCGCGACCGCGATGGTGACAGCGTTCATGGTGCCAGGATTAGCCCGCGATTCGCGCCCGCGCCAATTCGGCGCTACTTCCGGAGCCGCTTTGCCGCGTTCAGCAGGTCGCGGCGGGCCTGTTCCTCGAACGCGCGGATTTCGGCCGCTTCCTTTTCCGCCCGCTTGCGCTGGGCTTCAGCGATCAGGCGCAGCTTGTGCGCCTCCGCTTCAGCTTCGGCCTTGGCCTTGGCGTCGGCGATGCGCTGAGCCTTCTCGGCCGCCACCCGCGCCTTGCGGCGCTCCTCGGCGGCGGCGCGCTTGGCCTCGCGCTCGCTGGCCAGCTCTTCGCGCTTGGCCACGATTGTAGGATCCGGCTGCGTATTGGCTTGCGCCTTGGCCTTGAATTTTTCCAACATGGCTTGGCGCGCCTTATCGGCGGCCTCTTTGCGTTCGTTATGGTTCGGGATCATGCCTTGTCCGTCAGGAAGAATGGGAGCCGCGCTCAATAGCGGGCTTCGCGTCTGTGTTGAAGCCCCCAAGGCGGCGAAAGTTCGACGCGCGCCATGTCATCGCGGAAAGCTCTCATGCTGGCGCTAAAGGCCGTCGCTCTGATCGCGTGGTTCGCCACGCTTGCGGTGGCGGAACGCGCGTGGCCTGCGGCGGTGCGTCCGCCGCGCAGCGACGGACCACGGCAGCTCCGCAACCTCTCGTTCTGGGCGGCGAACGCGCTGATGAACCCGTTCATCACCGCGCCGATCGGCATCGCCGCAGCAAGCGTTGCGTTATGGTCGCGCCCGGACCTCCCGTTTTGGCTCAACCTGGCGCTTGACCTCCTTGTCCTCGATCTTTGGACCTATGCTTGGCATCGCGCCAATCATGAGTGGCCTTTGCTTTGGCGCTTCCACCGCGTGCATCATCTCGACGCGTTTCTGGACACGACGTCGGCCGTGCGTTTCCATCCCGGCGAAGTGCTGATCTCAGCACTGGCGCGTGCGCCGCTGATCATAGTCGCTGACATTCAGATGGCGTCGATCCTTCTGTTCGACGCTCTGGTGACAGCCTCTGCGCTGTTTCATCACTCCAACGTGCGGCTGCCGCACGCGTTTGAAGCGGCGTTGCGTGGGGCGATCGTCACTCCGTCGCACCATTGGGTCCACCACCACGCTGTCCGCGCCGACACCGATTCCTGTTATGGTGCGCTGCTGACAGTCTGGGATCGCCTGTTCGGTTCGTGGAGCCACACGCCGCGCACGCCGGACATGCCGATCGGCGTCGAAGGTGAACGTGACGCTGAGCTTTCTGCTTTGGCTGCAGCGCCGTTCAGAGTTGGCCGTGGCGCGAGCCGCCGATGAGCGCTATCTTGCCGCCATGGATGGCGCGCGGCTTGCCGACAAGGACCTGTTCGAGATGGTCAATGTTTGCCCCGCGGCCTCCGCGCTCAAGAAGCTGCCACGGGAATAGACTAACCCCGCGCCGGCGCCTTGGCGCCCAACGCATGCCCCACCTCGGCGGCCAGTTTGCGCGCGACAGCGTCTTTGGTCATCCGCGGCCAAGCTTCGGCGCCGTCGCTGCGAATCAACAAGACCTCGTTTTCCGCACCGCCCATCACATCCCCTGAGACATCATTGGCGACAATCCAATCACAGCCCTTCTTGGCGATCTTGGCGCGGGCGTGCGCTTCGACGTCGTGTGTTTCGGCGGCGAAGCCGATCACCAGTCGCGGCCGTTTGGCGCCGGGCTTCGACAGCGTCGCCAGGATGTCGGGATTCTCCACCAGCGAGATCGCCGGCACGCCGTCCTTGTCCTTCTTGAGTTTTGCGTTCGCTGCTTCGCTGGGGCGCCAATCTGCGACGGCGGCGACACAGATCACCGCGTCGGCGGGCAGCGAGTCCTGGCACGCGTTGAGCATCTCGCGTGCGCTCTCGACCCGCTTCAGCGTCACCCCGTGCGGCGGCGCAAGTTCGGTTGGGCCGCTGACCAAGGTGACGCGCGCGCCCAACGCCGCCAACGCCCGGGCGATAGCATACCCTTGCTTTCCGCTCGAGCGGTTGGACAGGAAGCGCACAGGATCGATCGCTTCGACCGTCGGGCCGGCCGTCATCAACACGTGTTTGCCCTTAAGCGGGCCATCGTTGAGCAATGTCAGGATTGCGCCCTTGATTGTTTCTGGCTCGGCCATTCGGCCGTACCCGAACTCGCCGCACGCCATGTCGCCCTGGTCGGGCCCTACGATGTGGACGCCGTCGGCTTTAAGGCGCGCGAGATTGCGTTGCGTTGCTGCGTGTTCCCACATGCGCACGTTCATCGCCGGCACCATGAGCACCGGCTTGTCGGTGGCGAGCAGGGCGGTGGAGGCAAGATCGTTGGCGAACCCGTTCGCTGCTTTCGCCATCAGGTCTGCGGTCGCCGGCGCGACGATCACAAGGTCGGCCGAACGCGACAGCTCGATATGACCCATCTCGGCTTCATCGGTGAGATTGAACAAGTCCTGATAGACTTTGTCGCCCGTGAGCGCGCCGACCGAGAGCGGCGTCACGAACTCTGCACCGGCTTTGGTGAGGATGGCGCGCGTGGCGACGCTCGCCTTGGCCAAGAGCCTGATCAGCTCCAGGCTCTTATAGGCGGCGATGCCGCCGCCAATGATCAGGAGAACGCGTTTGTCGCTCATGCGGCCCAATCCTAAGGCCGCGCGGCTCAAGGGTCGAGTGGACGCGCCTGTTGGCGCGCCCACTTTTGTGCAGTTAACCCTGATTACGCTGGCGGCGTGGCCGCGGCTGCGAGCGGGGCCGGACGCTGCGTGACCGGCTCAGGCATGGCGGAGGAGTGGTGATGCTCGATCTTCCACTCGCCGCCCGGCTCGCGTGTATAGACGAACGTGTAGCGCGCCGTGACCCAGCGGCCCTCAGCAGCGCCCGGAAGATCAAATGTGTAAACACCCTGATCCATCGCGACATTGTCGCCGAGGATGTCAATGTAGCGCTCGTTGATCGTGCCCTGCGGACGACTGGGCAAGAACTCGACGAAGTACTCGCGGATCTCCTGCGGCGTCGAGCGGACATTGTTGGACACGGTCGGTTCAAGCACGGCGTCTTCAGCGTAGAGCGCTGCGACCGTGTCGGGATTGCCGGTGGCGAGGGCGGCGTTCCAGCGGTCGAAGAGCGCGGCGACGTCCGCTTCGGTTGGCGCCGTAGCCGCGGTTGCGCTCGCGTCAGCGGCCTTCTGCTCGGTGGCGGGTGCACACGCGGCAAGCGCCGCAAACGCGGCGACGACGATTCCAAGTCTCAGCAAAATGACCTCCTAATCTCAGCGAAGCGCATGTGGACGCTGGCAGCAGCGCCGCAAGACAGTCATGCGCGCCTCATCGGAGGCATTTGCTCGCCAAATAGCGCCTAGGGTTGCGGCGGCGGCGCCTCAACCGCGGTTTGCGGCTCGGTGGCTGTAGGCAGCGCTGGTTCCGATGGCGTCGGCAGGGGCGGCGTGATGACGCCGGTGTCCGCTGTTGGCGGAGGCGAAACCGGCTCGCGCGGCGTTTCGATTGGCGCCGCGACTTGCGGCGCAAGCGCAGGCGCAGGCTCGCGCTGCTGCGCCACCAGCGCCAGTGCGATCACCGCACCGCCGACCATGCCGAGCCAAAACGCCGGCATCTGGTACCATTGCCGCTCCTGCCTTGGCGCTTCGGCGCTCACCTTGCGCGCAGCCGCCTCCAGCATGGACAGCGTGACCGGCAAACGACGCAGCGCCGCGATTCCGGCGCCCGCTTCGTCGATGGCGCGGCGTGCAACGGCTTCAGCGCCGAGTTCGCGCTGCACCCAGCGCTCGACGATCGGACGCGACGCGGACCACATATCGTGCTTGGGGTCCAAGCCGCGTGCGACGCCTTCGACCTGCACCATGGTCTTCTGCAGCAGCACCAGCTCAGGCCGCAAGTGCATGCCAAACATGTGGGTGACGTCGAACAATTGCAGCAGCAGGCGGCTCATCGAGATCCCGTCAGCGGTTTTGCCGAAGATCGGCTCGCCGATCGCGCGCAGCGCCTGCGCAAACTCTTCGACCGTAAAGCGGTCCGGCACATAGCCGGCTTCCTGGTGCACTTCGGCGACGCGCCGATAGTCGCGCTTTAGAAAGCCGTAGAGGATTTCCGCGAGATAACGTCGCTCCTTATGGCCGATGCGGCCCATGATGCCGAAGTCGACGATCCACAGCTTCCCGTCTCTGCCGTAGAGCAGATTCCCTTCGTGCATGTCGGCGTGGAAGAAGCCATGATCGAGCGCAGCGGCCAGGAAGCCGCGCGTAATCGCGATGGCGAGCTCGGAGCGATCGGCACCGGCCTTATCGAGACCCTTGGAATCGGTGAGCGCGACGCCATCGATCCAGTCGAGCGTCATCACCCGCTTCGACGACCGCATCCAGTCGATCTCAGGAACAGTGAGATAACCGTCCTTGGCGGCGACTTCGCGGAACTCGGCGGCGGCGCCGGCTTCGAGGCGCAGATCGAGTTCGCGCTCCATCGCCGAGGCGACCGTGTCGATGAATTGCACCGGCTCCAGCCGGCGCGAGACCGGTGAGAACAGTTCAATGCATTGCGCCAGGAAGCGCAGCGCCGCCATTTCGCGGGCTAGCCGCTTTTCGATGCGCGGCCGCAGCACCTTGATCGCGACAACGCCTTGGCGCGGCACGATCGCCTGATGCACCTGCGCGATCGAAGCGGCCGCCATTGCTTCTGAGATGCCGGCGAACAGGTCTTCGGTGGCGCCGAGTTCGTGGTTGATGGTGTCGAGCGCTTCCGTACGCGGGAAGGGCGGCAGGCGATCCTTCAGGCGGCCCAATTCCTGCGCCACGCCAACGCCAATCATGTCGGGCCGCGTCGCAAGAAACTGGCCGACCTTGACGTAAGCGGGCCCGAGCCGCTCCAACGCCTTCGCCAGCCGCTCGCCGACGCTGCGCCCGCGCCGGCGCTTGGCGAAGATCGAGAGAGCCGTGTGCAGCGCTTGCAGCGAGGTGGGGTAGCGGTCGTAGTACTCGGCCGGCAGCAAGACGTCGAAGCGCACCAGCGTCAAGGCGACACGCAGCAGCCGGCTGAGATGTCCGACCACGCCTGTGGCGAGACCGAACAGCAGCGCCGCGACGACAGCCAGGAAAACGAGGTACCAAAACACTAAAGCGACCAGCCCCAATGCAGCGCGCATACGCCGCAGGCCATGTTGCGGTGGGCGGCGCGTGCGAAGCCTGCTTCGCGGATCATGCTTAAGAAGCGTTCCTGATCCGGAAACCGGCGGATGGATTCCACGAGGTATCGGTAGGAATCCGCATCGTTTGCCAGCAATTTCCCCAGCGCCGGGATCGCGTTAAAGGAAAAAAAGTCATACGCCGGCTCAAGCCCGCCGACGGCCAGGCGCGAAAACTCCAAGCAGAAGAAGCGCCCGCCTGGTTTCAGGACGCGCTTGGCCTCGCGCAGCACGCTGGCGATATCGGTGCAGTTCCGGATGCCGAAGCTGATGATGTAGGCGTCCGCCGCGGCGTCATCGACGGGCAGGTTCTCAGCGTCGCCCTCGTGCCAGAACAGACCATCCTCGCCGCGCTTGCGGCCTGCCTCCAGCATCTCAGCGTTAATGTCGATAACGTGGATTTCAGGCGGCTCGAGGCCGCGCCTCTTGGCCGCCGCGTCGCCCAGCGTCTTGAGCCGGCGCGCAATGTCGCCGGTGCCGCCGGCCACGTCGAGGATGAGTTCGCCCGGCTGCGGATTGAGCTTCGCCGCCGCCGCGTCCTTCCAGAGCCGGTGCATGCCGCCCGACATGGCGTCGTTCATCAGGTCATATTTGGAGGCGACCGAGGAGAACACCCCGCGCACCCGCTCGGCCTTCTCGGCCTTGGGCACGTCCTGGAAGCCGAAAGAGGCGGTGTCTGTGGCCATCAGCGGAGAGAATAGCCGCCTACGCCTCACGGGGCTATATCGGCGGCTCATGGCATCCCGTTTGCTTCCCGACATTTCGCCGCATGCCTGAACTCCCGGAAGTGGAAACCGTGCGCCGTGGCCTCGCGCCCCACCTGGAAGGGCGGCGCATCGCGACAGCGAAAACTACGCGCGCGGATCTGCGGTTTCCCTTTCCCAAGCGCTTCGCCAAGCGGCTCTCCGGCCGGCGCGTCGAGCGGCTCACGCGGCGTGCGAAATATTTGTTGGCGGAGCTGGATGACGGCAACATCTGGGTCACGCATCTGGGCATGACCGGGCGCTGGAGTGTTTCTGGATTGAAGCAGCAGCCGGGCGATTTCTATTACGCCGAGCCGCCAGACCCAGCGCACACGCATGTTGTACTGGAAACGGATGCGGGCGCCCGCCTCGAATTCAACGATCCGCGTCGCTTCGGCTATATGGATCTGATCGCACGCGATGCGTTCGATGCGCATCCATGGTTCAAGAGTTTGGGCCCCGAGCCGCTCGGTAATGCGTTCCACGCGCCGTATCTCGCCGAAGCCTTGGCGGGCAAGAAGGCGAACGTGAAGAACGCGTTGCTCGATCAGCGCATGGTCGCGGGCCTGGGCAATATCTATGTCGTCGAAGCGCTGCACCGGGCGGGCATCGCGCCGACGCGCACCGCAGGCAGCCTATCGCGCGCGCGCTTGGAAAAACTTGTCCCCGCGATCCGCGCCGTGCTGGAAGAAGCCATCGCCGCCGGTGGCTCAACGCTGTCTGACTACGCCGCGGTCGATGGCGCCCAGGGCGGCTTCCAGCAGCGCTTCCGCGTCTACGACCGCGAAGGCGCGGCGTGCGTCACGCCGAAATGTGGCGGTGCGATTATGCGCGCCGTGCACAGCGGTCGCTCGACGTTCTGGTGCGCGAAGTGCCAACGCTAACGCAGCAGGTTTTCGTTGACGCGTTCGAACAAATCGATCGCGAACTCGGCCGTTGCGTTGCGTAAGCATGCGGCGGAGACGACCTGCGCCAGGCTGCCGCCTTCATAGAGCGTCCGCGCATAGGCGCAGCGCGCGTCACGCCATTCGTCATGCGCTGCTACATAAGCCTCCAAGGCTGCCAAAGCGTTCGGTGTAGCGTCGGCCTTAAGACGCCGCACGTACTCGTCCACAAGCGCCTGCCATTGTGCGCGTTCTGTTGCCAAGCATTCGCGCGTGCCGACCGTAGTTTCACCGCCGGGCTCGTCGATGCAGGGGCCGCTTATGACGCCCATGCACGTGGCCAGCTCGCGCTCCTCCGCGAACGCGGCGGCGAGGCACGCTTCGAGCGACGAGGCGGCTGGGGAAACATCCTCTTGCGCTCCAACGGGCGTGGCGCACGCGGCAACAAACAGCGAGGCAATCAGGAGGATCAGAGAACGCATGTCTTTCTCTGCCAGGAACACGCCTTGCAAACAACGCTGGCTCACCGTCGCCGATTGATTTTCGCTGCTATTCGGCGCATTCCAACGCCCCATGACCAAGGAAAACATCCTCGTCGAAACCGATTCTGACGTCGGCATTATCCGCGGTCGCTCAACATTCTGGTGCGCGAAGGGTCAGCGTTAGCGTTGACTGTCTTCCTGCAAATCACCGCCGGCCCCCAGGCCCTATCTGAACAAAAAGGCGACCGTATAGTATGCGATAGGGTCGTAACGGCAATTCGCGGGCGAATCTGTGTGCGTTCGCACAGTCCATTGCCCAACCACCTGCTCGACGGCCTCGGAAAACCACCGCTCCGGAATTGCAGCCACAACCCGGGTGTCAACGGCGCGGCCACTTTCATCGAGGGTGAATCGAACGACAACTGCGCCAGCCGCAAATGCGCCGCGCGCGCCAGCAGGGAAGGTCGGCGCCGGTTCAGCGATGAATTCCAATTGGCACGAAGGCCGCGGATCAGCTGTGGGCAATTCAAAACCCGGCCGTCTCTCGGGCAGCGAGCGCATGCCTCTCGTTTCGGAGAACGCGAACAGGAGCCGGCGCCACGCCAACGCGTTTGCGTACGCCTGCTGCGCCAACGTCACGCCGTTTCCGTCGGCGCGGGTATAGGCGTAGGGCCCCATGATGTTTTGCGCTTCAACCAGCAACCTGTCTGCCGAGTCAAAGTCATCATCGGCATTCGCGCCTAACCGCGTATCGCTTGGCCGCGCCTGCGATCGAGCAACGGAGAACGCCGCGGCTGTCAGCGCTGTGGCTGCTCGCCACGTGCGCGCCTCGGCCTTTGCATAGGCGTGGCCGCCCTCTGCCGCATCAGCCGCGGCGATGGCAATGTCCCACGCCTCAATCGCCCCCGTGAACTGCTGTTCCGCATGCAGCCGGCGCCCGAGATCTGCAGCCGCATTGTAGGTTTCTTCGTTGAGGTCAGCGCGAATCCTCGCCTGCGGCAGCGCAGAGCGCAGCCGGTCGCGGCCAAAGCGCCATCGTTCGTCAGTGAGTTCGGCGCGGCCAAGCACAAGTTCGGTCAATAGCGGGTCGAGCCTCGAGTTTCCGGAGGAAACGATGCTGAACGCTTGCAGTGCAGGTTCATATGCGTCCGCGCGGCGGCCCAACGATAGTCTGACTTGCGCCAGGTTGACCGCAAGGACGGCCGTGTTGCCGCCGTTGCCATCGCGAGCAATCGATGCAGCCAAAGCGGCGCCAGCCTCTCGTTCTGCGGTGGTCAGATCGCCTGCGCCGAGCGCCGCCTGATAGGCGCGGAAGTGCCCAACGATGGGGTTGGACGGGGCTTGGTCCTGGCCCAGTGCGGTCCCTGGAAAAACCCAGCTAAGCAACAACACCACAAACAGCTGACGAAGAGATGACAATTGTGAACCCCTCGAACGCGCGCCCCCGAAGTTCTTAACCGCCGCGCCCGATGCTGACAACTCTGGGTTAGCGGAGGCGGGAATTGATTTTGTCCGCGTTCGAGCGCATTTCATCCAGCGATGACACCCGAAAACATCCTCGTCGAAACCGATGCCGGCGTCGGCATTATCCGACTCAATCGTCCCAAAGCGCTGAATGCGCTGAACGATGCGCTGATCGCAGAGCTGAGCGTTGCACTTGATGGCTTCGAAGCTGACGACGCCATTGGCTGCATCGTCATCACCGGCTCGGAAAAAGCCTTCGCTGCCGGCGCTGATATCAAGCAGATGGCTGACGCGCAGTTCAGCGATTACTACAAGCGCGATCCGTTCCAAAATCTTGAGCGCGTCGCGCGCTGCCGTAAGCCAATCATCGCCGCCGTTGCCGGCTATGCGCTCGGCGGCGGCTGCGAACTCGCCATGATGTGCGACTTCATCATCGCCGCCGATACTGCGAAGTTCGGACAACCCGAAATCACGCTGGGCGTCATGCCGGCCTGGGGCGGTTCGCAACGCCTCACCCGGTCGATCGGCAAGGCCAAAGCGATGGACCTAAACCTCACCGGGCGCACGATGGACGTCGCCGAAGCAGAACGCGCTGGTCTCGTCGCGCGCGTCGTCGCCGCCGACAAGTTGATGGAGGAGGCGATGGCTGCAGCGAAGAAGATCGCGTCCATGGGTCGCATCGCCGTGATCGCGAATAAGGAGGCGGTCAACGCAGCGTTCGAGACGCCGCTCAATGAGGGCCTCAAACTCGAACGCCGCTTGTTCTATGGGCTTTTTGCCACCGAAGATCAGAAAGAGGGGATGGCGGCTTTCGTCGAAAAACGCCCGCCGGCATTCAAGCATCGCTGAGGGGTTTGACGGGGATAACAGCGGCGGCTATACGCACGTCCCTTCAACCGCAACTTGGTCCGGACCTGACACTCTAATGGCCAATACGAAGTCCGCAGAAAAAGCAGCCCGCGTCATCGAACGCCGCACCGCGGTGAACAAAGCGCGCAGGACCCGCATGCGGAATTCGTGGCGCGGTGTTGAGGAAGCGATCGCGGCCGGCGACGCCAAGAAGGCCCAGGACGCGCTGAAGCAGGCCGAGTCAGAGACCATGCGCGCGGTCACCAGGGGCGTGGTCCATAAGAACCTCGGAAGCCGCAAGGTCTCTCGCCTGACCAAGCGCGTGGTGGCCCTCTCAAAGGGCTAGCGCCGCGGTGTTTTCTGGCGCGCGCTGGACGTGTGCCAAACTTGATCTCATTTTTGTTGCGGAACCGTGGAAAAACGGTTGAGAAACATCCGTGTACGAATCATGACGTCGTCGGAGCATGCTGCCTTTTTGTTTGAAATCATTGACGAAAATCATCCTGTGGAAATTGCGTAATCGTAAAGAAACGGGTGTTGACGAAGACGGCTCTTTCGGCGCATCGTTTCGCTTGTCTGGAGAGGGCATCCAGCCGTTTTAGCCTCAACAGTCCTACCGATGCGGGGCATCGGGCCGAAGACCGTGCTCGGCCTGAACGGGGAAGGTGCGCCCGACAGACAGGGCTGAAAACAGAAGCGATTCTTGCAGGGGTTGGCATGGATCAGGGCGAGGAATTCCGCCGTAGTTCGGCGGCAATGGGGGCGGCACGCGCCTACGAACACGTGCGCAAAGAGCTTCTCGTGGAGTTTGGAGCGGATTTTTTCCGCTCGTACATCGACTCGCTTCGGCTGGTTGCCGAACTCGACGGCGTGCTCCTGTTTCGCGCCGGCTCGCAGGTCGCGCAGGAGCGGCTGCGCCAGCAGGTCCAGCACCGGCTTGAGGCGCGGCTGCGGATTTACCTTCCGGGCTTGGGACCGATTCAGATTCTCCTGGAACACGAGATTCCCGAGGACGTCCGCGCGTTGGCTGACGCAAGGATCGAGCGTTCACCGGCTCCGGTGGCGGGGCCTGGTGACGGCTTTGGTTTCGACAGCTTCTGCGTCGACGCCTCGAACCAGCGGGCGTTCGCTGTCGCGCAGATGATCGCCGCCTCGGACGGTCGCAATTTCCCAATCTGGCTGGTGCATTCCCCGCCGGGCTGCGGCAAGACCCACTTGCTGAACGCCATTGCGCGTGAGGCGGTCGCACTAGAGCGCAAGGTTCTCATACTGTCCGGGCAGGAGTTCCTGGAATCCTTCCAGTCCGCCCTGCACAAAAAGCGTGACGCTTCAGCGTTCAAGGACATGGTGCGCGCGCCAAACTTGCTGATGCTCGACGACTTCCACCGCATCTGCGGCAAGCGGGCGACCCAAGAAGAAGCCTTCGACACGTTCCATGAAGTCACGCGCCGCGGGGGGCAGGTGGTGATCGCCGCCAATCACGGTGCGGAAGGCCTGGAAGGACTGGACGATACGCTCCGCGCCAAGCTGAAGGGCGCGGCGTCGACCGAGATCGGCGAACCCGATGAAGCGCTGCGCCGCCGCATTCTGGAAATGCGTGTGGCTCACCATGCGCGCTCAGCGTCAGGGTTCGCCGTTGCGCCCGAGGCGCTCGATATGATCGCCAAGCGCATGCACGTCACTGGCCGCGAACTCGACGGCGCGGTGTGTCAATTGTTGATCGAATGGAAGATATCAGGAGGAACGCTCGTGACGCTTGAAGCTGCTGCTGCCGCTCTGCAAAACAAACTGGCCGATGCTGCCGAGCGCCGCATCACCGTGGGCCTGGTGCAAAAGGTGGTGGCGCGACACTATGGCATGACCGTCCAGCAGCTCTTGGAGCGCACCCGCCGCCAGGCCATCGCTCGGCCCCGTCAGGTAGCGATGTACCTCGCGTGCCGTATGACCCACGCCTCGCTGCCCGATATCGGCCAGCGCTTCGGCGGCTTCGACCACACGACGATCATGTACGCGCGTGACCGTATTGCGGAGATGATCGCGCGGGATGCGGCGCTCAACGCAGAGGTCGAAGCGATCGCTCGCGCTATCCGTCGCGAGCCGTGACGGCGCAGCCCCAAGCCCTTGTATTTGGGGCTTGGGGAACACGACGGTTCTGCTAGGGTCTTGACCCCCGTGGCGCCTCGAATCGGCGCGCGGGGATTTTCATCGCCCCGGCCCGGCCGGGGCTGCGTGGACCGGGATGAGGCAATGCGGCTGACCATCGAGCGCTCGGCGCTCCTGAAAGCGCTCAATCACGTTCAGAGCGTCGTCGAGCGGCGCAACACCATTCCGATCTTGTCGAATGTCCTCATGTCGGCGCAGGGCGATACCCTGCGCCTGACCGCTACCGACCTCGACATCGAGATTTCGGAGGGCGCGCCTGCCGACGTCGCACGCGCTGGCCAGACCACCGCGCCAGCGAACTACCTCTACGACTTTGTGCGCAAGTTGCCGGATGGCGCGTCAGTGAAATTCGACGTGGCGCCCGATGATCCAAGGCTGCTGATTTCGGCGGGCAAGTCGCGGCTGCACCTGCCGGTTCTGCCGGCTGGCGACTTTCCGTCGATGCCATCGGACGGCTTCGAAACCAAGTTCGAGATCGAGCCCACGGCGCTGGCGCGGCTTGTCGATAAGACCCGTTTCGCCATCTCGACCGAAGAGACGCGGTATTATCTCAACGGGATTTTCTTCCACACTGTCGACAACAACGGCGCCAAGCTGCGCGCTGTCGCGACTGACGGCCATCGTTTGGCGCTGGCCGAGCACGATGCGCCAAAGGGCGCGCAGGGGATGCCGGGCGTGATCGTGCCGCGCAAGACCATCAATGAGCTTAAGCGTCTGCTCGATGACGCCGCCGACATGGTCGAGATCGCAGTGTCCCCGCAGAAGATTCGCTTCGCGTTGGGCGATGCGGTGCTGACATCCAAGCTGATTGACGGCTCATTCCCTGAATACGCGCGTGTCATCCCGAAGAACAACACCAAGAGGCTCAAGGTCGACAACAAGGCGTTTTCAGAAGCGGTGGATCGCGTCGCCACTGTGTCCGCCGAGCGATCTCGCTCCGTGCGCTTGGCGCTCGAAGGCGACAAGGTCACGCTCACCGTCAACAACCCGGACGCCGGCGTGGCGACCGAAGATCTACCAGCTGACTACAGCGCCGACGCCATGGAGATCGGCTTCAACGCTCGTTACCTGCTCGACGTCGCTGGCCAGATTGAAGGCGAAGAAGCGCTGTTCGAGTTAGCCGACTCGGGCTCGCCGACGCTCGTGCGCGATGAAGCGGACGAACAGGCGCTCTACGTGCTGATGCCGCTCCGGGTGTAAGGGAGGCGTCACGCTGAGCTTGTCGAAGCGCGACGTCTTGCACCAAGCGCCGGCGCGGGCGCCGCCGGTTCATAACATGCACTCTCACTTCGTCTCCCACCTCACCCTGTCGAACTTTCGCAATCACGCCGCACTTGATCTTACGCTCGATGCGCGGCCGGTGTGCCTGTTCGGCCCGAACGGCGCGGGCAAAACCAACATCTTGGAAGCGCTGACGATGCTCGCGCCCGGCCGCGGTTTGCGCGGCGCTTCGCTGACTGACGTTGCGCGCACCGATGATGTGGAAACCCGATTGCAGCCGTGGGCTGTCTCCGCGCGCGTTTCGCTCGACGGGGAGGAGACCGTGCTGGGCGCCGGCGCCGAGCGCACGCCCGAGGGCGGGGTCAAGCGCGTGGCGCGGCGCGAGGGCCAGCCGGCCACCGCGTCGATGCTGGGGGAGGCGGCGCGGATGACGTGGCTGACGCCGGCGATGGATCGGCTGTGGTCTGGCTCCGCGGGCGATCGCCGCCGCTTCTTCGACCGCTTGACGGTCGCGCGCGCCACCGAGCACGGGCAGGCGGCCGCGGCGTACGAACGGGCCATGCGCGAGCGCCAGCGCTTACTTGGCGACCGCGTGTTCGACGATGCGTGGCTCGGTGCGCTTGAGCGCGAAATGTCGGCCCATGGCGCTGCCATCGCGGCGGCGCGTGTGGAGACCTTGCAGCGGCTGCAAGATGCGATCGACGCGCGGCCCGACGGCGCCTTCCCGAAGGCGGTGTTGGCGCTTGAAGGCGCGCTGGAGTCACGTTTCGAATGCGGCGCCAAGAGCGCCGACGTGGAAGAAGAGTTTGCAGCTTTGCTGCGCGATATGCGCGGCCGCGACGCCGGCGCCGGCCGCGCGCTCGACGGTCCGCACCGCAGCGACCTCAAAGCCCGCCACGCCGCCAAGAACATGGACGCCGACCAATGCTCGACCGGGGAACAGAAGGCTCTGTTGCTTGGGCTGACGTTGGCGCAGGCACGCGCGCTGGCCGCCGATCCAGGCGCAGGCGCATCGCTCATCCTGATCGACGAAGCTGCCGCGCACCTTGATGCGGTGCGCCGAGCTGCCTTGTTTGAGGAATTGCTCGCCAATCCGGGGCAGGCCTGGCTTACCGGCACAGACGAGAACCTGTTCGAAGCCTTCGGGCAGCGCGCGCAAATGTTCGAAGTGCGCGACGGGATTGTGCGCGCGGCATAAGGCGTCGGAGCGCGGGTCTGAAGACCCGCGCACCTTATGCGCAGTCGCACGTTTTACTTCGCTCTTACGGCGCTCGGGTTCATCCCGGTCCAGCGCTTGAAGGCGCGTGAGAACGCGGCGGGGTCGGAGAAACCGACGAGGTACGCGGTCTCGTTCACCGAGACTTTCTGGCCGCTCAGATAATGCAGCGCCATGGTGTGGCGCAGGCCGTCGAGCACCTGCTCGAACGTCGCGCCCTCGGCCTTGAGATTGCGGTAGAGCGTCTGCCGGCTGACGCCGATCTTGGCCGCGATGGTCTCCACGCCGATGTCGCCTGTGTGCAAGATCGGCATCAGCAGACTCTCAACGTGGCCGCGCACGGTCTTTGAAGTCTCAAGTTCGCGCAGCAGCGCATCGCCGCGCTCGGTCAGAATGCCGAAAGCGAAGCGATTGTCGGGCTGGATTTGCAAATTGGGCCAAGCGGGGTTCATGCGAATGGCGTTGCGATCGCTGCCGAAGGTGACGGGTATCTGCCAGAGCCGCTCATAGGCGGCGCGATGCGCCGGGGCGGGGTGGGTGACGTGCGCCGCCAAGGCGAATGTCGCTTGCGGGAAATTGTTGCGCGACTCGCAGATGAAACGCGAGAAGGTCGATTCGGTCAGTTCCGGGAACGCATTCGGATTGGCGCGCCGATCCTCCATCCAGAGGCCGCCGTCGCGCTCGACGTTCATAAAGCGCGGCCCGTCACCGGCGACATCGACGTCGATGACCAGCCGTCCGTAGCGGTTCAATTGCGCGAGCGCCTCGCCCATGGTGGCCGAGGCGTGGCTGATCAGCCCCACGACCGACCATTTGCGGAAATCGCTGGCTGCCCCGAATTCCAGCGCCAGCGCCGCATTGCCGGTGAGCTCCTTCGCCGCGCGCATCAAAGCGATGAAGCGCGGGAAGGGGATGCGGGCGTCGCGATCGGAGAGCGCCTCAGCTGCGATGTCCGACAACGCTTCAAGACGCGTACGCTCGGCCCCGTTCGCTATCGCAAACTCCATCAAGGCGTTTGCGTGTCCGGCGGAGACAGTGGCCTCAGACATAAGGGCGCGTGTTACCTGCGATCATGGCTTTGGCGCGGGGCGTCATGGCCTCACATCGATTTCCGACGATAGCATATCGCCGATCGATAGCAGCTTCTATCGCACAACACGGGAAGACTCCATGGCTGACGCCGCTCTCAATAGCGCGCCGCACACGCGCAATTTTGCCAAGCGCGCGCTCGCCGCCGCCGGCGCGACCTGGTTCGTCGTGGCTTTGCTGGGCCAATGGGTGTTCGTCTATTATATCGCCGGCTTCTACGGCCACAGCATCGCTACCGGCAATTTCGCCGAATGGGCGCGCCATCCCTCGCTCATTACAGGCTATGTCGCCGGCGACGGGGCGGGCAATCTGTTCTTCGCCGCCCACATCGTGCTCGCCTTCGTGCTGACGTTCAGCGGCGCGCTGCAATTGGTCCCGCAGGTGCGCAAGCATGCGATCGCGTTTCACCGCTGGAACGGGCGCGTGTTTCTGGCTGCAACGCTGGCTGCCGCAATCGGCGGCCTGTGGCTGGTGTGGTTGCGAGCACCCCCCGCAGGAGGCTCTGAAAACCATGTCAACGATACCGCCATCACCATCAATGGCGTGCTGATTATCGCGTTTGCAGTGCTCGCTTGGCGCGCAGTGCGCCGCAAGGACATCGCGGCGCATCAGAACTGGGCGATGCGCACCTATCTCGTGACCAATGGCGTCTGGTTCCTGCGCGTCGGTGTCATGGCGTGGGCGATTTCGACCCAGGGCCTGGCGATGGACACGTTTTTCGCGGCCTGGGGCTTCGGCAGCTATGTCGTGCCGCTTCTTGTCTTTGAAGCGTATCTCCATGCCAAGCGAAGCGACAATGCTGTTGTTAAAGTGGCGATGGCGGGCGGCCTGTTCGCGCTCACTGCGCTCATGGGCGCGGGGATCGTCTGGGCTTACCTCATCATGTGGGGCCCGCTGATTTAATGTGTGATCGTCGAACATCCCAGACCATGCTAAACCCGCGTTGGAAAAAGAGGGCGTTATGACCACTGCGCGTTGGGCCGGCGTGACCTATCTGTTCCTGATTGTCACAGGCATTTTCAGTATCGCATTCGCTCCTGAGCAATACATGGTCGATGGCGACGCCGCCGCGACATTCGCGAAGCTTGAGGCAAACAGCTTGCTGTTCACCAACGCAACTGTCGCGGAAGTAGCATGCCAATCCAGCTTTGTGCTGCTGGCGGCGTTGCTGCACCGCGTCTTCCGACCCTGGTCGGAAATCCTGGCGCTGACCATGGTCGGGTTCGTGCTGGTGAGCGTGCCGATCAGCTTCATCGCCATCGGCGAAAAACTCTCCATCATACAGCTTATCGCCGAAGGCGCCGCCAGTGCGGAGATCGTTGACGCGCACCTGCGCAATTATGCGGACATCAGAACTTTGGCGGAAATATTCTGGGGATTGTGGCTGCTGCCTTACGGTCTGCTCGTTCTCAAGTCGCGCGCGATACCGCGGCTCTTCGGCGTCGCGCTCATTCTGGGCTGTTGCTCCTATGTAGCCGGCGTCTTTGTTCCGCTTTATTGGGACGGCTATTGGGATAGCCTGATCGGGCAATTTGCCGGCATTCCAGGTTCGGTCGGGGAGATTGGCGGCGCCCTCTGGCTGACTGTATTCGGTGCGCGGGCGCTCGCGCCAAACCAAGAGGTGCGTCCGTAGCACGGCGGCGCTATTCGTCGCGCGCCGCGCTCAGACCATGACGTCAGGACAACGTGACACAAGAGCCAAAATTTGCTGACTAGCCCCCAGCAAAGGACGCACGCGATGGGCAATCCAAATTACGTCGGCCGGCACAATCCCGACTACGTGTTCGACTACGATCCGAACGAGGACGCCTGGACCACCGATCTCGCCACGCTCGACATGAGCCGAGGCGAGCGCTTCCGCGACGATACGATCTGGCCGTTCTTTGCGCGCCTGCGCAAGGAAGCGCCGGTTCATTACTGCCCTGACAGCCTCAATGGACCATATTGGTCGGTCACCAAGTTCAACGACATCATGGCAGTCGACACCAATCACCAGGTGTTCTCATCCGAACCGTCGATCGTGCTGTTCGATCCGGAAGAGGACTTTCCGCTGCCGATGTTCATCGCCATGGATCCGCCCAAGCATGATGTGCAGCGCAAGACGGTCAGTCCGATCGTCGCCCCAAATCACCTTGCGCACCTCGAGCCGATCATTCGCGAGCGCGCCGGCACATTGCTTGACGCAGTGCCGCGCAACGAAGTCTTCAACTGGGTCGACAAGATTTCGATCGAACTAACCACCCAGATGCTGGCGACTTTGTTCGATTTCCCGTGGGAAGATCGCCGCAAGCTGACGCGCTGGTCCGATGTGGCGACGGCCGCGCCGGGGCAGGGCGTGGTCGAAAGCGACGAACAGCGCCGCATGGAGCTGATGGAGTGCTTGCAATACTTCAACGGCCTCTGGGAAGAGCGTGTGAAGGCGCCGCCACGCAACGACCTCATCTCCATGCTCGCGCACGGGCCTAGCACCAGGGACATGCCGCGCCAGGAATTTCTCGGGAACCTGATTCTGCTGATCGTTGGCGGCAACGACACCACGCGCAACTCGATCACCGGTTCGCTTTACGCGCTCAACAAGTGGCCCGAGCAGATGCGCAAACTGCGCGACAACCCGGCGCTGATCCCGTCGTTGGTCTCGGAGACGATCCGCTGGCAGACGCCGCTCGCTTACATGCGCCGCACGGCGCTGGTCGACACAGAGCTTGGCGGCCAGCAGATCAAGGCCGGCGACAAGGTGGTGATGTGGTACGTCTCCGGCAACCGCGACGAGGAGGTCATTCCTGACGCGGACACCTTCAACATAGAGCGGCCGAATGTACGCCATCATCTCTCGTTCGGCTTCGGTATTCACCGCTGCGTCGGCAACCGTCTAGGCGAAATGCAGCTACGCATCGTTTGGGAGGAAATCCTCAAGCGCTTTGACAAGATCGAAGTGATGGGCGAGCCCCGGCGCGTCTATTCCTCGTTCGTCAAGGGCTACGAGCACTTGCCTGTACGGATCGCCGCCTGAGTTCCGGCGTTGACGCGGCGCCTTTGTGAGCCTTCAACGGACGCCCATGACCATGCCTGCGCCCATGAACGACGAGCCCGATACGCTCGATGAAGTGCTCGACGAAGTCGAACAGCGAGTCGGCGACGAGCGGACTGCGCCGCCGGAGATGACGCTGGGCGAGCTTCTGGGCGCGGTGGGCCGCCAATCCTATGGGCCGCTGCTTCTGATCATCGGGCTGTTTGCAATCTCGCCCGCCACCATTGTCCCAGGGATGACCTGGTTCGCTGCGGGACTGACGCTGTTGGTGGCGGGCCAGATGGCGCTGGGGCTGAAGCACATGTGGTTGCCGCGTTGGCTGCTCAGAGTGAGAGCGCCGCGTGCGCTTGTGGGCCAGGGCGTGCGGGATGCGCGCGGCTGGTCCGGCCGCATCGACGGCTTGCTGCGGCCGCGGCTTGAGTTCCTGAGCAAGCCGCCGTTCGTGAACATCGTGGCGCTGCTTTGTATTGGCGCGGCGCTGATCACATTCCCGCTCGGGCTCATTCCCTTCGCGCCGCTCGCGCCTGGGCTTGCGGTGGTGTTTTTCGGGCTCGGGATGGTGGGGCGCGATGGCCTTTGGCTCTTGCTGGGCACGGCCGCGGTCGCAGGCGCGTTTTGGCTCGCCGCGCCGCTTCTGCTGTGACGCAAAATCCCTCCGAAAACCGAGACTTTTCGCGCCTGAAACCCTATATTGGCGTGTGATCACGACCTCGAATCGAAACCCATGACCGCTCCCCAAACCGCACCGGCGAGCGCGCCCGACTATGGCGCTGAATCCATCAAAGTTCTCAAGGGGTTAGATGCCGTCCGCAAGCGGCCGGGGATGTATATCGGAGACACCGACGACGGCTCCGGCCTCCACCACATGATCTATGAGGTGGTCGACAACGCCATCGACGAGGCGCTGGCCGGCCATGCCAAGCGTGTCGAGGTCATCTTGCACCCGGATGGCAGCGCTGAAGTTACCGATGACGGGCGCGGCATTCCCACCGACATCCACGCCGGCGAAGGCGTCTCCGCCGCCGAAGTGATCATGACCCAGCTGCACGCCGGGGGTAAGTTCGACCAGAATTCCTACAAGGTCTCCGGTGGTCTGCACGGCGTCGGCGTATCGGTCGTCAACGCGCTCAGCGAGTGGCTCGACCTGCGCATCTGGCGCGCCGGCAAGGAGCACTTCATGCGCTTCCGTCATGGCGACCCGGAGGCGCCGCTCGCGCTCGTGGGCGACGCGCCGGTCGAGGGCGGCAAGCCGCGGCGCGGCACCGCCGTGCGCTTCCTTGCCAGCACCAAGACCTTCACCATGACGGAATACGATCGCAAGACGATCGAGCACCGTCTGCGCGAGCTCGCCTTCCTCAATTCCGGCGTGCGTATCGTGTTCAAGGATATGCGTGGGCCCGAGCCGTTCGAGGAGACGCTGTTCTACGAAGGCGGCGTCAAGGCCTACGTCGCCCACCTCGACCGCTCGCGCACCGCGATCATCCCCGACGCCGTCTATGTGATGGGCGAGCGCGAAGGCATCACGGTGGAAGCTTCGCTGCAATGGAACGACGGCTATCACGAAAACACGCTCTGCTTCACCAACAACATCCCGCAGAAGGATGGCGGCACGCACTTGGCCGGCTTCCGCGGCGCGCTAACCCGCGTGGTCAATTCATATATGCAATCATCGGGCTTGGCGAAGAAGGAGAAGGTCGAGATCACCGGCGACGATGCGCGCGAAGGCCTCACCTGCGTCTTGAGCGTCAAAGTGCCGGACCCCAAATTTTCCTCGCAAACCAAGGAAAAACTGGTCTCTTCCGAAGTGCGCCCGGTCGTCGAAGGGCTGATCGGCGATGCGCTGACGCAATGGTTCGAGGAGAACCCAGCGCACGCCAAGACGGTGATGGGCAAGATCGTGCAGGCGGCCGCCGCGCGTGAAGCGGCGCGCAAGGCGCGCGAAATGCGGCGCAAATCCGCGCTCGATGTCGCTTCGCTGCCGGGTAAGCTCGCCGATTGCCAGGAGAAGGACCCGGGCAAGAGTGAGATCTTCATCGTCGAAGGCGACAGCGCCGGCGGCTCGGCCAAGCAGGGCCGCAACCGCGATTATCAGGCGGTGCTGCCGTTGCGCGGCAAGATCCTCAATGTCGAGCGCGCGCGCTTCGACAAGATGTTGTCCTCAGATCAGGTCGGTACGCTGATCACCGCGCTCGGAACCGGCATCGGCCGCGACGATTTCGATATCGCCAAGCTGCGCTATCATAAGATCATCATCATGACCGACGCCGACGTCGACGGCGCCCACATCCGCACGCTGCTGTTGACGTTTTTCTATCGGCAGATGCCAGCGATCATCGACGGCGGTTATCTCTATATCGCCCAGCCCCCGCTCTACCGAGCCGCCAAGGGCAAGAGCGGGCGCTATCTGAAGGACCAGGCCGAGTTCGAGAGCTTCCTGATCGAGGAGGGTTCGGCCGGCGCCGTGCTCGAGCTCGCCAACGGCGCGCAGATGGCCGGCGATGACCTGAAACGTCTGGCGCGCGAAGCCATGGCGGTGGAAACGCTGGTGACGCGCCTGCACGCGCGTGCGCCCGATGCGGTGCTGGAGCAGTCCGCGCTCGCTGGCGCGTTCGCGCACGGCGCGGGCGATGCAGAGGCGCAGGAAGCTGCGCGGCGCTTGAACGCCATCGCTGAAGAGGGTGAGGCGACGTGGGTTGGCCGCTTCGATCCCGACGGCGCTTTGGTGCTGGAGCGCACGGTGCGCGGCGTCGCCGATCGGGTGGTGTTGGACAAACTGTTCCTGTCGTCGACCGATACGCGCCGGCTGGCCGATCGCGCGCCGGCGTTGCGCGAGACTTATGCCGGACGCGCGACGCTGAAGCGCGGCGCCGATGTGAGCGACGTCAACGGACCCTTGTCGCTGCTGCACGCGATCGAAAGCGCCGGCAAGAAGGGGATTTCGATCCAGCGCTACAAAGGCCTGGGCGAAATGAACGCCGAGCAGCTCTGGGAAACCACGCTCGATCCGGAAATCCGCAACCTCTTGCAGGTGAAGGTCAACCACGCTGACGACGCCGACGAGATGTTCTCGAAGCTGATGGGCGACGTGGTCGAGCCGCGGCGCGAATTCATCACCGAGTTCGCGCTGGAAGCGGATGTGGATGCGTAGCGCGCCCGCGCGCGTCAAGCCGTCTGCATAAGCGCGGCCACAACGTTCGAAACCGAACCCTGAACCGTTTCGGTGGCGCTGATGCCGCGAAACAGGATGATGGTTTTGCCGTGGCTGTCGCGCACGGCGGCCACTTCATCAGGATTGATGTGCACCTCGATCCTGGGGTCGGTGGCGGAGTTGAACTTCACGAACCTGGGCATGCGCGCGGCTCCTCTAGAATCAGACTGCCGCCCGGTCATGCGCGCGATTGGCGAAAACACGCAGATAAATCGCGCAATTGATTGCTGGCCGTGCTATGGGTCTCTCATCAGCAGCCGGAACTAGCGCTTTCGGCCGCCCTCGCGGGCGGCCGCTGCTGCGCGTCGGCCGGTTCGGAACGTTCTGTCCGACGGAGAGTCAAGTGGCCTATATCGTCAATTCATCGCCGGGCCCCGGGCTTCGCTTTGAGCCCAGCAACACGCTTGGAGACGCCAAAGCGGCGCTCGATTGGGCGGCGGGCCTGTCGCGGCGCGGCATGCGCATGATCCGCATTCGCGACACCGAGACCGGCCGCATTTTCGATGAGAAGGAGCTGCGCGAAGAGATAAAGCGTCTCCAGAGCGCGGTATGAGCACGCTCGCACTGCTTCAACCCACGACGGCTTTGCCGCGTTGGACCACGAGGACAAAGACATGTCTCGATTATCTGTCGTGAGCGTTGCCGATCGCGGCGGATTCTACATCTTCGCCGCCGCGCTCCGCTCCAGCGATCACTTTGATTTGCTTGAGGGGCCCGGCCCTTTCACCGTGTTTGCGCCGGCGGACGCGGCCTTCAACCTCATGTCGTCAAGCGTGCTGGATAACTTCCTGAATCGCGACCGCGAGAGGCTCCACGTGGTGTTGGGCTATCACTTTGCCGCGGGCCGGGTGGCGGCGGCGCGCTTCGCCGGCAAGCGCATTCGCGCGATCATGCGGGCCGGCGGCGACGTCATGATCGATGGCCGCGCCGGGCTGAAGGCGAACGGCGCGGGCGTCGTCAAACCTGACCTCGACGCGGCAAACGGCGTGGTCCACGGAATAGACGCGCTATTGTGGCCGCGCGAACTCGTCGCGCCTTTGGTGAGCGCCTCGTGATCGGGATCGTCAAATCCTACGATCCGCGGCGCGGCATGGGCGAGCTTTCGCCGGAGAGCGGCGGCGCAGAGATTCGGGTGTTCGTGAGCGAAGTGGAGCGCGCCGGTCTTGCCACGCTGCTCCCAGGACAGCGCCTGAGTTACACCGTGCAGACCGACCGGATGCGCAAGTCCAGCTTTGCCGTGCGGTTGGAGCTGCTCTAGGCCGCGTAGTCTAGCCGCGAATAAGTGAGCGCGGCGCACGTAAGCGTGCTATGCTCGCGCTTCCAGCAACAACCAGATCGCTTTCTGCCGCCCGTAAGGGCGGTCGAGGTCGCGTGGAAAGCCAAGTGCATGACCGCAGTCAGCGAAATCCTCCTCCAACGAGCGAGCTTGTGTCTGATCGCCCTACGGCGCACCGGCGACGTCAATGAGGCTTATCTCGCTGTGCACGGGGTGATCTCCCGCGCCCTCAACGAGGCTGGCGGGCCACAACGCGACCTCGATCGCGACCTGTGCGGCGCGCTTAACAAGCGCTCTGTAGCGCTTGGCGCAATGGGATGAGCCTCCCCGCCGCGATCTTTGAAATAAAACTCAGCCGGCGCATTTGGCGGGTCACGCGCGATGGCGTGTTCTACGGCGATTACCGCTCGCGCCGGCATGCCGACGAAAGCGCCGAAGCCGCCGCTGAGACGCTCCGCAAACAGGGACGCGCGGTGAAAATCGTCGCGCCGACAAGGGAAGGCAATTGATGTCCATTCTGCACCGCGCGTTTGTCGCGCTGACCGTTGCGTCGGCCATGCTGGCGCAAATCCTCGCCGTCACGCCGGCGGCGGCGCAGACCGAAGTGTCCGCCACGCCCGCCAACGCGCAAGCGCGCGGCTATGGTCCTGGCTGGGAGTGTGATTACGGTTTTGCGCGTGTTGGGCAGGCATGCGTCGTTGTCGCGCCGCCGGAACACGGCCGCCTGAACGGACGCGGCGATGGCTGGGAATGCGTGCGCGGCTTCCGCGGCGACGACGGCGCCTGCCGCGCCATCGTCGTGCCGGTCGGGGGTTATCTCTCCACCTATTCCGGCGGGCGGGGTTGGGATTGCGACCGCGGTTACATCCAGCGCGCCTACGATTGCGAGCGCATCATGGTGCCGGAGCACGGCTTCCTGAGTGATCGCGGCGATGGCTGGGAGTGCATACGCGGCTACCGGCGCGTAGGCGCCGCCTGCGCGGCGGTGATTGTGCCCGAAAACGGCTTCCTCACGCGCGCGACCCCGATCGGCTGGGACTGCGTGCGCGGCTATGCCCTCACCGGTTCAAACTGCGTCGCGGTTGCGATTCCCGACAACGCCTACATCAATCGTCGCGGCGATGGCTGGGTTTGCGGCCACGGCTTCGTCCGATCCGGATTCGCATGCGCCGCGCTTCAGGTCCCGGAGAATGCGCATGTGGATGCTGCAGGCAACGCTTGGGAGTGCAATCGTCCGCTCCGGCGCAGAGGCGACGCTTGTGTCGCGGCTTGACGGAGGATGAGCGCTTTGAACGCGGATCCGTTTTTCGACCTGCGCGATCGCGCCTACCAGCTGGCTGATAGCGGCCGCTACAAGCACTGGCGTCAGGTCGCCTACGCGCTGCTTGCGGAAGGCTTTGCATCGTCGCTCATCCAGCGCCTCGATGCCGACGCGCTCGCCGTGATGATGATATCGCGCTGTTGCGCGCAAGCGCGCGCGGCTTCATCGCGGCTTATGCACTGATGAAGCATGCGCATTCGTGCAGCCGCCATTGTAAGTGCGCGCACGCATAGCCACCTCTGATCAGTCAGGGTCCCCTGACGTTTTCCAAGAGATTTGATATGAGCAACGAGCCTAAAGCGGCGCCGCAAACGCCTGCGAACGAGCCCGCGAACCAAGCCGTCAAGAGCGCAACCGACGCCAAGCCGGTGATCGCGCCGGCGCCTGCCGCGGCGCCTATGGTCGAACCCAAGAAGATCTAATTGCGATCTCCGGCGGGGCGCACTTTGCGTGCGCTCCGCTGGCGCGCGCTTCGCCGCGCGGTGGAGGCAGAGCGTGCTCGCCGCTTCCCAGCAGATACCAAAACCAAAGACATACAGGCGCTGGCGGAGAGGGCGGGATTCGAACCCGCGATAGGCTTGCACCTATTTCAGTTTTCGAGACTGACGCCTTCAGCCACTCGGCCACCTCTCCGGAGGGCGCTTTTAATGGTGGCGCCGGGGCCGAAAGGCAAGGGGGCGTGCGGGCTTTACCGCGCCGCGGCGGGCCGCGGACGGGCAGGGCTGGCGCGGGCTTTGGCCGGGACGGCGTTCAGCTCGAATTGGGCGGCGCCGGCGCCGCCGGCCAGGCCACCCAGGCCGCTTCGTCGAGTCCGGCGAAGTTTTCGATCCGATGCTCCGCTTCGCGCGGGGCGTACAGCATCTCGCCGACGCGCTGCGGCGCGGCATGCAAGCGCGCGGCGAGCCGGCGCGCGTACGGCACGGGCGTGTTGAACACGCGGATCAGCGCTTCGTAGCGCTCGGCCAAAGGCCAGGCGGAGCGGAAGCGGCTTCCGCGCCCTTCCTCTCGCTGCGTTCGGGACTTCCCCGGTGAACGGGGGAAGAAACAGCGAAAGCTGACCCGCCAGTCTTCCGGCTTGTCGGGCCAGAAGCTCAGCTCTTTGCGCACGCGTTGGCGCGGCTTGCGCACCAATGGGCGCGGGTTGGGTTTGGGGTAGGCCGACGCTTCGATCAGCAGTAACCGGCGTAGCAAAACTTCGCCCACGCGCAGCCACGACGCCATGAGCTGATAAGGCTTCAGCGTCAAAGTATGTTGTACGGCGATGTCCTCGGGGCCGCCGAACAAGCTGTACAAGATGCGCATGAACGCCTCGGCGATCCGCCACAGCGCGATGGGCGCTGTGCGGACGGGGGCGGGGAGGGGCGAGGCGTTCATGCGCCCGGGGAGTATAAGGGCGGGGCGAGGTGGGTCGGATAAGTCTTGTTCTATCCCCCTAACGGCATTTCGATCGTTTTCATGATGCGGTCGGTTTCGGCGAGGATTTTGAGGATGCGCTGGTAGTGCTGCACGTCCTCGAAATCGAGCGTGCGGCCCTTGCGGTCCTTCAGCCATTTCTGCGCCGGCTGGTAGCCGCCGATATGGAAACCCCATGAGATTTCGGGCGCGTTCTCGAAGCGCTGGGCTGCATTGATCCAGACCGCGCCATCGCGGAACTCGACCTTTTCGACCTTACCGGCGCCTTCGCCAACGAAAGCATAGGGCGTGGCGCCGATGGCGGCGGGTTCCATGAGATGGAGCCGGCGCAATTGGCCGCCCTTGTCGGAGACGTCCCAGAACACGTCGGGGCTCGCGGGCCAGGGGATGCGCGGGAAATCGATTTTCAGGAACTCGGCATAGGTCGCGCGATAGGCGGGGCAGTGCAGCACGCCATAAATGTAATCGAACACCGCGACCTCATCGGCCTCGCCGCGCGCGGGATGCGCCGCGAGCTTGCGCAGCTTGGCGTAGAGCTTGGGCTCGAAATTGACGCGGCGGGTTTGGTCGAGTTCGGTGGGGGAGGGGTAGAGGTAGAGCGGGAAGATATTGGTTGACGGGCCCAGCAGGTGGAAATCGGCGGCCCACTTCGTTACGATGACGAAGCGTCCGCCGTGACTTGGCTTGATCCGACTGACTGCGAGCGCGCAACTCCCCTCGTCGAGCAAGTGTCGCGTTGTGGCATTGACTGGCCGAGCATAGAGACCGCCAGAACGACCGGTGTACACTGTGTGCTGGATGTCGAATGGTCGATAGAGACACTTGATTGGCTGTACAGCCGGTGGGGCGCGCCGAGCATCATCAATGGCACCCGCCACGCTCCAGGTTGTTGAGTCCGGCCCCAACTCAAACTCAGTGCGCGCATCTTCAACGCTTAGTATCCTGATCCTTTCGATCTTTCGGCGCGCTTCCTGCGGCGTATTCGAAATGTTGAGACTGTCGCGTGCTGTCACGAATCCGCTTGAGTTTAGCGGGAAAAATTCGGAGCAGCAAAATCCAGCTTCATAACAATCACGGGAAGAGAAATTGATCGGACCAAAATAGTATCCAGGCGGCACTGGATGAACCTCATTCTCGGGTAGCCGGCCTTCCCACAAGTATTCGTACTTTAATTCGCGCAGCCCCCAAAGGTCATGATGGAGTACACGGGCCAATGAGCGCAGCTTTTGTTTCTTACGCACTGCAATAATGATTGAGACGCCCTGTTGTATGTCGAAAACATTCTCGTCTTTCCCGCCATCGGGCGGGTCCTCCTTCCTTTTCGAATTTCCGTGCAGATCAATTAAGTGAATAGTGTCGAACGAATCCAGCAAGTGACGTCGCATTCCGGCGAAGGTCGGATTGCTTATATAACCGTGGTTAGTGATGAAGCCGAGCACGCCTTCCCCGGTTTTCGCGATCATGTATTCCGCAAACCGAATAAACTTGACATAATCGTCGTGAAGCCAGTGTTTTCGTTCCCCGAAGTGAACACCATCTACGTACTTGTACTCCTCGATCAAACGGACGATCCAATCACCCATGTTTTGAGAAACCCCGCTATAAGGCGGGTTCCCGATCACGCACATGATCGGCATGTCGCGCTTGATCTTGTTGGCTTCCTTGACTTCGTTGGAGAGCCATTGCGCGAACGGCAGCGTCTGGTTGGCGGCTTCGCCTTCTTCCAGGGAATTGGTGAGATAGACGGAAACGCGCGGCGGGCTGGCGGTGGGCTGATAGCCGTATTCGCGCAGCACCATGTCGAGCTTCATGTGGCACATGGCGTAGGACGCCATCAGCAGCTCGAAGCCATGCAGGCGCGGGATCAAATCCTTCTCGACATAAGACGCCCATATCCCCGGCGCTTTGTTCTTCACCCGCGGCGCGATCTGCTTGATCACTTCGGCGAGGAAGGTGCCGGTGCCGGTGGCGGGATCGAGAATTTGGACACGGTGCACTTCCTTGCTGGTGAGCAGCGGCTTACCCTTCTTGTCCTTCTGGCCGGTGTCCCATGGAATCGTGACCTTTGACGTATCCGCGAGGCCATCCTCCAAGCCGAATTCCGTCTTCAGCACATCGTCCACGGCGCGGACGATGAAATTCACCACCGGCTCGGGCGTGTACCAGACGCCGCGCGCGTCGCGCTTTTCGGGATTATAGGCTTTGAGGAAATCCTCGTAGAAATGCAGGAACGGATCGTTGCGCTGCGTGGTCTTGCCGTACTTCTCCATCAGCGCGGAAACGTTCGAGGCGCGGAAGAGGTCGGCCAGATCGTCGATCACCCATGCGATGCGTTGGTCAAGATTAGGCCCGGCGATGTAGCTGAACAGGTTGCGCAAGAACGGATTGGATTTCGGCAGCAGCTCAAGCGCTTCTTGGCGGCTGAAGGTGTTCAGCGACGTATCGTGCAGCCGCGCGGCGAACATACCGTATGTGATGGTCTCGGCGTAGATGTCGGCGAAGTCCCTGATGGTGATGTCGTGGATCAGGTGCTCCTTGAAGGCTTCGTACTGCGCCTTCAATTCCGACTCGCCTTTTTCGTCTTCCATCAGCGAATTGGCCAAGATGTCCTTGATGAGAGCGGCCTTGCCCGCCATCCGCTCGGCCAGCGCGCGCGATGAGGTAATGGTCTGCGGCGACTGCGCGATGAATTCGCGGAGCAGGGCTTCAAGGGCGGCAAACTTGTCAGGCGCGGGCTGAATGCCCATCAGGAAATCCGCGATGCGGATTTCGTGCTTCAGTTCGCCGTCGCGGTACCAAAGCCACTCGAGGCAGTTGGTGTAGAGCAGATTCTGAAGGCCGCTGACGTACCGCTTCTTCTGCGCGAGATTGGCATCCTTCATCGCCTTGAGGTCGATGGGGATGTCCTTCGCCTCGCAATGGCCGATGACAATGTCCTTGCGGCTGATCGAGAAATCGGGCGCGCCGACCTTCTCTCGTTTGGGCTCGTTTAGGGCGCTGACCTTGGGATCGAGGGCGTTGAAAAGCTGCTGGAGGGCAGGCCGGTAGGAGTGCTCGGTCGCGTTGCCTTTTTTGTGGGTGGCAACGACTGAGTTGATGAAGTCCTGAACAATCGCCACGCACTACCCCCGGTTGGCGCCAGTTCTGACCGCTCCGCCCCCCAAAATCCACCCCGCCCCCGGTTGACGCCGCGCGCGGGTCCCCGCTATATCCCCCGCTCCCCGCCCGGGCGAGCGATCGTCCGGGCGCACTGGATATTTGCAGGTTAGTCATGTTCGCGGTCATCAAAACGGGCGGCAAGCAATACCGGGTCGCCAAGGGCGATACGGTCACGGTCGAAAAGCTCGACGGCAAGGCCGGCGACAAGGTGACGTTCGCGGCGCTGTTGTCGAGCGACGGCAAGGCTGTGAAGCTCGGCAAGGACGCCGGCAAGGTCACCGGCGAACTGGTTGAAACCGCCAAGGGCGAGAAGGTGACGGTGTTCAAGAAGCGCCGCCGCAACACCTACCGCCGCAAGCAAGGCCATCGCCAGGCCGAAACCACCGTCAAGATCACAGCCATCGGCTAAGCGAGAACAACAATGGCTCACAAGAAAGCAGGCGGCAGCTCCCGCAACGGACGCGACAGCCCCGGTCAACGTCTCGGCGTGAAGCGCTTTGGCGGCCAAGCCGTCAATGGCGGGGAAATCCTCGTGCGCCAGCGCGGCACCAAGTTCCATCCGGGCAAGAATGTCGGCCTTGGCCGCGACCACACGCTGTTTGCGCTTTGTGAAGGCCAAGTAGCGTTCGCGACCAAGCGCGACGGCCGCACCTATGTCTCGATTCTTGCGACGATGGCGGCGGCCGAATAGCGAGACGGATCACTCTCCGGATCGCAGCCACAACAGGGCGATCCGGATCCCGAAGCAAGCGTGGGGCGCCCGGATCGAGGCGCCCCTTTTTCTTTGCCCCACGCATGTGCGAGCCAACAGGAGGCTCCGATGCGCGAGTTGATTGAGAGCAAGAGACTGAAACTGCGGACGCTGCGCATGCGCGATGCGCCGCGGATCGCGCGGTACGTCGGCGACCCCGCGGTCGGGCGCAATCTGGCGATGACGCCGCTGCCTTATCTCGAAAACGCCGCCGAAGGCTGGATCATGACGCTCGCCGCCCGCGCGCCGCTCAAACAGGATTTCGTGCGCGCGATCGAAGCGCAGGGCGAAGGCTTGGTCGGCGTCATCGGCGCGCACAAGCGCAGCAATGGCGCGTTCGAGATCGGCTATTGGATCGGGCGCCCGTTCTGGGGACGCGGCGTCGCCACCGAGGCGTTGCTCGCGTTCGCTGTTGAAGCGCGCGCGCTCGGTCCGCTGCAGAGCGGCCATTTCGTTGACAATCCGGCCTCCGGGCGCGTGCTGGAGAAGGGCGGCTTTGTCTATACAGGCGCGGTCGAACCGATGTTCTCGCTGGCGCGTGGCGCGAACGTGCCATGCAAACGCATGCGCGACGGGGCGGCGGAAGCGGCGCTCGACGGGCGGGCGGCGGCGGCGTGTGCTTGAGGTCGTTCGCGCCAGCAGCGTGAACTCACACCGCCACGCCCCAGCCGCGCAGCAGCACAAGCATGCTGTCGCGCGCTTGGATCAGCAAGGCCGGGACATCGAGCCCGCCCACCTGGACCGCGAAGAAGGTGAGGTAGGCGAGGATGAACAGGATCGGCATGGCGCGCTCCAGCGACCACCATTTCAGCGTCCGGCGTTTGCCGGTGATGGTCTCCCATTCGTTGCGGATGGGGTGGGCGCCGATCTGCTCTTCGAGTGCGTAGATGTTCTTGTACTTCGCCGCGAGCAGCACGGTGTAATAGGAGTTCGAAGTGCGCCAGATGAGGCAGGTGGTGGCGAGCGCCAGCGCGCAGAGCGAAAACAGCACCGGATCGGGCAGGCCGTCGGCGCTGGCCAGGAAGCCCAAGGCGCTCATGCCGGCTATGTTGAGCGTCATGAACACGTTGGAGAGATCGCGGCGGGCGCGACGGGCATCGCGCACGTCTTCCACCATGAGCTTGTAGATTTCCAGATTGGTGTGCGTATCCGGCATGGCGTCCCCCTCCGGAACCGAGCCTAGCGCGTGCGGCCGGCCTTGGAAACGACGCCGAGCGCCGGTACGGAAGAGATGAGGAGAATACCCAATGGGTTTGCGCGTAGCCGTCGTCGGCGCCACCGGCAATGTGGGCCGGGAAATGCTGACCATTCTGGAGGAACGGCTGTTTCCCGCCGACGAGGTGTTTGCGATCGCCTCGCGGCGCTCGATCGGCGTTGAGGTCAGTTATGGCGATCGCACGCTGAAGTGCCGCGACCTGGAACAGTTCGACTTCTCCGGCATCGATCTGGTGCTGATGAGCGCCGGCGGGGCGGTGTCCAAGGAGTGGTCGCCCAAAATCGGCGCAACCGGCGCTGTGGTGATCGACAATTCGAGCGCCTGGCGCATGGATCCGCGCGTGCCGCTGGTCGTGCCGGAGGTGAACCCGGACGCCGTCCTCGGCTATGACAAGCTCAACATAATCGCCAATCCGAATTGCTCGACCGCGCAATTGGTGGTGGCGCTGAAGCCGCTGCACGATCGCGCGACGATCAAGCGCGTGGTGGTGGCGACCTATCAATCCGTCTCCGGCGCCGGCAAGGGCGCGATGGAGGAATTGTGGACGCAGACCAAGAAGCTTTACGTCAACGACGAGATCGTCTGCGAAGAGTTCCCCAAGCAGATCGCCTTCAACGTCATCCCGCACGGCGGCGACTTCATGGATGACGGCTACACCACCGAAGAATGGAAGATCGAGGTCGAGACCAAGAAGATTCTAGATCCGAAGATCAAGCTGACGGCTACGAGCGTACGCGTGCCGGTGTTTGTGGGTCACTCGGAGGCGGTGAACATCGAGTTCGAAAACGAGATCGAGGCCGAAGAAGCGCGCGAGATTTTGCGCGAGGCGCCGGGCCTGATGGTGATCGACAAGCACGAGGACGGCGGTTACGCGACGCCCATCGACTGCGTTGGCGAGTTCGCCACGTTCGTGTCCAGAATCCGCAACGACAAGACAGTCGAGCACGGACTGTCGATGTGGGTGGTGAGCGACAATCTGCGCAAAGGCGCGGCGCTCAACGCGGTGCAGATCGCGGAGCTGATGCTGAACCGCGGGCTGTTCAAGCGGCTGGCGGCGGCGTGAGGGTGGCGTCACCCTGAGTTTGGCGAAGCGGGACGCTGCTCAGCAGTCAGCAAGCGCCTGAATGACATCTTTTGTCGCAAATCGTGCGCGCGCACGAGTTTGCCTAACGCTAACATATCTGAGCCTCATGCCTCCCATCGCCATCGAACAGCCATCCCCCGCCGATCTCGACGCGATCCATGCCGTATTGACTGACAGTTATTGGTCGCCGGGCATTCCACGCGACGCGGTCGCGCGTGCGTGCGCCCATTCGATGTGCGCCATCGCCCGCGATGAGACAGGCAAGTTGATCGGCTTCGCGCGCGTGGTCACCGATAAGGCGACGTTTGCGTGGGTCTGCGACGTGATCGTGCTGCCCGGAAAACAGGGGCGCGGGCTTGGCCGCGCGTTGGTGCGCACGTTCCTGGAGCACGCAGAGCTGCAAGGCTTGCGACGCTGGTTGCTCGGGACCAAGGACGCGCACGGCGTCTACGCGCCGCTGGGGTTTGAGCCGCTGGATAAGCCTGAGCGCTTTATGCATATGCGCAACCCCACGCCGTACGGAAAGACCGCATCGTGAGCATCCCCGCTGCGGATCGCCGGGCCGGCTTCATCGCCGCAGCCAGCGCATACGCGATGTGGGGCTTTCTTCCGCTCTACCTGAAGGCCACGGCGTTTGCTGACGTGCGCGAAGTGCTTGCGCAGCGCATACTCTGGGCGATCCCGGCGGCGCTTATCGCCGCGCTGATCATGAGCGGATGGAAGCGGGGGCTATCCGAGCTGGGGGCGGCGCTCAAGCCACGCATGCTGGCGGCGCTCGCCGCGTCGGCGGCGTTCATCTTTGTGAACTGGGGCCTTTACGTCTATCTCGTGCTCAACGAGCGCGTGATCGAGTCGTCGCTGGCGTACTTCATTGCGCCGCTGGTAAGCGTCGCGGTTGGGGTCGTGTTCTTTCGCGAGAAGATCGGCGCGTTGCAGGTGATCGCGCTCACGCTCGCTCTCGCCGGCGTGGTTGTGCAAGGCTTTGCTCTCGGCGCGCCACCCTGGATGGCGCTCGCGCTCTGCGCAACCTGGTCGGTGTACGCCGTCATCCGCAAGCGGGCTGCGGTATCGGCGCCGATCGGGCTGTTGGTCGAGTGCGTCGCGATGGCGCCGGTTGCCTTCGCGCTTCTCGCATGGACCACGCGCGACGCCTCGCTCGCGTTCGGCGGCGGGCTTGACCAGGCGCTGATCCTTGCGATCGCTGGACCGGTGACTGCGCTGCCGCTGATGGCGTTCGCGTTCGGTGCGCGGCGCGTCAGCTTCACAGCGCTCGGTCTTTTGCAGTTCTTGGCGCCGACGCTGCAGTTTCTGACAGGCGTTGCCTTCGGCGAACCGTTCACGCCACTGCGCGCCGCAAGCTTTGCGCTGATCTGGATCGGGTTGGCGTTCTTTGCGTGGGACACGCTACGCCGCGCGTCTCATTAGCCCGTTGCTACAGCCGCTGGGCGGCGTCGAGCAGGCGCGAGATGAGCGCATGGAGTTGCGCGCGATCCTGTCGCGAGAGCGCCGCGAGCAGTCTCTGTTCAGTCTCAAGCGCCATTGGCGCGATGCGCGCGTAGAGCGCCTCGCCCTGCGGCGTCAGCCACAAGAGCTGGCGGCGCGCGTCTTCGGCGTCGACCTCGGCCGCCACGCGGCGCGCCGCCACCAGCCGCGCGACCGCGCGTGAAACCGCGACCTTGTCCATTTCGGTGGCCTCGGCGATGTCCTTGGAGGTGAGGCCGGGGGTGCGCCCCAGCACCGCCATCACCCGCCATTCCGGGATGGTGAGCGTCAGCGTCTTAGCGTAGCGGGCGGCGATGGCGCGGCTCACGCGGTTGGACAAGATGGATAGCCGGTAGGGAAGAAACTCCTCCAGCACCAGCCCGTCCGGGACGGTCGATCGACGCTTAGCGCTTGCCATCGGTTACAGATGAAACTAAATCGGTCGCCAACGCAAGAGCCGGAGGAGCGCGTCCATGCCCGACCTTTTCGAGAATCCGATCGGCACCGACGGATTCGAGTTCGTCGAGTTCACGGCGTCCAATCCTGAAGAACTCGCCCAGTACTTCGAGAAAATGGGCTTCACGGCAGTGGCCAGGCATCGCTCGAAGAACGTGGTCCGCTACAAGCAGGGCGATATCAACTTCATCTTGAACATGGAGCCGAGCGGTCAGCCGGCGGAGTTTCGCTCCGTGCACGGGCCGTCCGCCAACGCCATGGCGTTTCGTGTGAAGGACGCAAAGCGCGCATTCGAGGAAGCAATCAAGCGCGGGGCTAAGGCCGTCGACATGCCGATCGGGCCAATGGAACTTGACATTCCGTGTATCGAAGGCATCGGCGGCGCCTACGTCTATTTGGTTGATCGCTACGGCGCGCAAACCATCTACGATGTCGACTTCAACCCCATCGAGGGCGCTGACGAAGCCAAAAATGCGCTGGGACTGACTTACCTCGATCACCTGACCCACAACGTGTTTCGCGGCAACATGGCAAAATGGGCAGACTATTACGAGCGCATCTTCAACTTCCGCGAAATCCGCTACTTCGACATCGAGGGCAAGGTCACCGGCTTGTTGTCGAAGGCGATGACCAGTCCGTGCGGCAAGATTCGCATTCCGCTCAACGAGTCGAAGGGCGACGAGGGCAAGGTCGATCAGATTCAGGAATTCCTGCAACGCTACAATGGCGAGGGTATCCAACACATCGCCTTTGGTTGCGACGATCTCTACGGCGTGGTCGATCGGCTGCGCGCGCGCGGTGTCGAGCTGCAAGACACGATCGAGACCTATTACGATCTGATCGACAAGCGTCTGCCTGGGCATGGCGAGCCTATCGATGAATTGAAGAAGCGGCGCATCCTGGTCGATGGCGCGCCAAGCCAGGGTCAGGGCCTATTGTTGCAAATTTTCTCGAAGGACGCCGTCGGCCCGATTTTCTTCGAATTCATCCAGCGCAAGGGCAACGAAGGCTTCGGCGAAGGCAATTTCAAAGCGCTGTTCGAGTCGATCGAACTCGACCAGATTCGCCGCGGCGTGCTGAAGGCGAGCTAGAGAGGGTCCCCTGTAGTGCGTCGGATCGACGGCGTCGCTGACTTTGCTCACCAAGGTGGTATAGTGCCCGCCGTGACTTCGGCTAAGCTGGGACTTCGAATTATGAGCAAACGGTCACTCGCCGCGCTAGCGCTGAGTTGTCTTTTCGTGGCGCTTGCGTCGCCCGCGGAAGCCCGCGAGCGGCCGCGCTGGTCGATCGTGCTGCACGGGGGCGCCGGCGTGATCGAGCGCGCCCAGCTTTCGCCGGACGTCGAAGCGCAATATCGCGCCTCGCTTGAGAACGCGGTGCGCGCAGGTGGCGACGTGCTCGATCGCGGCGGTTCTTCGCTGGATGCGGTCGAAGCCGTGATCCAGCGCATGGAAGACGACCCGCTCTACAATGCAGGCCGCGGCGCGGTGTTCACCGCAGATGGCCGCAACGAGCTTGACGCGTCGATCATGGACGGGCGCACGCGCGCTGCTGGCGCTGTTGCCGGCGTCACCCGTACCCGCCATCCGATTTCGCTCGCGCGCCGCGTCATGGAAGCTTCGCCGCACGTGATGCTGATCGGCGAGGGCGCTGAAGCGTTCGCCCGCACGCAGAATCTAGAGGAGGTCGATCCGTCCTTTTTCTTCACCGAACGGCGTTGGCGCGCGCTTGAGCAGACCCTGCGCGAGCGCAATTTGCCGATCCCGCAGCGGCCGCAAGGCGCGCCCGCGCAGCGTGACGCCGCTTTAGAAGGCGTCGACGATCATCGTTTCGGCACTGTCGGCGTGGTGGCGATGGACATGCGCGGCGACATCGCCGCTGGCACCTCGACCGGCGGCACCACCGCCAAGCGCTGGGGCCGCGTCGGCGACACGCCGGTGATCGGCGCCGGCACCTACGCGCAAAACGGCGTCTGCGGCGTCAGCGCAACCGGCACGGGGGAGTACTTCATTCGCTTAAGCGTCGCACGCTCGATCTGCGCGCGCATTGAGCTCGATGGCGCCAACGTGCAGCAAGCGGTTGATGTCGTGATCGGCGAACTCCAGGAGATTGGCGGCGACGGCGGCGTCATCGCCATGGATAGGCGTGGCCGCATCGCTTACGGCATGAACACCTCCGGCATGTACCGCGCGCGCTGGCGCGCGGGCGAGGCGCCGGTCGTTCAGATCTTCGCGGACGAGCCGGCGCGATGAACGATCCCTGGACGCGTCCACGCGCCGGCGCACAAGCTGCGATGTTCAACGTGAGCCCGGTATTCATCGGACTCGTGGTGCTGTTCGTCGGCATCGCCTACGCCTTGGCTGTCGGGCGTGGCGGTCCGTTCGGCGTTTTTGCGCTGGCGCTCGTCGGCTGGATCATCAGCCTTTGCTTGCACGAATGGGGACACGCAGCATCGGCCTGGGCCAGCGGCGACCGCAGCGTCGCCGAGCGCGGCTACCTGACGCTCGATCCGCTGCGTTACGCTCATCCGTTCATGTCGATCGTGCTGCCATTGCTGTTTTTGGCGATGGGCGGCATCGGCTTTCCGGGCGGCGCTGTGTACGTGAACAAGGATGCGGTGCGTACGCCGCTGCTGCGCTCGGCTGTCAGCGCCGCCGGCCCGGCGATGAACCTCGTGTGCCTGCTGGCCATCGGCGCGGCGCTTACATTCTTGCCGATGAGCGCCCCGCTGGCGGCGGGGCTTGCGTTTCTCGGGGTGTTGCAAGCGACGGCGCTCATTCTGAATCTGCTGCCGGTGCCGGGCCTCGACGGCTTCGGCATCCTCGAAAACGTCTTCCCCGCCAAGGAACGCGCGATGCTGCAACCCCTCGGGCAGATCGTCGCGATCGGTTTCCTGATTGCGATTTTCACCGTGCCGCAGCTCTTGCAGCCGATCTGGAGCGTCGCACTCTTGTTGTGCGAGGCGCTCGGCGTTGACCGCGGCGATATCGCCGCGGGCTACGAGCAATTCCGTTTCTGGGAGCAGTGAACTTGAAGGACAGATCATGAGCGAACGCACCGTCGCCCTCAAAGGCATCCACCACGTCGCCTATCGCTGCAAGGACGCGAAGCAGACGGTCGACTTCTATGGCGAAGTGCTCGGCATGGACTACACCACTGCGTTCGCCGAGGATCACGTACCGTCGACGGGCGAGTACGATCCCTACATGCACGTCTTCCTCGACGCGGGGAACGGCAACGTGCTCGCCTTCTTCGAGCTGCCGCAGCAGAAGGAGATGAGCCGCGACCAGAACACGCCGGTCTGGGTGCAGCACATCGCCTTCAAGGTCGCGAGCGTGGACGACTTGCTGGCCGTCAAGGCCCGCGCCGAAGCGCGCGGCATTGAGGTGCTCGGCCCGACCGATCACGGCATCTTCCAGTCGATCTACTTCTTCGATCCCAACGGCCACCGGGTCGAACTGGCCGCCGACACCGGCACGGCCGAAGAACTGGCCGAGCTGAAGCGGGTTGCCCCGGCGATGCTGGAAGAGTGGAGCCGCACCAAAAAAGCGCCGCAACATGCGGCTTGGCTGCACGAAAAGGCGCGGGCGGCGCATGCGGCGGCGAAGGCGCGGATGGGCGAGTGAGCCTGATGGTGGACGCAACTGAGAGTAGGGTGACTTTGACGCTCGCGCTCGATTTGACGCATTGGCGTCGGCATGATCGGGCGTTCTGGGCGCAGACGCTGGCCACGGCCGCAAACGAGGCTGCCCCGCATGTTATGCATGTCGAGGGCTACGAGCTCGGCGACACGCTGATGATCGTGCGCTTGAAGTCGAATCGTCCGGCGAAGGTGCTGCAAAGACTTTGGCGCGATGACGATACGTTCCTGCGCCTGCGCGCCCGGTTGGCCGATCTTGGCGCGCGCGCTGACTTTGAAGTGGATGAGGATAGAAGCTGATGCCGCTGGTGACGCCGCTCGCCGCCGATCATGACGCTGAGGTCGCCGAACTCGCCCGCTTCTTCAACGAAACCCTCGGCTTTCCCCCCAACAGCGTGCTGACAATGCAGCGCCGGCCGGAGATTGCCAAAGCGTTCATTGCTTTGAACAAGGCTGTGATGGCGAATGCTGGGCGCGTCACCTCCGAGCAAAAGCGGTTGATCGGCTTAATCGCCAGCCAGACGGCTGGATGCCAATATTGCCAGGCGCACACTACGCTCGCCGCGCACCGCTATGGCGCCAGCGATGAGCGCTTGGCGGACATCTGGAATTATGAGCGAAGCGCGCTGTTCACGCCGGCCGAGAAGGCGGCGTTCGCGTTCGCGCAGGCGGCGGCGAGCGTGCCCAACGCCGTCGATGAAGCGATAGGCGCTGAACTCAAGAAGCACTGGACCGACGAGGAGATCGTGGAGATTCTCGGCGTGGTGGCGCTGTTCGGGTATCTCAATCGCTGGAATGACTCGATGGCGACGTCCATCGAAGTAGGCGCGGCCGCGGCGGGTGACAGGCACTTGGCCGCGAACGGCTGGATGGCAGGGAAGCACGGATGACCGCGCTCAAGCTTTACGATTATTGGCGCTCGTCTGCTGCCTATCGCGTGCGCATTGGGCTCAATCTCAAAGGCATCGCTTATGAGAGCGTGCCGATCAACATCGCCCCCGGCAAGGACGAGCAGCTCACCGATGCCTATCGCGCCAAGAACCCGCAGCAGCGCGTGCCGGCGCTGGAGACGCCGCACGGGGTGCTAACGCAATCGCTGGCGATCCTGTCGTGGCTCGATACGGCGTATCCCGAGCCGTCGTTTCTGCCGGCCGATCCATGGGCGGCGGCGCAGGCGCGTTCGTTCGCGCTCACCATCGCCACCGACATTCATCCCTTGAACAATCTGGCGCCGCTGGCCTGGCTGCGGGACAAGCACGGCGCCGACGAGGCAGCAATCGCGGATTGGTATCGGCATTGGATCAGGCGCGGCTTCGACGCGCTGGAAGTGCAGCTCGGCGCGATGCCCGAAACCGCGTTTGCATTTGGCGATGCGCCGACCATCGCCGACATTTGCCTCGTGCCGCAATGCGCTAACGCGCGCCGCTTCAAGCTCGACTTCGCCCCGTTCCCGCGCCTCGCCGCGCTCGACGAACGCGCCCGCGCGCATCCGGCGTTCGAACGCGCCGCGCCGGAACGGCAGAAGGATGCGGTGAAAGGATGAGCGCTACCCTCACCTCGCCCCCGCGAGGGGGAGAGGCCGCTTCGAGCTTGCTCGAAGCGGGTGAGGGGGTGGTTGTCCAATCGCAGGCCACATCCCGCATCGTGACTCATCTTGATATCCGCCCCCTCCGACCCTTCGGGCCACCTTCTCCCCCTCGCGGGGAAGAAGGGAAAGGAGCATCATGAAACTCGCCTCTCTCCGCCACGCTCGCGACGGCAAGCTCGTCGTCGTCTCCAATGATCTCGCGTGGTGCGCGCATGAGCCGAGCGTTCCAACGCTGCAGGCGGCGCTCGACGATTGGGCGCGCGCCGAGCCGCGCCTGCGCGCGCTTTCGGAAGGCGTGAACGCGGGCTCGGTGCTGCGCGAACGCTTCCATGAACGCGAGGCTGCGTCACCGTTGCCGCGTGCGTATCAGTGGGCGGATGGTTCTGCGTATGTGAATCATGTCGCGCTGGTGCGCCAGGCGCGCGGCGCCAAGATGCCGGACAGCTTCTGGACCGATCCGCTGATGTATCAGGGCGGCAGCGACGCGTTCTTGGGTCCCCGCGATCCGATTCCACTCAAGGACGAAGCCTGGGGCTGCGACTTCGAGGCGGAAGTCGCGGTAATCGTGGACGACGTGCCGATGGGCGCATTGCCGCAAGACGCGCGCGACCGGATACGCCTGGTGATGCTCGTGAACGACGTGAGCCTGCGCAATCTGATCCCGGCGGAGCTGGAGAAGGGTTTTGGTTTCTTTCAATCAAAGCCATCGTCGGCGTTTTCGCCGTGCGCGGTGACGCCGGATGCGCTGGGCGATGCGTGGCGCGACGGCAAGCTGCATCTGCCGATGCGCGTGGCGCTCAACGGCGAAGTCTTCGGCAAGGCCAACGCCGGCGAGGACATGACCTTCGATTTCGGCCAGCTGATCGCGCACGCAGCCAAGACGCGCGACCTCGCGGCCGGCACGATCATCGGCTCAGGCACGGTATCGAACCGCGACGCTGACGGCGGGCCGGGCAAGCCGGTGCGCGAGGGTGGGTTCGGTTACTCGTGCATCGCCGAACAGCGCATGATCGAGACGATCCAAAGCGGCAAGCCGGTCACGCCGTTTCTGAAGCATGGCGATCGCGTCGAAATCGAGATGCTCGACGCGCGCAATCACTCGATCTTCGGGCGGATCGATCAGGCGGTGGTCAGGGGGTAGGCGTCAGGAATGCATCCGGGAAGTCGCGCCGAATTCGCGCTGCATTCGCGCGCTTGGCGGCAAGCGCTTGGTTTCTTGTGAGAGCACTTGGAAGCGGCAGCGAAAACGCGATGTCATAGAAAAGGAAGGCGGCTCGAAAGTCATAATCACGGGCGAAGCGGTCACCTACGTCGGTCCAGTAGCCCGGGTTGTAGGGAAGAGCGAGCAGCGCTTGATTTTGCAAACTTGGCACGTCCGTTGGTAGCCCTGCGCCGCGCGCCCGATCCAAAGCGGCTTGATCGAACTGCAACACGGCAAGCGCGAAGGCTGCGCCGAGGGCGGGATGGTCACGGTGGGGCGAGCCCTGCGCGCGTTGCATCGCTTCGATGGCTCGGGGGACGTTGTCTTCCTGCTCAGCAATCCCGATCTCGATGATCGCCCAAGGCGCCGGGTCGCTCATAGTACGTACGCGGGCGAGGAGGTCACAAGCATGCAACTGAGCTGGTCCGTCGCATCGCAAGTCGGGAAACATGTTAAAGGTTACCGAAAACAGCATTGCTGCAGCCGCTTCGCCTTGGCTTTGGGATATCGCCTGCATGTGGCGATCCCAGCTCTCGAGGGTTAGCGTGCCGCCTGGAGCGCGGCCCGCGATCACATCGGTCGCCGCTTGACCCGCGCCAGGTACAAGTTGATCAAGCCCGCGCGCGGTCTCGTTTCTCAGATGCGAAGTCAGTGGATACGCAACAGCGACCTCTTCAATGGCGATGAGCCTCCATGATCGGCTAGAGCGGGGCCCGGGCATGACTTGGAACGAAGCGGTCAACTCGGAGGGTGCTCGACCGCTGCTGCGCGCGTGTCGATACAGCGCGGGATGCACGAGCATTATGGCATTCATCGTGGGCCAGAAAGCCGGTGGTGGTGCGCTGTCGCTTGGCGCATAACTCCCGACATCGCGCCCCGCACACTGTAGCACAACACGATTGCGCCGAGAACGGACGCTGGTAGGGCTAGCGTTTGCACTTGGGATCACCAGTCCTAGCTCGGTTTCCGCATCGCATGCATTGGGTAATTGGCCCCCGGCGCCAGCGGCGGTGAGGATGCCTTGCAAGTGGCTTCGGTTCAGGCGCTCCATGACCCTAAAGGTCAAATCTGCTGCGCCATTCACGGTGGTGAAGCGATCGTGATCCAGGACAAACGTCCGGTTAAGGCGAAAGTCGAGCAATACAGTCAGGGTGCCATCCCGCCAAACTGACCAATCAGGCCCAATGTCGAGAGTGAGTTCGCTGGTGATGGGGTCTTCACCGCGCTCCACGCGGGTTACTTCGTAACGAAGCCGATAAGTTGCTTCTGAAGGCTGGCCGCGCTGTAGGAGGTAGACGCTCGCTTCAGCAAGTGGGTTGTCGAACAGCGGCTGCGCCATCGCCGCACACGGCGCAAACAACGCAGCCGATGCCGCAGCCAGAGTGCGCCTTATCATCACTACCTCCACGGGCAGCGTAGCGTACAGCGCGAAGCGCGTCCAATGGCGACCGACGCCGCCTCAACTATGCGCGAAAATGTCGACCGACTCCCAACCCGCGAGATCGAGCGCGGCGCGGGAGGGGAGGAAGTCGAAGCACGACTGCGCGATCTCAAGCCGGCCTTCTCGCGCCAGCATCGTATCGAGCTTTTCCTTCAGCGCGTGCAGGTGCAGCACGTCTGCGGCCGCGTACGCGAGCTGCGCGTCGGTCAACTCCGCCGCCCCCCAGTCGGACGATTGCTGATCCTTGGAGATGTCGCGGCCGAGCAATTCCTTGGTCAGGTCCTTCAGCCCGTGTTTGTCGGTATAGGTGCGCGCCAGCCGCGATGCGGTCTTGGTGCAATAGATCGGCGCGCACACCAGCGACAGGTCGCGCATGAACATGGCGACGTCGAAGCGCGCAAAGTGAAACAGCTTGAGGACGCCCGGGTCGCTCAGCACTCGCTTCAGGTTCGGCGCGTCGTAGCTCGCGCGATCCAGTTGCACCAGGTGCGCTTCGCCGCCGCCATCGGAAAGCTGCACCAGGCAGAGCGGGTCGCGCACCAGCGACAGGCCCATGGTCTCGCTGTCGACCGCGACCGCGCCGGAAAAGCGCACCGTTTCCGGCAGGTCACCCTTGTGCAGGTAGACGACGATGTTGCGCCCGTCGACGGTGAGGGAGAGCTTGCGTGTCATAGCGGCGGCTTAGTTCAATTCGCCGCCGATGGCTACCCTGGAGAGCGCCAGCGTAGGCCGAAGCGGAGCGTACGCGGCGCGTCGAAGCTCTCGATCCCATCGGCGGTCTCCGCGGTTTCCACCGCTGCGTCAAAGGCGTTGTCGAGCGCGGCGAACACGCTGAGGCCGTCCAACAGCGCGTGCTCGGCCCGCAGGTCGACGGTCAGAGCCGGCGACAGTTCACGGCTGTTGAGGTCATCCTCGAAGCGTGCGCTCTCGTAGGCGAAGTGGGCGCTCAGAGTCGTCGCCGTCCCCGCGTTCCATCGCAGCGAACCGGTGGCTGCCCACTCAGGCGCCTGCGCGGGCCGCAGGCCGGCGATTTCCGCACGGGTGTAGTTCGCAGCGACGCGCCAGGTGAGCGTCCGCCATGCGCCGTTCGCTTCGGCCTCTATGCCGCGCGCGTCGATCTCGCCAGCGTTGCGGCGCTGACGATAGGCGCCGCCGGCCGGCACGAAGACGCCCGGTGGGAATGTGCCCGGCCCGGCGCCAAGCGTGAGGTTGACAATGGCGTCTTCGAGCTGGGTGGCGAAGGCGCCGATTTCCCATGAAAACGCCTCGCCCTCGCTGCCGATGGCGGCGTCGACGCCGGTCAACCGCTCGGGCTCAAGCGCGGCGTTGGCTTCAGTGACGTCATTGCCGACGCGAAAAGGGCGGTGCAGCTCGTTCAGCGTCGGCGGCCTAAAGCCCGCATAGGCGGCGGCGCGAAGATAGGCGTCGTCTCCGAGATCGCGGCGCACGCCCAAGCGCGCGGTCGGCAGCACCACCGCATTGTCGCTGGGACGAAAATCCAAGAGGATCGCGTTCGTCGCGCGATCGCGCTCGGTGCGCGCGCCGCGAGATGCTTCCCATTGATCGACGCGCGCTCCGCCGGAAAGCAACCAATCATTGCCCTCGCGCCACGCTTCCACGTAGGCGCCTGCCATGCGCGTCTCGCCGCCGGCGACGCGGGTGCGGGTGAATGTACCGCCGACGAAGCGAAACAGCTCGCGGGTCTCACCGTCGGCCATGCGCACATCGGCGCCGAGCTCGACGCCTGCGCTTTCGTCCGTCCAGCGCAGCGCGGCGTTGCCGCCCCAGCCGAACGCCGGCGTGGCGATCTGATCGTTGGCGGGCGTTGTGGCGCTGCGATCGGGCGATACGGCGACGGAGGAATTGGCGAGGTCCGACCACATAGCCCAACCTTGCACGCGCCAGCTCCACGCGCCGTATGGACGCGCGAGTGCGACGCTCAGGCTCGATCCGCTGTTTTGCGAGTCCGCGCCGGCGAGGCCGGCGCTGCGCGATTCGCCGTAGCCGGAGATACGCAAAGACAAGGCATGGTCCGCGTCGCGCCAACTGAGCCGCGCCGCCGCCGCCGAAGACTCCGCCGCTAACGCGACATCGGCCGCACCGAGGCCGTCGCGCACCGCTACCCATCCATCGCTCTCTTCTGCGCTCGCCGCCAGCAGCAGCGAGATCGTCTCGTCGCCGGCGACGGCGAGGCCGGAAGCGCGCAGGTGGCCGCGCTCGCCGGATTCGACGCTGAGCGCGGCGCCGTCCTGATCGCGTTCCTGCAATTGCACTACGCCGAGCAGCGCGCCCGCGCCGTAAGGTCCCGCGCCGGCGCCGCGCAGCACGCGTGCGCGGGCGACCGTGTCGGGCGGAAGCGCGCCCCAGATCACCCAGCCGCCGAACGGATCGTTGAGCGGTTGGCCGTCGAGCGTCACCAGCGTACGCCCCGCGCCCGACGGCCCTGACGCGCGCACCGACAAGCCCTGGATGGTTGGATTGGCGATCGCCGACGAAGTGCGGCGAAAGAGGGAGACGCCGGGCGCGGTGCGCAGAGCGTCGTCGATGCGCGGCGCGTCGGCGAGCGTGATCGGATCGATGTCGGCTGTCGAATAGGCGCGCTCGCCGGGCGCCTCTGGCAGGCGCGGCGCAACGATGACGATTTCTTCGACGGGCGCCGGGTCCATGATAAGTCTCTGCTTACCGCGTCGCTGCCGCGAGAGGAACCGTGGCGGCGCCGCTCAAACCGACGGCGCTTGCAGGAAGCGGCGCAGATTGCGCGCGGCCTGGCGGATGCGCTGCTCGTTTTCCACGAGCGCGATGCGCACGAAGCCGTCGCCATACTCGCCGAAGCCGGCGCCAGGCGCGACCGCGATCTCAGCGCCTTCGAGCAGCATCTTGGCGAACTGCACCGAACCGAGTTCGCGATAGCGCTCGGGCAGCGGCGCCCAGGCGAACATCGATGCGCTCGGCGAAGGGATCGCCCAGCCGGATTTGCCGAACGCGTCCACCAGCACGTCGCGCCGCTTGCGATAGGTCTCGCGCACCTCCGCCACGCACTCTTGCGGGCCGTTGAGCGCAGCGACCGCCGCTACCTGCAGCGGCGTGTAGGCGCCGTAGTCGAGATAGGATTTCACCCGCGCCAGCGCCGCGATCAGCCGCTCGTTGCCGAGCGCAAAGCCGATGCGGAAGCCCGCCATCGAATAGGTCTTCGACAGCGTGTTGACCTCGACCGTCACATCCTTCGCGCCTGGAACTTGCAGGGCCGAGGGCGGCGGCTCGTCGAAATAAATCTCCGAATAGGCGACATCGGAGAGCAAGAACATGGTGTGCTTCTTCGCCAGCGCTACCGCCTCCTTGTAGAAGTCGAGCGAGACCGTCTGCGCCGTCGGATTGGCCGGATAGCACACGACCATGGCGATGGGCGGGGGCACCGAATGGCGCACGGCGCGGCTGATGCCGGAGAGATATTGCTCCGGCGAATGCGCTTCGACATGGCGAATGGCGCCGCCGGCCATAATGAAGCCGAAGGCGTGGATCGGGTAGGACGGGTTGGGCGTGATGACGACGTCGCCCGGCGCCGTGATCGCCTGCGCGAGATTGGCGAAACCTTCCTTGGAGCCAAGCGTAGTCACGATCTCGCGGTCGGGATCGAGCTTCACGCCGAAGCGCCGCTCGTAGTAGGCCGCCGCCGCGCGCCGCAGACCGGGTATGCCGCGCGACGCGGAATAGCGGTTGGTGCGCGGCTTCTTCGCCGTCTCGCAGAGCTTGTCGAGGATGTGCTCGGGCGTGGCGAGATCGGGATTGCCCATGCCGAGGTCGATGATGTCGGCGCCCTCGGCGCGCAGCCGCGCCTTCACCTTGTTCACCTCCTCGAACACGTAAGGCGGCAGGCGGCGAATCTTGTGGAAGTCAGGACTCATCGGACGAAGCTAGGCGAGCCGGAACGCGCGCGCGAGGGCGCTGCTCTTGCGACTGCAGGGATCAATGGTGCCCGGAAGAGGACTCGAACCTCCACGCCCTTGCGAGCGCCAGCACCTGAAGCTGGTGCGTCTACCAATTCCGCCATCCGGGCACGGGTAGAAGACGGCGGGGTTTAAGGGAGGCGGGCAGGCGCGTCAATGTGCGCGGCGGCGGCCCTTGGGCTTGGCATAGAGCCCCGCCACTCGGGCTGCTTCGCCTGCCACGGCGGCTCGAAGCTCGGGCGGGCCGAGCACCGTCGCCTCCGCCCCCAAGCGCAACATTTGTCGCGCGGCGTAAGCGACCTCCTCCACCGGGATATCGGCTTCGATCCAGCCCTCCGGCTTGGAGGCGCGCTGGCTTTGGCGCGCCGCCTCGGCCGCGGCTGGGCTCGTGTCGCGCAGCAGTCTGAAGCCGAGCGGCGAGAGCTTCACGCGTGCGCGCCCGCTCAACAGCCGCGCCTCGAAATCGGCTGCCCAGGTCTTCCAGTAGCGCGCGAGATCAAAACGCGTGGGCGCGCGCGCCTGCGCTTCGAGCACGTCGAGCTTCTGGATATTGGCGACGCGATACGTGCGCGCCTTGCCGCGCGCGGCCGCCACCAGATACCAGAGCCCGCCCTTAAGCACGAGACCGAGCGGATCGAGGTCGCGGTTCACGACCTCCTTCCAGCTCTCATAGCGGATACGGATGCGCCTATTGCGCCAGACCGCGCCGGCAAGCGTGGGCAGAAGATCAATGCTCTCGGCGCGTGCATACCAGCCGATCGGATCGATATGGAAGCGTTGCGCCACCTGCTGGGCGCTGGCGCCGGCGTCTTGCGGCAGGCTCGCGAGCAGTTTGAGTTGGGCCGCCGCGGCTTCAGCGCCGACGCCAAGCGCGCTCGCCGCATCGCCGACGCCAGCAAGCAGCAGCGCCTCCGCTTCGGCGGGCGTAAAGCCGGTGAGGCGCGTGCGGTAGCCTTCGTGCAGCGCAAAGCCGCCATTGCGTCCGCGCTCGGCGTAGACCGGCACCCCGGCCGCGCTCAACTGGTCGATGTCGCGATAGATCGTGCGCACCGAAACCTCGAACTCGGCCGCGAGCGCCTCGGCGCTTAACCGCCCACGCATTTGCAGCAGGATCAACATCGAGAGGAGGCGGCCGGCGCGCATTTTTCCAGATCGCACTAATAGCTGACATCAGGTGTCATGTTTGATGCGCTAGGGACAGCGCCATGGCAAGTGCGAGCGCGGAAACGGATTTCGATTTCTTTGAAGGCGAGTGGCGCGTTACGCACCGTCGGCTGAAAACGCGGCTCGCGGGGTGCATCGAGTGGGAAGAGTTCGGCGGGCGCTGCACGGTGTGGAAGACCCTCGGTGGGTTCGGCAATGTCGATGACAATGTCATCGAATTTCCGGCCGGCGCCTATCGTGCGATCACCATGCGTTCGTTCGATCCGCGCACACGGCTATGGGCGATCTGGTGGCTCGATGGTCGCACACCGCACCAGCTCGACGTGCCGGTGATCGGCGGCTTCATCGACGGCGTGGGCGCTTTCTACGCCGACGATCACTTCGAGGGGCGGTCCATCCGCGTTCGCTTTCGTTGGAGCCACATTGAGACCGGCGCCCCTCGCTGGGAGCAAGCGTTCTCGGCGGACGCAGGCGCCAGCTGGGAAACCAATTGGATAATGCAGTTTGCACGCGCTGAAACGGAGGCGTGAGGTGAATCACAAAGACGCGCTCTGCTGGGCGCCGGCGCCGCGGCCGCGCTGCTTCCAGCATGCGCAACCACTCAACAAGGAGGGCCTATGACTTTCGACCCCATTCCGCCGCTGCCGGCGGCGCCAACGCCGGGAAAGCCCGGCGACTTCGATTTCCTAACGGGGGAGTGGCGTATCCACCATCGCTCCATCGTCAACGGCGATTGGCTCGAGTACGACGGCGAGGCCACGGTGTACGGCATCCTCGCGGGGATTTGCAGCGTCGAGGAATTGCGCATTCCGGCGCGCGATTTTTCCGGCATGGGGTTGAGGTTGCTCGACGCCGAGAGGCGCGTGTGGTCGGATCATTGGGTCAATGCGCGGTCGGGCGTGATCACGCTGCCGGCGCAGACGGGCAGCTTCGAGAATGGCGCCGGAATCTTCGCTTCCGACTATGAGGACAACGGTCGCGCCATGAAGTCCGTCGGCGTGTGGGACTTGATCACCGCAGACTCCTGCCGCTGGCGGCAGGCAACCTCGGGGGACGGGGGACTGACCTGGGCGCACAATTGGATCATGCACTGGTCGCGGGTGCGCTGAATCCCCTGCCGCCGCGACGGCGTAGGCGCTTGGCCTTGGGGGCGCACTCCTATAGGCATCGCGCCTCCAATGACCCCGCGCGACCGCATCCGCAACTTCTCCATCGTGGCCCATATCGACCACGGCAAGTCCACGCTCTCCGACCGGCTGATCCAGCAGACCGGGGCCATGACCGCGCGCGAGATGACGAGCCAAGTGCTTGATTCGATGGACATCGAGAAGGAGCGCGGGATCACCATCAAGGCCCAGACCGTGCGTCTCGAATACAAGGGCCACATCCTCAATCTGATGGATACGCCGGGCCACGTCGACTTCGCCTACGAAGTCTCGCGTAGCCTCGCCGCCTGCGAGGGCGCGCTCTTGGTGGTGGACGCCAGCCAGGGCGTGGAGGCGCAGACGCTCGCCAACGTCTATCAGGCGCTCGACCAGGACCTCGAGATCGTGCCGGTGATCAACAAGATCGACCTGCCGGCCGCCGAGCCCGAGCGGGTCAAGGCGCAGATCGAGGAAGTCATCGGCCTCGACGCGTCGAACGCCATCCTCGCCTCCGGCAAGACCGGGGAGGGGATCGAAGAGCTGCTTGAGGCGATCATAACCCGCTTGCCGCCGCCGAAGACCGGCGACGCCGAGGCGCCGCTGAAGGCGCTGCTGGTCGACGCCTGGTACGATTCGTACCTCGGCGTCGTGGTGCTGTTTCGCGTCATCGACGGCGTCGTGCGCAAGGGCATGCGCATCAAGCTGATGCAGACTGGCGCCGACTACAATGTCGATACTGTGGGCGTGCTTCGTCCCAAGCGCGTCGACGTCGCCGAGCTTGGCCCCGGCGAGATCGGCGTGCTCACCGCTTCGATCAAGGAAGTGGCGGATGCGCGCGTCGGCGACACCATCACCGAATATCGCCGCGAGACGGCGAAAGCGCTGCCGGGGTTCAAGCCGGCGCAGCCGGTGGTGTTTTGCGGCCTGTTCCCGCAGGACGCCGCCAATTTCGAAGATCTGCGCGCGGCGATGTCGCGGCTGCGCCTCAACGATGCGAGCTTCTCGTTCGAAATGGAAACCTCCGCTGCGCTCGGGTTCGGCTTTCGCTGCGGCTTCCTCGGGCTGTTGCACTTGGAGATCATCCAGGAGCGGCTGACGCGCGAGTTCGATCTCGACCTCATCGCCACAGCGCCATCGGTCGTCTATCGCGTGCACATGAACGACGGCGAAGTGCGCGAGCTGCACAATCCCGCCGATCTGCCGGACGTGGTGTACATCAAAGAAATTGAAGAGCCGTGGATCAAGGCGACGATCCTGACGCCCGATGAATATCTCGGCTCGATCATCAAGCTCTGCCAGGACCGCCGCGGCGTGCAGAAGGATCTCAGCTATGTCGGCTCGCGCGCGATGCTGGTGTACGAATTGCCGCTCAACGAAGTGGTGTTCGATTTCTACGATCGCTTGAAGAGCGTGTCGAAAGGCTATGCCAGTTTCGACTATCAGCTGATCGATCACCGGCCCGGCAATCTGGTGAAGATGTCGATCCTGGTGAACGACGAGCCGGTCGATGCGCTCGCCATGCTGGTGCACGCAGGGCGCGCCGAGAGCCGCGGCCGCGCTATGTGCGAGAAGCTGAAAGAGCTGATCCCGCAGCACCTGTTCAAGATTCCGATCCAGGCCGCGATCGGCGGGCGCATCATCGCGCGCGAAACCATCTCTGCTTTGAGAAAAGACGTGACTGCCAAGTGCTACGGCGGCGACATCTCGCGCAAGCGCAAGCTCCTCGACAAGCAGAAAGAGGGCAAGAAAAAGATGCGCCAGTTCGGGAAAGTCGAAATCCCGCAGGAGGCGTTTATTGCGGCGTTGAAGATGGACGGGGATTAGGCGGTTCGCCCTCGAAGTTCTTCAAGCGACACGACGGCGGTACCGCCGCACTTTGGGCATGAGGCAGGGCCAAAATTCTGGTGCGGATTGCGACGGCGCGCTTCCAATTGCTCTTCGCGTGTGAATGTTGCGATATCGAAGTCGATGTCGCAACTCACGCATTTGAACCGTTTGGTCGTAGGCATCTGCTCTTCCCTAGGCGCGCTCAAGCGCTAACCTAAGGGTATTGCCTCACGATTCGCCTAGCGTGGCGAGTCTTTTGACGCCAGCGCGGATCGACGATGAACCCGAAGAAGCTGTTCATATCTTACTCCCATGCCGATGCGGCGCTACTTCAGACGCTCAAAACGCACCTCAAGCCGCTCGAGCGCGTCGGAACTATCGCGCCGTGGTTCGATGGCTACCTTTTGCCGGGTGACGACATTGATTTTCGCGTTCGTTCGGCGCTGCAGGGGGCGGAACTCATTGCTTTGCTCATAAGCCCCGATTTTCTGGCGTCAGACTACTGCTATGAAGTCGAAATGGAGACTGCTGTTGCGCGTGATGAGCGCGGTGAGGCTCGCGTAATTCCAATTATCGCCAGGGAGTGTCAGTGGCATAGCGCGCCGTTTGGGCGTCTCTTGGCTGTGCCCACCGACGGGAAACCAATCATGTCGATGCAATGGCCTGACAAGGACGCCGCGTGGACGATTGTTGCGAAGGGCATCGAGGCCGCCGCAAAGTCGCCGGTTGCCAGCCCAGCTTCTTCGCAGGGGGAGGCTTCTCCTGCATCGATTAACGCGCCGCGCTCGTCAAGGCCGATGCCGGTGGTATCACCCAAACGAGTGACAGACAGGGACCGCGACGAGTTCAAGCAGTCAGCGTTTGACCATATTGCGCGACGTTTTGATGATTCACTCGCGGCGCTAGCTGGCGATCTCTCGGGTTCGCTCCGCCGGATCGATGCGAATCGATTCACCGCGACGATCTATCGTTCCGGCTCCAAGGTGGCCGCTTGCACCGTTTGGATCGGCGGCGGAAGCTGGGGCGCAAACTCAATTTGTTATGTTGGGAACGATAGTGGTGAAACGAACAGCATGAACGAGTCTCTTTCGGTCGAGGACCGAGACGGCGACTTGGGGCTCAAGCCGCAATTCGCCAGCGTCCATGGTCGAAGTGCGGGCATGCTTGATGCTGATCAGGCGGCGGAACACCTCTGGGCAGAGTTCGTTCGCCGCCTCAAGCACAATTGAGCAGCCTTCGTTTTGCGCAGTGTTTGTGCTAGTGGGTAACACTATGACCAACCCGCTTCTGGCCCGCATCACCTCGGACCCCGCGATTTTCGGCGGCAAGCCGATCATTCGCGGCCAGAGGTTCGCGGTCGAGCACCTGCTAGGCTATCTCGGAGCAGGGATGACCGAGGCGGAGCTGTTGGAGCAATTTCCCTTCTTGGAGCCCGACGATATCAAGGCCGCGCTGCTCTACGCGGGAAAGCTCTCCGGCATGACGCGGATGTCCGGCGCGGCGGTGGGAGCGGCCAGTGAAGAGGCGGAAGCTCCTGCTCGATAGCTGCGTCGCGAGGGCGGTTGCCGATCGCCTTCGCGCGGATGGCCACGATGTCGTGACTATGGTTGAGCGAGGCGCCGATCCGGGCGATCTCGCCATTCTCGCTTTGGCCGCATCCGAGAAGCGAGCGCTCATCACGATTGACCACGACTTCGGCATGCTGGTGTTTCGCGATGGCGCGAAACACGCTGGCGTTCTCCGTCTTCGACCCACAGCGGCTCCGGCGCTGGCCATACGCGCTGCCGAATTGATCGATGCGCATGGCGACGATCTCGATGACGCTGCGTTCGTCACCGACGATGGCGATGTAGTGCGGATAACCAGGCGCTGATAAGCGTCGCGGCGACTTCGTCAGTCATGCCGCCAAGCTCGCGACTACGCTGAGCATCGCGTCTTTTGTGACAGCTCGCCGCCGTCACCCCAAGCCCGCCCCCGCCCCGCAAGGGGCCGGGGAGACAGCGTAGCGGCGTCCGCACGCGGGGCGGCGTGGACACCGCGCCGTCCGCGCGCTAGGGCTCGCGCCGGGTAAGGAGGAGGAGAGTTTCCATGATTCGGAACATGGTGCTTGCGGCTGTCGCCGCCTTGGCGGTCGCCGCGTGCAATCAGCAAGGCACGGGCACAGCGTTGCCGCCGGTGCAGCCGGGCGCGCAGGCGCCGTCGACGCAAGCTTCGCAACCGGCGCCGGCGCAGCAGGCCAACGTCACAGCCGAGGTGCGCCAGCAGCTGATCGACAATATCGGCCAACAGCTCAATCAGATCGCGCAGAACTTCGCCGCCGGCGCGCAGCCGCCGCAAGGCTTCACCGATCAGATCGTGCCAATGCAGCCGGCGACCGATCATCGCTTCGACATCGCGCTCACCGCCGGCGGCGCTTACACGTTCATCGGCGCCTGCGACGGCGATTGCACCAATGTTGATATTGAGCTGATCGATCGCCGGACTGGCGGCGTCGTCGCGTCCGATATGCTGCCGGACGATTATCCGGTTGTGAACTTCACCGCCCCCGCGAATGGTCAGTACATCGTGCGCCTGCTGATGCAGCAATGCACGGTCGCGCCGTGCTATGCCGGCGCGCGCGTGCTGCAGCAAGGCGCCGGCGGCGCCGGGCCGAAGTGATCACGCCAATGGATTAGGCGTAGGGGTAGCAGGCCTCGCGGCTGAGCTCGAGACTGAAGTGACGCGCCAGCGCCTCAATCGCTGGCGCGTTCTCTTCGTACGGATCGCCGTTGTCGGGCCCGACAATGATGCAGCGGAAATTGCCTTGGTTGCGGCCTTGCGGCGGCAGCATGGCGGTGACGAGCCCGGCGCCGTCGTCGGCGCGCAGCGTGAGGAACAACGGCATCGACCGGGCGACATGGTCTTTCAGCCCAATCGCCTGTTCGAATGAGGCTGCGCTCGGCGGCGCCTGATAGCTCTCGCGCGCGGCCTCTGCGTGGCGCTTGAAATACTTGTCCACGGCGTGGTGCATCAGCGCCGCTTCGGCCTCGGCTTCCGCTTCGGTTTCAAGTCTGAACCAAGTGGCGCCGCCAGGCGCATCGCAGATGTAGCGCATCGCTCTCATATAGTTCCGGCGCCGGGTTCACGTAACGGACCCGGCGCCGGCGAAGCTGCATTGTTGTCGGCGAAGCACGCCTTAGCAGGGCACGTCCACATAGACGTAGCGGCGCGCATAGCGGTCCCACTGCCGCTCACGGCGCCAGCATTCCTGCCGCGGCTCGACATAACCTTGGTCGTAGTAGCGGTCGTTGCGGCGGTTGGCGTAGGGATCGTAGGCATAGCGGTCGTCGTAACGGCGCTGCTCGGATTGCGCGGCCGCGCCGATTGCGAGCCCGAGCACAAGGCCAATGACGCCCGCGGCGATGGCTTCGTCGTCGTCGTTGTCGCGGCGATGGCGGCGGTCGTAATAGCCGTCCCGGCAGCCGTACCGGTCGTAGCGGCAATCGTAATAGTCGCGGTCGCGCCAGCGATCCCGCTCGTGCTCGGCGGCCGCGGGGACTGGGGCGAGGACCGTCATCGCCAAGACGGCGGCGGCGGCCAAGCTAATGAATTTTCGCATCATGGAACGCACTCCCAGCCGAACCTTGTGCCGCCGCTGGGCTGAACGCTGGCTGAATCCCGCCATTCAGGTTGCGTGCAAAGCAAAGCGCGCGTGGGCGGGTAACCCACGCGCGCTTCGGCTCTCTAGCCTTTCCGTTCTACTGGGCGCCCGAACCGCTCGTGCCGTCGGTCGGGAAATTGCGCGACCGCAACAGCGCGTTGACGTCCGGATCGCGGCCGCGGAAGCGGCGATACGCCTCCGCCCGGTCAGAGGAATTGCCTTCGCCGAGGATGATGTTGCGCATCCCCGCCGCCACGGTCGGATCGAACACGTTGCCGGTGCTTTCGAAGTATTCCCAGGTGTCGGCGTCCATCACCTCGGACCACAGGTAGGAGTAATAGCCAGCCGAATAGGCGTCGCTGGAGAATAAGTGCCCGAACTGGGGCAGGCGGTGACGCATCACCATTTCGCGGGGCATGCCGAGGCGTGTCAGCGTTTCGCGTTCGAACGCGTCGACATCGGTGACCGGCTCGGCGCGGTTGTGCAGGGCCATATCGACCAGAGCGGAGGACAGGTACTCGACCGTGGCGTAGCCCTGATTGAAGGTCGCCGCGTTGTTGACGCGCTCCACCAGCGCCTGTGGCATCGGTTGGCCGGTCTGATAGTGACGCGCGAACTGGTCGAGGATCGGCCGCGTCAGCACCCAATGCTCGTGCACCTGGCTGGGATACTCGACGTAATCGCGCGGCGTGTTGGCGAGGCCAGGATAGTTCACGGTCGAGACCAGATAGTGGATCGCGTGCCCGAACTCGTGGAACAGCGTTTGTGCGTCGTCGAGCGAGATCAGCACCGGCTCTCCCGGCGCGCCGCGCACGAAGTTGTTGTTGTTGGACGTCAGCGGCGTGCGCTGTTCGTCGAAGGTCTCATGGAGGCGATAGGTGGTCATCCACGCGCCCGAGCGCTTGCCCGTGCGCGCGAAGTTGTCGAGATAGAACAGTCCTTGATAGGAGCCGTCTCGATCGTGCACCTCGAACACCCGCACCGAAGGCTCGAACACCGGCACTTGACCGGTGATCTCGGTGAATGACAGCCCATAGAGCTGGTTGGCCATGTAGAAGGCGCCGTTCACCATGTTGTTGAGTTCGAAGTACGGGCGAAGCTCGTTCTGATCGAGATCATAGCGGTCGCGGCGGACCTGTTCGGCGTAATAGAGATAATCCCATGGCTCGATGGTGATGCCGGCGCGCTGGCGATTGGCGATCGCCTGCATGTCGGCGACTTCCTCGCGCACCCGCGCCACTGCCGGATGCCAGACCCGTTCCATCAAAGTCTGTGCGTTGACGGGATCGCGCGCCATGGTGTCGGCCATGCGCAGATGCGCGTGCGTCGGGAAGCCCAGGATTTGGGCCCGCTCAGCGCGCAGCCGCAGGATGTCGGCGATGACCGAGTTGGTGTCGTTGGCGTCGCCGTTGTCGCCGCGGTTCTTGAATGCGCGCCAGACCTGCTCGCGCAGGCGGCGATTGGAAGAGAAAGTCAGGAACGGGTCGACGCTCGAGCGCGTGTTCACAACCGCCCACTGGCCGGGGCGACCGCGTTCGACCGCGGCGGCGGCGTAGGCGTCGATCATGTTTGGCGGCAGCCCGGCAAGGTCGCGGCGGCGGGTGATGAAGATGGCGCTGTTCTCATCCGCGAGCAGGCGACGGCCGAAATCGGCGAACTTCGAAGCCAGTTCTTCGTTGATCGCTCCCAGCCGCGCTTGCTGCTCGGGTGTGGCGCCAGCGCCCGCGCGCACGAACTGATCGTGAGTGCGCTCAAGCAGGCGCAATTGCTCGGCGGTCAGCCCGAGGCTGGTGCGGCGCTGATGCAGGTTGTCGATGCGCGCAAACAGATCGCGATTGAAGACGATGCGGTTGAACGCCGCCGTTAGCCGCGGCGACCACTCGGCTTCGAGCGTCTGCACGGCTTCGTTGCTGACATTGTCCGTCATGACGCCGAACACGTTGGTGGCGCGGTCGAGATGGCGGCCGGAACGCTCCATGGCGGCGATGGTGTTGTCGAACGTCGGCGGCGCGGGGTTGGTCGCAATCGCGTTGATCTCCGCCGCTTGGAGGGTGATGCCAAGTTCAAACGCCGCTGGAATGAGCTCTGGGCGCGCCTGGTCCCAGGGCGGGACGCCGCCATGGGGACCGCTCCATGGCTGCAACAGCGGGGTCTGATTGGCTTGGGCGGTCAGGCGCGCAACCTCCGCTTGCGCGGCTTCGTGCTCGGCGCTGGAAGCGACAGTATCGGCGCCGCTGGTTGCACATGCCGCGAGCATGGGGGCGCTGGCGGCGAGGCAAGCGGCGAGGATGAATTTTCGCATGAGGACTCCCTGTGAAAAACTCTGTGTCGGCAGAAGTCGGCCTTTAGGGCGAGGATTTTGGCCGCCGCTCCCCTTTCGGGCAAGCGTGACCGCGTCTGCACGCGACGAACCGGACCCTGGTGACGACAAGCGGATCGGGCGCCTTTGTGTCGGCGGCAGGTCCTGCTACCAACACAGGCTCGACTTTGAAAGGGGACGCTATGCGCCGTTTCGCACTCATCCTGGGATCGATCGCCATCTTGGCCGCATGCAGCCCGAGCGCGCCAACGGCTGAGGCGCCTGCGGCGGGCGCGGCCTTCCCGGACCTTGGCCAGGCCGCCTATCGCGCGGAAGGCCGCATCATGCGGGAGGGGCAGTCGGTCCCGATTGTGATGATCCGGGACGGGGCGAATTTCCGCATGGAGATCAGCATCGACCAGGGGCAGACGGTCATCATTCGCAACGGCCAGACAGGCGAAAGCTACAGCATCGTCAACGCCGCCGGGCGAACTATGGCGCTGCGTATGAGCAATGATGCGATCTCCGACCCGAACGCGGGCTGGGACGCTGCCGACACGGCGACGATGACCAACACCGGAAACTGCAGCGGCGCCGGTCTCAGCGGAACCGAATGGACCCGCACCGATGCCGACGGCGCCGTCAGCACCGGGTGCGTGACGCAAAATGGAATTCTGCTGCGGGCGACCAAGAACGGCGAGACGGTTTGGGAAACCACCAGCGTCCAGGCCGGACCGCAAAGCCCGGACCTGTTTCAGTTGCCGCCGGGCGTCCAGGTGATGGACATGAACAACATCCGCGGCATGGCGGAAGCCATGCGCGGGGGCCAATAAACGCGGCCTTTACGCTGGTGGCGCCAATCCCCGTTGTATGCTGCGCTGCGGCGGGTTAGAGGACACAGTTTGCGAGAGCACGGGCGCTAAATGGTTAATATCACAGCAGCGATGGCGTTTGCGCCCGAGTTGGCGTCCCGCCTGATGCGGCTGCTTCCGCGTGAGTTTCAAGAGGCGTTCGTGCAGTCGCCGAACGTCTTCATGCTGTTCACGTCGATGGGACTCGCCGCCGTTCTGGTCGCGGCGTTTTGGATGCTGACCGGCATGGGCAAGGCCAGCAGCGCTGCGCGCATTGCGTTGCGCGCGCAAGCGCTCCGACGCGGGAAGGATCATCGCCCGCTTATTCTCATCGCGGAAGTCGAAGGCGGATCGCACGGGCTGCGCCAGGAAATGAAGGAAGCGGTCGAGGACAATTTCGGCCTGTTCTCTTTCGAGAGCGACGTTCAGGTTGACCTGTTTCCAATCCGGCTGAAGACGGTTTCGCCCACGGCCCACCCCGAGACGCGCCGGCGCATCGCGGTCGAGGCCGCCGATGCTTTGGAGCGCTCTTCGGCGGATGTCATCGTTTGGGGCAAGCGCAACATCTTCGGCAAGCTTGACCTCCGCCTGACGACGCTTCCGGGATACGGCCGCACGCATGAAGTGCAGCATTTCGAACTGGATTGGCGCGTGGGCCGGCCAGACGAAGCGGTGCAGCGGGCACTGGCGTTCGCGATGGCGCGCAAGGCGCGACCGGTGCTGCACCGCCCGCAGGACTACAAGCCCGATCGCCTGCAACCGATCGTCGAAGCGCTGGACAAGATGGTCGACGCGCGGCCGGTTGAGATCAGCGACAACCTGCAACTCGATATTCTCTCCGACTTCGCGTCTGGCGCCTTGAGCCTGGGCGAACGCGGCGGTCACATCAAATGGCTGTCGAAATCATTGGAGGCGCGTCAGTCCTATTTGGACCGCGTCGATCGCACCACCGATCCGCTCGCCTGGGGGTCGGCGCAACAGGAGATCGGCCGCGCGCTGACAGCGCTGGGCGAGCGTGAGGGCGCGCGCGACAAACTGGAAGAGGGCGCGGCCCGGCTGCGCCTGGCCATGGACGCGCTGCGCTCCACCGATTCACTGCAGCAGGCTGAAGTGGCGCTGCGGGCGCTGCAACGCGCCGAGGCGACGCTGCAGCAACGCCGCCGCGTCGGGCTCCGCTGGCCGGGCTAAACGCGGGCTACGCGCGGACAACGCGGAAGCGAACGCAGGGACGCCTTGACGCGCGACGAGTTGGCGCCTGACGCACCCGAACGTGTTGCCTCATGTTGGTTGCATGACACTGCAAGGTGAGGCGCGCGCCAAAGCTCTGTGGGCGGCGGGCGTTGTGGCGACCTTCGTGCTTTTCGGCGGCCTGATCGGCGGCCTTGTGATCGGGCTGGGGATACCGCTCATTGCAATGGCGGCGCAATGGCCGGCGAGTTCAGAGTCGGTGCTTCTACTCCCGGGTTTGGGTGCGCTCGCCGGTGCTTACGGCATCATCATAGGCTTACCGGCGTCGCTGCTCACGAGCGCGGCCTACCTGATCGGCCGCGGAACTATGAGGCGGCGGTGGCGACTGACCGCCTTCGGCGCGATGACAAGCGCGCTCTGGGGGGCGGCGCTCGCTGAGGTGACGTCTCAGTCGTCGGCGAGCCCTGCGACTTATGCGACCATGGCCGCCATGTTCGCAGTGTGCGGTGCGTTGGCGACGATTGTATGCTTCTCGCTGATTAAGCCGTTTGGCGGCTCACGGTGATCAAGGCCACTTCACCACCGGCGGCATAGACGAGAGGATGCTCTCGACATTGCCGCCGGTCTTCAGCCCGAAGGTGGTGCCGCGGTCGTAGAGCAGATTGTACTCCACGTAGCGGCCGCGCTGGATCAGTTGCTCATCGCGTTCGGCTTCGCTCCACGGCTCGTGCATGTGGCGGCGCAGGATCACGGGATAGACCTCCAGAAAGGTGCGGCCGACATCCTGGGTGAAGGCGAAGTCGCGCTCCCAATCTCCGCTATTGTGATGATCGTAGAAGATGCCGCCGACGCCCCGCGGCTCTTTGCGGTGCGCGAGCCAGAAATATTCGTCGGCCCATTGCTTGTAGCGGGAATAGAGATCGCTTCCGTGCTTGTCGCAGCAGACGCGGTAGGCGGCGTGGAAGGCGCGCGCGTCGTCGTGGTTTTCGTCACGCTGATAGGCTTGCGTGGGGTTGAGATCGCCGCCGCCGCCGAACCACCATTCGGTGGTGACGATGTGGCGCGTGTTCATGTGCGCGGCGGGGCAGTGCGGATTGCGCATGTGCGCGATGAGCGAAATGCCCGACGCCCAGAAACGCGGATCGTCGGCGGCGCCCTTAACTTGCTTGGCGAAGTCGGCGCTGAACTCGCCGTGGACGGTCGATACATGCACGCCGACTTTTTCGAAGAAGCGGCCACGCATCATGCCGGCGACACCGCCGCCTTGGTCGCTCATGCCGTCGCCCCGCCGCCAGGGGGTTCTGACAAACCGACCCGGCTCGCCGGGATACAGCGACGCCGGCGCCTCGTCTTCGAGTGCTTCGAACGCGGCGCAAATGTCGTCACGCAAGGTTTCGAACCAGGCGCGGGCGCGGGCTTTACGGGCGTCTGTTTCGCTCAATCCAGCTTCTCCCAAGCCCCGGTCTGGCGCATCGCCTCCGTTAGCACCACGGCGGCGGCGGCAACGACATTGAGCGAGCGCAGTCCGCGCGCCATCGGTACCCGGACGCTGGCCTGCGCCGCCTCATAGAGTTCGCCCGGCGAGCCGGCGCTCTCGCGGCCGAAGATCAGCGTGTCGCCTGTGGAGAACGAGAAGTCTTGGAATGAAACGGCGCCGTCGGTCTCCACTAGCACCAGCCGCCCTCCCTCCCGTTCGGGTGCGGCGCGGAAGGCGGCGAAACTGGCATGCCGGGTGATCCTGGCCTTGTCGCCATAGTCGAGCGCCGATCGTTTGAGCGCCGCATCGGTCAGTGGGAAGCCGCACGGCTCGATCACCTCCAAAGCCAGCCCCAGGCATGCTGAGAGACGAATGGCCGCGCCGAGATTCTGCGGGATGTCAGGTTGATACAACGCGAGGCGCACGTTACAGCCTCCAACGCCGGTGAAGGGGAATCGGGGAGGGCGCGTGCGGCTTCACGCCACGCGCGAGGCGTGCCCGGATTAGCCTAATTTCATGGGCGAACCAAGTCGGGAGAGAGCTGTGTCGGCAGCGACCAATCAAGCGCACGCGGGCGAGGAGGGCACGCGGCGCGACTTCATCTACATCGCGGCGGGGGCTGCCGCTGCTGTGGGCGCGGCGGCCACGATCTGGCCGTTCATCGATCAGATGAACCCCGCGGCCGATACGCTGGCGCTGTCCACGACGGAGGTCGATCTCTCCGCGGTCGTTGTCGGGCAGCAGATCAAGGTGATGTGGCAGGGCAAGCCTGTATTCGTGCGCCATCGGACTGCCGCTGAGATCGCCGCTGCGCAGCGCGACGATTACGCCAATCTGAAAGATCCCCAGCATGACGCCGAACGGCTGCTGCAGGAGAACGGCCAGCCCGGCAAGGCCGAGTGGCTGATCCTGCAAGCAAGCTGCACGCACCTGGGCTGTGTGCCGACTTTTGTGACGGGTTCGTCCTATGGCGGCTGGTTCTGCCCGTGCCATGGCTCGGACTACGACACGTCGGGCCGCATTCGCCGCGGGCCGGCGCCGCGGAATCTCGATGTCGCGCCGTATGTGTTCGTCACCGACACATCCATCCGCATCGGCTGAGGGAGCCAGACACGTGAGCGGACCATCAACCTACGAGCCGAAAACGGCCTTCACCCGCTGGCTCGACAAGCGCCTGCCGATCATACGCTTCGGCTATGACAGCTTCGTCGCCTACCCGACGCCGCGCAATCTGAACTATTGGTGGACGTTCGGCGCCATCTTGGCGCTCTGCCTGGTCGTTCAGATCGTCAGCGGCGTGGTGCTGGCGATGCACTATGTGCCGCACGTCGATTACGCCTTCGCCAGCGTGCAGCGCATCGAGCGCGACGTGCCCTATGGTTGGCTGATCCAGAACATGCACGCGGTTGGCGCGTCGATGTTCTTCCTCGCCGTCTACTTGCACATGTTCAAAGGGCTTTATTACGGCTCCTACAAGGCGCCGCGCGAAGTGCTCTGGATACTGGGCTGCATCATCTACCTGCTCATGGTGGCAACGGCGTTCCTGGGTTACTCGTTGCCCTGGGGCCAGATGAGCTTCTGGGCCGCGACCGTGATCACCAATCTCATTGGCGCGCTGCCGCTGGTGGGCGAAGGCCTGAAGAACTGGCTGATGGGCGGCTTCTCGGTCGACCAGCCGACGCTCAATCGCTTTTTCTCACTGCACTACCTGTTGCCGTTTGTGATCGCTGGCGTGGTGGCGCTGCACATCTGGGCGCTGCACGAGTCGGGGCAGAACAATCCCACTGGCGTCGATGTGAAGTCGAAGGCCGATACGGTGCCGTTTACGCCGCACGCCACGATCAAAGACCTGTTTGCAGTCGCGCTGTTTCTGATCCTGTTCTCCGTCTTCATCTTCTACATGCCCGATGCGCTCGGCCACGCCGACAATTTCATTCCGGCGAACCCGTTGCAGACCCCGCCGGAGATTGTCCCGGAATGGTATTTGCTGCCGTTCTACGCAATCTTGCGTGCATTCGACTTCAACATCGGCCCGATCGACTCGAAATTGGCCGGCGTCTTGGCGATGTTCGCCTCCATCGGCATCCTTTTCCTGCTGCCGTGGCTCGACACCTCGCGCGTGCGCTCGATGCGGTACCGCCCGGTGGCGCGCCAGTTCTTCCTGATCTTCGTGGTCGTGTGCCTGGTGCTCGGATGGTGCGGCGGGCAAAACCCCGCCAACATCCTGGCGCGCTCGGGCGACTTCACCGCCAGCTTGCGCTGGGTCGAAGGCGGTCAAACCACCACCCAAGACTTCACGGCGCCAAGCGAACAGCAGTTCGAGGCGACGGCGGCGTCGATGCGCGAAACCATGGCAGGCCGGGGCGCGACAATGACGATGGTGTCGCGCGCCGGAGCGACCAACGCGACGATCACCGCCGTCATCGGCGGGACCGAGCAAACGCGCAACTTGTCCGCCTATTCGGTCGAAGCTCTTGAAGAAGAGATCATCGCTGCAAAAGCCGAGATCGGCGCTGGCGCTCCGTTCTTCGTCATCGAGCGCAATACGCCGATGACGTTCACCGTCACCAACCTCTCGCAATTGGCGACGCTCTACTACTTCCTGTTTTTCCTCGTGATCCTGCCGATCCTGGGACTGCGCGAAACGCCTGGGCGTGTGCCAGACACGATCGCCAAGCCGGTTCTGGCGAAGGAGGTTGCTTGATGTTGCGTGCTTTCTCATCGGCGGCCGTCGCATGGCTCGCGCTCGTCGGCGTCGCGTTCGCGGCGGGCGAGGCTGAACACCCGGAGGATCATGCGTTCAGTTTCGACAGCCCGCTCGGCAGCTACGACATGGCGGCGGTGCAGCGCGGTTTCCAGGTGTATCAGCAGGTCTGCGCCGCGTGCCATGCGATGACCCATTTGTCCTACCGGCACTTGGGGGAGCGCGGCGGTCCGTTCTCGCTATACATGGTGCGCAACCATGAGACGGGTGAAATGGAGCCCTACATCGGCAAGCCGCATCATGGCGGGTCGTTCGTGAGTCCGACGGAGAACCCTTATTTGCGGGCGATTGCGTCAGGCGTAACCATTAGCGACATTGATCCGAGCACCGGCCAACCGGTCGATCGGCCCGGCCGCGTCTCTGACCGCTTCCGCAGTCCCTTCCCGAACGAAATCGCGGCGCGGGCGTCGAACGGCGGCGCATATCCGGTCGATCTTTCGGTGATCACCAAAGCCCGCCACTACGGCGCCGATTACATCTATGCGCTATTGACCGGTTACACCGGCGCCAGTGAGGGCGTGCTCTATGAGAATCGATACTTCCCTGGCGGCATGATTGCGATGGCGCAGCCCCTCAATGAGGGACAAATCGCCTACAGCGATCCGAACACGCCGCAAACTGTCGAGCAGTACGCCGCCGACGTGACGCACTTCCTGCAATGGGCGGCCGATCCGCACATGGAGGAGCGCAAGCGCTTGGGCATTATGGTAATTGCGTTCCTGCTGGCGCTGACGGGGCTGCTTTTCTTGGCGTACAAGCAGGTCTGGCGCGGCGAGAGCCACTAGCATCACTGCAGCGCGGACGCTGCAGCAGCCCCCTGAGACATGGCGTTGACCGCGACCGGCGCATCAGCGTCGCCGGGCTGGCTCTCCGCTTCGCTCTGAGCGCCTGGTTCGTCGATCGGCAACCCGCCGCCAAAGGTCTGCGCCGCGTGTGTGACCTGCGGGCGCGCTTGGCGGTCATCGGGAACGTCACGGTAGAAGATGTGCGCACCGATCGTATGCGCGTCGACGCCATAGCGAGACCACCACGGGCGGATCGCCGTTGTGTGGTAGAACAGCGCGCCATTTGTAGGATCAACGGACTGGCCGGAAAGCACCTCGCGCGCCACGCGCTGGGCGATTTGCCAAGTTTCAAGGTTTGAGCCTGCGGTGGCGTAGCGCTCGGGATTGATCACCAAGCGCCGGTTCGGATCGCCGCGATTCCACACCGAGAATTGCCAGGGTGCGCGAATGACACGCTCCACCGTCTCGCCGAAGCGCGTACCGACGCGATTGACGATGACATGGGCGACTGCGCGCATGCCCAGTTCGCCCTCGGATCGGGCTTCACCCCAGGCCGTGGCAGCGAGGAGGCGCAACTCGTAATCGTCCAAGGCCGGCGGCGCTAGCGACGCCAGCGGCTCCAGCGCCATCGTTGGGTGGTGCTCCAGTTCGATGATCGCGATGTTGGCTCGCGCTTCTGGCGCCAAGGGCAAACTTACTGCGGCGATGGCGAGCGCGCCCGCCGCTCCCAGCGTGCGTATGGTGTTCCCCAGCGCGTCGATGTGTGGCCGTGCTTGGCGTAAGCGCTCACGCCAGCCCGCGCGGCGCGGACGGTTATGCATTCCCGATTCACTCCCAGCGGCCCGGGTCGACGTCCACAGGCAAAGCAGGGGGCCTTCCTAAAGGCTCGGGAGGCGACAATGGGGCAAACCCGGTCCGCTGAGACGGCGAAACCGTTACCTATCTGTCATCGAGGGTGGGTCAGCTGCCCAAGAGGACGGTCCGCTGTCCCAGCGGTTGGACGTGGCGGGAGGACGCGCGCAGCGTTTCCCGGAGCTGGGCGATTTGCGCCGCCGAGGCCTGCAGCGGGGTCCGCAGCACGTTCCAGCGCACGCCCTCAGTGCAGGGCGGGGTCGTCAGCGAACCGGCATAAGAGAAGTAGGCGCGATCTGGCGGCAGCAGCGCGTTCAGATCGATGTCGACTTGTGTGGCGCTTTGTTCGCCGGCGGCAACCGGCAAGGACGCCAGCAAATCCGCGAGCGCGGGGTTTTCAGCGCCCTCCTCAATGAACACGCCGAGCACGGCAAGCTGCCCTGCACCGTTGCGGTGGACGAAGTGGAGTTCGATCGGATAGGCGCGTCGGTCCAGCGTGTGCTCGGCGGGCGAGTGGAAGTGGAATTGCGCAAAGCCATACGCATCCTGCCCAATCATCAGCATCGCCGGCGATTGCGCGGGTGTGAATTGAACGGTGTGGCCGTTGTTCACGAGCGTTCCTGAAGCAGGCAGATAGCGCGGCGCGAGGTCGGGGGTTTCAGCCATCGGCGCGGCGCTCGAGAGATTGATCGGTGATTGTTCGTGGCCGCTGGCGCAAACGCCGGCGATCCGCGCCCATGCGCTTTGTTGATCGTAGCTCCAGTGCTGCTCTGGGCGCGACGGCTGCGCGCTGGGCGTGGAAGCGGCGTGGGCGCCCGCTGGGCCAAGCGCGGGGCCGTGCGCCGCTGCGTCACCCTGGGGCGTGCCGCCGTGCGCCTCGTCAGAGGTAGACGATGCGCCGCCGCCACAGGCAGCAACCATGAGCGCAAGCGCGCTCGCCGCGTGTTGCAGACGCATTCTTGGAACTCCACCAATACCCAGAGGCGCCCCGCATTCGCGGCGGGCGTCAATCAATGTGGTCTGGCTACCACAGCGAACTTAAGGCGCGGTTACAAAGGTTCAAAAACCCTTGGAATTGCGGGAACTTCAGTAACCATAAGACAGTATGCTTCGTAGCTCGGAGCGATGATGCGGTTTGGCTGGTTGATCTCTGCGGTAGGGGCGTTTGCAGCGCTTTGGCTGCTGCAGTTCAGCTTGCGCGCTGCGCCTTTGTCCGTAGATAGCGCTTTGCCTGCGCCGGCGGTTCTTGAGGCGTACGCGGGCGATCCACCGATAGGCACTGCCGAGGACTGGATGGCGCGCCGCGCCCCGTTGCTGCGCGCTGCGTTTCAGACCTTCATTTATGGCGCGCCGCCGGCGGACACCGCGCCGCGGGTCGTCAGCCGGCGCATCCTCGATGACAACGCCTTCGGAGGGGCAGGGCGGCTCGAAGAATTGTCGCTCGTGATTGAAAGCGAACGTGGGCAAGTGGCGTTCGCGTTGCTGCTTGCGACACCGCGCGACCGAGTGGGCGCTTCACCGGTTGTCATCGCCCCGAACTTCTGCGGCAACGCCGCCGCTCTCGGCCGGCGATACGCGGAGCTGGCTGAACCCACCTGGCTTGCGCCGCGCTGCCGCACGTTGGTGGGCCGCGCGCTGACGCGTGCGGTCCAGGGCGCGCACATTGTCCGCCCGCCCTTCGCGGAACTCCTGCGCAACGGCTACGCGGTGGCGACCTTCGCACCGGGTGAGATCGCACCGGACTCGCCGGCGCTTGCGCGTGACGCGCTGGCGCGCCTGCCGGATGCGTCGGCGGATCGTCTGGGCGCGGTGGGCGCCTGGGCGTGGGGCATTTCGCGTGTCGTTGACGTGATCGGCAACGAGCACGAATTGGACGCATCCCGCATCGCCGTGTTTGGGCACTCGCGCTTTGGCAAGGCGGCGCTCTGGGCGACGGCGATGGATGCGCGCATCGGCGCGGTGATCGCCAATCAATCAGGGCGGCTTGGAGCGTCGCCGAGCGAATCCGGCGTCGGCGAGACCCTAAGCGGCCTGCTACGGCGCTATCCGCACTGGTTTCCCGACGGCGTCGATCCGCTGGCGGTGAGCGATCAGATCGACCAACACCTGCTGCTGGCGCTGATTGCGCCGCGGCCAATCCTGCTTTCGGGTGCGACGCTCGATCGCTGGTCCGATCCTGCCGGCTCGTTTCGCGCAGCGGCAGCGGCGAGCCCGGTGTACGAACTGTTTGGCCGCGTCGGTCTCGATCAGGCCGACATGCGCTCGACCAACCTCGACGCCGACATCGCTTTTCACTTACGCCCCGGCGGTCATGGCGTGCGGCCGAGCGACTGGGCGGTGGCGCGCCAATTTCTGGACGCGCATTTCAAGCGCTAACGTACTTCCGCGTGGCTGCGCACGACCTTGCCGACGAGGCCGTAGGTTTTCGCTTCTTCGGCCTGCATCCAATAATCGCGGTCGACGTCGCGCTTGATCTTGTCGATCGGCTGGCCGGTGGCTTCCGAGAAGATGCGGTTCAACCGCTCGCGCATTTTCAGGATTTCGCGCGCCTGGATTTCAACGTCGCTGGCCATGCCGCCGACGCCCCCACGCGGTTCGTGCAGCAGGAAGCGGGTGTTGGGCAGGCAGAAGCGGTTCTCGCGCGCCGCCGCGCAGAAGATGAGCGCGCCGGCGCTCGCCACCCAGCCGGTGCCCAGCATGCGTACGGGCGCGTTGATGAAGCGCACCACGTCGTGGATCATGTCGCCGCTCTCGACGTGGCCGCCGGGGGACGAGATCACGAACGTGATCGGATCGGCGTTCTGCGCCGAGAGCGCAAACAGGCGTTCGGTGATACGGCGGGCCTGCACGTCGTTGACCTCGCCCGTGAGCATGACGACGCGGGCGTCGAACAGCGCCTTTTCAATCACTTCGGGGGCGTTGCGGCCCTCGGCCGGCGGTTTTTCGGCGTCGTCGAGGCGGGCGGGGTAGAAACGCATGGGGGTAGGGCTCCCTGAGAAATCGTCGTCTCCAGGTAGGCCGCTTCGGGTGGTTTTCCTAGTCCCGGCAGCTGCCGGCCTTTGCCCTGAGCGCGGACTCGCGCAGAAGGAACGCCATGAACCTCGCCGACGCCATCCGCACCATCCCCGACTACCCCAAGCCGGGCATTCAATTCCGCGACATCACCACGTTGCTGGCGGATGCGCGCGCGTTCCGTCGCGCGGTGGACGAACTGGTGCAGCCGTTCGCGGGGCGCAAGATCGATAAGGTCGCCGGCATCGAGGCGCGCGGATTCATTCTGGGCGGGGCGGTGGCGCACCAGTTGTCGGCGGGCTTTTTGCCGGTGCGCAAGCGCGGCAAGCTGCCGGCGGAGACGCTGCGCCAGACTTACGCTTTGGAGTACGGCGCCGACGAAGTCGAAATCCACGTCGATGCGGTAAAGCCCGGCGAAACCGTGCTGGTGGTGGACGATTTGATCGCTACCGGCGGCACTGCGGAAGCAGCCATAACGCTGCTGCGCCGCGCCAACGCGGATATCGTCGGCGCGGCGTTCGTCATCGATCTGCCGGACCTAGGCGGCGCGCAGCGCATCGCGGCGATGGGCGTGCCGGTGCACAGCCTGATCACGTTTGAAGGGCGCTAACCACCTAGCGTCCTGCATCACTCAGCTGTGGCGATCACGCAGGCGCTGATGTGCATGACGTTTGTAGCGCTATGAAATCTTGGACAGGAGTTCAGCCGCTGAAAGCTTAACCCTTTGCGCCGTGATAACTTGTCGCCAACGGGGAGGAAATGTTCATGAGAACCGTCGCTACGCTACTCGTCGCGTTCGTCTTCGCACTCAGCGCCCCAACGTTTGCACAAACTGGGCCCACGGAGCCGCGAATAACGCCGCAGCCGTCGGTAAACGAGGCGGCGAGCTTGTACTTCTTGCACCAGGTACGGATTGGCGCCGCCGATGGGGTGATGAACATCCGCTACAACCCGCGCCGAAGCGGTCCCGTGACGGGTATGCTGCTCGGCGCCCGCGTCGAGGGATATTACCACACGGAGCAGGCGGGTCCGGATGGTCGCCCGGCGCGGTCACTCGCACTGTTGCGTTATCGCGGGTCAACCGCAGTGCAGGCGATTACGGCGGATTACGACTACGCTGCGCGCAACTGGATCGGCATGGCGCACTGGCTCAAGAGCGGACCCGGCGAGGGCTCGGCTACTCAGAACGCTGTCGGTTTTCGTACTGTCAGCCCAACCCCGCGTGCCTGCTTGCGCCCCCCGTGCACGCCTGATGCGACGCTTCCGGCTGTGCCCACCGCCGCTGCGCCGCTTGTTACCGATCCATTGGCAGGCGTGAATGCTGCCGTTGGCAACGAACAAGGGCCGTTAGTGTTCAGAGCGCCGACCGAGGGCGTGTTCGAGGGCCATCTGTGGGGTGATGCAATTTCCGGCCACTACGCCTCTCCGGCCGGCACGGTGGTTTTCATCCGGTATTCCAGCGGGCAACCACTGCAAATATGGCGCGGCGTTCTTGCGGCGAGTGGTCAGAGCGGGGGGCGCGGTTTTCCTCTGAGCGCGTCTGCCGGCGGCCCATTCAATTGGAGCGCCGCGGCTCAAGATCAAATCGTGACGGGCCTGCGATCCATCTATGACCGCAACAGCTGCGTGCATTTCGCCAACAACACCTCTGGCGCAGGCGGCTTTGTCGACGTCGCCAACTGCACCGACGCTTCACGCACCGCTTGGGTTGTGTTTGGATTAGGTTCCGATCACTTTGCCATCGCGTCTCCCACGACCGGCCTGTTTCTCAGCCTGACGCAGCCGACGGGCCAGCGCGTGCAACAGCAACCTTGTCGAAATCGAACACCCGAAGTTTTCAACGTGAACCGGCGCTTTCTCGACGCCAGCGGCGCTGTCATCGGCTACGAGCACGCCCACAACACGGCCGATATCTCGGCGGCTTCGTATTTCACGATTTTCGGAAACGCGCTCGCTTCGTCGATCGCAACGGAGTGCATGGGCCTGCTTGTCTCGCAGGGGCGGGTGATCACCATGACCTGCGGTGACGATAAGTCGTTTTGGACCACTTATCGCTGAGTTCCCGGCTCGGCGCCAATCGCGCCGCTCTGCTGGCGGCAGGCGCTGTCGCGGCTGCGATGGGCTCGCGCGATGTTTGGCTTCGCTTAAGCGGGTCGGTCGAACAGCGCGTTGAATTCGGCAACCGCGGCGCGCGCGCCCTTGGCGTAACGCCACACGCCCGCGCTGACGGCGAGAAAATCGGCGCCGGCGCGCACCAGTGGCGCGGCATTGTCGACGGTAATGCCGCCGATGGCGACGCACGGAGTCTCCATCGTCTCCTGCCAGATTTCGAGAAGCTCGGGATCGGCCCGATGCGCCGGGCTCTTGGTGGCGGTGGGATAAAAGGCGCCGAAGGCGACGTAGTCGGCGCCAGCTTCGGCCGCTTGCATCGCCAGGTGGCGCGAGTCGTGGCAGGTGACGCCGACAATTCTGTCTCCGCCAAGCATGGCGCGCGCTTCGGCATAGCTTGCGTCGCGTTGGCCGACATGAACACCATCGGCGTCGAGCTTGGCGGCGAGGTCAGGCCGGTCGTTGACAATGAAGGCGGCGCCGGCCTCTTGCACGATCGGTTTGAGCGCCGCGCCGATGCGGAGAATTTCGCCGTCGCTCACGTCCTTCAAGCGCAATTGCACAGCGGCGACATCGCCGCCCTGCAGAGCTTGCATGAGCGCCGGTTCGAACGCGGCGAGATCGAGCTGCGGCGGCGTGATCAGGTAGAGGCGGCAGCGGTCTCCCGCCATCACTCCGCCGCGACGCGACTTGAGTCGATCTGCGGCGTCAATTCGCCTGTGGCGTAGCGCTTGGCCATCGCCGACATCGGCAGCGGTTTGATGCGCGCGGCCTGGCCCTCGGCGCCGAACTCGACAAAACGTTGCCGGCAGATCTTGCGCATCGCTTCTTTCGCCGGCTTCAAATAGAAGCGCGGGTCGAACTCTTTCGGGTGTTCGGCGAAGGCTTTGCGGATCGCGCCGGTCATCGCCATGCGATTGTCGGTGTCAATGTTGATCTTGCGCACGCCGTGTTTGATGCCGCGCTGAATTTCTTCGACCGGCACGCCCCAGGTTTGCGGCATCTGCCCGCCATACTTGTTGATGATCTCCTGCAGATCTTCCGGCACTGACGACGAGCCGTGCATCACCAAGTGGGTGTTCGGCAGGCGGCGGTGAATTTCCTCGATCACGTTCATCGCCAGCACGGCGCCGTCCGGCTTGCGCGAGAACTTGTAGGCGCCGTGGCTGGTGCCCATGGCGATCGCCAGCGCGTCGACCTGCGTGCGCGCGACGAAGTCGACGGCTTGATCGGGATCGGTGAGCAGCTGCGAATGATCGAGCTTGCCTTCGGCGCCGTGGCCATCTTCCTTTTCGCCCATGCCGGTCTCGAGCGAACCAAGCACGCCGAGTTCGCCTTCGACCGAAGCGCCGACCCAATGCGCCATATCGACCACGCGGCGCGTGACCGCGACATTGTACTCGTAATCCGCCGGCGTCTTGGCGTCGGCCATCAGCGAGCCGTCCATCATCACGCTGGTGAAGCCGAACTGGATGGCGGTGGCGCACGTAGCTTCGTTGTTGCCGTGATCCTGGTGCATGCAAATCGGGATATGCGGATACATTTCCGCCAGTGCGTCGATCAGGTGCTTCAGCACGATGTCGTTGGCGTAGGAGCGCGCGCCGCGGCTGGCTTGGATGATCACCGGGGCGTTGACCTCGTCGGCCGCCTCCAGGATCGCGAGCCCCTGTTCCATGTTGTTGATGTTGAACGCCGGCAGCCCGTAATTGTGCTCAGCGGCGTGATCGAGAAGCTGTCGAAGCGTGATGCGCGCCATGGGTAAAGTCCTGAGGTCTTTGGGTTTGGCTTATTAAACCCAAACCGCCCCGAGGGGGGAAGGGGTAGCAGGCGCTGGCCGACTATTCAGCCGCGTGGCCCGCGCGTTCTTCTTGCTCGCGCTCGCGTCGCCAGCGCCGCTCGTCCAGTTCGTGCCGGCCGGCAATCACCAGACCCGCAATGAAAAGCAGGGCAATTGTGATGTAAAACGGGTCCAGCGACATGCTCAGTCCTCTACCCCTCGCACCGCGTGTAGTGCCGCGATGTGTAACATAAACGCCGTGAGCATGGCCAGCGTCAGGCGAAGCCAGTCGAGGCCGTAGCCCGGCGCGCCAAAAGAGCGGCTGAACAGCGCCGACAATGAGTATGGCGCCAGACATGCCGTTCACGAGCGCCGCCGTCACTTTGCGTCGTTCATTGCGTGACGCTTTGCCAACTCGAGGCTTAGCCATGCTTCAGCGCCTCCACGCCAGGCAGCGGCTTTCCTTCCATCCACTCCAAAAAAGCGCCGCCGGCGGTCGAGACAAAGGTCATGTCGTCGGTGACGCCGGCATGATTGAGGGCGGCGACCGTGTCGCCGCCGCCGGCCACCGCGACGAGCTTGCCCGCTTTCGCCAGCGCAGCTGCATGCTTGGCGGCGGCGACGGTGGCCTTGTCGAACGGCGGCGCCTCGAACACGCCGAGCGGGCCGTTCCAGATCAACGTCGCGCTGTCGTTGATCGCAGCGATGAGCCGGCGCAATGTCTCAGGGCCGGCGTCGAGGATTTTGTCTTCGGCGCCGACGGCGTCGAGGCCAACGATGCGGGCCGCGACGCCCGGCTTTACTTCGGTCGCCACCACAACATCGACCGGCAGCAGCAGCTTGCACTTGCCTTCGGCCGCTTTCATGATCGCGCGCGCCGTGTCAGCCATGTCTTTCTCGGCCAGCGAGGCGCCGATGTCGTGGCCTTGCGCGAACAAGAAGGTATTCGCCATGCCGCCGCCGATAGCGAGGCGGTCGAGCTTGGCGATCAGGTTCTGCAACAGGTCGAGTTTGGTGGAGACTTTGGCGCCGCCGACAATACCGAGCACCGGGCGCTTTGGATTGCCGAGTGCGGCGTTGAGCGCATCGAGCTCACGCTCCATCTGTTTGCCGGCGTACGCGGGCAGCAGGTGTGCGACGCCCTCGGTCGATGCATGCGCGCGGTGCGCGGCCGAGAAGGCGTCGTTGACATAGAAGGCGCCAAGCGCGGCCATTTGCTTTGCCAGCTCGGCGTCGTTCTTTTCTTCGCCGGCGTGAAAGCGGGTGTTTTCCAACAAAATGACGCCGCCTGCCGGCAATGCTTGTATTGCGGCGCTGGCTTCATCACCGACGCAATCGCCAGCAAAGCCGACCGGCGCGCCGAGCAGGCGCCCCAGCGGTTCCGCCACGGGCTTCAACGACATCTCCGGCACGCGCTTGCCTTTGGGGCGATCGAAATGCGCGAGCAGGGCGATCTTGCAATTCTTAGCCTGCAGCGCGTGGATGGTGGGCAGCGCCGCGCGCAGGCGGGTGTCGTCGCTGACCTTACCATCGGCCATCGGCACGTTGAAGTCGACGCGTACCAGTGCAGTCTTGTTGGACGGCGCGTCCTCAATGCGGCGAAAACTCACGTGTGGCCTCCCACCATCAATCCAAACCAATAGGCGCCGCCTAGTACGACGGCGAGCATGGCCAGCGCTACGGCTGTATTCGTCAGCCTTTGCATGGGTTCCATGCGTGCGAGCGCGCCCCAGCGCGTCGCCGCCCAGATGGCGACGGCGAGCGCAAAACCGGCGGCGGCGTAGGAAGCAGGCACGCCAGCCAGTCCCGCAATGAGCGCTGCCGCCGCCAGCGCCAGATCGACGCCGGCCGAGCGAATATTGGGACGGCGGGGCACAGGACGCCCTCAGCTCATCAGGAAGTCGCGCTTGCCGAGATCGACGCCGTTGTGACGCATGATCGCGTACGCCATGGTGATGTGGAAATAGAAGTTCGGCAGCGCCCAGGTGACGAGATAGTCGAGGCCGTTGAATTTCAGTTCCTGGTTGGGGATCTTGATCGTGATCTCGCGCTTTTCTGAGCCTTGCAGTTGGCTGGGCTCGTAGCTCTCGACGATGCGGATGACCTTGGCGATGCGCGCTTGCAGGTCTGAGACCGTCGTGTCGGTGTCGGGGATGACCTCCGGCTGCGCGCCGGCGAGGCGCGCCATCGCGCCTTTGGCGTGGTCGGTGGCGATTTGAATCTGCCGCGTGAGCGAGAACATGTCCGGCGCGAGCCGGTCGTTCAACAGCACGCTCGGGTCGAAGTTCTTCGCTTTGGCGTGCGCTTCGGCTTTCGCCAGCATGGCGGAGAGATTCTTCAGCATGCGCGCGAAGGTGGGCGCGCTGAAGGCGTGCATGGAAACTTGGCTCATGAGACTAGATCGCTCCTGCAACCTCGAAGCCGAGCCAATAGGCGCCGACCGCGATGGCGACGATGACGGAAAGAGCGATGCCGGTCTGGCTCGCCCATGCCTTGGCGGGGAGGCGGTTGAGCACCCGGCGGCGGCTGGCGCTCCAATAGGCCAGCATCGCCGCCGCGACTAGCCCGGCGATCCAGGTCGGCGCGTCGTAGAGGCCGCAGGCAAACATCGCCAGTGCAAAGCCAAGGTCGCCGAACGCGACCATGAGAGTGCGGCGGGCGGCTGCAGAGGACATGGGCGAGCTGAGCGTAGCGTTCTGGCGCGCACGCGCTCCTGGAAACGCCTGCTGCGTGCTCATGGGCGGAGATACGCCGCCAATGCGGCGAGCCCGAAGCCGATCCATGGAAAAGCGAAGCCGGTGAGGGCCGCGTAGGCGAGCGCACGCGGTGTCGCCGCATGCGAGGGCGCGCGTGGGCCGAGGATAAACTCCCAGCCGAGCCAAGCCAGCGCGCCGGCGATCAGGAAAATGCGCACGCCGACCTCTGTGGCGAGCGTCGTCCACAGCGCGGTGGCGAAGCCGAGCAAGAGGCCAAGCGCCTGGGCTTTTGCAAAGGGGGTGAAGATTTGGGGCTTCATCGGCGTGCTTCTAGCCGGAACGCGCCCTCGCGCGTGAGTCCGCTTTTCGCCGGAAGCGGACATCGCAGCGTCACCAATCTTGCAGAAATACCTTCAACCGTTTTTTGATTTCCCAAATAGAGACCGCCCACTGCTCGGCCTGCTCCTCTGAGAATGCGATCTCGAAGTCACCATCCTCATGTCGCAGTTGCATTTGATGCAGTTCGCTCCCGTCGTCGGGCGTGAAGCTGCCGACGCGTAGGCCTAGGAAACAGCGGCCCAACTCCACCGGGTGAAGCTGCGGCCATTCATTTCGACGAAGTGGCAGATGTAGAAACCCCAGCAATTCCATCAACGAGAGATAGCCAACGTCGACGCGTTGCGCGCCCCGGACCAATCGAGTCTCACAAAGTGGATACTCCCAAGCGACATAATCTGAGCGCTCTTGCTCGTCCTCATCGGACATCTCGACGACGACGTTCGCGGTTTTGTCGACGAAAGGAAACTCGGCCCGAACTCGCATCGGCAACCCTTCCGAGTTTCTAACTATTCTAAACCACGGCGCGCGGCGAGTCCGTCCGATGTCGCTTCGGGCCAAAGCCGCCGCCCCCTCACCCTAGACCCTCTCCCCCGACGGGGGAGAGGGGACGCCAGAGCGCTAAATCAGCTTCGCCATATGCACCGCCGTATCCGCCATGCGGTTGGAGAAGCCCCATTCGTTGTCGTACCAGGTGAGGATCGAGCACATATTGCCTTCCATCACTTTGGTCTGATCCATGTGGAAGATCGATGAGCGCGGATCGTGGTTGAAGTCGGTGGAGACGTTCGGCGCATTGGTGTAGCCGAGCACGCCTTTCAGGGCGCCGTCCGCCCCCGCCTTGATCGCCGCGTTGATTTCTTTCGCGTCGGTGACGCGCTTGGCGATGAATTTGAAATCCACCACCGACACGTTCGGGGTCGGCACGCGGATGGAAATGCCGTCGAGCTTGCCTTTCAGCTCCGGGATCACCAGGCCGATCGCCTTCGCCGCGCCCGTTGAAGTGGGGATCATGTTCAGCGCGGCGGCGCGCGCGCGGTACAAATCCTTGTGCAGCTGATCGAGGCTCGGCTGATCGTTGGTATAGGAATGGATCGTGGTCATCATGCCATGATCGATGCCGATCGCATCGTGCAACACCTTGACCACCGGCGCGAGGCAATTGGTGGTGCACGACGCGTTGGAGATCACAACGTGATCCTTGGTGAGCCCGCCATGGTTCACGCCATACACCACGGTATAGTCTGCGCCGTCCGCCGGCGCTGACACGATCACGCGCTTGGCGCCGCCCTCGAGGTGCGCGGCGGCTTTGTCGCGGGCGGTGAAGATGCCGGTGCATTCGAGCGCGATGTCGACGCCGAGCGCTTTGTGAGGAAGCTCGGCCGGGTTCTTGATCGCGGTGGTCTTGATCTTGCCGCGGCCGGCGTCGATCCAGTCCTCGCCGGTCTTCACCTCGCCCGGAAAGCGGCCGTGGATGGAGTCGAAGCGCAGCAGGTGCGCGTTGGTCTCGACCGGTCCCAGATCGTTGATCGCCACCACCTCGATGTCGGTGCGGCCGGACTCGATGATCGCGCGCAGCACGTTGCGGCCGATGCGGCCAAAGCCATTAATGGCGACCTTCACGCTCATAAGGGAAAACTCCTGGATTTGGCCGTGGACATAACGTCGGCGGGGCCGAGCGTCCAGGTTCGGCGGCGGCTTTCACTTTCAACGAATCGGCGCTTGCCGTAACATTCTGTCGCAATGCCGGATCAGGATGACCCTCGAACCTCGGTCGATCAGCTGTCTTCCGCTCTGGATGCGGTGGAGGCGGTGCTCGATCGGCTGGATGCCGGCGCCGACCCCGACGCCGTGGCCTTGGCGCTGAAACAACCCGTCCACGCCCTTGACGCGGCGGCGAAGGAGGCGCTCGGCTGACTTTGTTTCACGTCACCGTGCTCGGCGAGGACATCGCGCTCAGCTGCGAGCAGCGCGACGAGCAGCGTATCGCCGATCTTGCCGCCGCGCTCGAACGCCGTATCTCGGTCTATCCTGGCGATGCGCCGAAGACGCAGAGGCTGTTGCTGACCGCGCTTTGCCTGCTCGACGAAGTGCAGGCGAAGTCAGCGGCCCTCGCCTTGGCCCGCTCGGAGATCGAGCGGCTCACCGATCTGGTGGTCGAGGCCAAGCTCGAAGCGGAGACGCAAACCGTAAACGAGGATCGCGGCCGCGTCGCTTCGCTGCGCGCAAACGCTTGAGCGGGGCGGCGGCTGCGCCTAGATTCGCGCCGGGCGGTTACTGCGGCGTGCGAGAGGCGCTTTCATCCCTGGGACCGTATCATCTCTCTCGGGAGCTGGCTCTGCTCCGGACCGTGGTCTGGAGCACCTGGCGCCCACCTAGTTGCTCTAGGGTTCGAGAGGATGAGCAATCCTTACGGCGCATGTGGTTCCGCCTACTTCCCCCGGATGCGGGGAAAGCATCCAGTCGCTTCGCGATCACCTTCCCCGCACGCGGGGGGGCCGTTCCGGCAGCGGCCGCATGAGCCTCGATCCCGCCCTTGAAGCGCTCAAGGCCGATGCACGCATGACCATGCGCGCGGAGCGGGCCGCGATCGAGGCGCGCGACGCGCCCCTGAAACTGATCGAGCACTTCCCAATCGGACTCGCGCGGCTTTCGCCGGTTGCCGGCTATTGGCCCGTCGGCGGTGAGATCGATGGCCGGCCTTTGCTGGCGGCGCTGGCGAAAGCGGGCTGCGTCGTGGCGTTGCCGCGCATGGAGACGCGCGCCGGGCCGGCGCGGTTTCTGATCTGGAGCGCCGCGGACGCGCTGACGGCGGATGCCTTCGGCGTGCCGTCGCCCCCGACGGGCAGCGCAGAGACACGCCCGGTGCTGGTCCTGACGCCGCTGTTGGCGTTCGATCGCGCCGGTGGACGGCTGGGCCAAGGCGGCGGGCATTACGATCGCATCCTCGCCGAGTATCGCCGCCAAGGTGCGGTCGCGGTGGGTCTCGCCTATGCGCAACAGGAAATGCGGCACGTGCCGACGGGGCCGTATGACGCGCCGCTGGACTGGGTGATCACGCCGAACGAGGCGATCCGCTGCGGGCCAGGCGAGGGGTTGTGAGCCTGATTCAGCGTGGCTTTGGCGGATCGCGCCAGGCGCACTCCGGACCTTCCGGGTCGTAGCGCGTGTCCGGCGCATCCGGCAGCACGCGCTCCACATAGTGTTTGATGCGGCGCGTAATGCTGGTCGCATCGCCGACCGAGTGCTCGGCCGGGATCAGCGGTCCGAACGTCAGGCGATAAGTCTTGCCCTGCTTGTTCAACAATTCGTGGAACAGGGTGATGTCGCGCAGCTCTTGCGAGAATTGCGAGAAGGTGTGGAACCAGAAGGCGTAGGGGCCGGCGACGTGGCACGGCAAGATCGGCAACTCATACTTGCGCGCAAGGCTAATGGCGGTGGGCATCCATTCGGGGTCGGTGAGAACGCCGTCGCGCACGCGCGCCAGTCGTCCTGCCGGAAAGATCATCAGCGGCCGGTTTTCGGAGAACGCTTGCTCCGTCATCTTCAAGGTCACGCGCGTCCGCTCTCGCGTGCGCTTGGCCAGCACCCACTCCACTGGAATGAGCACGTCGTCGAAGCGCGGGCAGACGCGCTGTGCATCGGAGTTGGCGTAGAACTTGGCGTCGGGGCGCACCGACTTTAGCGCGTCGTACACGGCGATGCCGTCGGTGATGCCGGTGGGGTGGTTGGCGAGAATAATGCACGCGCCGCTCTTCGGCAGCCGCTCCAGTCCGACGACGTCGAGTTTCACCGAGAGCAATTGCGAGATGGATTCCAGCGCTTCATGCCCGCGCATCGGCGCGATCATATTCGCCATGCGCACCGCCTTGTCATAGTTGAGAAGCCAAAACAGCGGCGGGCGCACCAGCGGCCAGAGCGGCCCGCTGGACAATTTTGGCGCCCGCTCTTCGATCAGCTCGTCGACGATGTGCTTCGCGCGGGCGGTGGCGACGGCTTGGGCGGGTGCGACGGCGTCTGTCATCGAGTCGCTACTTAGCGACTTGGCGCCCTCCAGTGCAAACAGCCTGGCTTGCGTTTGAGCGCGCGGCGGGGTTTGTGCACCCGCAGCACAACGGAGACGGAATGACGCTGGCCGGCTACGCCGAACGCATCGCTGCGGGCGACCTGGTGGCCGACCCCGATCAGGCGCGCGCCGCCGAGCGACTGGAGGCGTTGGCGCAGGCGCTTGCGCGCTGGAAGCCGAACGGTTGGCTCAGCAAACCGGCCACGCCGCGGGGGCTCTATCTGTGGGGGCCTGTCGGGCGCGGCAAGTCGCTGCTGATGGATCTGTTTTTTCAGGCAGCACCGCTGAAGCAGAAGCGGCGCGTGCACTTTCATGAATTCATGTTGACGACGCACGCACGCCTGCGGGAGGCGCGCGCCAGCGGCGCGGGTCAGGATCAGCTGATCGCCCAAGTCGCAGAGCAGGTAGCCAAGGAGTCGCGTCTCTTGTGCTTCGACGAGGTGCAAGTCACTGACATTGCCGACGCCATGATCCTCGGGCGGCTGTTCGAGCGCTTGTTTGCGTCCGATGTCGTGGTCGTCGCGACCTCCAACAGGCCGCCGGACGAACTCTACAAGAACGGGCTCAATCGCCAGCTCTTCCTGCCCTTCATAGCGCAGATCAAGGCCAAGCTCGATTTGGTCGAGATTGCCGGAGCGAGAGACTACCGGCTGGAGCGTCTGATGGCGGCGCCGGTCTGGTACGCGCCGCTGGGTCCAGCGGCGGACGAAGCGATGAACCGCGCTTGGGCGCGGCTGACCTTTGGCGCGAGCGCTCAAACGGTCATGCTCGATGTTGGCGGCCGCGCGCTGCGGGTGGAGCGCGAGGCGGCTGGAGTGGCGTGCTTCAGCTTCGAGGAATTGTGCGCGCGTCCATTGGGCGCTGCGGACTATATCGAGATCGCGGATCGCTTCCATACGGTATTGCTGGAGGGCATTCCCAAGCTGACGCCATCGATGCGCGAGGAGGCGGCGCGTTTTCGGATTCTGATCGACGCGCTCTATGAGGCCAAGGTGAAGCTCATCGCCTCCGCGGAGGCTGAGCCGTACGCGCTCTATCCCACCGGCGACCAAAGCTTCGAGTTCGAGCGCACCGCCTCGCGTCTGATGGAAATGCGCAGCCAAAGCTACCTTGCTTTGCCGCGCCGGGACGCGGAGTGGAAGCAGGGCATAGTCAGTTGATCGCATCCGACCGAGGGTCTATCCAGAGACCCTCTCTATAGCTTCATACCTCAAACCAATTGGGCGCGGGCGCGTGATCGCGCTACCGAGCCGGCAGGAGGACTCCCCATGGCCGACGGAACTGACACCAAGTGCCCATTCTCGCAGTCGCGTGGGCCCGCCAACCGTGATTGGTGGCCAAACCAGCTCGATCTGAAAATTCTGCACCAGCACTCGTCCAAGTCCAACCCACTGGGCGAGACATTTGACTACGCCAAGGAATTCAAGACCCTCGATCTCAATGCGGTGGTGAAGGACCTCACTGCGCTGATGACCGACAGCCAGGAGTGGTGGCCGGCGGACTACGGACATTACGGTCCGTTCTTTATTCGCATGGCGTGGCACGCGGCGGGGACCTATCGCGTCGGCGACGGTCGCGGCGGCGGCGGTTCGGGTGCGCAGCGTTTTGCCCCAGAGAACAGCTGGCCGGACAACGGCAATCTCGACAAGGCGCGCCGCCTGCTTTGGCCGATCAAGCAGAAGTACGGCAACAAGCTGTCCTGGGCCGATCTCTTCATCCTCACCGGCAACGTCGCGCTGGAGTCCATGGGGTTCAAGACCTTCGGTTTCGCCGGCGGCCGCGCCGACATCTGGGAGCCGGAGGAAGACATCTATTGGGGTCCGGAAGGCAAGTGGTTGGCCGATGAGCGTTACTCGGGCGACCGCCAACTCGAAGGCAATCTGGCGGCCGTGCAGATGGGCCTCATCTACGTCAATCCGCAGGGGCCGAACGGCAACCCCGACCCGGTCGCGTCAGGCCGGGACATCCGCGAGACCTTCGGCCGCATGGCCATGAACGACGAAGAGACTGTCGCGCTCGTCGCCGGCGGCCATACCTTCGGCAAGGCGCACGGCGCAGGGCTGGAGTCGCACGTCGGTCCGGAGCCGGAAGCCGCGCCGATCGAAGCCCAAGGCTTTGGTTGGCTCAGCACGCATGGCAGCGGCAAAGCGGGCGACGCCATCACATCTGGCATCGAAGGCGCGTGGAAGCCTAATCCCACCAAATGGGATAACGGCTATTTCGATACGTTGTTCGGTTATGAGTGGGAACTGACGAAGAGCCCGGCCGGCGCGCATCAGTGGAAGCCGAAGGGCGGCGCCGGCGCCGGCACGGTGGTCGATGCGCACGATCCGAACAAGAAGCATGCGCCGATGATGACCACGGCGGACTTGGCGCTGCGCTTTGATCCGATCTACGAGCCCATCGCGCGGCGCTTCCACAAGAACCCGCAAGAGTTCGCCGACGCGTTCGCCCGCGCCTGGTTCAAGCTTACGCATCGCGACATGGGTCCGGCGGCTCGTTATCTTGGCCCGCTGACGCCGAAGGAAATCCTGATCTGGCAAGATCCGGTGCCGCCGGTCGATCACCCGCTGATCTCCGACGCCGACGCCGACGCGTTGAAGGCGAAGTTGCTCGCTTCCGGCCTCACCATCTCGCAACTCGCGACCACGGCGTGGGCTTCGGCCTCGACGTTCCGCGGGTCCGACAGACGCGGCGGCGCCAATGGCGCGCGCATCCGCTTGGCCCCGATGAAGAACTGGGAAGTCAACCAGCCAGCGCAACTGGCGGGCGTGTTGGCGAAGCTTGAAGCCGTGCAGAAGGAGTTCAACGCGAGCGGCAAGAAAGTGTCCCTTGCGGATCTCATCGTGCTGGGCGGTTCGGCGGCGATCGAGGAAGCGGCGAAGAAGGCGGGTGTGAGCGTCAAGGTTCCATTCACACCTGGCCGCACCGACGCCACGCAAGAGCAAACTGATGTGCATTCGGTCAATTTCCTTGAGCCGAAGGCCGACGGCTTCCGCAACTATCTGAAGACCGGCGGCAAGCTTTCTCCGGAAGAATTGCTGGTCGACAAGGCGCAGCTCCTGGGCCTAACGGCGCCGGAGATGACGGTGCTGATCGGCGGCTTGCGCGCGCTGAACGTCGGCGAGCCCAAGCACGGCGTGTTCACCAGCCGCCCGGAAACGTTGACCAACGACTTCTTTGTCAACCTGCTCGACATGAGCATGAAGTGGCAGCCTACCGCGGATGGGGTCTACGAACTGCGCGACCGCAAGACCGGCGCGGTGAAGTGGACCGGCACACGCGTCGATCTCGTGTTCGGCTCGAACTCACAACTGCGCGCGTTGTCGGAGGTCTATGCCCAGAACGACTCCAAGGAGAAGTTCGTGAAGGACTTTGTCGCCGCGTGGGTGAAGGTGATGAACGCGGATCGCTTCGATCTGTTGAAGTAATCTCCAAAGCTCACGCTGGCTTGTGAGCGGGGGCGGCGCATCGATGCGCCGCCCTTTTTTCTTCGCTCACTTTGAGGCGTCCGCGCCGATGGTTTCGATGAAGATCCACAGCGGCGGGACCAGGAAGCCGATCAACGCCGCGACGAGCACCCAGAGCAGGGCGCGCACGAGTGTCCTGACGATCCCGCGCTTGCGGCCGACCACGGCGTAGTCTGCGTCAATCACCGGCCCGGCTGGGCCGGTGCGCGCGTTCTCACGCAGACGAATCGGCGCTGGCTTGGCCTGTTGGCGACGCATGGCCGCAAGGCGCTGGCGCAAGAAGCGGGCCATGATGTGGCGGAGTGCGACGCTGCGGTTGAAAACTTGTGCTCAAGCCTGCATAGCGGCGCCAAGGAACAACGGAGCAGGGACATGGGCGCAGGTCTCGTGGTCGTCTTTGGCGGCTCGGGCTTCATCGGCAAGCAAGTGGTGCGCGCGTTGGCCAAGCGCGGCTACCGCATTCGCGTGGCGATGCGCCGGCCGCACCTGGGCCATGAGCTGCGCGTCACCGGCGATGTCGGCCAAGTGCAGCTGGTGCAGGCCAATGTCCGTTTTCCTCCGTCGATCGATGCGGCGCTCGAGGACGCGGACGCGGTGGTCAACCTAGTCGCGGTGCTGAGCGAGAAGGGCGCGCAGAACTTCGAGGCCCTGCATGTTGACGCCGCCGCCGCAATTGCGCAGGCGGCGGCGCGGCAGGGCATCCAACGCATCGTGCACATCTCCGCGATCGGCGCCGCGCCGAAAGGCGCCAAGTACGCGCGCACCAAATATCGCGGCGAGCGCGCCGTACTCGACGCGGTGCCGAGCGCCGTCATCCTGCGTCCCTCGATTGTGTTCGGGCCGGAAGACGCGTTCTTCAATCGCTTCGCATCGATGGCGACGATGTCGCCGTTCCTGCCGCTGATCGGCGGCGGCAAGACCAAGTTTCAGCCGGTGTTCGTCGGCGATGTCGCAGATGCGGTGTGCGCCGCGCTTGAGCGCCGCGATGCGCAAGGCCGGGTTTTCGAGCTGGGCGGCCCGCGCGTCTATTCGTTCAAGGAACTGCTGCAATTCACGCTAACGCAAATCCAACGTTCGCGTCTGCTCGCACCGCTGCCGTTCGTCATCGCGCATCCCTTCGGCCTTGTGCTGGACTGGGCGTTCAAGCTCTTGCCGGTTGATCCGCCGCTCACTGGCGATCAGGTGACGATGCTGAAGCGCGACAATGTGGTCGGCGCCGATCCGAACGCGGGGACGATCGCCGACTTGGGCGTGGCGCCGCTCGAAAGCATCGAAGCGATCGCGCCGACATATCTTTGGCGCTTCCGTCCGTACGGGCAGTTCCAGACCAAGCAGAACCCGGCTTAGGTAGTCGGCGCCGGCGAAAGGTGGGTCGCCATCAGCCCCAGCGCCTCCAGCCGCGCGGCGACGATGGCGCGGTGGCACTGGCGCCAGTCGTGTTCGAGGCACATGAGGCACACGCGGCCCTTGCGCACGAGATCGCTCAGCTCCGCCAGCGCCATCTCGCTCTCGGGGTCGGCGAGCTTGGCCTCGAAGATGCGGTGCATGGTCTTGGCGTCGCCCTTGCGCGCGGCCGCGCGACCTGCCTTGGGCGTGCCGAGCGCTTTCATGTGGATGTAGCCGATGCCAGCTTCAGCGAGGCTGGCCGCGAGCGCATTCTTCGAGAAACCGGCGCGGCGCGAGTTGGCGATGTCGCGCACATCGACCAGCGTCGTGATGTTCGCCGCCTTGAGCGCGGCGACAAAGCCTGTCGCGCCGACGTTCTCGTAGCCGATGGTCCAGAATGTTTTCACAACCAGCCCAAGGAGAGCGCGCCCAGGATCGCAACGCCGGCGACGATGCGATAGATCGCAAACGGCCCGAAGCCGATCCGGGTGACGAAGTTCAAGAACGGCTTCACAACCATCGCGGCGGAGATGAAGGCAAACACGAAGCCGACTGCGATCTCGGCGATGCGGTCCGGCGTGATGTGATCTTTCACGTCGAAAAAGTCATAGACGAACGCCGCCATCATAGTTGGCATCGCCAGAAAGAACGAAAACTCAGCCGCCGCACGCCGGTCAAGCCCGAGCAACAAGCCGCCATAGATGGTCGCACCTGAGCGCGAGACGCCGGGAATGAGGGCGATGGTCTGAAAAATGCCGACGCCGATTGCACGCCATATCGGCGTCTCAGCGGCGTCCACGATCTGCGGCGCGGGCCGGAAGCGTTCGATCGCCAGCATGAGGAAGCCGCCAATGATCAGCGCCCAGGCGATGACGTCGAGGCTCTCGTAAAGCACCCCGCGCACGTAGTCGGTGGCGAAGAATCCGATCACGACCGCGGGAAGGAACGCCAGGAACAGCATCAGCGCGAACCGCCGCGCCTCGGGCTTCGTCGGCAGCCCGGTTATCACGTCGACAATGCGCTGCCGGTAAAGCCACATCACCGCGAGGATCGAGCCGAGCTGGATCATCACCGTGAACACGCCGCCCGGATCGTCGTAACCGATGGCGCGCCCGGCGACGAGCAGATGGCCGGTTGAGGAGACCGGCAGAAACTCCGTGAGCCCTTGCAGCACGCCGAGCAGGGCGGCGCGGAGTAGATCGAGCATGTCCAAGGCGGTCCCCGCAGATTTCAACGCATAAGAAAGCCGGGCAAGCTTGGCTGAAGCGACGATTTAGGGCAATGCTGCTTGCGGTTGTGGGAGGGAGCCGTGGCCAGATTGATTTCGGCGCTTACGGCGGTGTTGCTCGGCTTGACCAGTGCACCGTTTGTTTTCGCGAACCCGCGTGTCAGTCCGCCGCCGCCGTCCGCGCAGCGGGCTGTCGATTCCGACGAGATGCAGGTGCATCGCGATTTCGCGGACTGGATGCAACGCGTTTCGGCGATCGTGCAGCGCGCCGACACCGCCAACCAAGCCTTCGCCCAATTCAACGCCGCGTTTCGTCCTGATTCCAGCCAACGGGAAATGGCCGCAACCGCGCGCGAGTTGCGGGTGGTGCTTGCCGGCTCGCGCGCCACGCTGGAAGCGACGCTAGCGGACCTTGCCACGGTCGAGCCCTTCCGCGCCGACGCGGAGGATACCGACTATCCCGCATTGAGCGAGGCGATCTTGCGCGACGTTCGCCGCTACATCGACAACATGCTGGCCTATGTCGGCGTCATGGATGAAGCGGCGACGGCAATCGTCAACAACGACAGAAGAGCGCTTGAACGATTGGCGCCGTCTATCAACGCCAGCGCATCGGTGCTCATTGAAGGTCAGATCCTTACACTCCGCACGCGACAGCGCCTCATGGACGAGGACACCGCCGTCTATCACACGCTTGGCGCCATGATAGCGATGTATGAGGGCATGTTGGCGATAGGATTTCCCGTGACCGATGGCGCGCAACGGCTTGCCGCCGCGGCGGATACTGCGGCCCGCTGGGGTCAATCTGGACGCGAGGCGATCCTTGGCCAGCGCACGACGCTCGACGCCCTCCGTGGAGAGCAACGAGAGATCGCGGGGCGCATCATCGCCCTTGAAGACACGGCATTCCAAGTCAATGATCGCGTGGTCGGGGTGCTGCGGGCAGCGCTTGCGGACGGTGCGGCGTCAGCCAAGCCGGATGACGCTCTTGCCAACAGCTATCTCACTCAACTGGCGCAGCTTGAAAGCGAATACATCGAAATCGGGCGCGAACAGGTGGTCTTGTTTCAGCAGCTGACGCAGGAACCCTGAGGGTCGCAGTGTTGCGGCCGCACTTGCTCCATTTGCTGGCGCCAGCGCACTTCCCGCGCTAGGAGGGCGAAGGAGCGCCCCATGGAAATCGGCGATTTCGAACGCGACACACGGCCTGTTGGCGGCGATGCGCGCTACGTCGTGACGCTCTCGCGCGCCTGGGACGTTTGGGGTCCGAACGGCGGCTACGTCGCGGCCATCGCATTGCGCGCCATGGCGGCCGAGGCGCGACTTCCGCGCCCTGGGGCATTCCACTGCCAGTTTCTGAAAGCCGGTAGGTTCGAGCTGGCGCAGGTGCTGGTGGAGCGTTTGCGCGCCGGCAAGCGAAGCGAAGCACTCCGCGCTCGTATCGTGCAGGACGGAGAGGATCTCGTGGCGGCATCGCTATGGATGACGGCCGATGCGATGGACGGTCTGGAGCATGATCACGCGCAACCGTTCACCGTACCGGGCCCGCGCGAACTCAAGAGCTTCGCCGAACTCTATGACAACTATGCTTCGTGGTATCCGTACTGGCGCAGCGTCGAGGCTCGGCCCGTGGGCGAAGAGGTGTCGCCGTCGGCGCCGCAGTGGTGCACATGGTTGCGCCTCGCTTCCCCCGTCGCGGAGCTTGAGCCGGTGCTGGCGGCGGCGCGAACCGTTTTCTGGATGGATCTTGGACCGTGGAATGCAGCGGCGCGACCTCACCCTCACCCCCGTCGCTACCTTGGTCCGAATCTCGATTTGCATGTGCAGTTCCACGATCTGTCGCGCCAAGACGAGTGGACGCTGATCGAGTCCGAGGCGCCGCTCGCCCGCGACGGCCTCATCGGCACGACGGTGCGCGCGATCAGCGAGACGGGATCATTGATCGCCTCTGGCGGCTCGATGCTGTTCTGCCGCCGAAACCCGCTGTACGAAGAGCAGCTTCGTCAAATGCGAGGCGAGTGACCGCGTGTCTGAGCCTTGTGTTCTGACCGAGCGTCTGCGCCAAAAAGCGCGCGCGCTTAGTTTCGACGCCGTTGGCGTCGCCTCGGCGCTTGACGCCTGGCCTGCGAGCGCACGCCTGGAGGAATTTCTCGCCGACGGTCGCCATGGCGATATGGAGTGGATGACGCGGCCAGAGCGTGCGCATCCGCAGGCGCTTTGGCCGGAGGCGAAAAGCGCCGTGCTTGTCGGGCAATCCTATGCGCCGGCGGACAGTTCGCTTGACTTGCTGCGACGGAAGCAAGACGGACTGGTTTCCGCCTACGCAGCGCGGCGCGACTATCACGACATCGTCAAAGGCAAGTTGAAGCAGCTCGCGCAGTGGCTGGCGCGCGAGAGCGGCGCGGATGTGAAAGTGTTCGTCGACACCGCGCCGCTGATGGAAAAGCCGTTGGCCGAGCGCGCGGGGCTCGGCTGGCAGGGCAAGCACACTAATCTCGTCTCGCGTGAACACGGCTCTTGGCTGTTTCTCGGCGCCATTCTCACGAGCGCCGAGCTTGAGCTTGACGCACCGCACGAGGACCATTGCGGCTCGTGTCGCGCGTGCCTCGACGTCTGCCCCACCAACGCGTTTTCCGCACCGTACCAACTCGATGCGCGCCGCTGTCTTGCCTACCTCACAATTGAGCACAAAGGCCAAATCCCATCGGAGTTTCGCACCGCGCTCGGCAATCGCGTGTTCGGTTGCGACGACTGCCTGGCTGTGTGCCCCTGGAACAAATTCGCCACCGAGGCGCGCGAGACGCGCATGGCGCTTAAGCCGGAGCTGCGGCTCGCGCCGCTCGCTGACCTCGCGGCGCTCAGCGACGCTGCGTTCCGCGCCCGGTTTGCGGGCACGCCGGTGAAACGCACCGGCCGCGATCGTTTCGTCCGCAATGTGCTCTGCGCGATCGGGAACGCGGGCGATACTGCGTTGGCGGCGGCGGCGGAGGCGCTTTTGGACGACCCTTCCCCACTGGTGCGCGGTATGGCGGTCTGGGCGTTGAAACAGTTGCTTGACGCCGACGCCTTCACGCGCCTCAAATCCGCGCGCGCCCCGGCGGAGGGGGATGCGGGCGTGGCGGAGGAGTGGGGTCCATGAACACGGACGGACCGGAGCGTTGGCCGGAGCCGGTCGACCCCGACATCCCGATGCCGGATGCGCGGCGCATCAGCGACCGCGTGCGCGTGCGCGATGCCCGCATCAATCTCGACCTTGACCTGAAGCGCATCAAGCGGCGCAAGCGCTTCGGCCTGCCGATCATGATTTTCAGCGTACTGTTCGTGGCGCTGGCGCTGGCGCCTGTGACCTGGGTGGCCGCGTACGGGTTCTTCGACCCGCCGTCGACAATCTTGATGATGCAACGCGCCGCCGAGGGGCGCACGATCCGACATCGGGCCGTGCCGATCGAACGCATGTCGCCTCACGTCGTCCGCGCAGTAATCGCCGCCGAGGACGCGAATTTCTGTGCGCACGACGGCTTCGACATCGAAGCGATTCAAGACGCAATGGAGTCAAATGCACGCGGTGGGCGCGTGCGCGGCGCCTCCACCATCAGCCAACAGACAGCAAAGAACCTCTTTCTTTGGCCCGAGCGGTCCTGGCTGCGAAAGGGCTTCGAGGCATACTTCACGGCGCTCATTGAGTTCATGTGGCCGAAGCGGCGCATCATGGAAGCGTATCTCAATGTCGCCGAGTGGGGAGATGGCGTGTTCGGCATCGAAGCTGCGGCGCAGGCGCGCTTCGGCGTCTCCGCCGCCGAATTGACGCCGCTGCAGGCTGCGCGGCTAGCGGCGGTGTTGCCGAACCCCAATCGCTGGAGCGCCGACAATCCAGGCCCCTATGTGCGCCGGCGCTCGGCCACCATCGTCCAACGTGCGGCGGTGGTGCGAACCGAAGGCATGGCCGCCTGCGTTCTCGATCCCACCGGATCCCGCCCAACAGCCTAGGGGTGTCCCCGCAGCCTTAACTGCGCTAGATACCGCATCAGGGATACTTCGCGGGGGTGGGACATGGTCGCTCTGCAGATCGTCGGCGGCGTGCTTTTGGCGCTAGTGCTCGTCTATCTGATTTGGAAATTCTACTCGACGCGCGCCGACTTCACCTACATGACCCACAATGATCAGGGCTTTAAGAGGGCTCTGAGCGGGCGCGGCTTCATTCTCCATCCAGAAGAATTCATCGTCCGCGGCGCTGGCGCCGCGAAGATCGAGTTCGTCGCCCTCGACCCCGCGAGCGGTGCGCGCAAGCTCGTGCCGCTGATGGATGCTCGCACCGGCGCGGTCAATCTGCGCCCGCAATACTGCGTCCCGCTGCCGTTCACGGCCACGACCGCCGACAACCACACGGTCATTGTAGAAGCGCGCGTGCAATTCAGCATCAACCGCAACCGGATGTTCTTTGTCTATCACGTGCAGGACTTCGGATTGGCGCTGGAGACGCGCATTCAGAGCGCGGTCCGCGCGGAGGTTGGAAAGCGCCAGGATCAGGAGCTCCGCGCCGGCCTGCATGAAGTGGAAGAATCCGCGATTAAGCGGCTGCGCCAAGCCGAGGACGAGGGCGATGAAGCGCACGAAGCCGGCATCGCGCTGGGCGTGAATTTCCACACCATGAGTTTCACCTACAGCATGCCTGATGAGTTCGGCGCCGCTTCGGCCGGCGTTCCTACGCTGGGTGCGGCTGGTGTCGAAGGCGCGGCGCCGGCCGCTGGGGCGCAGGCCGTGGCGTCGCGAACCGCAGTCATGCGCGCCGGCGCGCTTAGCCTACGGCCGCAACAGCTCGATCAGTTGGCCGACGTGTTCCGCAACCAGACGCCCGAATCGACCAAGGCGATCCTTGCAGTGCTCGAGATGCAGACCCGCCAGAACATCGCTGAGGCGATGGCGTCGCAAGGGCAGATGATCGTCGTGACACCGCAGGAGCTCGGGCTTGCTGGGGCGACGGTCCAGGGTCAAATCCTCTCCCGCGTGAGCGCCCACGGCGGAGACGGCGCAGGCTGAATGCGCCACCGGCTTGCCGAACCTGTCGCTCTGCTGTCATGAAGCGGCGAGCGGGTGGTCCCGAGGGGGTTTTTGACGTCGCATGCGCATGTTGCTGATCGCCGGCGCCTTTATCGGCATGGTCGCGCTTTGCGTGCTCGGCTGGAGCTACGGCGGGGTAGGCGGCCTGATTGGCGGCGCGCTCGGATTCGTCCTCAGACTTGGCGGGCAAGGGCTCGACTGGGGCGAGCGCATCGGCAACGGCTATGTCGGCGCGTTGATGGGCATGCCGGTTGGCCTGCTGATAGGCGGCGCCTGGACGCTCGGGATCCCCTATCTGCTGCAGGCCATCGGGAACGCCTAAAGACGCCGCATTGGCGGCGCAATCGAAGCCTCTGCTGGCGCTTAAGGGAGGATTTGATGCGCCTGCTGCAAACGTTGCTCATCACCTTTTTTGTCGTGTCGACTTCGGCGTATGCGCAGCAAAAGGAACGCCCCTCGACCGAAGCGCAGATTGATTACGCTGGCTTTCGCAGCCTTGCCGGCAGCGTCGAGGCGGTTCGCGCGCAGCGGCTGATATCGTTGGCTGAGTTCCGGCGCATGGCGGGTGAGCCCAACACCATAGTGCTGGACGCACGCTCGGCCGACGCATTCTTGGAAGGGCATATCTCAGGCGCGATCAATCTACCGTTCACCGATTTCACGGATGCGAGCCTGCACGCCGCTCTGGGCCGCGATCCGAGCGTGCGCATTCTCATCTACTGCAACAACAACTTCTCGAACAACGCGCGGCCGGTTGTGCTGAAACGTGTTGAACTCGCACTCAACATCCAGACCTTCATCAACCTTCATGGCTACGGCTACCGCAACGTCTATGAATTGGGGGAGGTGGTCGATTTCACCGATCCCGCAGTGGGCTGGGTTCGCGGTTGAAGCGCTGGCGTTGTCGCGAATTTCCGCTTAGGCACGATGCGGGAGGTCGCCCATGAACAGACGGATGTGGCTCTTGGGCGCGTGCGCGCTCGGACTGGGAGCTTGCCAGCGTGAAGCTGCGCAGGCGCCGAGCGGCAGCGACGCTGCGCCATCCTATCCGGACCCGTCCGAGGTCATAACGCCGCTTTACGAACGCTATCGTACCGATCCGATGGTGACGACGTTCCCAACCCTCGTCGAGCAGGCGCCCTGGTCAGCGGCGATGCGTGCGTCGCTGGAGTCGATGATGGTGCGTTCGCAGACGGCGGAGGATCCGATCCTGGACTTCGACCCGTTCGTGAACGCACAGGATTGGCGTGTCTCCACCGTTGCGGTCACCACCGACGGAGTCGTCGCCGAAAGCCATGCAACTGTGCGCGCTCGGTTCGTGAACCTGAATCGCGAGGATGAAGTCGTCTACGACCTCGTTTGGGAAGGCGGGGCATGGCGAGTGGACAACATACGGCACGCCAATTGGGATCTCCGCCAGATCGCAAGCGGCGGTTCGTCTCCCCCTTAACCGGATAGGACCGGCACATGGGGCCGGTCCTACCCGGTGGCGGTCTTACTCAGCGAACACGCGCACGGTCGCAGTGCGGCGGCGGAAACTGGTTTCCTCGTAGGTCATCGAGATCGAGGTGATGTTGCGGTCATCGCCAACGAGATCAATCGCACGCGTGCACTGTCCTGGGGCGATGCGCGCGCGCACGCTGACGTCCTGGCGCCCACCGTTTCGAAAGCGAACGTCGAGATCGTAGAAGTGGACGGGATTGCGATACACGCACAGCTTGATCCGTTCGAATTGGCGCGGCCCCTGGACGGCGATCGTGTCGTGCTCGGTGCGGTCCCGCACGTCGCGGACGCCGACTTGTGTCCATGCCATCGCCGGTGTGGCAAACGCCGCCGCCGCCAAAAAGGCGCCTACAAACGCTGATCTCAACTTCATGGTGCTCGCCTCCGTTTGGAGCATCCCTTGCAGCCATTCTAACGGGGCTGTCGGGGAAGTCCGTCGCGGCTGCGGCGAGGCGCGCTATTCGACCGCGCGGCCGATCCTGCGGCTTTCGCGAACGTGACCGAGGATCAGGTAATTATCCACATTGGCCGGCTCGAGTTCAGCCGCCGCCAGGGCGTCCGCCTCTGCCAAGTCGAACGCGTTCTGGTGCATGCGCGCCGACGCCCGCAGCCGCAACGCCAAGGCGTTAGGCCCGGCAATATCGAGGGCGCGCGACAGGTCCTCTTCCGAGGCGCGCCAGTTTGCTTCCATGGCGTAGGCGCGGGCGCGGTCGATCAGCAAATCGGGCAACTGGGCCGGATCGCTCTCTATTGTGGCGATCGCGCGCGTGAAGGCGCTGCGTGCGCGCGCCGCTTCGTTGGAAATCAGCCAAGCGTTGCCTGCCTGGCTCAGCAACTCAGCCCGCAGACCGGTCTCGGCTGGGTTCAGCGCGGTCGCCAGCGAGTCGAGCCGGCGAGCACCTTCATCGGCGCGGTTCTGGGCGATGAGCGCCATGGCCGCGCATCGGTAGGCGTTGATGGCCTGGCCCTCGGCGGCCCAGGCCATGGCCTCCTCGTAAGCCCGCGGCGCATCTTCATCGATCAGCGCAACGCACTGAGAAAAGCGTTGGGCGTTTACCGCCGCGGCGCTGCCGGCCGCCGGCGCGTCTGCTTGCAGGATGAACAGCGGCGCGACGAGCGCTGCCAGCATGGTTAGCATGATGAACTCCCCGCATGCCTCCCCAGGCAGGCCTCCAAGCGATGCCCCAAGCCAACCGGCTTGCCAAGCGCCTCGCTGCGCAACCTGCGTTTGCCGGCTGGAAATTTGGGCCGCGACGTCCCAGTGAGCCGTTCTTAACGATTCTGGGGGCTGCGATCTGCGATGATCGGCTGACCCCCACGCGGAACCGAGGCACGAGCATTGCAAGAAGGTCACATGCTCTCAGTTCTGCAAGTTACACCTGAGCTTAATGCTGGCGGGGTCGAGCGGACCACGCTTGAAATAGCGCAAGCGATCAGCCGCGCCGGGGGGCTCGCTTTGGTCGCTAGTGCCGGCGGCCGCCTTGAGCCGGACCTCGAGGCGGCCGGCGGCGCGCTGGTTAGACTTCCCGCAAAGTCGAAAAACCCGGTCACCGTGCTCGCGAACGCGTTTCGGCTTGCCGCGCTGATCCGCAAGCGCGGCGTCAAGCTCGTTCACGCTCGTTCGCGGGCTCCGGCATGGAGCGCCTTGCTTGCGGCGCGGCTCTCGGGCGTGCCGTTCGTGACGACGTTTCACGGCATCTATAACATCGGGTCGCCGCTGAAGCGGTTCTACAATTCAGTGATGACGCGCGGCGATGTGGTTATCGCCAACTCGCACTACACCGCGGAACATATCCTCAGGAACTACGGCGCCTCGCCCGATCGCCTGGTCGTGATCCCCCGAGGCGTGGACCTCGCTCGGTTCGATCCGGCCAAGCTTTCACCCGAAACCGTGACGGCAATGCGCAGGGCCTGGGGCCTCGCGCCCGATGATGCACGCTGCGTGATCATCGCGCCCGCGAGACTGACGCGTTGGAAAGGCCAGCTGCTGCTGGTCGAAGCGGCGCGTCTGATCAACAGCCGGCGGCCCGGTGCAATTAAGGTTATTCTGGCGGGCGACGCCCAAGGGCGGCAGGGCTACGTGGAGGTGTTGGAGCGTACGATTGCTGCAGCGGGTCTGCAGGAGAGCGTGCTCATCACCGGCCACATCGACGACATGCCGGCGGCGCTGGCGGCCGCGGACCTCGCGGTGTTTCCCGTTACAGAGCCGGAAGCGTTCGGGCGCGGGGCCATCGAGGCGCAAGCTATGGGCGTCCCCGTGATCGCATCGAGCCTGGGGGGTTACACCGAGACGGTCGTCGAAGGCGAAACGGGTTTGCTCGTTGCGCCTCGTGTGGCCCCAGAGCTTGCCGTGGCGATTGAGGCGATGATCGATCTTGGCGCGGAAGGACGACGGGCGATGGGCGTGCGCGGCGCTGAACGCGTGCGCGCACTCTATTCGACCGCAGCGCTCCAAACGGCCACATTGGCGATTTACCAACGGCTTATCGGTGAATCGAACCTGCGAAAAAGTGTGAGCGAACGCAGAGAGTCTGTTCCGTGAATCAGCGGAACGGCGGAGAAGCAAATCATGGTGTGGCGCAAAAGCGCGTCTTCTGAATCCGAAACGAACGCGGTGAGACGCGTGCTCGTGATTCAACTCGGCGGGTTGGCCGAGTTCGTGCGAGCGCTTGCCGCTGCGAAACGGATTCGCGAGGCGCACGTTGGCGCGCGAATCACGCTGCTGACGACGGACGTGAACCGCGAGGTGGCCGAAAAGGCGCCCTATTTCGACACCGTCGAGACCGATGGAAAGCCGAAGGAGCCGCAGGCGATCACCAAGCTCATCGCGCGCATTCGCGCGGCGAAGTATGACGTTGTCTACGACCTCGAGGGCTCGAACCGCACTAACAACTATTTCCAGGGCTTGCGTCCTTGGCCGCCGAAATGGTCGGGGCCGGTCGCGGGCGCGAGCTACGCGTTCTTGGACGCAGACAGAGACAGCCTGCATCCGCTCGAACGCTACGCCCGGCAGCTTGAGCGCGCCGGGTTGGCGGGCGGCGATCTGATGCCGGACCTTTCCTGGGTTCGCTCAGTGTTGCGCAATCCGCCCCGGCTACAGACCGACTATTTCGGAATTCGGGGTCGGTATGTCGCTCTGTTGCCGCGTGGTTCCAACGCCGAGCCCAACCGCCGTTGGGCCGAGGAAAAGTACGTCGAGCTGGCCAAGCGCGCGGTCCTTCACGGCGTGACCCCTGTCGTCTTCGGCGGTTCCGAGGAGCGCGCGGTTGGCGCAGCGGTCGCCAAAGCGGAGCCACGGGCCCGCAACTTGGTCACCCGGGCCGACATCTTCCAAAGCGTGGCGCTGTTCGAACGGGCGGCGATCGCAGTCGGCGACGATGTCGCTCTGATGCACGCCGCCGCCGCCGCTGGCGCGCCCTGCGTCGTTTTTCTCTCGGCGCTCAACAACCCGGCGCAGGCCACGCCGCGGGGGCCCGGCGGCGTGATCGCCCTGACTGCGACGGTCATTGCCGACCTCTCGGTTGAGCAGGTCGAACGGCAAATCCGCGCATGCGGGGTCTATGCCCACGCCGCGACGGCTTGATGATCGCCGCTGTTCAAGCGATATTGGGAATGTCGAGTCCGCGCCCGGGAAGGGTGCGGGCTCGTCGCGTCATCAATAACCCAAAGGAGAAGGCCCGATAGCCAGACGTCCGTATGCAGCGCCGCCCCCCCAGAAGGACGGGCCGCGCGTGAACGAGGAAATCCGCGGCACGCCGCGTGTGCTCCTCATCGATGCCGAAGGAGAGAAGCAAGGGGAGATGCCGATCTCGGCGGCGCTGGAAGCAGCGCGTGAAGCCGGGCTCGACCTGGTCGAGGTGGCCCCCAACTCGAATCCGCCTGTCTGCAAAATTCTCGACTACGGCAAGTTCCGGTTCGAGGAGCAGAAGAAGAAGGCCGAGACCCGCAAGAAGGCCAAGCGGATCGAGCTCAAGGAAATCAAGGTTCGTCCCAACATCGACGACCACGATTACGAAGTGAAGATGAAAGCCATTCACCGCTTCTTCGAAGAGGGCGACAAGGTGAAGGTCACGCTGCGCTTCCGTGGCCGCGAGATGCAACACTCCGACATCGGCATGGAGCTCTTGGCGCGCATGCGCACCGAACTGGAGCCGATCGCCAAGGTCGAGCACGAGCCGCGCTTCGAGGGCCGGCAAGTGGTCATGGTGATGGCGCCGCGGGCGTAGGCTTCAGGCGCCATTCAGCGCGGTTCGTTAGCTTGCCTGCAAAGGAAGTTGCTTTATGCGCGCCGTGTTGTTCGCGGTCTTTGCCGTTGCCGCCTGCGCACAGACGCAGGCGACGGCGCCAACCACGCCAGCCTACGAACTGCCCCAACACATCCGCGAAGACCTCGCGCAGCGCGAAGCGGCTTTGCGCGAGCCTGGGGTTGTCGCCGCTGGCGTCGGGCAAACCGCCGACCTCGGCGGCGGCTTGCGCGTGCGCCCGCTTGAGATTCTGGAAGACAGCCGCTGTCCGCAGAATGCGCGCTGTGTCTGGGCTGGCCGTTTGCGCCTGCGCGTGAGCGTCGAAGGCGCCGGCGAGCGCGAGATCACTGATGATGCTACCGCCGTTCAGACCACGCGCGGTTCGTTCGCACTGGTCGCGATTTCACCGGGCCCGTGGACGGATTGGCCCGAGGGCGCCAAGCCGCCGTATCGGTTCGGGTTCCGCCGGGGCTAGCGCACGGCGCGCACTCTAAGCCATGGCGTGATCACGTCGTCATAGCCGGGCCCTTCTCCGCTATCGATGCGGACATTGCGCCAGTCCGCCGCCAATGCCCGCAGCGCATCTTCGCTCATCGCGCAGAAGAACCGGCCAAAGTGATCGCGCCGATCTGAGCCGACTTTGAACGTTGCGTGAAAAACGCCGCCTGCTCTGGTCGCTCCGCGTATCGCGCTGAAGATCGCAGGTAGGTCCTCCGCGTGCGCGTGGTGAAGCGAGGCTGACGCCCACACGCCGTCGAAGGCGTCGACAAAGTCGAGCTCGCTGAACTGCATGACGCGCACATCGATATCCCAGCGTCGCTTCGCTTCCGCGGCTAGTCCATCGGAGGCGTCGATCGCGGTCACCGCAAATCCCGCGTCGCGCAGCTTCGCCGAATGCCAGCAGCCGCCACAGCCAAGGTCGAGTACGCGCGCGCCAGGCGCGAGCTCGGCGACGAAGTCGTGCAGCATGCCCGCGCCGTGTCCTCGCTCGGCGTAGTGTCTCGCCTGAGTGTTGTAGAAGGCGAGGGTGCGGTCATCGGCGGTCACGTCAGCCGCGCGTGAAGCGCCGGCGCTTGGTCATGATCCAAAGGTTGGCGAGGAGCGCCGCCATGGCCAGTGCGAGGCCCGCCCAGTTGAGCAGCGGCACCAGGTTGCGATTTTCGTTAATGAAAGCAGACACGCGATCGGGCGCGCCCTCGCGCACCGCCGCTTCGCGCGCCTCGATCGCCTGTTCGCCGACGACGCCGAAATCGAGATTGTCCGGCAGCCCGATCGAAGCCAGTGAAACGCCCCCGATCGAGGGCAGGTAGTGCGGCGAATAGAGCACATTGGCGGCGAAGGCGATCGCCAGCACGGCGGCCACAGCCGTCAGCCAGCGGGAGCCGGCGATCGCCGAAAGTGAGCCTGTCAGCTTCGCCTTTTCGGCTTGGACCATGGCTTTGGCCTGTTCGAGGTTTTGCGGCGCGTCCATGGTCGGTCTCCCACCGACGACTTTAGTCGCCCAAGCGCTTGCCGGAAAGCCGCACCCCGTGCTACACGCCCGCCCTTTCGTGGGTGGCCCGGCGAAACGGCATGCCGTGGCGACCCTGTTGGCGTTTTCGGACGCCCTTATCCTGATCGGAGGATGAAATGCCGAAACTGAAGACCAAGAGCGGCGTGAAAAAGCGCTTCAAGCTCACGGCTTCGGGCAAGGTGAAAGCCGGCGCCGCCGGCAAGCGCCACCGCCTGATCAGCCACAATGGGAAGTACATCCGTCAGAACCGGGGCACGTCAGTGCTCGCCGAGCCGGACGCCAAGCGCGTCAAGCTCTGGATTCCCTACGGTTTGGATTGAACGACGGAGACTGACCCATGGCACGCGTCAAAGGGGGCGTCACTGCGCACGCCCGGCACAAGAAAGTTCTCAAGAAAGCGAAGGGCTATTACGGCCGCCGCAAGAACACCTTCCGCGCCGCGAATGCGGCGGTGGAGAAGGCCGGCCTCTACGCCTATCGCGACCGCAAGAACAAGAAGCGCACCTTCCGGGCGCTTTGGATCCAGCGCATCAACGCCGCCGTCCGAGAAGAGGGGCTCACCTATTCCCGATTTATCAGCGGGCTGGTGAAAGCAGGGGTTGAGCTGGACCGCAAGGTGATGGCCGACATCGCGATGAACCAGCCCGACGCTTTCAAGGGCCTGGTGGCGCAGGCCAAAGGCGCGCTGGCTTAAACGTTCCGATCCGGGTGGTCTTGCACCCATTCCCGGATTGGCCGCAGGCCAAGTCCGGGACCCATGAACACCGGACGTGGCTCGCGGAACCCGCAGGTGCGCGGTCTCGTCGTGTTCATGTTCATGGGTCCCGGGCTCGCCGCTTCGCGGCGCCCCGGGAATGGGTGTTGTTCATGACAGCAAATACCAATGACCTGATTGCGCTCGAAGCCAGTCTCTTGGCCCGCATCGCCGCAGCGTCTGACGACGCCGCGCTCGAAGCGCTGCGCGTCGAAGCGCTGGGCAAACAAGGTTCGGTTTCCGTACTGATGAAGACGCTGGGGTCGATGAGCCCCGAGGAGCGCAAGGCGTTCGGCCCCAAGCTCAACGCGCTGAAGGATCAAATCACCGAGGCGATCGTCGTCAAGAAGGCCGCGTTCGCCGAAGCCGCACTCGATGCGCAACTGAAGGCTGAGGCCGTTGATGTCACGCTGCCGCCGGTCAAGCCCCGCATCGGCACGATCCATCCCGTGTCGCGCGTGATGGAGGAGCTGGCGCAAATCTTCGGCGAGATGGGCTTCGCGGTCGAGGAGGGCCCCGAGATCGAGACCGATTTCAACAATTTCACCGCGCTCAACTTCCCGCCCAAGCATCCCGCGCGCGAAATGCACGACACCTTTTTCATGAACGCGACCGATGAACACGGCGCGCGCAAGGTGCTGCGCACGCATACGAGTCCCGTGCAGGTGCGCACCATGCTGAAACAGAAGCCGCCGATCCGCATGATCTGCATGGGCCGCACCTATCGCTGCGATTCCGACGCCACGCACACGCCAATGTTCCATCAGATCGAAGGCCTCGTCATCGACGAGGCCACCAGCATGGCCGATCTCAAGAGTGTGTTGGTGGCCGCGATCAAAGCGTTCTTCGAAGTCGATGAGGTGCGCCTGCGCTTCCGCCCGCACCATTTTCCGTTCACCGAACCGAGCGCGGAAGTCGATGTCGGCTGCGATCGTTCCGGCGGACAGATCAGGATCGGCGCCGGCGACGATTGGCTGGAGATTTTGGGCTCGGGCATGGTGCACCCCAACGTGCTGAAGAATTGCGGGATCGATCCGGAGAAATACCAAGGCTACGCCTTCGGCATGGGCATCGATCGCTTGGCGATGCTGAAATATGGCATGCCGGATCTGCGCGATTTCTTCGCCGCCGATACGCGCTGGCTAAAGCATTACGGCTTCAGCCCGTATCTGTTGCCAGGCTTGGCGCAGGGAGTGGGGTGATGGTCGATCTCATTATCGGCGATGCGATTTCAAATTTGACATTGGCCGTGCCTGCCGAACCTCGCTTGTATCCAGAGGCGCGACTTGATGTTTTTGATGCACAAGCGTCGTTTCAGGTTGAAGGATGTCGAGGCGAGTTTCGAACGTTGCTTTCTGCGTCAATCGTTCGTGACTTCGCGAAAAAACTCTCAACATTTGCCGATGCGACGACATCCGAACTTTTGTTTTGGGGCGGCATCGACAACGAGCCTGACGTTGAGATCAAGCTTCGGGCTAAGGAGGGTAATCTTATCGCCGCTTCAGTGTCTTTCAGTCTTTCCACCGGAAAGGACACTGCCCACGTCTACGGATTGATGCGAACGATGTGGAGTTTCGACGGCGGCCTATACTTTGAGTTTGATCGTTCAGCATTGAGCTCCCTCTCTCAGTCCCTGAGTACCTTGAAGTTGACTCAACTATGAGATTCAGGCTCTCCCGGTTCGCGCTGAATCCCCTCCCCCTAGAGGGGGGAGAGGCAGGGGTGGGGGTGATTGCGCCAAGCATCGCCAAATTGGAGCGCGCACCTCCTGGTGCGCACTCCGGCAATCGCGCTCGCCTCACCCATGCGCGCCGGGAGGCGCGCGCTCCAACCTGCACGCATCGTCCTTCACCCCACCCCCTTACCTCTTTCTCCGCCAGGGGAGGGGGACGATGATCGACCCCCAACTCTCCTCCCAGCTCCTCCTCGCGTTTGCCGGCGCGCTGATGGGCGCGACGTTCGGCGGGCTCGCGCGCTGGACGGCGACTCGCCGCGACCGGCGCTTGCGGTTGACGCTTGAGCTCTACAACGAGTTTCAGCATCCGCAGTTTTACCATGTGCGCGAAGTCGCGCACCAAGCGCTGGAGAGGAACGGCGCGATGCCGGCTGCGTATCAAGCTAGTGAAGGCGAGGCGCGTGAGGCGGTCGCGTCAATGGTGCACTTTTGGGAAAAGGTAGCGCAGCTGCTGCGCGTCGGCGCCCTCGACGAGTCGCTGATGCGGCGCTTCTTCGCGCAATACGCCCGCTGGTGGGATGAGCTTCTGTGCGGAAACGCCGTAGCGCTCGCCGATCCCGAATGGGGCGCGACGCTGCGCGACATCGATTGGCTGTTCACGCGCTTGAAGCGCGGCGAGCGGCAGGGGCGGCGGCGATGAGTGTCGTGTCTAGCGTCGCAAAAGACAAAACCCCTTCTCCCCCGCGAGGGGGAGAAGGTGGCCGAAGGCCGGATGAGGGGGCCGTGCGTTTCAACACGCGCTCTTCAACACGCCCCCTCACCCTGACCCTCTCCCCCGCGGACGGGGGCGAGGGGACCGGAGGT
>JAIELK010000015.1 GCA_019753175.1 Hyphomonadaceae bacterium
TTGAAAGCCTGGTTGGACGGCAGCGGGGCCCAGGCGGTGGTCGCCGCCGCCCATGTCAGAAAAATTATGAGAATCAGCAATATGGGAGGAGGTTTCCGAAACCCGGCTGCCGCCAGCGAGGGGCGAAAAACCAGGAGACCCGCGACACTGAGCATAACCGGCAGCGCCATGGCGCCTCCGATCGCCGCAGCCGGCAAGACCGCGAAGAACGCCATCATGACAAGGCTGTCGAGCGAGAGCTTCATGCCGGTCTCCCTTCGTCGCCTTGTCACAGCGGGCCAGCGCGCACAATGCAGGCGCCGCTGTTCACGTCGGATATTTCACCCTCCGATGCTTGTCGGCAGCGAGATTTTAGGCTTTGTTACCCCCAAGGCGCGTATACCATAAGGTGGACGCGGCAGAATGCGCGCGGGGAGCTTGGCAAATGGCCGGGAGCGAGTTCGAACGCGAAGTCAAAGACATCGTGGTAAAGTCTGGGTTAACGGGCGTCGCCGCGACTGTGCTCGCGGTAACGATGTGCTCGCCCGCCGGGCTGGGCGGCATGATTGGGACGAGCCTCGCCTCCGGCTTTGGCGGCGACCCGAACAGCGCCTCCGAAAACCCTTACGCCAACTTGCCGCCTTATCCAGCGCCGCTTACGAACGAGGAAATCTCGGATATTCGTGGGCAGCTGGCGTCGACCTCGGCCTCGATGGAGATTACGCGCGCGGCGACCAATCCGCGTATCGAGCGCGTGCGCTCGCTCGCCATGGTCGACGGCCTTGTCAGCTTTAGCGCCATGCCGCGAGCGACCCCCGCGCCCGTGGTGCCACAGCTGGCTCACGCAACGCCGACGCCCGCGCCGGTACTGCCCCAAGTCGCTGCAGCGGAGCAGCCAATCGAGCAGGCGCCGGTCATGAGAGCCAGCCTCGCTGCCGATGCGCCGTCGGTCGAGACCACACCGGTGAGCTACATCAGCGTCGACGGCGGAGACGCGTTCGGCCAAGCAGAGTTTACGCATCTCGAGTTTGCCGACCTGCTGCTCGCCAGCGACCAGCTCTAAACTCGAATCACTTCTAGAGAACGCGGGGCCTAACCCCGCCTATTCGGCGGGGGCGTTCAGCGTCTTCGGCTTGAAGTCGTCGTGTCGCGTCTTCCACAGCGAGTAGACAACACCGCCCGTAATCAAGGCGAGCGTGATGCTGAGCGACCACTCGGCCGGAAATTTGCCGCCCGGGAAGAGGTCGCCAAGGAAGATCTTCGAGCCGATGAAGACGAGCGTCATCGCCAGCGCGTACTTGAGGTACTTGAAGCGTTCCACCATGGCTGCAAGCGCGAAGAACAGGGCGCGCAGGCCGAGAATCGCGAAGATGTTCGAGGTGTAGACGATGTAGGCGTCGCTGGTGATGGCGAAGATCGCCGGCACCGAGTCGATCGCGAACACGAGATCGACGATCTCGACGAACATCAACGCCAGTAGAAGTGGCGTCGCGAACCAGCGCATCTTGCCGGTGTTGGGGTCGGGCAGCTTCACGCGGAACTTGTTGCCGTGCAGCGTTGGCGTCACGTTCATGCGCTTCTTGAGCCAAAGCAGAATTTTGTTCTGACTCATGTCCGGCTCGTGGTCGCCCTTCCGGAACATCAACACGCCAGTGATGATGAGGAACACGGCGAAGATGTAGAGCACCCACGAGAACTCGCTGACCAGCGCAGCGCCGAGGCCGATCACGATCGCGCGCAGCACGATGACGCCGATGATGCCCCAGAACAGCACCCGGTGTTGGTACTTCCGGGGGATCGCAAGATAAGCGAACACCATGGAGATGACGAAGACGTTGTCCATCGCCAGCGTCTTCTCGACCGCGAAGCCCGTCAGGTAGAGCTGCACTGCGGTCCAGGCCCGTTCTTCGCCGGTCACCGCCAAGAGTTGCGGATCGATTGAAGCGGTTGGCGAGGCGTTGTTGTAGAGTTGCCAGATGATCCAGGCGAAGCCGACGCCGATGGCGATGTAGAACGCCGAAAGCTTCAGCGATTCCCGAACGCCAATCTCGTGGTCCTTGCGGTTGACCACACCCAAATCGAAGGCGAGCAGCGCCACCACGGCAAGGATAAAGGCGAGCCAAATCCAGTTCGCTTTTCCAAGCGTTTCCGTGAACAGAATGCCCTGCAGCAGATCCATTAGCTTTATTCCCGATTCTTAGGTCAATGTTTCGCGCACGCGGAACGCCTGCGACGCTTGTCGCGGCGGCGGTGTTTCAGTTGGTCGATAGCCGTCCCGCCCCAAGATCCACCGGCTTGGCGTCGCCTTATGGTCGTTCAAGGTCAGCACCACGAAGCCCAGTCCGTCGCCGCGCGCCCGCGACGAAGCGAGAGAAGGCGCGGTTACAAACAGCGCCTCTCCCCGCGCAATTGCGCTGTAGGCATGGACGTGCCCGGAGAGCACAATCGTCTTAGGCGTAGCGCCAAGCGCTTCCAGGCCAGCAATCCCGTGCCGGGTGCGCGCCGCGACACGCGCGTTTGGCGGTGTCTCCGGTGGGTGATGGCATCCAACAATTAGCCAACCTCTGGGCGCGATCGCTTCGGCGGCTTCTAACGCGCCAGCGACCTGGTCCCGCGCATACACGCCTTGCGACCAGTCGACGCGCCATTGCAGCGCACGAGCGGAATTGAAGGTAGTCACGGCGGCGCGTCCCCCTGCGTCGCCCCAGGTCTTGAGCATGCGAAGCTGCGCAAAGCGCTTGTACGGCTGTATCAGCCGCTCGTGCAGGGCGTAGACGGGAGCATCGTGATTGCCCGGACAGCCGACGATGGGCGCGTTGATCTCGGCGAACCAATTCGCCGCTGCGGCGTACTCGCGGCGGCGTCCCGCTTGGGTAATGTCGCCTGTCACGACGATGCATGCCGGCGCCAACGCATTCAAAGCGTTTCGCGCCGCAGCGAGCGCGCGCGGACAGGCGTCTCCGAAATGGATATCGCTCAGGTGTGCGATCGTGAGCATAAGTCGCCGAAGGGAATCCGCCAGGCCAATCCGCAACGCTGGTTATAGCGGACGAGAGCGTTCGAGGGGACAGCAATCGCCTCGCCGTCAAGCAGAGCCGGAATGCGATCGTGGGGTGAGTCAATCTTGAGCGCGACGGTCTGCGAGACATCGATGTTCGCGTCACGCCGCCACGTGCCGGTGAGGACCGACGGCGCCAGCGTGATCGGTTCCAGCCAATTCTCCCAGTGCGCAGCGGCGACTTCGAGACTGGAAGCGCGCGCCGGGCGAGACAGGCCGAACGCGGCGTCGATCGGACCGACGCCAACGATCGCGCAATTGTAGGGACGCGCCGAGCCGCTCAGGCTGAAGGTAGGACGAAACACCGATGAAAGGCGGGGCAACGCGCGCAGGATGCGCGGCAAGCGACCTCGGCGGATGTGTTCCCGCACCGCGCTGAGCAGCATTGGAGCGCCGTAGCCCGAGGCCACAAAGAACTTGTGGCCGGCGACTTGACCGCCGGGAATCCAATCGGCCTCGCCGAAGCGGAGGCGGTCGATGATGCGTTCAGCGCTGCTTGAGCCGTAGAGCGCGCGGGCGATGCGATTGAGCGTTCCTCCCGGAAGCGGCGCCGTGGCGATGCCCAATGGCGAAAGCGTCTCGAGCGCTGTCCGCGCCGTGCCGTCGCCGCCGAGCACGACCACCATGTCGGGCGCATCTTTGGCGATGGATCGCAGTGAGCGCTCGAGGTTTGCCCCGTCCGTGCGTTCTGTGCGCACGGACGGGCCGAACGTGTGTTCGAGGTAGGCCGCTAGACGACGCTGGCGGGCCTGGTTGGCGCCGTTCGCGGCAACATTGACGAGGGCGGCGACTCGCGGCCGCAGGCGGCGGACCGGAGCAAGCGCACTCGCACTCCAGCGCGCAATGCTTGTTGAGCCTTCCGGTGGCGAGGGGTCGGATTCTGCGCGCATGGTGCTCCTCGATTCAGCGATTGGGAGCTAGTGCGAAGCCAGCTAAGGACAGCACTGGGTCAGGCTCTCGCCTGTCTCTCCCAATGCGGTCCGACATCGCGCGCATGCGCCAGAGGGGCCCGGTCCGCGTTCACAACGTGTGATGGGTTTCAACGCGCGCAAGCGCCGCGCTGACCAGAAACGGCAATATGTGCAATGCGTAACCTTTATGGCGGCCGTCAGAACTGCCAATACAGGAACTCGCTGTCGCCGGTGACGCGCACCATAGACACCGCCGCCAGTACCGCAACGAACGCCAACCACGGCAAAGTCGGTCTCCAATACACGGCGGGGCCAATGTTTAAGAGCCGCGGCGGCCGGGTCACCGTGTAGAGCGTGGGTTCGTACTTGGACAGCAATTGCACAGAGTTCGGGGCCAGCAGCGCAATAGCCAGCAGCGCCGCCATAATCGCCGTCGACGTCACGAACGAAGCGAAATAGACCTCGCCGGTCAGCAGCGCCATGCCGCCGAGCTGCGGCGCTCCGATCGCTTCCGCGACACCGTTCGGCAGACCGAGCCCGCTCAATCCCGCCATGCCTTTGAGCAGGTTGAACGCTGTCGCCAGATCGGGCGCGCGGAACAGCACCATGGCGATAGCCACCGCCACGAAGGTTACGGCGAATCCCATAAGGCGCGCGACGAAACCGCCTGCGCGCATGTGCTTCGGGGCGTACTGACGCCATGCATGGTTGATGACGAGATAGCCGCCGTGCAGCAGACCCCACAGGATGAAGGTGTAGCCGGCGCCGTGCCAGAACCCGGAGAGCAGCATGGTCAGCACCGTCGGCGCCGCAAGCACCACGAAGAATGCGCTCGCCTTCGATCCGTGCGCTTTGAGCGCTGGCTTGCCAGCCGCGGCGCGGCGGCGGGTCAGATGCAGAGCGATCGGATTGTAGACGTAAGCGGTAAGGAAGCGCGTGAGCGTGATATGCCAGCGCAGCCAGAACTCGATGATATTGGACGCCTTGAGCGGTGAGTCAAAATTGATCGGCAGGCGGATGCCGAACAGGAGCGCCGCGCCGCAGGCCATGTCGCTATAGCCGGAGAAGTCAAAATAGATCTGCAGCGTGAAGCCGATGGCGGCGCTCCAGGCCTGCAGCATGGTGGCGGCCGCGCCGCTGGCCGCGTACTCGAAGACGGGCGTCACGTGTGCGGCGACCCCGTCCGCGAGCACTACCTTCTTGAACAGGCCGAGCACAAAGAGCGTGAGCCCCGCTGCCGCGAGCGTCGAGTCGAAACGGCATGTGATCCGTTCGTACTGCGGCACAGCTTCGCGGTAATGGATGATCGGGCCGGCAATCAGCTGCGGGAAGAACAGCACGAAGAGCAGGTAGTCGCGCGTCGTGAAGTCCTTGACGCGGCCGCCGGCGACATCAATCAGCAGGGCAATTTTTTGGAACGTAATGAAAGACAGACCGAGCGGCAGAATGATCTGCTCGATCGAATAACCGGCGCCAGTGACGTCGTTGGCGACGTCCACGGCGAAGTTCGCGTACTTGAAATACCCCAGCAGGGCGACGTTGAAGATGATTCCGAGCGCCAGCACCAACGCGCGCAAGCCCGTGCGCGTGTCATCTGCCGCAAGCGTCAGCAGCGCGCGCGCGAGCACGAAATTGATCGCGATGGATGGCAGGATCACCCACAGATTGGCCGGTCTCCACCACGCATAGAAGAAGAGCGAGGCCGCGATCAGCCAGCCCAGCGCTAGCGATCGTGAGAAGCGGCCAAGCAGGAGGAAGCCCAGAACCGTCGCGGGCAGGAACGCCAGGATGAACTCGTAGGAATTGAAAAGCATGCCCCCCCCGGCGTCTCAACGTTGCAAGGCGCGGACTTCCTTGACGATGTCCCCGACTGTCTGAAACGATTCGACATCGGCGAGGCGAAAGCGCACGCCGAGTTGGCTTTCCACCGCGACGATGAAGTTCACATAAGCGAAGGAATCCCAGCCGGGCACTTCAGGTCGCGTGGTCGCCATTGTCAGGACGATCGAGGGATCGTCGAGCAGGTCGCGCAGGATTCCCGTCAGCGCATCGAGCAAGTCCTGATCAGTCATCGGCTTCAGCCTTTCTCGTGATGCAGGTGCGGCGTGGCGCGTAGCCTTGGAGGCGCAGAACCCAACGTTTTCCGCCGCCGATGTCGCCCGCATGCGCAAACCCTAGCTGGGAAAACAGGTCGTTGACGACGCCGTTTCTCTCGGTCTTGACGTGATCGGCGACGAGTTCAGTCACGCCGCGCGCGCGCGCCGCATCCACCAGAATGTTCATCGCCTCGTATTCGAGCTCACGTCCGAAGACGCGGCAGCTCATCACCCAATTCACGAGTTCAAGCGTAGCGGCATCGCTGGCATGCGGCGTCAGCAGCATGGCGCCGACAATCCCATTGTCACCGAACTTGTCCAATAGGCGAAATTGCAGATGAAGCGCCCGTGGATCTTCGCTGATGTGCGATACCTCGGCCTCGGTGCGGCGGAGACCGGTGGTGTTGAACTGATTGGTCTTGTTGATGAGTTGGGTGACGCGCGCCAAGTTGAAGGGCGTGACCGGCCCGTAGACCGCCGTCATCTGCAGCTGCTCAAGGAAGGCGCCCATGCCTCCGGCGTTGACGCGGGCCGCTTCTCGGTTGGCGTTGGCGGCGTATTGCGCCGAGCGCAGCGCGTCATCCTCGGTGAAGGCAGTCGCCTCGAAGTAGCCCGCATCGGCGAGGCAGCTTACGAAGTGAGCCGGGTCCGCCGGCAGCTCAGGCGTTGCGACCATGGGGAGGGCGCCGCGTACCCGCGCACGCTCTGCTGGGTTGTCGTCGACCAAGACGAGTGCATCGAGCCCGATATTCAGCTGCGATGCGATGCGCTCAAGATTGGCGGCCTTGTCGTCCCAATTGGCGACGAACGCGGCGAAGTCTTCGCGCCGTAACAGCATCTCGGGGTGGTCCCGAAACGCCGCCTCGGCGATCGCGGGATCGTTTTTCGAACACACAGCCAAGATCACGCCCCGTTCGGACAACCGCTTGGCGTAGCGCTGTAGCGCCAAGTGCGCTTCGCCGACCGGATTGCCCTGACCCAAGACGATGCCGCCGACGCCATCGTCGCCGACAACTCCGCCCCACAATGTGTTGTCGAGGTCAAGCACGAGGCATTTGCGCGATCTGCCGCGCAGCGCGGCGACGATGCGCGCGACGAGCTCCCCAAAGGCCGGCGCGGCTGTCGGCGCGATCTCCATCTTGGCTTGCAGCCAACGGACGGGGTCGAACCACACGTCGCGTCCATCGCGGGCCATCGCACGAGCGGCGTCGAGCCAGAGCACATTGTGTTCTCGCGCCCGCTCTGTGAGCAGCGTGTTGAGACGCGCGGTGAGCCGGGCAGGCCCCGCAGGCGCCAGCGCGTCGAATTCACCGAAGAGCGGCGCTTCGAGATCGAGGAATGATTGCTGGATGACGGTGGCGTCAAAGCGCTCGACAGCCTCGCGCCACAGCGCATCGATGTCGTTGACAGCGGCCGCTATCGCTGCATCCGCGGCAGCGACGGGCGCGTCGAGCGGTTGGGCGCCGAGGAAGTCCCACGTGCTCAGGCTGAACAACACGACGTCTGGACTGAACGCGTGCAGGGCCGAGCCTTTGACGAACAGGTCCTGGCGGACCTGGCCAAAGGGGCAGACATAAGTCTCGATCAAGAGCGCCCGTCGCAATCCAGCCACGCGGATCGCTGGGATGAGGTGGTCGGCTGTGCTGGAGGCCAAGATCGCCACCCGCACGGTTTCAAACCGAGAGCGCGAGGGCTTTGGCGCTTTGCGCAACGCCGCGTCGAGCTGCATGAGTTCAAGGTAGGATAGGCGGGTGTTCGCAAGCGTTGCGAGCCGTTCAAGGCGCTCGCCAGTGTCCACAGTCGCCGAAGCCGCTGCGAGATCGTTGCGGAACGATTCTGGCGACGGCAGCCACCTCATGGGTCGCCCTGATGCGTTGTGGGGGGCGGGTTGAGGCAGCGCTCCAGGATTGGGCCGGCGGCGTCGAAGAACGCCGCGGTGAAGCGCTGAGCGCTTTCTCGATCGAGATGCGAGCGGTCGAAGGTGCGCAAGCCCTCAAGGCTTGGCGAAACGAAGGTCACGCCCACGCTGGCAGCCAATGCTTCCATGGTCGGGCGGTTGCTTTCTTGCGGCGGCACATAGGTGAAGATCACACATTCGCGACTGACGCCCAAGTGCTCAACAAAGGAGGCGGCGACGTCGCGAAGCTCTGCGACACGTCGCTCATCGAGCGGCAGCTCACGATCGACGCCGGACGGCTCGCCGAGATTGCGGCCAGCAAGACGCCACTGACCCGTCTCGCGATCGCGATAGAAGGACATCGCGTCCCCGCAAGCGAAAGGCCAGCGTTCGCAAGTCCATTGGTGCGCGGTCTGCCACGCACGCTTTCCGCGATAGCGCGCGAGCGCGTCTTGGCGCGTCGCAACATAGCCGCCCGGAGCGGTCCAGTGATCGAGAAAGAAGTCGTCGGCGTTGATGACGTACGCGCGCGCACGCGGCTGGAGCTCGCGCACCAAAGGCGCAACGAAGCTGATGTTTTCGGTGTGGCTGAAGCCGAGCAAATAGAAGCTGGCGTCCTGGCGGGAAAACCAGCCGCCCAGTGCGGGTGCGGAAAAGCCGAATTGCAGCCGACTATTGCCGAGAAACAGCACTTCGGCGTCGCGTGCCTGCTCGCGGATGCGGGGTTCGAGATCGAACCAGAATGCGCCGTGGTCGTAGTCGCCGTAGGCGGTGCTCTCGCAGAGGCCGAGATAGTGATCGCCGCCATAGGCGGCGGGGCAGGCGAAAACACCGTTGACGCGCATGTGACCCAGAAACGCCGCCAACATCGCAAGCGCGAGGACCCCGGCATACACGCCGGGTCCCGGCGTCAGCCGCCGCCAAACACTGTGCGCCGCTGCACTCCCGGCGTCTGACATGAACACCGCCCATCGCCCGCTTTGGCGTCGCTTGTGAGGCCTGCGCCTCACAATTAGGTTAAGAGAATCAGGATGCTAAGCCATCACGCCGGGTTCAAGCATAGCATCGCGTCGCACCATTTCAAAGCAGCAGTCCAGGCCCCTGCGTCCACGGGGCCACTGGACGCGTCGGCATCGGAAGGCGAGGGTCGCCTCCATGGAAAAGGTCCACCGTCTGAAACCGCCAACGGCGCACGCATTTTCCGCGCGCGACCCTGAGGAGTGCGAGACCATGCTTGAGGTCCGCGCGGGCGTTGACGAAATCGACCGCTTGCTGGTGGCGCTTATCGCGCGGCGGCAGGGCTACATGGACGCTGCAGCGCGTATCAAGCCAAGCCGGGACGTCGTACGAGACGAGGCGCGTATCGCCCAGGTGCTGGCGAACGTCCGCGCTGAGGCGGAAAGGCAGGGGTTGTCGTGGTCCATCGCCGAGCCCGTGTGGCGCGAATTGATGGAACGTTGCATCGCCTACGAGTTCGACGTGTGGGACGCCACGCGGTCCTGACGGCTGCGTGCTTTGGCTGACGCAGCCAGGCCAGCGTGTTAACCAAGGGTCATCGTTCGCGTTCGGCGCGAGCGTGCGGTGGGCTTTGCAAGCCGCGCATGGTCGCGCATGGCGCGGCCCCAGCGGCGGTGATAACGCATTGATTTAACGCGCAGGGGACAGCGCATGAGGTGGCTTCTCGGGCTGGTGCTGGTGATCTCGCTGGTTATCGGCGTGCTCTTCGGCGTGGGTGTCTTCCTGCTGCCGAACACCCTTGAGATAAGCCGTTCGACGGTCATCGAGCGGCCCCGCGCCTCCGTATTCGCCATGATCAACGATCTGCGCATTGCACGGGAATGGTCCCCCTATAACGCGCGCGATCCCGACGCTGACTACACGATCTCCGACACGCCCGGTCCTGGGCAGAGCATGCGTTGGATAAGCAACGTCCGGGAAGTCGGTTCTGGACGGATGGTCATCGTCGACAACGGCCAGAATGAGTTTGTCGAGACCGTCCTGACCATCGGCGATCGGGCTTCGCTGAACTCGCGCATCGAGCTGCGGCCCATCGAAGAGGGCACGCGTACGGAATGGCTCGTCACCGCCGAGTGCGGTGCGGGAGCGATCAATGTGCCATGCCGCTACATGAACCTGATCATGCGCTCGACCATTGAGCGGGATCTTGATGACGGGTTGGAGCGATTGAAGGATCGTGCAGAGCAGCTGCCCGTCCATGATTTCGAGGGCTATGACATCATGGATGCGCAAGTTGAGGCGCAAACCGTGATCTTCGTCGACGTTACCATCGCAAAACCGAACCCCACCTTGGCGGACCGAAATGCCGCCGAGGCGCAGGGCATAGAGTCGCTTGATCGCTTTTTTGCCCAGAATGCGGGTCAGACCCCGATCGGTCGTACCCTCATTCGTGTTTTCCCGCCGAATAACGGAGTGGGCGGCGTGTACCGCTTCAGCGTCGGTTATCCCTATAACGGCCCCGCACCGCTGCTCGTGGGCGTTCGCGCCGGCCAGACGCCAGAGGGCGCTGCACTGCGCGCGTCTTTCGTCGGGCCTCGTTCGCAGGTGCCCATGATGTACAGCCGGCTTGAAGCCTATCGTCAGGCCCACCGGATCGCGCTTCGGCCCGGCGCCGAGGCTTGGGAGATTGCGACTCCGGAGCCGCAGCCGCCCGGCGCGGATCCAGCCGATCCGGTGGAACGCACCGAAATCTTCTATCCGATCGAATAGCAAGACGGCCCGGAGCGAGCCCCGGGCCGTTTGATATGTCGCGTATTCGAGCGAGGTCTAATCGATGACCTTCAGATTGACTGCCTTCGGGCCCTTGCCCTTGGTGTCAGGCAACGTCTGAAAATTGACGCGCTGGCCTTCCGTGAGCTGGGTGAGACCCGCCCGCTCGACCGCGCTCACGTGCACAAAAACGTCTGCGCCGCCGCCATCGGGCGTGATGAAGCCGAATCCGCGAGCGCCGTTGAAGAACTTCACGACACCATCTTGCGGATCGCCGAGGGGAGCGCGAGGCGGACGATCGCCGCCGCCGTCGCCGCGCGGGCCGCCACGGAAGCCGCCGCTACCGCCGCCGCCCCCACCGCCATAGCCGCCGCCTTCACGCCGGAAGCCGCCACCGCCGCCGCCGCCGCCGCCGCCGCCGCCGCCGCGATAGCCGCCGCCACCGCCGCCAAAACCACCGCCGCCACCGCCGCGATAACCACCACCGCCGCCACCGCTATAGCCGCCGCCACCGCCGCCTTCACGCGACCGGAAGCCGCCACCGCCGCCGCCGCCACGGTAGCCGCCGCCACCGCCGCCGAAGCCGCCGCCGCTGCTGCTGCCGCCAAAACTCTCTCCGCCGCCGAACTCCGGCGTACCTTCAGCCCTCTCGCGACCGCGCTTCTTTTCTTTCTTGCGGCCGTTGTCGTCGTCGTCGCCACCGAATTCGTCGTCGAAACTCATTTCCATCTATTCCTGTTGTTGCCGTGGCGAACAGCCAACGGCCCGCGCGTTCGCCCATGCGAACGCACGCTCTTCGCGAACCCCTGCTTGTTTGGAAGAAGAAAACTCTGCCGCCACTTGCGGAACTTCGCACCATCGCCGGCCGACCCGACCGACACCACGCGAAGGTTATGATGGAGGCGCTCCGAGGAGGCAAGCTCCAAGTGTGGGTTTACGCGGGTTTCATTTCAGCCATAGCCGCTGCTTTTCGCTCTCGCGCGGCGACAACGCGGGAGACAATCCACGCCCCCAGCAGCTTGGAAACGATGCCGGTGAGAATGGTGCCCCAGGCGAAAATGCCGGGTACGACCAGCGAGGCCAAGCCGATAAAGACCACTTGGTCGAGTGGCGCCGAGGCCAGGCTGGAGAGCATGATGCGCTGCGACAGGGGCCGCTTGGTGAAGGTGTAGACTGCCCAGTCGACAGTTTCGCTGATGAGGAACGCCAGCCCGCTCGCGACCACCACGGTGACCCAGGAGGTAAGGGTCGAGAGGAGCAAACCGACGACCATGGCGCCCCAGACCCAGTGCTTGAGCTCGCGCTGCGCGAAATCGCGCACCACCAGTACAAGACCGGTTACGATCGCGAGCGGCTGGAATTGGCCCCCGCCCAGCCAAGCCGGGATGTCGGCCGTCGGTACAGCGGCGAATGACCAATTGATAAACGGCATCAGCCCGACATAGAGCGCCGTCCATCGCCGGCCGGCGAAGAAGAAGGCGGCCATCGTCGCGAGCACGACGGGAACGGCGATCTGCCATTGCTGCAGGAAGAGGAGGGCGTCGGTCGGTGTCACCGGCTCCCAATGCCGGTTCACCCGCGTCCCGTCCAGCGTAACCGCGGTCACGGGCGGATCGATCGATCCGCTGGTAGATTCCTCCCAGCCGCACATGACGGCGCCCTTCCAATGCCAAGGAGCGTGGCTATGATGTCGGGCATGGCGACATTGAACCAAGCCGCGATGATCGTCGCCTAGAGTGGCGACGGCGCGTGGCGAGGGGGGAGGGCGCGGAGCAATCCGCGCCCTCAGCTTTTGTCCACCTTGTTGATGCGCCAGCCATGCGCTCCGGCGCCGAGTCGGTTCGCCAGCATCGGCAAAGCGGCGTGCAGCGCCTCATCGAGCCCGAAAGGCGGGTTGATCAGGAATAGGCTCGACCCCACCAACCGGCCCTGCGGCGCGGGCGTGTCAGTCCAGAGATCGGCGCGCAGCGTCGCTAGGTCCCCATGCGCGCGAAGTTCGGCGTCCGCAGCGTTGAGTTCAGCCTCGCTCTTCAAGGGACGCCACCAGAGATACATGCCGTGCGCGAAGCGCTTGAGCGCAGCGCTGATCCCTTGCCCGGCAATCGCCAATTCGTTTGGCTGTTCATAGGGCGGATCGATGAGCACCAATCCCCGCTTCTGTGGCGGCGGCAACAGGGCGCCAAGCGCCTCCCACCCATCGCGTGCGTGCACTTGGATGTTTGCCTGCCGCGGCAGGGCGCGGCGCAAGGCTGCGTGTTCCTCCGGGTGCAATTCACAGGCGCTGAGCGGGTCTCCGTCGCGCAGTGCCGGCACGATCAGTGCTGGCGACCCGGGATAGGTGCGCAAGGCGCCGTCGGCGTTGAACGCGCGTACCGCAGTCAGGAGGCGCGCCACGAGGGGCGGGGCGCCTTGCCAATCCCAAAGACGTGCGATGCCGCCTTGCCACTCCGGACTACGCAGCGCGTCGTCGCTCAGCAGATCGTAGAGGCCGCGCCCCGCATGCGTGTCGAGCACGGCGAAGGCCGTTGGCTTTCGCTTCAGGGCATCGAGGCAATTGAGCAACACGGCGTGCTTCAACACATCGGCGTGGTTGCCGGCATGGAAGGCGTGGCGATAGTTCACGCCTAGCGCCTAATCGCGTTGGGTGTCGAAGGGAAGCAGATGACCAAATTTCGTGACAACGCCGCCGCTAGCCGCTTTGAGCTGGAGACGCCTGACGGGCTGATCATCGCGGACTACCGTGACCTGGGCGCGGTGCGCAGCATTACGCATGTCGAGACCCCGGCAACAGCCCGCGGGAAGGGACATGCCGGGCGGCTCATGGACGCCATTGTCGCTCACGCGCGAGCAGGAGGCCCGCGGCTGCGCGCCTCCTGCTCCTACGCTGTCGCCTATTTCGAGCGCACGCCGGACGCGCTCGATGTGCTTGGCTAGCCGTTGCCGATCGGGATGCGCTTGGCCGGATTGACCGCCTGAGCGGGCTTCTTGGCCGTTACCGTAAGAACGCCGTTCTTGAAGTCGGCGCGTACTTCGTTGTCGTTCGGCTCAAACGGCAACCTGATGCTGCGTTCGAACGAGCCGTAAGACCGTTCGACCACGCGGCGCTGGTCGCTCTCCTCGGAGCGCTCGTCGTGTTTTTCCCCGCGAATGCTGAGGATGTCGCCGTCAAGGTGAATCTCGACATCCTTCTCGTCGACCCCGGGCAACTCCGCCCGCACGCAGATTTCCTTGTCATTCTCGGTGACGTCGAGAGCGGGCGTGAACGCGAAGACGAAGCCGCGCCCCGCCTGGGCCGGAGCAAAAAAGTTGTCGAACACGCGATCCATTTCTTGGCGGAACGCCCAGAACGGATCGGAACGACCGGAGAATGGGAGTGTTTCAGAGCGCCGAACAGGCGCGGTGCTCTTATCGCGCATAATCGCCTCCTGCGTTGGACAACCGACACTTTCGAGTTAGGCGCTGAGTTGCAGCCTGCAAGGGGGTAGGTATTTCTCCGGAGATTCGCGGCATACTGACCTGAGGGAGACGACATGAAACGCATCGGGACCTGGTTCGCGGCGCACCCGCTGCGTCCGGCGATCGCGTCGATCTTGGCGATCCTGGCGCTTGGCGCGACGGCGAAGATCTCAGGGCCGCCAAGCGCCGACCGTGACTGGTATCCGTATCTTTCGCGCACCACCGACGTGACCATCGAGCAAGCCGGATTCTCGGTCTCGCCGGTCAGCAATTGGAGCTATGCCGGTCCCGACGTGACGGCGGAAACCTACACCAGCGCGACGTTTCAATTCGAAGACCTGCGCGCCGTCTGGTTCATGCTAGAGCCGCAACCCGGCTCGCAGCTGGCGGCGCACACCTTGCTCTTGTTCGAGTTCGAAGGCGATCGTCTGCTTGGCCTGACTATTGAAGCGCGGCGCGAACGCAACGAAGACTATTCCGCGCTCGCGGGCCTCTTCAACGCATTCGAGCTTGCGTACGTCTGGGCGAGCGCGCGCGACCTGCTGGTGCGGCGCGCCGTGATGCTCGACCACCAAGTGTTCGTCTATCCCGTGGCGATTACCGACGATCAGGAGCGCACCTTGTTGAGCAACGTGCTCCTTCGCACAGAGTCTCTGGAAACACGCCCACGCTATTACAACACCATCCTTTCCAACTGCACCAATGAACTGGCGAAGGCGGCCGGCTTCCGCTGGGCGCCGGCCTTCGTACTCACCGGCCGTTCGGATGAATACCTCTTCGAGCGCGGCATCATTCCCGGCGCGGATTTCGACACCGCGCATGCGCGATCGGACGTGACCGATTTCGTGCGCGCGTTGAATCAAATGCCCCCAGAACGCTTCGATGCGGAGCTGCTGGCCGAATTGCGTCGGCGCAGCGCCCTGGCGGGGATGTGATCGAACGCCTATTTGAGGCAAGCGTGGACGAGAGCGATGGCATCCCTCCATTCCAGAGCGTACGGGTGTTCGAGGCGGCAGCCCGGACCGGCAGTTTCGCGCGCGCAGCGGACGAGCTAGGCGTCAGCGCTGGGGCCGTCAGCCAGCACATCCGCATTCTCGAAGAATTCGCAGGTCAGCCGCTGTTTCGCCGCCTGGGCCGCGGCGTCGAACTTACGGAGGCAGGCAAGGCCGCCTACCCGCGCGCAAGCGCGGCTATGGCGGAGATGCTGCACGCCGGCCGGGCGATGCGCGCCAAGCTGCGCAGCAGGCGAGTCGCCATCTCCGCGGCGCCATCGTTTGCATCGAAGTGGCTGGTGCCGCGGCTCAGTGGGTTTCAAGACGCGTATCCCGATTTCGAAGTGCGCTTGTTCGCCGATACCCAACTCGTTGAGTTCGCCGGCAGCGACGTCGACTTTGCGATCCGCTACGGCCCCGGCGGTTACGAAGGTCTTCACTACGAACGGCTGATGTCGGAATCGGTGGCGGTGGTGTGCAGCCCGCGTCTGCTGAACGGCGCTGCTTCCGTCGCCGCCGCCGATCTGGTCTCCCTCCCGCTGATCCACGAAGACGGGCCGGAGCGCGATCCTTCGTGCCCAACCTGGAGCCAGTGGTTCGCCGCTCGCGGGCTCAGACGGGAGGACGTCGACCGTGGCTTGCGCTTCAATCAGTCTGCGCTTGCGATCGAAGCGGCTGTCGCCGGCAAGGGTCTCGTGCTGGCCAAGCGCCAACTCGCCGCGCGCGACATCGACAACGGAAACCTTTTCGCGCCGCTCGCCGATCCAGACGCGCCGCTTGGTTTCGCGTACTGGCTGGTGTGGCCGCGCGGGCGCCGCTTCGAAGCAGCGCAGAGCGCTTTCTTGGAATGGCTACGCGGCGAGACCGGCGCAGCCGATGCGCAGCTGGGCGAGGGGATCTAGGCGCGGGCGAGAAGGCCGTAACCAAGCAATCGTGCAATCATGTCTTCCGTTCCAGCGCCAAGGTCCGCCGCAGCGAACGGTGTGCCGGAGAGCGCGCGCTCAAGCGCAACGCGCTCTTCGCGTTTGAACTTCAGTTCGCCGCCTGGCGCTATCACAATCACAACATCGCCGTCCTCTGCGATGCGGTATGGGGAAAAGCGTGGCGTCTTGAAGCGATCGCTCGCATTCATGAGCCTTGAAGCGTCGCGCACCGCGAAGCGGTTGTCGGCTGGCCGCGATCGTATGAAGGTGTCGATGGAGAGATCGAGCGCATCGTCGAGTTTGATCTCGCGCGCGACAGTTTCGGCGAGCTTTTTTAGATGAGCACGCGCGGCGGCGCGGTCGAAATTGGCGTGTGTGTAGCCGGGGGGAAGGCTGCGACGGAGCTCTGTTTCGCGCAGCGCGACCTCCGACACCGCTTCGAGCATCAGGTCAGCCCAGGTGCGGACGATCAAGCCGACGGTGATGTGCAGTGAGGGCTCGGCGCCGGAGGTCATGGCGTCGTGCATCAAACCGCGCGGGACGTAGGCGCAATCACCGGCCTTCAACACGAATTCCTGTCTCAGCTCGCCGCTCTCGTACTTGCCGGCTTCAAACGCTTCACCGCGATAGGGCGTCTCCACGGGTTTGCCGTAAAGACGCCAAGCCTTCTCGCCTTCGACTTGAATCACGAGCACGTCGTGATTGTCGTAATGGGTGCGAAACCCCTGTGCGTTCGGCGGCGTCAAATAGAGATTAGTCTGCACGTGGCTCGAGAACACGTGTTCAAGCGCCCGGCAGAGCCGGCCGAGCGACGGCTCCAGCTGGTGCGCCTGCTGCAGGATGATGGTGGCGCCAGCCCGGTGCAGTTCGGCGACCGCGCCGCGATCGATGTATCCGCCGCCATCGACGTAGTCGCTGCGCCTGATTTGGGTCGCCGCGTTGGCGAGATCGAGCTGACCCTCGCGAAGATCGACACTGGTCACCAGGCGGTCGACAGCGTCGATTGAGAGCAATCCGTCGAAGCGCCGAGGCGCGTTGTGCGCCGCGATTAAGGCTTCCCGCTCGTAGATGCGCGCGAAGAAGTCAGTGACCCGCTCGGCGCCGATCAGGTAGCCGAGCGGGTCCTCAAGCCAAGGCTCTTGCACGGCCTTTGCTTAACGATCGCTGCCGCGGCCGTAGCCACCGGCATCCGCCGTCGAGCCGCTGTCGCCGTCAGTAATGCCCGTCTGGGAGGAGCGGCGCGGACCGCGGCCGTTGCCGCCCGGATCGGACATGGCGCCAGAGTCGCTATCGGTGAAACCGGTATTGGCCCCGTACACCCCGCGCGCGCCGCCGCCGCGGCCACGCCCTGGCGGGTCGGAGCCGGCGCCCGCATCGCTGTCGGTGATGCCGGTCGTACCGCCGCGACCACGCCCCGCCGGATCGGCGTAGGCGCCGCTGTCATTGTCTGTAATCCCGGAGCTGCCGCGACCGCGCCCTGAGGGGTCGGCATAAGCGCCGCTGTCGTTATCGGTGATTCCGGAAGCGCCGCGTCCATAGCCCGGATTGTCGGAGCCGGCGCCACTGTCGCTGTCGGTAAGGCCGGTGCGGCCAAAGCCGGATCGGTCGGCGCCGCTGCCGGAGTCCGAGTCGGTGCGCCCCGTGTAATTTTGCGCCTCGGCGCGTCCTGTGACAACCGCGGCTGCACCGCCGGCCAACACTGCGGCGCCGGCGACGCGTTCCATAAACGAACGCCTATTCAAGCGCTTCTTGTTGGTTTTTTCTGCCTCGTCAGCCATGGCTCTCTCCCATCCATGGGCATGCGCACGCTCTTGCGAAGCGCTCGCACGAAATGAATCCCTCTCGCGGAAAAAGCAGTAGCATGTGATTGCTGGCTGGCAATGTTGAAATCGTAACCGGCGCCCGGCATCATTGGCGCATTGCTCTTATCGCCTGCTTAGCCTCGCGCGCGAGCCGGCGCCGTTCCCGCGCACGCGCGCGCAGATCGCGCAGCTTGTGCCAGAAGCGGCGTTTGCCTTCCTTGGGCAGCGGCTCAAGGTTGCGCCGAAACTCTTCTGCGCAGGCGCGCCATGAATACCTCTCGGCGAGTGCGCGCGCATCTTCGCGCTTAAGTTCGAGTGCTTGCAGGCACGCTTTTCTCAGATCCATGTCGACCACGCCGGCGTTTGTGCCCGGCAAAATATCTTTCGGACCGGGCGCGACGAAAGCGGCGACAGGCGTGCCGCAGGCGGCGGCTTCCAGGATGACCAAGCCGAAGGTGTCAGTAAAGCTCGGGAAGACGAAGACGTCAGCGTCCGCATAGTGCTGCGCGAGCTCTTCTGCGAACTTGGAGCCGGTGAAGCGCGCTTCGGGGTACTTCTGCGCCAATTCCTCGCGCGCCGGCCCATCTCCGACAACCACTTTCGAGCCGGGCAAATCGAGCTTGAGGAAGGCTTCGATGTTCTTCTCCACCGAGACGCGGCCGACATAGATGAAAACCGGTCGAGGGAGGTCGGCGAACACGCCGCCGTCGACGGCGCGCTTGCTCGGGTGAAACAGTTCGGTGTCAACGCCGCGGCTCCAGAGCGCGATGTTGCGGAAGCCTTGCAGCCGCAGCTGCTCCATCATTGTCGGCGTCGCCACCATCACGCGACCTGACTTGTCGTGGAAGGCGTGCATGTAGCGATACCCCGCCCAGAGTGGAATCCAGGGAAAGCGCGCCGTCACATACTCAGGGAATTGTGTGTGATAGCTCGTCGTGAACGGGAACTTGTGTTTCAGGCAAACGTGGCGCGCGTCCCAACCGAGTGTGCCTTCCGTGGCGATGTGCACGGCGTCCGGCGCAAAGGAGAGGAAGCGGTCCTCGACGTCGTCGCGTGCGCCCAGCGCCAACTTGATCTCGGAGTAGGTGATCAGCGGTACCGTGCGCTTGTAATCGGCCGGGGAGATCACCTCGATCTCGCACCCCAGGGCCTTCAACTCCCGCATCGTGTTGGCGAGCGTACGCACCACGCCATTCACTTGCGGTTCCCAGGCGTCGGTGACGAGCAGGATGCGCTTGGCGAGGGGCGAGCCAGGTAGAGCCGCGGCGTCCGCGTCAGGACCTGCTTCCTGGCCTATCTCGGGGCCTGGTTCGCGCTCCGTCGGCGTGGCCGGAGCCGGCGTGCTTGTCTCGGTGCTCACGGCGGCGGTTCTGACCATGCCCGGCCCGGCGGCGCAAGGGGCGGCTTGCCCTTGCGCTCGCGGACGCGCATTTGACGGCCATGCAAACTGCACCCAAACAACACCCCGCCGCCGTCATCGACTGGGACGCGCTCGACGCGCTTAAGCATCAAGACGAGGACGCCGCGGTCGCATCGCTGCTGGCGGACCCGCCGCTCGACGCCGCAGCGCGCGCGAGCGTCAACGCCGAGGCGCGCGCGCTGGTGGTGAAGGCGCGCTCGCTGAAGCGGCGCAAAGGCGTGATGGAGAGTTTCCTAGAAGAATTCGGGCTTTCGAACGCCGAAGGGCTGGCGCTGATGTGCCTTGCGGAAGCGCTGCTACGGGTGCCTGACGAAGAAACCGCCGACAAATTGATCGCAGAGAAAATTCGCACCGGCAGATGGGGTGAGCACCTCGGCAAGTCCGATCATTGGTTGGTCAACGCCGGCACCTGGGGCCTCATGCTCACCGGCCGCATCGTCAGGTGGCCGGAAGAATTGAAGGGCGAGGCGGGCGAGGTGATTGCCAAGCTGGTCCATCGCATGGGAGAGCCGGTGGTGCGCGCCGGCGCCATGCAGGCGATGCGCATCCTAGGCGAACAATTCGTGCTCGGCCGCACCATTGGCGAAGCGCTACGCCGCGGCGCCGGCATGGTGCGCCAGGGGCTCGCGACCCGCTATTCGTTTGACATGCTCGGCGAGGGCGCACGCACAAACGCGGACGCTGAGCGCTATTTGCAGAGCTACGCCGCCGCGATCGATGCAGTTGGCGCGGCCGCCGCCGGGGCCGGCCCCAACTCATCGTCGGGCATATCGGTGAAGCTCTCCGCGCTGCATCCGCGGTACGAGGCCCGACAGGAGGAGCGCGTGATGCGTGAACTCTACCCGCGCATCCTTGAACTCGCAGCGGCTGCCCAGAAGTGGGACCTCGCGCTGACGCTCGACGCTGAGGAGGCCGATCGTCTCGTGCTGTCGCTGAAATTGTTCGAGCGGTTAGCGTCAGAGCCGTCGCTGAAGGGTTGGTCTGGTCTGGGGCTTGCGGTTCAGGCTTATCAGAAACGTACGCGCGCGGTGATCGAACGGCTGACCTCGCTTGCGCGCCGGCGCTCCACGCCGATCCATGCACGGCTGGTGAAAGGCGCCTATTGGGACGGCGAAGTAAAGCGCGCGCAAATCATGGGGCGGCCGGATTTCCCGGTCTGGACCACGAAAGCCGCGACGGACGTCAACTACCTCGCCTGCGCGCGCGACCTGCTTGCCGCTGGCGATGCGATCTTCCCGCAATTCGCGACGCATAACGCCCACACAGTCGCTGCGGTGCGCCGGCTTGCGCATGCGGCGGGTCGCGATCACGCCTACGAGTTCCAGCGCCTGCACGGCATGGGTGAAGCGCTCTACGCAGCGGTCGAGCCAGCATTGCCAGTGCGCGTTTATGCGCCAGTCGGAGGTCACGAGGACTTGTTGCCGTACTTGGTGCGCAGGCTGTTGGAAAATGGCGCGAACACGTCATTCGTGCACTCGTTCCTCGACGACGACGTTTCGCCTGACATCGTTGCTTCCGATCCGCTTGCGACGCTTGAAGCTCGTCCGCGTCGGCATCCGCGTTTGCCGCCACCGTCGCAGCTCTATGGCGCGAGCCGGCGCAACTCGACCGGGCGAGATCTGAGCATCGCCGGCGAACGCGACGCGCTTTCGTCAGCCGCTCCGCTTCGGCATGAGGGCGTGGCGCCCCTCGCGTCGAACGATGCAGTGACGGTTGCGTCGCGCGCTTTTGCTGGATGGAACGCCCTCGGCGGCGCCGAGCGCGGGCGCATCCTGCGCGCCATGGCGGATGCGCTTCAGAACAATCAGGATGCGCTCATTGCTCTGATCGCTCTCGAGGCCGGGCGGACGCTGCAGGACGGCATCGACGAGGTGCGCGAGGCAGTCGATTTCTGCCGCTATTACGCGGTCGAAGCCGAACGCCTGTTCGCCGGTCCGGTTGTGCTTCCCTCGCCGGCGGGCGAGACCGATCACCTTGAATTGCACGGGCGCGGCGTATTCGTGTGCATCAGTCCGTGGAATTTTCCGCTGGCGATTTTCACCGGCCAGATCGCCGCCGCTCTGGCTGCGGGCAACGCTGTGGTTGCGAAACCCGCGGAGCAGACGCCGCGCATCGCGCAAGCGGCTGTGCAGCTCTTCTATGGCGCAGGCTTGCCGCGTGAAGCATTGCAGCTGGTGCTTGGCGATGGCGCTGTCGGCGCTGAACTTGTGGCCGATCCGCGCATTGCCGGGGTGGCGTTCACGGGTTCGACTGAAGTTGCGCGACTCATCAACCGCAGCCTCGCGGCGAAGGACGGGCCGATCGTGCCGTTGATCGCGGAGACTGGCGGGCTCAATGGCATGTTCGTCGATACGACGGCGCTGAAGGAGCAAGTGGTCGACGACGTGATCGCTTCGGCGTTTCAATCGGCGGGGCAGAGATGTTCGTCGCTGCGTGTGTTGTTCTTGCCGCGCGACACCGCCGACGACATCATCGAAACGCTGTTGGGCGCGATGGATTGCCTTGTCATTGGCGACCCGGCCAATCCGTTTACCGACGTCGGCCCTATCATCGATAGTGAAGCCAAGGCCGCTCTCGACCGCCACATGCAGCGCATGCGCGCGCAGGCGCGAGTGCTGAAACAGCTCGACACCTCGGCGCTTGGCGGCAACTTTTTCGGCCCCGCCGTGATTGAGTTGAAGTCGCTTGCGCAGATCGACAAGGAAGTTTTCGGCCCGATTCTCCACGTGGTCCGGTATGATCCAGCCGGCATCGTCGAGGTCGGCGCGGAGTTGGCGGCGAAGGGATACGGCTTGACGCTTGGGGTGCACTCGCGGCTCGAAAGCTTTGCCAACGCGGTGATGGCGGCGGTGCCGGCCGGCAATGTGTACGTGAACCGCACGATCGTTGGCGCTGTTGTCGGCGTGCAGCCGTTCGGCGGCTCGGGTCTTTCCGGCACCGGCCCCAAAGCCGGTGGGCCGTTCTATCTGCTGCGCTTCGCCGAGGAGCGCGCCATCAGCGTCAACATCGCCGCTCAGGGCGGCGATCCGCATCTGCTAAATCTATAGGGATGCATCGATGGCGCGTGTGTTCCGCATTGTGCTGCCGGTGAGCGACATCAAGCGCGCGACGGCGTTCTACGAAACGGTTTTTGCGGTCAAAGGTGAACGCGTTTCTCCAGGGCGCCATTATGTGAAACTGGGCGACGTCATTCTCGCCTGCGTCGATGCTGCCGCCGAGGCCGACCAGAAACGCCCGCCGCCGCTCTCGGAGCATATCTACATCGCGGTGAACGATTTGGAGGGCGTGTGGGCGCGGGCGAGACTGGCCGGGGCCCAGTACGAGAATCTGGTGGAAGAGGGCGCGGGCCCGCTTGGCGTGATCGCGACAAGGCCCTGGGGCGAGCGCAGCGTCTATCTGAAGGACCCGTTCGGAAACCCGCTCTGCTTCGTTGACGAGCGCACGGTCTTTCGCGGCTGAGCATTCCGCAGGCGCGCCTCGCTTGCGACCTGCGAGCAATTGTGGTGGTTCAAGAGAATGCCTGCTGACAACGTCACGCCCTTCCGCCGTCCGCCAAAGCGTCCAATCGCGCCGCAGCGCGGCGAAGGTTTGGGCTTCAACACCCATCGCGGCAAGGTGGTGCTGGCGCACGCGCTGACGCTCGCCGCGTTTTCGCTCAACCTGTTCTTGCGCGCCCCACCGCTGTCTCTGATCGGACTCGTCGTGGGCGTAGCCGCAATTCTGTTGGTTCTATCCAATCGCGGGCAGGCGATGCCTTGGGCGAACACCCATCACGAACACGCGTTGCGAACGCTAATGATCGGTTACGCCATATGGGTTTTTGGCAGCTTGCTCACGCTCATCAGTCCGTTCCTGGCGCTGGGCACGCTGCTCGTGCAGATCGCGGCGGCCGTATGGGCGATGCTAAGGGCGCTGATCGCGCTCGTGTTGGGCATGATGCGAAAGCCTATTCCAAACCCGCGCGGCTGGTTGATCTAAGCGCCGGCTGCTTTCTGCAGTTGCATTAACGCTTTGCCCAAGAGCCTGCCTTTAGCGCTATAGCGAGGGGCGAAGTGCGCATGGATCCGGGCTGCAAATTCAATTTTTCCGGTGTTCGAGTCGGCGTGTTGGAGTCGAGCAAGTTCGCGTTCCATATGCTTCGCAACGTCCTTGCCGGTTATGGCTTCCGCAGCATCGCCGCGTTCGATACACCCGCCGAGGCCCTATCGAAGCTCGCGATCATGCCGGTCGATGTCTTCTTCATTGATCCGATTGGCCGGCACCGCGCGGTTTTTGCCGCGGCCCGCACGCTGCGCGAACCAAGGTTTGGGGAGACGTCCATCGCCCCGTTCGCGGTGATCACAACGGAAGTAAGCCTCGACGTCATGAAGCTTGCGCGGGAATCGGGCGTCGACGCGGTAATCGCCAAGCCGTTTTCGCCGAATGCCTTGCTCGAGCGCATTCTCTGGGCGGCCAAGCGCCCCGGCCGGCGCGACGCTTTGGCGCCTACAGCGCTAGAGCCGCTCGCGGGGGGAAGCGTGGAGGTATGGTGAGCCGACTTTCCGCCGCGATTGGCGCCGCCGATGGCCTCACGTTCGACCAAGCTGTCGCACGCGCCAGCAACGCTATATCACTGATGTCGGACGATGCTCGCCGTCACATCGCCGACAACGTCGCCACGATCGCGCGCCTGGGACCTGAGCGGGCGAATTCGCCGGAGTATTACGCGGCGGTCGCGGAAGTCTGCGCCACCGGCGGCCTGATCGGCGCCAAGCACCTGTCCAGCGCGGCGGGTAGGTACGTTATCGTGATCGCGGAGACACGCGGCACACACCACTGGTCACCGGCGACCGTCAGTGTTTTCCACGCCGCACTCATCGCGTTGCATGAGCCACAGGAAAACGCGCAGATCGCCGCCGCTGTCGTCGCCGAGTTGGAGCTCTTGTCGAAAACGCTGCTTGGACGCATGCTCTGCTGCGGTGATTGCAATGGGCTCGAGGAGGCAGACGTGTCGAATCCCGGTGATGAGGTAAAGCGTGAGTGCGCCCGCCAATTGCGTGAGGCTGGCTTTGCTCGTCTTGCGGCTGAGTTGGAATTCGGATCGCTAGCAGCGGTGGCGCCGGACGAGCCGGTCTTCGTGCTGTGCGGCCGCGACCGGCTGGCGCCCACCGCGATCAAGGCGTGGATCGAAGCCGCACGCATTTCGAACGTGCCCGATCACAAACTCGAAAGCGCCCACGAGGCGATTGAGGCCATGGAAGGTTGGCCCGGCGACCGCCACTATCCGGACTAGTGAAGCGTCCGCAGCGCCGCATGCACGCGATCGAGCGAAGCATGGAGCGCGGTTCGCACGTCGGTGTCGCGTCCGCGCGCAGCCAGCGCCGCGAAGCTGAGCAGGGCCGCCGCAGCCTCCGTTTCTCCCTGCATCCGCGCCAGAATCGCTACTGCCTGCGCGCGGCTGGCCAGTGCGTCCGCGCGAACGCCGCGAGCGTCGATGATCCGCATGCGCAGTTGCCGTAGCGCAGTGTCAAAGGGCGGAGGCGCGCTGGCAAGATTGATCCGACGCCGGTCGCGCCAACGCATGACGGCGTGATGACGCCGGTCAGGGCCGCAATAGCTCTCGTAATCGATCCACAACATTGCATCCACGTCGCCGCGTTTTGCGGCCAGGGCTTTCTGCCAGCGTCGATCTTACGCCAGTATGCTTAGCGTATGGTTCGATAACGAGGTTAGCCGGTGCAATTGTCAGGGGCATTGAGCGCAGCGTGCGCCACATCAAGCAGGTCGAGCAGGTCGGCGCGCACATCGAGGTAAACGCCAACTTCGGCGACGGCGGCGAGTTTCAGCAATATCGCTGACGTCTCCAGCTCGCCGTTGTCGCGCGCGAGCGCGGCGATCGCTTGCGCCCGAGCGACGAACGGCGCGGCGCCGTCTTGCTGAGCGTCGAGTACTTGGTGACGCAGCTGTCGCATGGCCGTCAGCAAGGGCGGCAGCGCTTCCGGCTGTTGCCGCCGCTCGAACAAGCGCAGAGGCGGCCACCAATGGTGCTCGCCGTCGCTGCGGTGTTTGCGGTCTGCCTGCGCCATGAGTTTCAACTGCGTTGGCAGCGATGCTACCGCTTGAGGCTTACCGCTTGGTTCGCAAACATAGTTGGCTCAGCGCTAACCCTCCAGGCACAGCATGCGGCGAACATCGTCGCTGGATTTGCCGGATGCACGCAGCGCTCGCAATGTCGCGGCCTGATCGCGTTTGGCCAGGCGTTTGCCGTCATCATCCAGCACCAGTCGATGGTGGCGGTAAACCGGTTGCGGCAAGCCCAGCAACCTCTGCAGCAACACGTGCAAGTGGGCGGCCTCGCGCAAGTCCTCGCCACGGATCACATGGGTCACGCCCTGCTGTGCATCGTCCCAAACCGACGCCAGGTGGTAGCTCGCGGGGAAGTCCTTGCGAGCGAGAACCACATCTCCAAGCCGATCCGGATCAGCGCGGACGGGACCGCTCTCATCCTCGAACACGAGCGCGAAATAGGCAGGGCCCAGCGCCGCGCGCGCCTTCTTGAGCGAAAGCCGCCACGCGAACGCCTCGCCGGCTGCAAGCTTGGCCGCTTCCTCCGACGCCGGCAGCGCTTCCCCTCGGAAGATGTCATCGCTTGGGCCATGCGGAGCGGTGGCAATGGCCGCGGCGACCTGCTTGCGGGTTCGAAAGCAGCGATAGATGAGCCCGCGCTGCTGCAGCCGCTCAAGCACCGATTGGTACTCGGCCAGATGCTGCGATTGGCGGCGAACGGGCGTCTCCCACTCGATGCCCAGCCAATCGAGATCCTCGTAGATCGCCGCCTCGTACTCGTCGCGCGAGCGTCCCTGATCGATGTCCTCGATTCGAAGCACGAAGCGGCCGCCGGCGGCGCGGGCGGCGTCGTACGCCGTGAGCGCGGAGAAGGCGTGTCCCAGATGCAGGTAGCCCGTTGGCGACGGGGCGAAGCGGGTGACAAAGCGCACGTTTCAAGGCTACCGCCGCACAGACGGAGTCGCTAGCTAGGCAACCATGACGCTATTCCTCGACGGCCCGCGTGTTCCCCCCGCGCGCGGCGGCAAACCCGATACGCTGGTGATCCTGCTGCACGGCTACGGATCCAACGGCGCGGACCTGATCAGCCTGGCGCCGTTCTGGGCCAAGGCGCTCCCCGGAGCGGCGTTTGTATCGCCCAACGCCATCGAGCCCACGCCGCAGGCGCCTGGTGGCTACCAATGGTTCCCGATTTCCAACCTCGATCCTCACCTGATGGAGCAGGGCGCCCGGCAGGCGGCGCAATCGGTCGACCGTTTCATCGACCGCGAATTGGAAAAGTACGGGCTCGATAACAGCCGGTTGGCGCTGGTCGGCTTCAGCCAGGGCACGATGATGGCGCTCTATGTCGGTCTGCGGCGGGAGCGGCCTCTGGCCGGCATTCTGGGCTTCTCGGGGACGGTCGTCGGCGCGCGCAGGCTAAAGAACGATCTTCGCAGCAAACCACCGGTGATGCTGATTCATGGCGACCGCGACCCGGTCATCCCGATCACCGCGATGTTCGACTCGGCGGAGGCGCTGGCGGGCGCGGGGCATGGCGCGCTGTGGCATGTGAGCTACGGCGTGCCGCATTCAATCGGTCCCGACGGGCTCGAATTGGGCGGTCAGTTTTTGGTCAATTGCCTGAAAACGAAGCAGATTGTTGCAAACGGCTAGGCCGCGCTGTCACAATGGTGTCGCTACAAATCAGCTAAGAGCAAGTTCACACGCCCTGATGTGGATGTGCTATGCTGAGATTCCGAGAGGAGAGCGTCTTCAGTCCTACCAGCTGCATCCCTCACCAAATTCTCTCCCGGCTGCATTGGAGCAGCCGGCGATGAACGTATCCAGCGCTCCATTGGCGGGTTGGCCGGCGCTGGTATTGAACGCCGATTTCCGCCCGTTATCCTATTACCCCTTATCGCTCTGGCCCTGGCAGGAGGCGGTGAAGGCCGTATTCCTGGAGCGGGTAGACGTTGTCGCCCACTATGACCACGAGGTGCATTCGCCGTCGCGCACCATGAAACTGCCCTCGGTGATCTCGTTGCGCGACTACGTGCACCAAGACCGACCGCCGGCGTTTACGCGCTTCAATGTGTTCCTGCGCGACGGTTTCGCCTGCCAGTACTGCGGTTCAGCGGACGATCTCACCTTCGATCACTTGCTGCCGCGGTCCAAGGGCGGGCGCACGACCTGGGAAAACATCGTCACCGCTTGCGCACCATGCAATCTCAAGAAAGGCGGCAAGTACGCTCATGTCAGCGGCATGCGTCCGTTCCGCCGCCCGCGCCGCCCGACCATGTATGAGCTGCAGCACATGGGCAGGCGCTTCCCGCCGCACCACATGCACGAAAGCTGGATGGACTACCTGTACTGGGACGTCGAACTGGAGGCCTAATTGCCTTCCATGCCGCCCCGGGCGCTGTCGAAGATATCGGAGATCGAGCCGCCGATCGGGAAGATCGCCGCGAACAGCGCCACGGCGATGAGGCTGGCGATGATCGCATACTCGATCGCGGTCGTGCCGCGCCGGTCGCGACAGAAATGCTTGCTCATCGGGCGCTCCGTTCAATCAAGCGCTCCACCAGGCCAACGTCCGCTGGCGGCATGGGATAAGCGCGCAGGTCTTGAACATGCACCCACTGCATTGCTTGGGCCGCTTGGGCGTCAAGCTTCGGATCGCCCTGCCAGCGCGAGCAAAGATAGAGCGGCATCAGGAGGTGGAAATCCGGGTAGGCGTGCGAAGCGAACGCGAACGGATCGAGAGCGTCTGGTTCGACCGTCAAATCCAGTTCCTCCTTCAGCTCGCGCACCAGCGCGAACTCGGGCGCCTCGCCGGGCTCTACCTTGCCGCCGGGAAACTCCCAGAGGCCGGGAAGGGCCTTGTGCTGGGGCCGCTGCGTAATCAGCACGCGCCCCGATTGATCCAATAGCGCAGCCGCCGCCACTAGGAGCAGGCGCCGCGTATTGTTCGAACCATCGCTGATTTGCATGAAGAAGCCGTGTGAAGGATTGGTTGAACCTGGAGTAACGCTAATGCAGCTTAAGGCGTGGACGGACGACCGCGTTGACGTGGCCGATCACGATCATCATCGCCCCGCGCAGCCAGCCATGGATGGCGAGGAGGTGCATCTGATACAGTGACACGTAAACGAAGCGGGCTAGCCGTCCCTCGATCGCCAACCGCCCGCCGATGAGCGCGCCCATAAGCGAGCCGACGGTCGAGTAGCGGCTCAGCGACACCAGCGAGCCGAAATCGCGGTAAACAAAATCAATAAGCGGCTTGCCTTCCTGCAGACGGCGCAGGTTGGCGAAGGTGGTGTCCGCCATCTGGTGCGCGGCCTGCGCACGGGGCGGACCGGCCGGTCGCTGCCTGACTGGGGGCAGGCGCAGCAATCGCCAATGGCGAAGATGCGGTCGTCTCGCGTGGTTTGCAGCGTAGAGCGCACCAACAGGCGATTGTCGCGGTCGCTTTCGAGTCCGCCGAGGCCCTGCAAGAAGTCCGGGCCTTTGACACCTGCGGCCCAAACCCGCAGATCGGCTTGAACGCGCTCTCCCGTCGCGAGCACCACAGCGGTGTCAGTGACCTCGGCCACGCGCGCGCCGGTCAGGACACGCACGCCGAGGGCTTCGAGCTCATCTCGAGCGGCATCCGATAACCGCTCCGGTAACGCGGGAAGGATGCGTGGGCCTGCCTCGATCAGGGTGATGTCGAGCCGGCTCTCGTCGAACACCTCGAGGCCATAATGGCGCAGCCCTGCGGCGGCGTTGTACAATTCCGCGGCCAGCTCGACGCCCGTAGCGCCGGCGCCGACGATGGCGATCCTGACGCGCGCGCCGCTGCCCGGTTCGGCGCTGGTCTGCCGCGAGACGCGCAGACATTGGTTGAGCAGCTTCAGTCGAAAGCGGTCAGCCTGCTGGCGATCGTCCAGAAAAATGCAATGCCGATCGGCTCCTGGCGTCGCGTAGGAATTGGTCACCCCGCCCAAAGCGAGCACGAGATAGTCGTATCGGATCCGCTGACGGCCAACGATCTCAGCGCCGTCTTCGTCCAGCAACGGTGCGACGATCGCCTGTCGCGCATCGCGGTCGATGCTTTCGAGACGGCCCATGAAGAAGCGATAGCCCCAGCGATGGCCGTGGCTGCGATAGCCCACTTCGTCCAGATTGGCGTCGAGGGAGCCTGCGGCCACTTCGTGGAGTAGAGGCTTCCAGATGTGCGTGCGGTTCGGTTCGAGCAGGATCATGTCGTGACGGGCGCGTCCGTAGCGGGCGCTGAGCTTACGCACCAACTCGAGGCCGCCAGCGCCGCCGCCGACCACGACGATCTGGGTCTTCAGTTGCATATGTGGTGTATGGCGTGGCTCGCCCGGCTTGTCTCCACTGACGAAGACCGGGCCCGCTCATGTGCCGTCAGGCTGCTACGCGCGCCGCCCTCGCTGGTCTGACGACGCCATTCTCGAAGCGCAGACCCTCGACCCCCTCCGGCAGGGGCTCGCCCGCGCCGAATATGATGCAGCCCTCCGGCGCCACCACTTCGGCTACACGCGCGAGAACGCCACGACGCGTTTCCAGATCGAAGCCCGAAAGTACGTGCGCGAGTACGACAATGTCGAATTTTCCCAGCTGCCCCGGGTGTTTCATCAGATTGAAAGGCTCGAAGCGCACCGCCGCACGCATTCGGTCGGAAATGCGCCATAGGTCGTTGGCGCGCTCAAAGTAGGCAATCAGTTTGCGGATCGGCAGACCGCGCTGAATCTCGAATTGTGTGTAGAGCCCGCTCCGCGCCTTTTCGATCAGGCGCTCGGAGAAGTCCGTCGCTACGATTTCGGCCGTCGGATCGCTCCCGCTCTCGCGCAGATCCTCGATCGTCATGGCGATCGAATAGGGCTCTTGGCCGGTCGAACACGCGGCCGACCAGATACGGATGCGCTCCCGCCCCTTGCGCTGCAGCGCTTGCGGGATGAGCTCTTCCTTCAGGCGTTTGAACACTGATCGGTCGCGAAAGAAACGGGTCTCGCTCTGCGCGAGCGAATCGGCGATTGCGGAATAGATCGCCCCGTCCAGCCTGGTTCGCGCCGCGGCGACGTAGTCGGAGACGCTGGTGAAGCCTTCACGGCGCGCCTGAGGCTGAAGCCTGATCTCGATTGCGCCGCCCATGTCTGGGGTCAGCACCGCGCCGGAACGCGCTCTTACTTCCGTGGCGATGGTCGCAAAATCGGCGTCAGTCAGCATCACACCAAGCCTGCTTCGGCGAATTTGGAGTGAAGGATATCGCCATCGAACGGCTTCATCATGTATTCGTCGGCGCCGGCTTTCAGCGCCTCGGCGATGCGCTCGACATCGTTTTCCGTGGTGCAGAAGACAACGGTTGGCTTGTCGCCGCCTGGCTCCCTGCGCAGCTGTCTCAGGAAGTCGATGCCACTCATGACCGGCATGGTCCAATCCAGCAGGATTGCATCGGGCATGCGCCGCCGGCACGCTTGCAGCGCTTCCAACCCGTCGCCAGCCTCATCGATCTCGAAGCACATTTGCTCGAGAATGCGGCGCGCGACCTTGCGGATCACGCGGCTGTCGTCGACCACGAGACAGCGTTTCATGGAATCAAGCTCCGTGCGGATGCGGAGAGATTAGTGCGACGGGAGAAGTTAACGACGCTTAAAGCGTCAGAGTTTGAAGGCAGCCGAGCGCGCGACGATCTGGACTTTGTCTTCGCTCTCGCGGACCTCAAGCGCTACGCCTCCCTGGTGCGCGAGCAGGGCGGTCAATCTCGGCTGGATGGTGTGTCCGCTCAGCTCGCCCTCGCCGCCGCGCAGCGCCTCCGCCGTTTGCAGCCGCATCTTTGCGCGCGGCCCGGACGCGGTGACCATTACCTCGCCTGCGTCGCCGCTTTTGGCCGCGGTGACTTCGACCGTGCCGCCACGCGGCAAGCACTCGTTGGCGATCAGCAACAAATTGACGATCACGCGCACGGCCGGGCGGGGCATGGCGACATTAGGCGCGCTCCACCTCAACTCCGGCTTTAGCGCCGAATAAAGTTTGTGAGCGACCTCGCGGCCTTCATCTAAAGTGGAGTCGCCTTGCGCCACCGCGCCGGCCATGGCGAAGCGGAAAAACTCAAGCTTCGCCCACGCCTTGTTCACGCCGTGATCGAGCAGCGACAGGGCGTCAGGATCGGGTTTGCCTCCCTCCTGCGCCTTGATCATTTCCAGGCCCTGGATGATCGCACTCATCGGCTCGACCATGTCGTGGCAGATGCGCGAGGCGACAAGCGCCGTCAGCTTCGTGTTCTCGATCATCGCGCGCTCCGGTGGCGGAAAGGGCGACCATAACCGGATTCGCGGCGATGGAAGCCGCGCCAGGGCATGCTAAACGAAGCGGAGAGGTCGGCGATGGCGATTGAATCAGAAGCGGGATTTGAACTCGGGCACGCGGTTGCGCTGCTCGCCGCGGGTGTCGTTGCGGCGCCGATCTTCATGCGCCTTGGTCTCGGTTCCGTGCTGGGCTACCTCGCCGCTGGTTTGGCGATAGGCCCGTTTGGACTGCGGGTGATTTCCGATCCGGAAGCCATCCTGCACGTCGCCGAGTTCGGCGTCGTCATGTTCCTCTTCCTCATCGGACTGGAAATGCGTCCGGCCAAGTTGTGGTCGCTGCGGCGTGACATCTTCGGCTTGGGCGCGGCGCACGTGCTCGCGTGCGCGACGGGACTAACCGCCCTGGGGGTTTTCTACGGGCTTCCCTGGCAGGCCGCGCTCGTCGCCGCGCTCGGCTTTGCGCTTTCGTCGACCGCGGTGATTATGAAGATGCTCGACGACGCCGGTGAAAGCGCGACGCCAGCGGGCCAACGCGCGACTGCGATCTTGTTGTTTGAAGACCTCTCTATCGTGCCGCTCCTGGCGTTGGTCGCCGTGCTGGCGTCGCTCAACGGCGGCGCAGCCGCGCTGACAAGCGTACCGGCCTGGCAGAGCGCGGCGTTGGCGATCGGCTCGGTGGTCGCGGTGTTCTTGCTCGGCCGTTTCGCGCTCAACCCAGTGTTCGCGCTCTTGGCGCGATCGGGGGCGCGCGAGGTGATGACGGCGGCGGCGCTGCTGGTGGTGCTCGGCGCAGCGTTGTTCATGGATTGGGGCGGGCTATCGATGGCGATGGGCGCGTTCCTCGCCGGTGTGATGCTTTCCGAGTCTACCTTCCGCCATCAACTCGAAGCCGACGTCGAACCGTTTCGCGGCATCCTGCTGGGGCTCTTCTTCATGAGCGTCGGCATGTCGCTCGACCTATCCGTGGTGCTGGCGGAATGGCAAATGATCGCGTTCGGCGTTGTGGCGTTCATGGGGGTGCAGGGGCTCGCGGTTTACGCGGTGGCGCGCCTTCTCCGCGCCCACCACGCGGAAGCGTTGCAGCGTGCGGCGCTGTTCGCGCAGGGCGGTGAGTTCGCCTTCGTGCTTTACGCAGCGGCGCTGGCGGCCGGCGTGTTTGACGCGCGCTTGGCCGCGATCATGACCGCAATCGTGATCTTCTCGATGGCGCTAGCGCCGCTGGCAGTCATCGCGCAGCGGCGGCTCGCGCCGGCGCCGGAGCCCTCGCGCGACGGCGTCGAAGACGCCGCGGACTTGCGCGGTCGCGTGTTGTTTGTCGGTTTCGGCCGATTTGCTCAGGTGGTCAGTCAATCGCTCCTGGCGCGCGACGTCGATATTTCATTGATCGAAACCGACGTGGAGATGATCCAGGTCGCTGCGCGGTTCGGCTTCAAGGTTTATTATGGCGATGGCACGCGGCTCGACGTCTTGCGCGCCTCGGGCGCGGCGACCGCTGAGGCGATTCTGATTTGCGTCGACAAGCCCGAGACAACCGATCGTATCGTTGCGCTGGTCAAATCCGAGTTCCCGCAAGCGAAAGTGTTCGCACGGTCGTTCGATCGCGGCCATTCGATGCGGCTTGTGCAAGCGGGGGTTGATTATCAGATCCGCGAACTGTTCGAATCCTCGCTTGCTTTCAGCGCCGCTGTTCTGCGGGGTCTCGGTTTCAACGACTTCGAAGTGGCCGAGACCATCGAAGACGTTCGTGACCGCGACACCGCGCGTTTCGAGGCCCAGCTTGCTGGCGGGATCGAGGCGGGCCGGGCGTTGTGGCGCAACAATACGAGCACGCCCACACCCGAGCCGTTCACGCAGCCGCGACGAGAGGGAAGGGCGCTCAACGAAGAAGCTGCCGACGTCATTGGCGAAGACGCTTAAGCCCTGAGCCCAACATGGTAGCATTGGGCCGGAAGGATCAACCATGACCCCAGAACTCCGCCTCATCCATACCAACGGCGTACAAGTGCGCGCGGCGCTCTACGGCGAGGGCCCGCTCGTGGTCATGGTGCATGGCTTCCCGGAAAGCTGGTACTCCTGGCGCCACCAGATGGCGCCTTTGGCTGCGGCGGGCTTCACGGCGTGCGCAATCGATGTGCGCGGCTATGGCGGCTCGGACAAGCCGCACGATGTCGAAGCGTATTCGATGGCGAACATGACGGCCGATGTCGCCGGCGTGATCGACGCGCTATCGCCGAACGCGCCCGCGGTGATCGTCGGCCACGATTGGGGCGCGCCCATCGTCTGGCACACGGCCGTCCTTCATCCGAACAAAGTGCGCGGCGTCGCCGGGCTCTCGGTGCCGTATTACGCGCTGCCGCCGGCGCCGCTCAATCAGATCTTCAAGGCCCTGTACACCGATCAGGGCAAGTTCTTCTACATGGCGCACTTCCAGGATGAGGGCGTCGCCGAAGCCGAGTTCGAAGCCGACGTGCGCGGCGCCCTGCGCCGGATCTATTTTGGCGCATCCGCCGACTCCGATGGCCGCTGGGGCTATCGCGACAAGCCGGCGGGCGAGCCGATGCTGAAAGGTCTGCCCGACCCCGATCCGTTTCCGGCGTGGCTGACGCCCGCTGACATCGATTACTTCGTCGAGGAGTTTGAGCGCTCCGGTTTCCGTGGGCCGATCAATCGCTACCGTAATTTCGAGCGCGATTGGGCGATGATGAATGCGGTCGCCGATCGGCGCATCCATCAACCCGCGCTGTTCATCGCCGGCGCAGAGGACATGGTGCTGAAAATGTTCGGGGACGGCAATGTCGATACTCTGATCGCCAACATGCGCGAGCAGATGACCGATTTCCGCGGCGCGCACATCATTCCCGGCGCTGGACACTGGACGCAGCAGGAGGCCCCGGACGCGACCACCGGACATCTGATCGATTGGCTGGCGACGCTCGAATGAGCCGCTAGGGCGGTTGCGACTGTCGCTTATCCTTTGATCTCGACGTCAGGCCGATCGTCTCCCTTGGCGATTTCTTCGTGCCACTCGCCGCGCTCGTCTTCCCATTCGATCGGCGTGGTTTCATCCGGCAAACGCTGCTCGTTCGCCACGCGCTTGGCGACCGCCACAGCGGCTTCGCGCGTTGGGAAACTCTGCGAGATGGTGTCGCCGAGCTTGAACGCCCAGCCTCCATCATGCTCGATAATCTCATAAACGATGTGCGTCATGCGAGCCTCCGCCCGGGCGGACGCGGGCGTCCGCCTTAGAGCGCCGCACCATAGCGCAAGTGATCAGAATTGCGGCTGCTCAATCTGCTTTTTCAGGTCCTTCTTCACGATCTTGCCGTTGGCGTTGCGCGGCAGCGTTGTCGGCCAGAAAACAACCTCCACCGGAACTTTGAACGCGGCGAGCTTCTGCGCCACGTGATGGCGCAATTCCTCGCCGGTGGCGCTGGCGCCTGGCTTTAGGTGCACCACAGCCAGCGGCTCCTCGCCAAGCGTGTGGTGCGGCTTGCCGATCACCGCGGCGTCCATAACGGCGGCATGCTCATACAGCGCATTCTCGACTTCGACGCAGTAGATGTTCTCACCGCCGCGGATCAGCATGTCCTTGGCGCGGTCGACGATATAGATGAAGCCCTCATCGTCCATCTTTGCCAGGTCGCCGGTCTTGACCCAGCCGTCGACAAAGGTCTCAGCCGTCGCTTCAGGCTTCTTCCAATAACCGCGCACCACGATCGGGCCCTTGTACCACAGCTCGCCGACCTCGCCGCGAGGCAGATCTGCACCATCCAGGCTCATGATCTTGGCCTCTCCAGTGGCGGCAGGGACGCCAGTGGAAGCGGGCTTGCGCTCGTAATCTTCGCCGACGTTCGAGACGGCGGTGGCGGAGGTCTCCGTCATGCCCCAGCCCTGCGCCGGCACGGACGCCGGGAAACGTTCCTTGATCCGCTTCACCAATTCCGGCGCCGCCGGCGCGCCGCCATAGGCCACGCTTTCCAGAGAGGACAGATCGTAGTCGGCGACCTTCGGATGCTCCAGGATTTGCCAAGCGATGGTCGGCACGCCGCCGACATGGGTGATGCGCTCCTTTTCGATCAGCGGCAGCGCCGTATCGGGATCCCACTTGCGCTGCATCACCAGCTTGTTGCCGCCCATCATGAAGGGGATCATCACGGCGAAGCAGCCAGTGGCGTGAAAGAACGGCACCGAGATCAACGACGCCTTCTGCGGCGCGGTCGGATCGGGCGCCGGTGGCGCCTCGCCGCGGCGCAGGAATGCACGCGCTTGCGCCGACGCTGAGTTCAGCATGTTGGAGATGATGTTGCGGTGCGAGATGATCGCGCCCTTTGGATGCCCGGTCGTTCCCGACGTGTAGAAGATGGCGACATCGTCGTCGGGAGCGGCAGCAATCTCCGGCGGCGACGCCGCAGGCAACGAGCCCCAATCGTTCGTGCTGCCGACAACGCCTTCGAGCCGTGCGACACGCGGGTCTGCGATTTCCTCCGGTGCGCGCGAGACGTAGATCTTGCGCAGCTCGGGGCAGGCGTCGAGATGTTCGCGCGTGCGCTCGTAGCGCTCGATGTCCATCACCGCGATTGACGAGCCAGAGTCCTTCAGGCCGTATTCTAGTTCCGCCCCCGTCCACCAAGCGTTCAGCGGCGTAACGATAGCGCCGCTCAACACTGCGCCCCAGAATGCAACCGGCCACTCCGGCAAATTGCGCATGATGAGCGCGACCCGATCTCCAGGCTTGACCCCATCGGCGATCAGCTGATGCGCGAACTTGGCCGCGGCGGCGCGGAAAGCATTATTGGTGGCGCGCTCATCCTCGAACACCAGGAAGTCGCGGGGGCCGAACAGAGCGGAAACGGCGAACACCTCCCGGAGTGTCGGGGGCGCGTTCTTCCACACCTTCATCGTGACGCCGCGGACCTCCGCTTCCCCGATCTCGAACATCGTTCCGGGTTGCGCCAGCAGCGCGTGCGCGCGCTCGATCGACATGGCTGGGAATGCAGGCTTCGCCCCATCAGCGCTCATTGTCAGGTCGTCCTCCCGTTACGGCGCCCTGAAGGCGCCGCCAGCGTCATTTTCGGAATGTGTATCGGGCCACCGCGCCATCTCCAAGCGAACGCGCACAATTTTTGCCATGAGTGCGCATCCGCCTGAACTTTGCCGGAAATTAATGCTCGCTTGCGAGCCGCGCGCGCCTCAGGCAAGCATGATGCCACACCGAGGCGTTGGGAGGATGCGCAGCTATGGCCTTCAATTGGACAACGCTCATCGAGCGTCTCGATCCGCGCAAGCTGGACTGGTCCTGGGCAGCGCCCGCACGAGAGTTTTTGACGCAGCACCGCGTTACCGTGCTGTCGACCTCGATCGCGTTGCTGATCGGTCTCTGGGGTGGGGCGGTTCTAGGCCGCGTCTCGACCGGGGCGCCGGCGTTCGAGTTCGCACAGCTCGGCTCGATCGGCGTCGGCGGCGGCGCGCGCAGCGCTGATGCACCCCGCGCTGGTGCGGCGCAGATCGAAGGTATGGCGTTCGTACGCCTGCGCACCGAGACCAACGAAGCCGAGCCGCGTGCGTGCTTGGAGTTCTCGCAACCGCTCTCGACCGACGCGTCGGTGAATTTCGCCGACTACATCGTCCTTGACCCTGCCATCCCGTTTCAAACTGACGTGTCCGGCAATCTCTTGTGCATGGGCGGCTTGCCGTTCGAGCCGGAGCGCCAAGTCACCATCCGGGAAGGTTTGCCCGCACAATCGGGCGATCGCACCGAGTACGAAGAGACGTTCACGCTCACCTTCGGCGATCGCCCGGCTTATGTCGGCTTCGCCGGCGGCGGCGTTATCCTGCCGCGCTCGGAAGCTGACGGCATCGCCATCGAAACCGTCAACGTCTCGCGCCTCGGCGTCGAGGTGTTGCGCGTGCCGGATCGAATCCTGTCGCAGCATTCGATCGAGCCTGGCGAAATCAACGAGGAAGGTGGCTGGAACTATTGGGGCTTCGATGGCGCCGCCGAAAATGTCGGCGTGCGTGTCTATGAAGGGGAAATCGACGTCGCGACCGGCCCCCGCAACAGCCCGGTGACCACCGTGTTCGCACTCGGCGCCGCGCTGCGCGAACTGCGACCCGGCGCTTACGTCGTCAAAGTACGCGATCGGTCGCCGAGCGCCGGCCAGCGCGATGATGCGGAAAACGAATCGGCAGCCTCCGCCTATCGCTGGATTCTCTACACCGACATGGCGCTGCAGAGCTTTTCCGGCGCCGAAGGGTTGGACGTTGTTGTGCGGTCGCTGCGCACGGCGCGCCCGCTGGCCAACACGACGCTGACGCTGATCGCCAGCAACAACGAAGAACTGGCGCGCGTCCGTAGCGATGCGGACGGCCACGTTCACTTCGCCGAAGCGCTCGTCAACGGCGAAGGCCCTTCGCGGGCTCGCTATGTCATGGCCTATGGCGAGGGCGGCGACTTCGCTGCGCTCGATCTGCTGCGTCCTGGACTCGATCTGTCCGATCGCGATGTCGACGGCCGTTTCCCGCCGGGCGATGTGGATGCCTATCTCTACACCGAGCGCGGCGTCTATCGTCCCGGTGAGCGCGTGCGTCTGCTCGGCCTCATCCGCGATCAGGTCGGTCGCGCGTTGAGCGATCGACAATCCACGCTGATTGTCTACCGCCCCAACGGCACGGAAGCGCGCCGCATGCGTCTGGATTCGACGCAATCGACTGGCGGCGCTATCGCCAAGAATGTCGATCTGGATCGCTCCGCCCCGCGCGGGATGTGGCGCGCGGAGCTTGTCGTCGACGGGCAGGACGCCGCTGTCGGCACGGTCAGCTGGTCGGTTGAAGACTTCGTGCCGCAGCGTCTGCGCGTGGCGATCGAAGCCAGCGAAGACGTGCTGCGCACGGGCCAGTCGCGACCGATCAACGTGCAGGCAGACTTCCTGTATGGTGCGCCTGGCGCGGGTCTCGCTGTGGAAGCAGAAGGACGCCTTATCCTCGATCCGACGCCGTTCGAGGAATTCGAAGGCTATCAGTTCGGGCGCGCCGATGAGAGCTTCTCCGAGCGTTTCTTCCAGCTGCCGGCAACGGTGACGGACGGGCAGGGCCGCGCGCAAATTCTGCTTACGCTTGATGATCCGCCTGAAACAACGCTGCCGCTGCGCGCGCGCATGATTGCCAGCGTCGCCGATCCGGGCGGACGCATGGTGCGCGAGAGCTTCACCGTGCCGGTGCGGCTGAACGATGTGTACATCGGCCTTAAGCCGCAGTTCGAAAACCAGCGCGCGGGCGCGGGCGAGCGCGTGGCGTACGATGTCATCGCGCTCAACGCCGACGGCCGCCGCATAGCCGCGCGCGGCGTGCAATGGCAATTGGTGCGCGAGGAGTGGAACTACGATTGGTATCTCGACGGCGGTCAATGGCGTTGGCGGCGTACCGGCCGAGATATTCCCGTCGACGGCGCCACGCAGGACATCGCCGCGAACGAGCCATTGCGCATCGCGCGCGACAGTTTGCGTGATGGCTCTTACCGCTTGATCGTGCGCGGCGCCGGCACGGAAAGCTCGACACGCTTCGGCGTCGGTTGGGGTGGGCCTGCCGAGGATGATGCGACTCCGGACATGGTCAGCGTCGTGGCGCCGGAGAACCCGGTTCGGCCGGGCGCTCGAGCGCGCGTCCAAATTCGGCCGCCCTATGCGGGCGAAGCCCAAATCGTGGTCGCTACCGATCGTGTGATCGAGACCCGAACGGTTCGAGTCCCGGCCAATGGTGCGACGATCGATCTCCCGGTGACGGCCGAATGGGGATCGGGCGCCTATGTGCTCGTGACCGTGATGACGCCACGCGATCCGGTGCAATTGCCGGTGCCGCGCCGCGCTGTCGGCGTCGCGTATGTGGCTGCCGACATGGGCACTCGCACGCTCGAAGTGATCGCCGGCGACGGCTTGCAGAACGTGCGCCCGCGCACGCGGCAGGACATTGAAGTGCGCGTCAGGAACGTGCCCAGCGGCGAGCGGGTGCGCGTCGCCATCGCCATGGTTGACGAGGGCATTCTCAACATCACGAAATATGAGAGCCCGAACCCCGTCGATCACTTCTTCGGCCGCCGTGCGCTCGGTGTGCAGATCCACGACGATTACGGCCGCTTGCTCAACCCGAATCTTGGCGCCCCGGCGACGCCGCGGCAGGGCGGCGACAGCTTGGGCGGCGAGGGCTTGACTGTGGTGCCCACGCGCACGGTTTCGCTCTTCTCCGATATCGTAGAGGTGCGCGGCGGACGCGCGGTCATCCCGCTCGACATCCCTGATTTTAACGGCACGCTGCGCTTGATGGCGGTGGCGTGGAGCCACAGCGCGCTCGGGCAGGACGCCGAACAAGTGATCGTGCGCGATCCGGTGATCGCCGAGTTGATCTTGCCGCGCTTCTTGGCGCCCGGCGATGAAGCGCAGGCCGCACTGAATGTCGACAATGTTGAAGGTCCGGTCGGCGCCTACACCGTGAGCATCGCTGGCGCGAGCGCGGCGCGCGTCGCGGTCTCGCCCAGGCGCTTCCAACTCGCGCGCGGACAGCGGCAGACGGCGCTCATTCCGTTGAGCGGCGGCCCGCTCGGCGTGGGTCAGATCACGCTGCGGCTTGAAGGTCCGACAGGCTTCACGCCGGTCGAGCGCACCTACGACATCCAATCGCGTGCGCCATACATGCCGATCACGGTGACGAGCACTGAGCCTATCGCGGCGAGCGCCTCATGGCGCGCACCGGCGGATGCGCTCGCGCGCTTCCAGGGCGGCGGTTCGCAGGCGCTGATCTCGTTCTCCAACCTCGCCGGCATCGATCCCGCGCCGATCTTGGATGAACTTGATCGCTATCCATACGGCTGTTCCGAACAGGTCACCTCGCGCGCGATGCCGCTGCTCTATTACAACGTGCTGGCGTCGGAGGCGAACCGTGCGAGCGATCAACGCATTGCGCGGCGCGTGCAGGAAGCGGTGACACAATTGCTCGACCGTCAGGGGCCGGACGGTGCGTTCGGGCTCTGGAGCGCGGGCGACGGCAACGCCTCGCCGTGGCTTGGCGCCTATGTCGTCGATTTCCTGCAGCGGGCGCAGCGCGAAGGCTACGCCGTGCCGCGTCAACCGATGACCCTGGCCTATGCCGCGCTGCGGCGGGTGGCGCGGCTCAACGCCTTCGGTTCGGTGAACTACCAGTTCGAGGTCTATCGGTGGCCGGGCTCCAACGAAACCGCAGAGCTGATGCGCTCGCGCGCTGCAGCGTACGCGCTATACGTGCTGGCGCGTGGCGGCGAAGCCGACATCGGCCAGCTGCGCTACTTCCACGATAACCGCTTGCGCAATGAGCCCTCGCCGTTGGCGCGGGCGCAGATTGCCGCGGCGTTGGCGCACATGGGCGACCGCTCGCGTTCGCGCAACGCGTTTCGTTTGGCGGAGCAGGCGCTCGGGTATCGCAATGTCGGCGACTGGTACCAGACGCCGTTGCGCGACCTGGCTGGCGTGCTGGCGCTGGCGGCGGAAGCGGGCGAGACGGATCTGGTCGATCGCCTGCGCCGGCAATTGGAGCGCGACGCCCCGGAGGCGGGGCAATTGATGACGCAGGAGCAGGTGCGCCTCATGCTTGCCGCCAGCGCATTGCTGGAGCGTGCGGGCCCAGTAAATGTCTCGCTCAACGGGCAAGCGATGAGCGAACGGCGCGTACTCGCTGATGCGCGACGCTTGGCGGCGGGGCTCGTGTTCCGCAACAATGCGCGTGCTGCGGTGTGGCGCACGATGTCGTTGTCGGGCGTGCCGGTCGACGCGCCGCCGGCAGAGCGCTCGGGCTATACGCTGGACAAGACGGTGTTCACGCTCAATGGCGCGCTGGCCGACTTAAACAATCTGCGCCAGGGCGATCGCGTTGTCGTCGTGCTCTCCGGCCAGCCCGAAGGGGCGCGCAACTATCCCACGGTGCTGGTCGATCTCCTACCAGCGGGGCTCGAGATCGAAACGCTGCTCGGCCCGATGGACGGCGCGGGCACGAATTGGGATGGCGCGTCGCTGAACGGGCCGTTCTCGTGGATCGGCGCAATCACCTACACGCAGGTGCAGGAATCGCGTGACGATCGCTTCGTCGCTTCCGCGGACGTGCGGGGGCAGTTCCGCTACGCTTACATCGCACGCGCGGTTACGCCCGGCCGCTTCACGCTGCCCGCGGCGCAAGTCGAAGACATGTACCGTCCTGGCGTGATGGCGCGCACCGGCGCGAGCGTAATCAGCATCGCGCCGCGGGGAGGGTGATGACATGCGCGAGCCGTCGGCGAGCGCGCGCGCCCTCCTCCCTTGTGAAGGAGGGGTAGGGGAGGAGGGGCGTACCAACAGGCCGACGTCGTGCCTTTGTTTTCGCCCCTCACCCCCTGACCCCCTCTCCGCAAGGGAGAGGGGGAAATGATGCGCCGTGGCCCGCGCGCGCCGTTGCCGCTGACGCAACGCGGCAAGCAGATTGCCGCAGCATGCATTGTACTGCTGCTCTCGCTCTTCGCGCTCGATCAGATTTTTCCGCCGCCGCTTGAACGCGTGCGCGACGTTTCACCTGTTGTGCTTGACCGCAACGGCGAGTGGCTAATGGCGTTCACCACCCGACAAGGGACATGGCGCCTGGAAGCGCGGCTCGATGAAATCGATCCCGAGTTCCAACGCCGATTGATTGCCATCGAAGACGAGCGTTTCTGGTTCCATCCCGGCGTCGATCCCATCGCGTTGACGCGCGCCAGCCTTTCGTACGCACGCAGCGGTCGCGTCACCCAAGGCGGCTCCACCATCACCATGCAGCTGGCGCGTTTGCTCGAGCCGCGTCCACGCACGGTTCAATCGAAGCTGATCGAGATCGTACGCGCCATTCAGATCGAGCGGCGCTGGAGCAAGCGGCGGATTCTCGCCGCCTACCTCACGATGACGCCCTATGGCGGCAATCTTGAGGGCGTGCGCGCGGCAAGCCGCGCCTACTTTCAGCGCGACCCGCAATGGCTCGACGATGCGGAGATGGCGCTGCTGATCGCTCTCCCGCAGGCGCCGGAAGCGCGTCGACCGGATCGAAACCCGGAAGCGGCGAGACGCGCGCGCGATCGCGTGCTCGGCATGTTCGTCGGCGCCGGGCTCATTAACGAGCGTCGCGCCGCCGAGGGACGCCAGAGCGCGATCCCGACGCGCGCGCCGTTCCCGTTTTCGGCGCCGCATGCGGCGCGCTCACTCATTGCAGCGCATCCCGGCGAGGGCGTCGTACGCTCCTCGCTCGATGCTTCGCTCCAGAGCGACCTTGAGGCCCTGGCGCGCCGCCACGCCGAAACGTTGGAGCGCGACGCACAGATCGCCATGCTCGCCGTTGAGCTCGAAAGCCGCGCGGTGCGTGCACGCGTCGGCGGTGTTGGCTTCGACCGCGCCGGCGGGCACATCGACATGACGCGCGCGGTGCGCTCCCCCGGGTCGACGCTGAAGCCGTTCCTATACGCCATCGCTTTCGATGACGGCATTGCCGCGCCAGAGACTTTGGTGCGCGATGCACCGCGCCGTTTCGGGGGTTATCTGCCGGAAAACTTTGACCGCCGCTTCCATGGCGACGTCTCGCTCGAAGACGCGCTGCGGCATTCGCTCAATCTGCCTGCAGTAGCGACGTTAGAGCGCATTGGAGCAGGCCGTTTCCACGCGGCGCTCACGCGCGCGGGCGCTGAAGTGCGCCTGCCGCGCCGCGCTGATGCGGAACCGGGCCTGGCGTTGGCGCTCGGCGGCGTCGGCATGCGGCTCGAGGACTTGGTGCAGCTCTACGCTTCGCTCGGCGATGGCGGTCGCGTGCGCCCGCTAGCGATTGACGAAACGCCGACGCTAGCGTTTCCGCGGCGTTTCGTGCGTACCGAGACGGCTGCGCGTGTGTTGGAGATTCTCGCGACATCCCCCCATCCCGCGGGCCGCATTCCTGCGAGCGTAGCGCAAGATGCACCGGACGTCGCCTTCAAGACAGGCACCTCGTACGGCTTCCGTGACGCCTGGGCGCTCGGCGTGTCCGGCGGCTACGCCATCGGCGTGTGGGTCGGGCGTCCTGACGGCTCTCCGCGTCCCGGCGCCACTGGCCGCAGCGAAGCGCTGCCGATGTTGTTCGATGCTTTCGATCTCATCGGAACGTCCGCACAGCCAGCGTCGTCGCCGCAGCAAGATCACGATGCGGCGCCCGCGCTCGCGCGCTTCGATGGAGGCGAACGCGAAGGTTTGTCGATCCTGTTTCCGCCGGAGAACGCCGAAGTGCTGGTCCTGGAGTATGGAGAAAACGGCCGCGGGCTTTCACTCTCCGCGCGTGGCGGACGCGAACCGCTGACCTGGTACGCCGACGGCGAACGCGTCACGCGGGAAGACACAAGCGGTCGCGCGATTTGGCGCCCCGCCGCGCCGGGTTTCTACGATCTAAACGTCATCGACGCTGACGGCGAAAGCGCGCGCGTGCGCGTCCGGATCCGCGATAGTTAGGAAAGAAAAGGCGCGGACCTTGCGGGCCCGCGCCTTTAGCGGATCGTCGCGATGGGGGGAGGATCAGGCGACGATCTGGGCAGCTTGCAGCAGCACTGCCGCCAGGATTGGAAACACGACGACGATGGCGGCGGCGAATTGAGCGAACTTGGTCATGACATCACACAACGATTTGAGCGGCTTGCATGAGGATGGCGACGGCGACTGGAACAACCAGTGCGACGGCGGCGGCGAGATTAGCGATCTTGGTCATCTTTGTTTCCTTCGCAGGTTCGGTTTGTAACTCTTGATCTTGAGATGCCCCGGCCAGAGATTCTGGATGCAGGGCGGCGCCGAGATTTTTCATCAGGCCTGCCTCTCTAGAACCGGGGCCAGGTTCGGGATCTTCGGCGCCAGCGGCTTGCGTACGGCGGCGGCAAAACGCGCGTGGTATTCTGGGTGCTCGGTGCCCATCAGCCGGTCCCACCAGGTGAAATAGAGCCCATAGTTCCAGCCGGCCTGCGCGTGGTGCAGATCGTGGTGAACGGTGGTGGTGAGGAGGTCGAACATCGGCCGTCCGTCAGCGCGCGCCGGCATCAGCTCGTAGCCGGAATGACCCAGCGTGTTGCGCGCGATCTGGTGCAACATGAACAGGCCGGTTACGCCCCAGGGCGTCGGCACCACAAGCAACCACAGCGGCACGAAGCTCGCCATCACCGCGGCTTCGCCCAGGTCGAACGAATAGGCGGTAAACGGGGAGGGATTCATGCTCTTGTGGTGGCGGCGGTGGAACACCCGGAACAGGCGCGGGTGGTGCATCAGCCGGTGCGCCCAATAGAAATAGGCATCGTGCGCGACCACCATGAGCGCCAGAGAGCTCCAGAACCAGACCGGCCCCCAGGCCGCCGCGATCGCTGGCCCCGGCAGCAGGCCGGCCCGCTCCAGCATGAAGGTGACGAGGCCCACAGTGGAAAAGATCGCGATCGAGCGCAGCGAGACCAGGAACTCGATCGCCAGTTGTTTCGCCGGCGGGCTCGCCGCCCTGATTTTGCGGCCGCGCAAGAGGCCAGCGAAAACAACCCACAGCGCCAGCCAGACGCTCACCGCGAAGATGACGTAGCGGGTCAAGTCCGTCTGCGCATTGAGCAGCCATTGGGTGGCGATATCGGCTGCGAACTGGAAGTCCATGTGTGCTCTCCTTGCGATCCCGTCGCGGGGAGTGCGGTGGCTCAAGGCGGGGCGATTGGCTCGCCGAGGCCTGAAAAAGCCTGGGCGATTCTGGAAACGGCGAGGGTTTTTGGGATTCGGCGAGGAAGGAGCGCCCGGCCTCCGGCCCTGTCGGCGCCGCCGAGGCGCGCACTCACCCCGCCCTGCGCCTGTATTCCGTCGGCGTCACGCCCGTCGCTTCCTTGAACGCGCGGTTGAACGGTCCGAGTGAACCGAAGCCGAGATCGTAGGCGATGGCTGCGACGGTCAAGCGCGCCTTGTCCGGGTCACGCAGCAGCGCCTTTGCCGCCTCGATGCGCCGCGCGTTCACGAACGCGGCGAAGTTGCGAAAGCCGAGGTGGTCGTTGATCAACGGCCGCAGGCGATGCTCGGGCACGCCCACGGCCTCGGCCAGCGCACCGATGGTCAGCCCTTCGCGCCGCCAGACTTCGCCTTCGGCCATGAGCGTTTCGAGCTTGTCGAGCGCGGTGCGGTCGGCGCCGTCGGGTGGGGGCGCTTGCGGCGTCTTGATGGCGCCCAGGAGGTCGCCCGGCGCGCGCAGGAACACCGCCGCGCCGGCGAGCCCGATCGCCGCCAGCGCTCCGGCATTGACCAGGTCACGCATCGGCAATTGCAAGCCATAGCTGGCGGCGATGTAGAAGCCGGCGTTCAGCGGCACATAGAGCGCGACGATGGCCAGGAACGGCACGCGGATTTGCGTGCGCGATTCCACCAGGTCGCCGTGCCAGGTCCGGAGGGCGATGCTCAGCGCATGCAACGCCACGCCCGCTTCGCCAAGCTTGTGAAGGAGCCACAGCGGCCGTACCGCGCCTTCGGCGGCAAACAGGCCAAGCACGATCAGCGCCGCCGACGGCGCCAGCGTGCGCGGCTCGATGCGGCGGTCCTCGAACAGCGTAACAACGAAAAGCCAGACAAAGCCCGTGCCACCCAGCGAGAAGAAATTGACCGGCAGCATCGCCGGCCCAAGCTGCGCGTGCACCGCGCCGGAGCTCTCCAGCACATGTGCGATCGCCGTCAGGCAAAGCAGCAAGCCCGCAAGCCCGGTCGGCTTTCCAGCCGCCGCCCTCCAAATGCCAATTGCGCTCGCCGCCAAGGCACCGATGGCGACGCCGCGCAGGAGCAGTTCGTAGGTGATGAGGGCGTCAGGCATCGGGGGCAGCCTGCGAGGTGGCCCGCCTGTACTCCGTCGGCGTCACGCTCGTCGCTTCCTTGAACGCGCGGTTGAACGGTCCGAGTGAGCCGAAGCCGAGATCGTAGGCGATGGCCGCGACGGTCAAGCGCGCCTTGTCCGGGTCACGCAGCAGCACTTTGGCCGCCTCGATCCGCCGTGCGTTCACGAAAGCGGCGAAGTTGCGAAAGCCGAGGTGGTCGTTGATCAACGGCCGCAGGCGATGCTCGGGCACGCCCACGGCCTCGGCCAGCGCACCGATGGTCAGCCCTTCGCGCCGCCAGACTTCGCCTTCGGCCATGAGCGTTTCGAGCTTGGCGAGCGCGATCTGGTCGCCGGAGTCGAGTCCGTCCAGAGGCTGTTGCGGCTTGTTCGCCACACCGAACAGCTCGGGCCGGGCCTGCAGGAAGACAGCCGCGCCCGCCACGCAATAGGCCGCAAGCGACCATGCCCCCAACTGGCGGAACCAGGGCTCAAAGACCCCGAGTGATTCCGCGATCTCGAAGGCCGAGAGCGTCAGCACGTAGACGGTGACCACACCGAGGAACGGACCGCGCAGGCGACGCCTCGACTCGACCAGATCGCCGCGCCAGCTGCGCGCGACGACATAGAGCGCATGAAAGGCGAAGCCGGCCTCGATGAGATTGTGGACGATCCAGATGGCGTTGGCTGAGGGCCTCGGCGTGAGCACACCCACAAGGCCGAGCAAGGTCAGCCCGATCCATGGCGACAAGGTGCGCCAATCGACGGGTCGGTCTTCGAACACGCTGACGATCAGCAGCCAGAACAGTCCCGTGCCGCCGAATGAAGCGAAGTGCACGACGTTTGAGAGCGGACCTATCGCGTTGATCAGTTGCGGCGAGCTGTTGATGGCGTAGGCGATGGTGCTGAAGGCGAAGAGCAGGCCAGCCAGGCGCGACGAGCCTTGCCTGCGCGCAAACCCGGCCGCCATCGCGGCAAGCGCGCCAATAGCGACGCCGCGCGCCATCATCTCGAGCACAAGCGCGGTCATGGGGGGGGCGCGGTTGATGCGCGCACAAGCGCGTCGCGTTCTTGCGGCGTGATCGCGCGCCATTTGCCCTCAGCGAGGTCGCCGAGCTTCAGCGGCCCGATGCGCACACGCATCAGATCGGTCACCGCCAATCCGACCGCTTCGCACATGCGCCTGATCTGGCGGTTGCGGCCTTCGACAAGCACAAAGCGCAGGCGCTGCGGCTCCACCACATCCACTCTCGCCGGCTTCAGCTGGCGGCCGTCGAGGGACAGTCCGTGGCGCAGCAGCGCGAGTTTCTTGTCGTCAATGCGGCCATCAACGCCCACGAGGTATTCCTTGTCGAGCAGCGATTGCGGCCCGATCACCGCTTTCGCGAGCACGCCGTCTTCGCTCAAGAGCAAGAGACCGCGCGAGTCTTGGTCGAGCCGCCCCAATGGTGCCAGGCGCGTGCGCTTATTCGGCATGCTGGCCGGCGCGCCGACCACATTCGCGCGTGTCAGCAGACGCGCTGCTGGAACCTGGTCGCCGTCAGGCTGCGCCGATACAAAACCGATGGGCTTGTTAAGAGCGACGCTGATGGCCGGCCTGGCGCTTGTGTCCGCCAGCTCAAGTGTCTGACCGGCCGCGATTTTGCGGCCGGGCTCGCCGACTTGTTCTCCATCGATGCGGACACATCCCTTGGCGATCAGCTCTTCCGCCTCGCGCCGCGAACAAACGCCCTCGCTTGCGAGCCACTTGTTCACCCGCTGAGGCTCTGCGTCCGTGTAGGTTTTTCGCCAGGACATCACATGAGCGTTTAGCTGCAGGCCGGCCGTTCCCGCAATGCAATCAGACGCCGGACCGCCATCGGCTGTATCTGCCGCTCATCGCGCATGCACGAAAGCTGCTGATAGAGCGCCACCGCTCTTGCCCGGTTCGGTCCGTCATCAATCATCTCCGCCAGGTTGAACATTGACGGCGGGTAGTTCTGGTTTGCGGCGCGCTCGTAAAGCGCGCGCGCACGCTCAGGGTCCGCGGTGACGCCGATGCCATCGCGGTACAAGGTTCCGAGCATATGCAGCGCTTCAGGCTGGTTCTGCGCCGAAGCCTGTTCGAGGAAAGGTAGCGCCGCCGCGGGATCGCGCGGCCCAGCCGAGCTGTCACGAAGCCAACGCGCATAAAGAAATTGCCCGCGCGCATTGCCCCGCTCAGCCGCTCTCAAGAACAGCCGGCCAGCCTCCGTCTGCGCCGCTGCCGATGTTTCGAGGCTTCGCAGCTGGCCAAGGTCAAGCATCGCCGGCAACCAGTTCAACGCCGCCGCTTCCGCCAGGCGCGCTCGGGCGTCTGTTTCGCTGAGGCCGGCGTGCGGTGCGGTCCGGCGCAGCACCCACGAGAAGTAGAGACCTGCGGGGTCGTGCGAAGCAGCGGCTGCGTCGCAGAAGCCACGGGCGGCGGTTGGGCTGGGCAGGAACCCCTCAACGCCGGCAAGATGGCCGAGGCATGCGAGCGCCTGCGCGCGTGCGTCGCCGTTCTCCGCCGCTTGCTTGATCGCTGCGGCATTGACGCTGAGTTGCGCGGCCGATTCACGCCAGGGTGCGGTCTCAAGCGTTGCGGGGCTGAGCGAAGGTGGCGGGGCTGGTGTTGTTGCCGCGACAGCCGGGGTGTCCGGTGAAGCGGAAAAGTCTGGCACGGCAAACGTGAGTTCGCCGGCGCGGAAGGCATTGATGACCCGGCCTGCCCCGAAGCCAACGACAAAGAGTGCAGCAACGGCAGCGGCGAATATCCCGACCATCTGCACCCGGCTCGGCTTGCGCTTGGCGCTGTGCTGCAAGAGCGCAGCGCGCGTTGTCGCCAGCGCCGCGGGCAATGCCTCGAGATTGACCTGCGCCGTGGTCAGCTTGCCCACTTCGGTGATCAGTTGTTTGAAGCGTTCCTGGAACGTCGTTCGGCTGCGCGGTTCAAGTGTAATACGCGGGCCGCTGCGGAAGAGCGCTGGCGTGTCGTCACGCACCATCTCCGCGCTGATCAGCTTCTTCCGCTCTAGCGCCATCGCCGCCAGCGCCGCGACCGAAGCAGTGGGATCTTGCTTGGTCCACAGCAAGAGGATGCATTTGGCGCTTTCCACGGTCGCGGGGATCTCGGTCTCTGGGATTGCGCCGGCTGCTGCGTCGTAGCCGACGGCCTTCAAACCGTCGGCAAGGGCTCGCGCTCGCGCGTCCTCGCTCGCCGCCGCCGCAATGAAGACCTCCGCCATTCCAATTTCCTCGGTTCGTTTGAAACGGGTGTGGCCGGGCGTTCGTCAAGCGGAGGAACGCTACATTGCTGCCTGTTTAGCTGTGAGGTCGCCAAGCGCGGCGTCTTGGCCTCCGTACCGGGAGAAAGCGCCGCGGCTGCCTAACCTGAGAGGCTCCTGTGCGACGCTTTGTCCGCCATTGCTTGATTATGCTCAAGGCAAAAATGACGGCCCCGTCAGATTTTGGGCTGTCACAAAAAAGGCGTGAGCCTTGAAGGGGATAGAGCGATGAGAAAGCTAGGGGTGGCCGCGATGGCGGCTGCGGCAGCGCTTGCCTTTGCGGCGCCTGCGCAAGCCGGTGTTCTGGACAACTTCCAGTTCAAACTCGGTGTGTCGGGTGTGCTCCCGGATGAGGAAGGGGACCCGATCCCGGTCGAGATATCCGACGAGTGGGTGCCGTCATTGCAGATCGAGTATTTCTTCACCGACAACATCTCAGCTGAGCTGCTGTGCTGCGTCGCTACACATGAGGTGACAGCCGCCAACGGCGCGGTCGATCTGGGCGAGGTCACTCACTTCCCACCGACGGTCACACTCAAGTATCGCTGGACGGACTTCGGCCAGTTCCAGCCGTACCTGGGCGCCGGACTGAACTACACCGCGTTCATCGATAGCGAGCCGCCGGCTGGCCTTAGCGTCGACTACGAAGAGTCGTTCGGAGGCGCCTTGCAGGCGGGCTTCGACTATCGCCTCGACGATCACTGGGCGCTGAACGTTGATGTGCGCCGGATCTGGATCACCACGGACGTGTCGATCAATGGCGGGGCGATCACCGACGAGGTCGACATCAATCCGTTCGTCGTCTCGGCGTCGGTAGGCTATCGCTTCTAACCGAAGCGGGCCGGGGCAGGACGCGCCGCCATGAGGCGGCGCGTCTTTTCTTGTCAGCGTCGGCGTTGCTCCCGCTCAGTGAGCCGGCGTTGTTCGGGTATCCACTCTCGTACAAGCGGTTCGAGCATGTTGATCGGCACTTCGCCGTTCAGCAGCATCACGCTGTGGAATCCGCGCAGATCGAAGTCCGGTCCGAGTTCGTTGCGCGCGACCTCACGCACGCGTTCGATCTCGCGCCTCCCGAGTTCATAGCCGCAGGCTTGGCCGGGCCAGACGACATAGCGGTCGACTTCAGAGATCACCACGCCGGGCGCGTCGCCGGTCACTTGCAGCATGTAGTCGATGGCTTGTTGGCGGCTCCATCCCTTTGCGTGCAGACCGGTATCGACGACAAGCCGAGCCGCACGCCACATTTGCCAGCGCAAATACCCGATACGACCGACGGGATCGTTGTCAAAAAAGCCGACTTCATCGGCGATTTGTTCGGCATAGAGGCCCCAGCCCTCGGCATAAGCGTTGAACGCCATCAGGCGTCGCAGCAGCGGTGCGTCGGGCAGTTCCTGCGCCAACGCCACCTGGAAGTGATGACCAGGCGCTGCCTCATGGAAATCCTGCGTGGGCAGATCGATGCGCGTCATTTCCCCGACATCGCGCAAATTGATGTAGTAGACGCCCGGCGTTGCGCCATCGATCGATGGCGGCGAATAGTACGCCCCCGGCTGGGTCGCTTCCGCAAACGCGGGCACCGGTCGCACGTCCAGCGGCGCGCGCGGCAGCCGCGCAAACCATTGCGGCGCGCGCTGCATCACCAGTGCGACGCGCGCGCGGACGTCCGCCAGCAGTTGCGCACGGCCTTCCTCGCTGTCAGCGTACCGGTAGCGCACGTCTGCGGTCATCCGCGCAAGGCGGACGCCGACTGGCCCTTCCGTCAAGCCGACGCGCCGCAAGGCGATGTCGAGTTCGTTCGAGAGCGTCGCCACGCGCGCAAGTCCGATGTCATGGATTTGCGCGGCTGTGAGCGGCGTCGTGGTTTCGAGGCGCAGCACGGCGGCGTAGAATTCAGCGCCTTGGGGCAATCGGCTGACCGATGGGTCGTCGGTTGCGTTCGCGCGCTCGCTTCGCAGAAATGCCGCCGCACGCTGGTGCGCCGGAATGATGCGGTCGCGCACAATGATCTCGGCGCGTGCTAAGAAGCTCAGATTCTGCCGCTCGATCGTCGCGCGCGCTCCCGCGTCCGCGGCGCCCGCGGCGAGGTTCTCAAGCTTGCGGCGGAAGCTGGTGACATAAGGTTGCGCCATCGTCGGCTCGCGAACGATTGCATCAAGCAGCGACAGCGTTGCATCAATGATAAAGAGCGGGGGGCGTACGCCAGCGGTCGCGTCTGTGCGCGCCCGGTTGGTCTCAGCGTCCAGCGCGACGGCGACCTGCTCCAGTCGGCGCAGGTATGCCTCCGCGTCCGCCGTCGTCGTCACAGCATGCCGTTCATCGAGGAAGCTCGGCAGCGTTATGAACGCGCTGTCGAGTTGGTTGAGAACATACGGCTTGACGCCGCCGAGCTGAGTGAAGTCGCCGTATTGGAAACGAGCAGCATTTGCAGCGTTTTCGAACTGGGCGCGAACAACGGCGTAGTTTAGCCGATCGGCCTCGTCGAGGTGCTCAGGATCCAGGCCGCGTAATTCCACCAAACGGCGAAGCGCGGCGCTTCTGCGAGCGTCAACGGCGAGCGCAGTGCGGTCGTCCAAGCGGTCGCCATAGGGTCCGCCGGCAAGATCTTCCGGTACGCCCGTCTGCGCGGCGAGTTCGGGGCTGTCCTGAAGGATTTCGCGCGCCCAGTCGGCCAGCTTCCCTTCGTAGGCCGTCAGCGGCGGGGCCTGGCCGGGGCCGCACGCCGCGACGATCAGCGTCAGAAACAGGGTCGCAACCCACCTGTTTGGCAGCATCCTCGCACCCCTGTCTGCTTCCGCTTCGACCGTCGCATAGCATGCGCCGCCGCCCAGGAAAGCGCCCGAACCGCAAATGATGCGCGCTCTCCTGTTGCGGAAGGCGGGCATTCGTGGTTGGAAGCGCCAAGTGTGGTGAACCTGCGGAGAGACCCATGACCACCGCTCAGGGCGGCCAGCAGACGCTGGGAAGAATTCTCTTTTACAGTCAGCTTGAGCCGCTGTCGTACGAAAAGCACGGAACGCTGGGCGTGAGCCAAGTGCAGAATCCGTTTTCGTTCCTGTCCGAGACCCATCTGGTCCCGCTGACGGTCGACGAATTCGGTCTGGCGGCAGTCTGCTACCCGATCATTTTCGACACCCAAACCAAGACACCGCTCGCCGTGATGGGCTTGCGCCCAGGCATGAACGTGTTTTTGGGCAATGATGGTTCGCTAGATCCAGAAGTGTATCTGCCCGCGTTTGCGCGCCGCTACCCATTCCTACCCGTCATCGCCGGCGGCAAGCCCGAGGGACAGCAGTCGCAGGACGGCGATCGCGTGTTGGTGTGCATCGATCGCGCCGCGAAGATGTTGTCGTCAACCCCGGAGCTTCCGTTCTTCGAAGGCGACAAGCCCTCGCGCTACACGCAGGAAGCGATCCAATTCTGCCGCGAGTTCGACGTGCTGGGTCGACGTACTCAGGAGTTTGTGAAGCTGATGGAGCAGCACAACCTCTTCGAGCTGACGCCGCTTGCGCTGCCGCGCGCGAAGTCGGATGGCACCCCTGACGAGCCGATGAAGATTGGCGAATATCTGCGGATTTCCGAGCAGAAGCTGAACGCATTGCCGAAGGAGACTTTCCTTGAGCTGCGCGATCGCGGCGTCAGCGCGGTGATGCACGCCCACCTGCTTTCGCTTGGTCTTTGGCCCAAGATCTTGAGCCGTGCGGCGCGCATTCAGGCCGCGACCCCGCTGGCCTGAACAAATGACTCAGGCGCAACGGCGCCCATTGTCCATACGTAGTGCATCAAGCCGCGCCTGTGATGGGCGCGGCTTGAGAGCGTTTGGCCGGTCGGTGTCGAGGTGGTTTTCCCCGGTTCTGTTGGCGCTTGCCGCGATCATGGCCACCGCTGCGGCGGAGCCTGTGCGCACAGCAAACGTCGAAGCGGAGTTGCACGCGTCTCGCTCGGCGATCGCGCCCGGCGAACGCTTCACCGTCGTGTTGCGTCAGAGCATCCGCGAACACTGGCACACCTACTGGCGTAATCCGGGCGATAGCGGCGAGCCTACCGAACTCACGTGGCGCCTGCCCGCAGGCGCCCAGGCGGGTCCAATCCAGTGGCCGACGCCCGAAGCAATCCCGTTCGCGACGCTCGTGAACTTCGGTTATTCCGGCGAAGTCCTATTCCCGGTCGAGATCACAGCGCCGGCCAGTTTGCGCGCTGGCGAAACGCTCACTCTAACCGCCGACGCCTTTTGGCTGGTCTGCTCCGACATCTGCATTCCTGAAGAGGCGACGCTCACGCTCTCCGTGCCGGTGGCGGCGCAGGGGCGCGATGATCCCGAGTGGGCGGGGCGCATTGCCGCTGCCGTGGAAGCGCTTCCGCGCCGGCAAGCAGGCGTCGACGCGCGCATCAGCGGCGGCGAGCCCGCGCGTCTCAGTGTTGCGCTTCGGGATGCTGGCCTGATCCGCAATCCGCGGTTCTTCGCGCACGATCGTGATGTCATGCAAGCCGCGGCGCCGCAGCGGGCCCGCGTCGGCGACGCCGGAGTGAGCTTCACTCTGACCCCGGGTGTGGCCAATAACTTGGGCGAAGCGGCGCTCGTCGGCGTCGTGGCTTATGAGATCGAGAGTAACGGCGATTGGGTGCGGCGCGGGGTTGAGATCGAGGCTGCGCCGGGCGAGCCGATAGCGGGCGCCGACACGCGCGTGGCGCCGCTATCCGACGACTATCCGCTGGCCGAGCTTGAAGGCGGCGCGTCGCGTCAAGCAGCGCCGATGGACATGGGCGCGCTGATCATTGCCGCCCTTCTGGCTTTTCTCGGCGGCCTCATCCTCAATGTCATGCCGTGCGTGTTGCCCGTGCTGTCGGTGAAAGCCCTGGCGTTCGCGGGTGGTGCGCATGAAGGCGAAGCGCGCGCCCACGGCCTGGCTTACTTCGCAGGCGTAATGGCGACGTTCCTGGGGCTTGCGGTCATGTTGATCGCTCTGCGCAGTGCGGGCGAGGCGGTCGGCTGGGGCTTCCAGTTGCAGGCGCCGTGGGTGACGTCGGCGCTGGCGCTGCTCTTCTTTGTCATCGGCCTCAATCTCCTGGGTGTCTTCAGTGTCGGCGGCGCCGTGCAGGACACCGGACACGGCCTAGTCTCGGGCGGCGGCGTCGGCGGGGCGTTCTTTACTGGTGCTCTCGCGGTGGTCGCCGCAACGCCGTGCACGGCGCCGTTCATGGCCGGTGCGATCGGGGTCGCGGTAACCCAATCGCCCGTGAGCGCGCTTGCGATCTTCACCGCGCTCGGTCTCGGCTTCGCACTGCCGCTGACCGCGCTTCATTTCGCGCCGGCGCTGCGGCGCCGAATCCCGAAGCCTGGCCCGTGGATGGACCGCGCGAAGCAAGTGCTCGCGTTTCCAATGTTCGCGACAGCGATCTGGCTTGTGTGGGTGTTGGCGGAGCAGGTGGGCCCGAACGGTGCATTGGCGGTGCTGAGCGTTGCCGCCGCGCTTGCATTTGTGCTGTTCGTTGGGCGCTGGGGCCGCGCATGGCTCGCAGCGGGGCTGCTTGCGCTCGCCGCCACGGCGATGTTGGCGTGGCGTCCGCTATTCGGTGTCGAAGCGCAAACTGTGCTCACAGCGGCGCCTTGGAGCCCGGCGCGCGTGGCCGAGCTGCGCGCCGAGGGGCGGCCGATCTTTGTGAACTTCACCGCTGCTTGGTGCGTGACCTGCAAGGTGAACGAAGCGACGTCGCTGATGCAGCCAGCGGTGGCGCGCGCGTTCGCCGACGCAAACGTCGCTTATCTCGTCGGCGACTGGACGAACAGGAACGACGAAATCGCCGCGGCGCTGGCTGAGCACGGGCGCGCCGGCGTACCGCTCTACCTATATTACCCTCCAGGCGGCGAAGCGCAGGTTCTGCCGCAAATGTTGAGCCAAGACTTTATCCTAGAGACTGTGGAAGGAGACGCCCCATGATGCTGAGACCGGGATCGCGCCGGAATCTTTTGCTAGGTGGCGCGGCGCTTGCCGCCGCCGCGGTCGGCGGCGCTGCGTTTCTGACCATGAATAATGGTGTCGCGGTTGCGTCCGTCGCCACCGGCGCAGCGGCGCCTGGGTTCTCGGTGCAGGACGCGGACAGCCGCACGCGCACGTTGGCGGAGTTTGCGGGCCGCACAGTGGTGCTCGAATGGACCAACAGCGGCTGCCCTTACGTGCGCAAACACTATGACGCCGGCAACATGCAGGCGCTCCAACGCGAAGCGACGGCGCAGGGTGTCGTCTGGCTGCAGGTGATTTCTTCAGCGCGCGGCGAGCAGGGTTATCTCGACGGCGCCGGTGCACGCGCGCGCGTTCAGACCGATAACGCCGCGCCAACGGCGACACTTCTGGATTCGAGCGGGATCATGGGGCGCGCCTATGGTGCGCGCACAACGCCGCACATGTTCATCATCGGTGGTGACGGGCGCGTCCTCTACCAGGGGGCGATCGACGATCGTCCCTCGGCGCGCCCAGCTTCGCTCGAAGGCGCAAACAATTATGTACGCGCCGCCTTGACCGACATCGCCGCTGGACGGCCGGTGCAGACAGCGGAAACCACGCCATACGGCTGTAGCGTCAAGTACGGGTAAGCAGCGCGACGACGTCGTGCAGTGATGCAGCGAGACGCGCCTTAGCGCGCATTTCCTCGTCCGGCTGCAACAGGTCGGGAATCATCACCACCATGCAGCCGGCGTCATGCGCTGAGCGCACGCCGGCATGCGAATCCTCCAAGACCAGTACATCCTTGGTATTGGCGCCGAGGGCGTAGCTCGCCCGCACATAAGGCTCTGGATCGGGCTTGCCGTTGACCACGTCCTCGCGCGAGACGATGGCGGCAAAACGCGGATGGAGCTGATGCGCGGTGAAATGCCGCTCGACCCAAGGGCGGTAGGAGGATGTGGCGAGCCCAATCGGCGCAGCCATGCGCCGCAGCGCGTCCATTAGCTCCAATGCGCCGGGCTTGAGTGGCGCTGCGCGATCGCCGATATGGCCGCGCGCCGCTTCGCGGAAATCGTCGACTGGGAAGTCGTCGCCATAGAATTTGCGCAGGGAGACGTTGTTTGCGTCACGGTGCATGCCGACGAGTTCGAGGAACTGCGCGTCGCTCATGGCAATCCCGAAATTGGCGCAGGCGGCAAAATAGGCGTCCCGCACCAGCGCTTCGGAATCGATCAAGGTGCCGTCGAGATCGAACACAACTGCCCGTGGCGGGCGAGGAAGACTCACGTCAGGACTCCAGGCGTCTCCGGAGCTTGCGCGCATGCTGCAACAAGCAATATCGCGCTGTGCGCCAGCTTAGAAAACGCAGTCATGAAACCAGCTCCGTTTTCCTGTAGCCCTGGAAGAACAGCGCAGTCGCGAGCGAGGTGTGGTCAATGCGCGCGTGCGCTTCGCTTGCGACGATGGGTTTGGCGCGGTAGGCGACGCCAAGGCCGGCAGCCTTGATCATGGCGAGGTCGTTAGCGCCGTCGCCGATCGCGAGCGCGTCGTCCGGCGTTACGCCCAGTGCCAGCGCTTCGCGGTTAAGTGAATCGAGCTTTGCTTCGCGGCCAAGTATTGGCTCCTGCACAAGTCCCGTGAGCGCCTCGCCATCGTCGAGCAGGACGTTGGCGTGATCGTCGTGGAAGCCGGCGGCGGCGGCGACTCGCGCCGTAAAAAACGTAAACCCGCCAGAGACCAGCACGCAGCGAGCGCCACTGGCGGCCATTGTCCGCACCAAGGTCGCCGCGCCTGGGTTGAGGCGGACGCGTTCGTCATAGGTGCGCTGCAGCGCGTTGAGCGCCAGGCCCTTTAGTTTCGCAACCCGCTCGCGCAGCGCTGGCTCGAACGCGATTTCGCCACGCATGGCGCGCTCGGTGATGGCGGCGATCTCAGCCTTGATGCCCGCGAAGTCCGCAAGTTCGTCCAGGCACTCGACATTGATGATGGTGGAATCCATGTCGGCGACGAGCAAACGCTTGCGCCGATTCTCCATCGGCACGAGCGCCCAGTCCACCGGCAGATCCCGCACCGCGTGCGCCGCCTCCTCACACAGCTCGTCGTCAACGCGCTCATATGCCCATTCAGCGCACTCCCATCCGCTCAGTACGTCCGGGGGCGGCAGCTTGCGCGCGAGCGCCACGCGCCCGAGCATGAGCAAGGCCTCGCGGTAGGCGGGCTTATCGTCACTGGGCGCGACAAAGACGAGGGCATGCGGCGTCATGGCTGGACTAGGGGAGAGCGCGCTTTTGCGCTATTTGCAAGAGCGATGACCCGCACACTCCTTATCATGGGCCCGACCGCCAGCGGCAAATCGGCGCTGGCGCTCTCCCTTGCCGAGCAGCTTGGCGGCGAGATCGTCAACGCCGATTCCATGCAAGTCTATCGTGACTTTCGGGTGCTGACCGCACGGCCGACGCCGGAGCAGGAGACGCGTGCGCGGCATTATCTCTACGGCCATGTCCACGGCGGCGAGCGTTATTCGGTGGGGCGCTGGCTGGACGAGGCGCTGCGGATCATTGCGTCGATCCACGCGCGCGGTAGGACGCCAATCGTGGTCGGCGGCACGGGACTCTACTTCAAGGCGCTGACGCAAGGCCTCGCAGAGATCCCCGCGCCCGATCCGAATCTCCGCACTGAGCTGCAAGAGCGATTGCTTCAGGAGGGATCGCCCGCACTTCACGCCGAACTCGCCCGCCGCGATCCTGACACAGCGCAGCGGCTGCAGCCGAACGATGCGCCGCGCGTTTTGCGCGCGCTTGAGGTGCTGGAAACGACGGGCGAGAGCATCAGCGCGCTACAAGCGAACACCAGGCCTCCGCTTGGCGCCGACCAGTGGGTTGGGTTTGCGTTGACCCCTGATCGCGAGGGGCTTTATCGCGCCATCGGTGCAAGGTTCGACGCGATGTTGGCTCAAGGCGCGCTGAACGAGGTGCGCGCGTTCGCGGCGCTCCAGCTCGACCCCTTGCTTCCGGCGATGAAGGCGCATGGCGCGCCGGCGCTGATGGCGCACTTGCGGGGCGAATTGACCTTGGAAGAAGCGGCCGCGCTCGGGCAACGCGATACGCGCCGCTACGCCAAGCGGCAATTCACCTGGATCGCAGGTCAGATGCCGGCTTGGCCGCGCCTGCAGGCGAGCGACCTCAACCAGCGCATTGAGGCCATCACCGAGTCCCTGGCGAAGTAGCTGCGGGGACAGCAGTGGGGCGGGGCGCCGGTCGCACTTCCAGGAGCGCCTCGAAATCACTAGGTTCGTCACCCTGCGGAGGGAGTCGATGAGTCGTTTGGGCGCGGTTGTGGCGGCCGCCATTCTAGTCTGCACGCCGGCGTTTGCTCAGAACCTATCGCTGCGCGCGCCGCCATGGGCGCAAGCGCTTCTGTCCGCCGACGTCACACCCACCACCGGGGGGCGCGCGTTGATCGCCGCGGAGGGAATTCCGCTTTCAGTGCGGGTGACGATTGCCCCTGGCCGCGGCGGTATTGCGCGCGTCATCCGCTACGATCTGCGTGGCGAGGTTGGGCAGCTGGCTGTGCGCCGCTTCACGGGCCACCCTTCCACCGGCTGGTGGCTCTGGGGCGGCGACGCGCCTCGGCTCACCGAAGCAACTCCAACGCAGCGCACCGAGATCGCCAACCTCGTCCGCGCCGCCGCCAGCATCAGCGGCCAGCTCGCGGCGGCGAACGAGCCTTGCCCAACCGGCGAGCAAGCCTACGTCGAACTCGCTCTGGACGGACGCGCAAGTTCGATATCGCGCGCCTGTGTCACCAACGGGGATGCGGCTGGCAGGCTGGTCCTGCGCCTGTCTGAGATCGCGGGATCGCGCACCGAAGAAGAACTCGCTGCCGCGGCGGTCGCGGAGCTGTTGGAGACCGATCGCGCTTTCAACGCGATGGCGCAGAGCGAGGGGGTGCCCGCCGCCTTTGCGCGCTACGCGGCTGAGGACGGCCTCATCGTCACGTCGACGCAAATCCTCAACGGTCGCGCTGGGATCAGCGCTTATTATCAGAACTGGCCGCCAGGCGCGCAGCTGCAGTGGGCGCCCGAAACCGGTCGCGTGTCCGCGCGCGGCGATATGGGATGGACATGGGGCAACGCCGTGTACATCGCCCCGGACGGCGCGCGTACGCCCACGCGCTACGTCACGGTGTGGAAGCGCGACTATGACGGGCAGTGGCGCTTCGCGTTCGATGCGGCGATCGATTGACGATCAGCCAGCGAAGCCGCCACCGTCGAGAAAGGCTTGTTCCGTCGCGGTTGTACGCCTCCCCAGGCTGGCATTGCGGTGCGGAAATCGCCCGAACTTTGCAATGATATCGCGATGTAGCCGGGCGTGACGGACATACTCCTCGTTGCCCGTATCCTCCATCAGCGCGACGCACCGCGCCTGCTTGCCGATATCCTCGGCATGCTCCAGGGGCAGGTAGAAGAAAATCCGCACCGGCATCGAAGTGACGCGATCGAAGCCGTCGTCGATCGCCCGTTCGGCAACGGCGCAAGCGAGGCCGTCGGTGGCGAACGCGTGGGCCGAACCGCGATAGAGGTTGCGGGGGAATTGGTCGAGCAGCAGGATCAAAGCCAGCGCGCCGTCGGGGCTCGACGCCCAGGACGCGAATTCACCGCGCGCAGCGGCATGGTGCCCGGCTTCGAAGTCGCGGCATCGCGCGTCGAAACCCATGTCTTTTGCGAACCAGCGCTCGGGCCCCTCTCCAACCCAAAAATCGATGACCTGTTTCGGCTCCATGGGGCATCTCCGCTGAAGCGAAAGCATGGCGCCGCCGACCCGTCACGGCTAGAGTGGTCTTGGGAGGTGACACGGAATGTCCGCCGAGGGCGAAGACAAAGGCCACGCGCGCCGGTTCAACATGAACGACGCACGCGCGCGCGCTGAGCAAGCGTTGCGCAAGTCGGAGTTCATCCTGTCGCGCGCGTATGGCTTGTTCCGGGACCCCCGGGAGGAGTGGCGCCAGATAAAGGCGGAGGAGACCACCGTCCCCAATATCATGGTCGGTTATGTTGCGCCGCTGGCCGCGATACCGCCAATCTGCGACCTGATCGGCTCGACGCTGTTCAACAGCATGCTTTCACTCGATCCGGCCTCCGCCGTCGTGCGCGGTGTGGTGACATGGGTCGTGAGCATCGCGCTGGTTTTCCTGCTTGGACTGCTGGTCAACACGCTCGCCGACAACTTCGACGGTGACCGCGATGATCTCTCGGCGCAAAAGGTGGCGGCCTACGCGTTGACGCCGGCGTTTTTGTCCGGGGTTTTCTCCTTGTGGCCTCCGCTGTGGTGGCTTTCGCTGATTGCGCTCGCGGCCATGGTATTCCTCATGTACCGCGGTCTGCCGATCCTGATGAAGGCGCCTGAAGACCGTGCGCTCGGGTATGCCGCGACCGTTACCATTGCCGCGATGGTCGCTGGCATCGTCCTGTTCACCCTGGCGAGCTGCGTGACCTGACGGCCGGTGTGCCATTTTGAACGGCGTGCGGCTCAATTGGTGACCCGGCCCCGGTTCAATTCGCGGCGCCCGATCTGCATCACCAAGCGATGGCCTCCGGCATGGCGCGCGGATTAACCCTGAGCTAACCTGAGGTCGAAGTCGGGGCTCCTTTATGATCGTGCTCGCATTTCTGCCGGAGATCGCCAGCTTTCTGCTGCTGGTCATCACCGCGATGCAGATGCCGCAATGGGGTGCGGTGCTGGTGCTGAGCCAGTTCGCCATCGCGGGCATGCTCATCCTCCGCTATACGCGTGCGTTCTTGGACGCTCTGATGCGCTGGTGGTGGTTGCTGCTGCTGCCGCTCCTGGCGCTGGTGTCAGCGTTTTGGTCGGATCTGCCGCTGACATCGGTGCGGTACGCCGTACAGTTGATTTTCACTGTTGTCGTTGGGATCGCGCTGGCGCGGCTGCTGGCGCCTGAGCGCTACATCCAAATCCTGATGCTGGCGCTTCTGGTGTTCGCCGTCGCCTCGATCGCCAGTGGTCTGCGCGGGGAATCCGCCAACGGCATGGTGCTGATAGGCTTGGCCGGTTCCAAGAACGCGTTCGCGTTTATGATCCTTCCGCTCTTGCTAGCGTCGATCGCACTACTCCTCATACCGACAACGCCCACCCCACTGCGCTGGCTGGCCGCGATCGCCGCCCCTCTGGCTGCGTATCTTGTGTTTCAAGCCAACTCAGCGACCGCTTTGCTATCGGCCGTTGTGGGCTGCGCGTTGCTCATCATCGTTTGGCTTGGCCACCGACTGACGCCCGCAGCAAGAGTCGGTGCGTTTGCGTGGGCCGCGATCGTACTCCTGCCAATCACAGCGCTAACGCCGGAGATCAGGCAAGCGTTCAATGACTTCATGATCTACGACCTTGGTAAGGACCCGACGCTGACCGGCAGGACGTTCCTTTGGGAACGCGCCGACGCCCTGATTGAACAAAGCCCGGTTGTCGGCCACGGCTATCGTGCGATCTGGATGGGGGAGTCGACGGAGAGCATCGCGCTGCGGCGTATTTCGGGTCAGGAGGACGGTCGGGCGTTCAACTTTCACGACCAGTTCCGGCAGATCGCCGTCGATCTCGGTTATCTTGGCGTCATCTTCCTCGGGATTGCTCTGATCGTGCCGCTGATCGCAGGCTTTCGACAGTACATCCTTAGCCCGTCGATGGTGACGTCCTTCTTCTTTGTCTTGCAGATCCTGACAATCGGCCGTGCGCTCATCGAGGTCACTTATTTCGGGCCGTTCTCCGCCAATACGCTCACTCAGTGCGCGGCTTGGGTGTACGCGTTTTGGGCGCCGATGAAGGCGGCCGAGCAGCAAGCGTTGCGTTGGCCGTTGTGGACGGCGTCACCTCAGCCCGATGCGGCCCTGCGGCGCGCGAACAGCTCTTAGGCGACGGCCTCAGCGGAGAGGCCGCGCTCCCTCGCGCGGGCCTTCATCGCCTTCTGCAGTTTCTCGAACGCGCGCACCTCGATCTGGCGCACCCGCTCGCGGCTGACTCCGTACTCTTTGGACAAGTCTTCCAGAGTTGCAGGCTCGTCCTTCAGACGGCGCTCTTGAATGATGTGACGCTCGCGTTCGTTGAGTTCGCCCATCGCTTCTTGCAGCAGCGCCATGCGCGCGCCGAACTCTTCGCTGTCAGCGAGCGTGGTTTCCTGATTGCCCTCAACATCGTCTGCGAGCCAATCCATCCATTCGCTATCGCCCTCGCCGCCGGCGCCGCCGATCGGCGCATTGAGGCTGGCGTCGCCGCCGCCCGCGAGGCGACGGTTCATCGACACCACTTCGTCTTCGGTCACCGCCAGCTTGTGAGCGATCGATTTCACGTGCTCAGGGCGAAGATCGCCTTCCTCAAGCGCGGCCATTTCGCCCTTCAGCCGGCGCAGGTTGAAGAACAGCTTTTTCTGCGCGGCGGTGGTCCCCATTTTTACGAGCGACCAGGAGCGCAGGATGTATTCCTGGATCGATGCGCGGATCCACCACATCGCGTAGGTCGCGAGGCGGAATCCCTTGTCCGGGTCAAACTTTTTGACCGCCTGCATCAGCCCGACATTGCCTTCGGAAATCACTTCACCGATCGGCAGGCCGTAGCCGCGATAGCCCATGGCGATCTTTGCAACCAGGCGCAAATGGCTGGTGACGAGCTTGTGCGCCGCTTGGCTATCGGCGTGCTCTTGCCAGCGCTTGGCCAGCATGAACTCATCTTCCTTGGTAAGCATCGGAAACTTGCGGATTTCCGAGAGATACCGTTGCAGGCCCTGTTCGGGCGAAAGCGCAATCGTAAGCGCGGTCGATGCCATCTCATTCCCCTCAGGAGGCCGTCGGATGGGCCCCGAGCTGCTCTTCTTACGAACAAGCGGTCCAGCCGGTTTCCGACGCCAGGCGCCAATATAGGTAGCCGATCAAGGCGCGCCCATGGCCGCCCTGACTGTTGAGAACATAATAGGAACCATGCGAATCAGCAAGTGAAACGAAAACAAGCTGTAGTTGGCGCTGGCGGAACGTTTTCGGACACCCCCCAATATGTGCTGGGTCAAAGCTGCCTCAGCGTATCCAACAACGCCCGGATATCCACAGGCAGCGGACTTTCGAAGCGTAGCTCCGCGCCGGTGACTGGATGTTTGAACCCCAGCACCGCCGCGTGCAGGGCCTGGCGCGGGAAGGCGGCGACGGCCCCGGCGGCGGCGTCGGCGCGGGGGCCCGCCGCCTTGAACGCTCGCTGCTTGCCGTAGAGCGGATCGCCAACCAGCGGGCAGCCGAGGTGTGCCAAGTGCGCACGTATTTGATGTGTCCGCCCCGTATATAGCCGGCATTCGACAAGCGCCGCGGCTGGCGTGGCGACGCTGGCGCCGAAGAGCTGGCCAAACGTTTCGATGGTCCAGTACTGCGTGATGGCGAGCTTGCCGGCTTCGCTCTCGGCGTTGCGCGCGACCACGTACTTCCGCCGATCCTCATTCGAACGCACCAGGCGGTTCTCGATCCGCCCGCTGCGCTCGCGCGGCGCGCCGCGCGTCACCGCGTAATACACACGCTCGAGATCGTGCTTGGCAAACAGCTTGGCGAGACCTTGATGGGCTTGATCGTGCTTGGCGACGACGATCAGGCCCGTTGTGTCTTTGTCGATGCGGTGGACGATGCCGGGCCGAGCGACGCCGCCGATGCCCGAGAGGCTATCGCCGCAATGCGCGAGCAGGGCGTTGACCAACGTGCCGCGCATCGAGCCAGGCGCGGGATGCACCGCCATACCGGCCGCCTTGTCGACGACGATTAGGTGTGCGTCCTCGAAGACGATAGTGAGCGGGATCGTTTCGGGCTGCGGCGCGGCGGGTTCTGGCGGCGGCAGTTCGAGCGCATAGCGCGCGCCTGAGCGCGGCTTCTCCTTCGCTAGCATCACCCGCGCGCCGTCGACGCTGAGCTTGCCCGCGCCGATCAGGCCCTGGATTCGCGAGCGCGAGAGATCCGGCCAGAGGTGCGCCAGCCACGCATCGACGCGCTCGCCCGCGTCGGCGGGCGCGACGGCGATCCGCACCGCCGCGCCAAGGTCCAGCTCATCCTCGTCGCTGTCTTGCATGGGCGCTCGCGCGTGCGCTGAAACAGCGTGCTTGGCAAGGGCTTACTGCGATTTGCCGTCCCGCCCCCGCGTTGGCGACGGGCGATGAGCGGCTGACCTCAATCGTTCCCTTGCGCGGACCGGCTTGGCCCCGCTAGGTCGGCAGGCGGAGTGACAGGATGAGACAGACGAATTGGACCCGGCGCGGCGCGCTGACTGCGGTCGGCGCAGTGGCCGCCTGCAATGGCATGAGCGTCGAAACGCCGCCTTATGCAGGTGCGATCGCCTTCAACCACGGCGTGGCGTCCGGCGACCCTGGTCGCGACCGCGTGGTGATCTGGACCCGCGTTTCGCCGGAGCTGCCGGGCTCAGCGCCGGTACGGTGGATCGTTGCACGCAACCGCGCGCTTACGGATGTAGTGAAGACGGGCGTCGTCGAGACCAGCGAGGCGCGCGACTATACGGTGAAAGTCGATGTGACCGGTCTGCGCCCAGGTGCGCCGTACTTCTACGGCTTTCGCACCGGCGCTGCACAAAGTCCGGTGGGGAAGACGCGCACGCTGCCGCGGGGCCGCGTCGAGCAGATGAAGCTCGCGGTGGCCTCTTGCGCGTCCTATCCGCACGGCTTTTTCAACGCATACCAGGCGATCGCCGATCGCGACGACATCGACGTCATCGTGCATCTTGGCGACTACATCTACGAGTACGGCTTGTCGGGTTATGGCGGCGACGTCGCCATGCAGCTGGGGCGGGTGCCGTCACCGGAAGTGGAGTGTACGCGTCTGCAGGATTATCGCGCGCGCCATGCTCAGTACAAGGCACAGCCGGAATTGCAGGCCGCTCATGCTGCGGCGCCCTGGATCGTGGTGTGGGACGATCATGAGACGGCGAACGACAGCTTTGCTGTTGGCGCCGAGAACCATCAGCCGAATGAAGGCGAGTGGGCGACCCGCAAGCAAGCGGCGCTGCAGGCTTATTACGAATGGATGCCGATCCGCGATCCCGAGCCCGGGCGCGCGTTCGAAGCGATCAATCGCTCGTTCGAGTATGGCGATCTTTTCACGCTGATCATGCTCGAAACGCGGCTGCTCGCACGCACCAAGCCGCTGGATTATGCGACCGAGCTGCCGCTTGAGATGCAGCGCTGGAACATGGCCAATCCCGCCGCACCGGTGGCGTTGCGGCCGCAGGAAGCTGACTCGTCGCGGATGCAACGTCTGCCAGCGGTGTACGAAACCGTGGGCGGTGAGCTCAGGCCGGTTTACGACTGGCGCCGTGTGCAGACCTTGCTGGCAAGCGCGCCCAATTTGCCGGCTGGCTTTTTCCTGGCGCCCGATCGCGCTGCGCTTGGCGTCGCGCTAAACGGCGAACAACGGCAGTTGCTCGGCGAGGCGCAGCAGCAATGGCTTGCGGAGGAGCTGCGGCGCTCGGTTCGCGGCGGCGCGACCTGGCAGGTAATCGGCAATCAGGTCTTGATGGCGCCTGTCGATGCGCCAGACCTCTCAGCGACGCCAGCGCCGTTGGCGGCCGCGCTGGAGCAGGTGCGGCCTGGGGTCACGCAATTGCTGAAGCTGACTCGCTTTGCATTTCCGCTTAGCACTGACAGCTGGGACGGCTATCCGCGGTCGCGCGCAAACGTCCTGCGGGCGATGCGCGAGGCGGGCGGCAACACGCTGGTGATTACCGGCGACACCCACACTGCATGGGCCAATGAAATCCTCGACGATGCGGGTCGCGTCGCGGCGGAGTTTGGAACCACCTCGATCACGTCGCCGAGCGAGGCGGCTTACTTCACGCCGTTTGGCGTGGATTTCGGCGCCGGCGTTCGCGCTCGCAACCCGCACGTGAAATGGACGGACTCCAACCACCGCGGCTTCCTGCTGTTGACGCTGACGCGCGAGCAGGCGACGGCTGAGTTCTTCGCTGTGTCGACAATCTTGTCGCAGGCTTACGAGACCACGCGCGTCGCTGCCTTCACTGTGGCCGCGCAGGACAGAGCCGGCGGCGGGGAGATCACGCCGGTCTAGGCCGCATCGCTTGTGGCGCGCTGCTTGCCCTGGTCAACCGCGCCTGGGCTCTCCTCGCGCAGCGCTCGCATCAGCGTTTCGTGGACGAACAGGTTCGCTGCGTTCAGATCGCGGCCGGAATGCTGCGCGTAGCTGCGCAGCGCGTCGGCAAAGGCAAGGAATTGCTCAGCGTTCATGGGGCTAGGCCTTGAACTGATTTCAAGACACAAGCTTGAATCGTCTGTGACCCTATTGTGGTTATTCAGGCTTTCGGCGCCCCCAGCCTAGTCGCGCCCGCGCGCCCGCTGAGGCCGAACGCCAGCAGCTCCGGTGAGGGCACCCCCTCCAGCCATTCCTGCGCCAGCTGGCCGAACACGGGCGCATATTTGAATCCGTGGCCTGAGCACGCTGAAAACAGCAGCACACGCTCCTGAGTTTGGGCGGGCGCGATCAGGAAGTGCTCGTCTGGCGTCACCGTGTAGAGGCAGCGCGCCATGCGCACGGGCCGGGGATCGTGCTTCGGCAGCAGCAGCCGTGCGTGTTCGGCCAAAGCTTCAGCGTCTCGCCCATCAGGTTCACGCACGTCGTCGGGGGAAGTTGCGCCGCCGGCGGCGTGCAGCCCCAGCTTGTACAGTCCACGCGGCGCGGGCATGCCGTAAACGCCGTCTTCGTTGTCGACGCAGAGCACCGGCAAGATGCGCGGCTCACTGCTCTGGAACCAAGCCACGACCCGGCGTTTCACTGCGAGCCGTCCCGCGAATTCCGGGAGCAGCGCCCCGCCCCACGCGCCGGCCGCGACGATCACAGCATCGAACGCTGCGCGGTCATCACCGATCTGCAGCGTCAAGCCTTCGATCGGCGCAGTCACGCGTTTGCCGTGCACGAGCCTTGCGCCCCAGCGCGGCGCTTGCCGCAGCAGAAAGGCGCGCACCGCGTCGGCGGCGATGACGCCGCAATCCTCTTGCCGGAACACGTCCCATTCGCGCGGCATGGCGATAGCGCCGCGTGTGAGCGGATGTATCGCATCGCCCCGCAGCAGCGCCGCCGGCCCGCGGCTCAGGCGCTGGCACGAGGTCACGAAGGGCGACCCGCTTGGGCCCGCCATCAGGCCGCCAGTCCACTGGATGAAGGGTTGACCAGCGAGGCCTTCCCAGGTTCGCCAAAGAGGGGCGGCGCGGCGCGCCAGTTCGACATAGGTTTCACCTTCGCCGGGTGTCAGGCGCATGATCCGCGTGTCGCCATGGGAAGAGCCGCGCTGGTGCATCGGCTCGAATTGGTCGAGCCCGATGACGTCGTGGCCGGACAGCGCCAGACGCGCGCAAATGCTCAAACCCGCGATGCCTAGTCCGACGACGGCGACTTTCATACCGTCCGGTTCTTAGCGGTTCAGGCTCCGTTGAGGGAGGGGCGGTAGGAGCATCTTTTGCTTAGGTTGAGGTGGGGTCGCCGACGCAATCCTTGTGTGTTCGGCGTCCTTGCCAAATTGCGAAGCTCGTCATCACCAGCGCCGTGAGCGGCATGGCGATGAGCACCGTCCACGCCACAGCCAGCCCGCCAACGATAGTCACCATGGGCGCCGAGACTGCAGCCGCCACCGCATGCCAGAGCGCTGAACCCACCTCATAGGGCGCTGTCCACCACCCCAAGCGAGCGGCGAGCTTCAGCATCGCCAGAAACGAGGCGATGAGCAGGAAGTACGCGGCTATGGCCACGGACACGGCGCCTGCCAGATCGGCGAATGGCGCGAGCGGCAGGAGCATGGCACAGGCGGACAAGATCGCCGCCGCCAAGAGCAGCGTCACGGGGAGGCCGCGTTCGCGCAAACTTGTCCGCACCTTCACGACCTTTCTCCTGTGTCCTCCGACTGCGAGCAGCAACATACAGACAGTTGCATCAAATGAGCATGTGAGTGCTCAATGGTTGGAATGAAGTGACGTTGGCGAGTTGCGGGCGATTGCATGAGCTGGAGGGAGGGGATCGGCGCGCTGGCCGTGGCGTGCGGCGCCGCGGGCCGGCTTTGGGCCAGCCGGTCGCCGTGGCGGCGGCGCGTCTGGGAATTTGCCCTGTTCTGGGTCAAACAGGCTTGGGCCTGCCTGTTTGGCATCCTGATGCTCACCTTGCTCACCGCGACGCACTTCCTGTGGCCCGATGACGCGCCGCTCGCGCGCTACGACTTCCTGGTGATCGCGTCGATAGCGATCCAGGTGGCGCTGCTCGCAACCAAGCTGGAACGCTGGGAAGAAGCGCTCGTCATTCTCATTTTCCACGCCACCGGCACGATCATGGAGATCTACAAAGTCGCGCACGGATCTTGGCTCTATCCCGAAGAGAGCGTGTTGCGGGTGATGGGCGTGCCGCTGTTCTCTGGCTTCATGTATGCGAGCGTCGGCTCCTATATCGCGCGCGCGACGCGGCTATTCGACATCCGCTATGAAAGCTATCCGCCGCTCTGGACCACATGGCTGCTAGCGCTGCTCGCTTACGCCAACTTCTTCGCCCACCACTACACCATCGACATCCGCCTTGTCCTGTTCGCGTTCTCGGCGCTGATCTTCTGGCGCACGCGGCTCTTCCACACCATAGACGCCAAGGCGCGCGCGATCCCGCTGTTGCCGGTTTTTGTGTTCGTCGCGCTTCTGATCTGGGGCGCTGAGAATATCGCCACCTTCGCGGTCGCCTGGATTTACCCAAGCCAGGCCGACGGCTGGCACATGGTGCGCATCGAGAAGATGGGCGCGTGGTACTTGCTCATGCTGCTGAGCTTTGTGTTGGTGACATTGGTGCATAAGCCGGAGCGGGGAAGCTCAGAGATCCGGGCTGGGGGGGCAGAAGCCGGTGGGGCATAGCGCCGATATCGTAAGCGGCGTCCAACGAAATCGCCCTGACTTACCCATACCCTGCCAGTTTCAAGAACCGTGCGCGCAGCTCAGCGTCGTCCTTGAACGCGCCGGTGAATTGCGTGGTCACCGTGGTGACGTCCTTGTGGTGGACGCCGCGGGTGGACATGCACTGATGTTCGGCGTCGATCAGCACCGCGACGCCGCGAGGCTTCAGCGTGTGATTGATCGCGTCGGCGATCTGCGCCGTCATGGTTTCCTGCGTCTGCAGCCGCTTGGCGAAAATCTCCACCACGCGCGCGATCTTGGAGATGCCGACCACCGCGTCGGTGGGCAGATAGGCGACGAACGCCTTGCCCAGGAACGGCGCCATGTGGTGCTCGCAATGGCTTTCGACGTCGATGTTCTTCAGCATGACGATGTCGTCATAGCCGCCGATTTCCTCGAACACGCGCGAGAGTTCGTCGCTCGGGTTCTCGTCGTAGCCGCGATACCATTCACGGAAGGCGTCAACGACGCGCTTGGGGGTGTCCTTCAAGCCTTCGCGCTCGGGATCGTCGCCTGCCCAGGCGATCAGCGTCTTCACCGCCTCCATCGCCGCTTCGCGGGAGGGGCGCTTCTGGGCCGCCTCGGCGGGCGAGCGCCATTTCAGAATTTCACTCATCGGGGAGGCTTTCCTCACTGAGGGGCGGGGGTCGAGCCGGGAGGGTCTTTCCTAAGAAAGCACCCGGACTTAACGCCCGCCCGCGGCTTAACCCTCAGGCGACGGGGCGCATCTGCGCGCCCCCGCGACCAATATGGAGGCTCATGGCCGCAAAGTCCAATACGAGCCAGCGGGCGCTTGGATTACGTCGCCGGCAGCGGCTAGAAGCGTGGCCATGGACATCCGTCTCACCAACACCTTGACGCGGCGCAAGGAGCCGTTCGTTCCCGGCGATCCGAAGCGGGTGACGATGTATGTCTGCGGTTCGACGGTGTACAACCACCCGCACATCGGCAACGCCCGGCCGGCGGTGGTGTTCGACCTGCTGTTCCGCCTGCTGCGCTCGGCCTACGGCGCTGACGCGGTGCTCTACGCGTCGAATTACACCGACATTGACGACAAGATCATCAAAGCCGCGGCCCAAGAGGGCGTGCCGATCAACGTCATCACCGACAAGTTTGCGCGCATCTATCGCGACGATATGAGCGCGCTCGGCGTGCTCGCGCCCACATTCGAACCGCGCGCGACTGAGCACGTCGATGGCATGATTGTGCTGATCCAGCGTCTGATTGAGCAGGGCGCGGCTTACGTCGTGCCGAGCGGCGTCTATTTCTCGGTCGCGGCCGACGCCGATTACGGCAAGCTCTCGCGCCGCGCGCAGGACGAGTTGCAGGCCGGCGCCCGTGTCGAAGGCGAGGACGATAAGCGCCATCAGTCCGACTTCGCGCTCTGGAAGGCCTCCAAGCCCGGCGAGCCGAGCTGGGAAGCGCCGTTCGGGCAGGGGCGCCCTGGCTGGCACATCGAATGCTCGGCCATGATCGCCGCGCAGCTGGGCGAAACTATTGATATCCATGGCGGCGGGCTCGACCTCGTGTTCCCGCACCACGAAAACGAAATCGCCCAATCGGAGACCGCCCATGACCACCCGCTCGCGCGTGTGTGGATGCACAACGGCATGCTGACGATGGACAAGGAGAAGATGTCCAAGTCGATCGGCAACATCGTCACCGTGCGGGAATTGTTGAACCAGGGATGGCAGGGCGAAGCCATTCGCTGGGCGCTGCTCTCGGGCCATTACCGCGCGCCGCTGGACTGGAGCGACGATCTCTTGCAGCAGGCGCAGGCGAGTCTCGATCGACTCTACGGCGCGGCGCTACGCCTGAAGGATGTGGCGGCGGAGACAGCGGAAGCACCGGCGGCTTTCGTCGAGGCGCTGGCCGATGACCTGAACACGCCAGCCGCCATCGCCGAGCTTTCAGCGCTCATCACTAATGCCAACAATGCCAAGAAAGCGGCGGAGCAGGCGAAGGCTAAAGGCGAACTGCTTGCGGCGGCGCAGTTGCTCGGGGTGCTGCGGCACGATCCGCAAGCGTGGTTTCGGGATAGCTTCAGCGGCGATGAGGCGGCTGAGATCGACGCACTCGTCGCCGAACGCGTCGCCGCCCGCGCCGCCAAGAACTGGGCCGAAGCCGATCGCATTCGCGACATGCTTGCCAAGAAGGGCGTCGAGGTGATGGATGGCCCGAACGGGAGCACGTGGCGGCGCAAGGGGTAACCTCCGTTTCCACTTGCCTTTGCCCATGCTTGTTGCACCATGCGCGTGAGGGACCCGCTGGGAGATTACGCGCATGCGCCTCACCGTATTCGTCCTGTTCGCCGCGCTTTCGTTAGCCGCACCCGCATACGCCGCTTGTGATGCCACCCCCGTGGTCGGCGCGCGCGCGGAGGCGAGGGCTGGCGACAACCTGATGGCGACGCTCGCAGTTCACAATAACGGTGACAGCGTGTGTCAGGGCACGCGCGAGAACCCGAACGGCTACATGGTGGATTTCTTCCTCTCCACCGATCGCGCCGGTCCCTCGACTTGGACCATCTACGCGCCAACCTGGCGCGAGGACGTATTGCTGCGCGGCGGTCGCGTATCGAACACCAATTCTGTACCGGCGGGCGGCAATGTCCGTTACGGCGCGCCGAGCTACGAGATCGGTCCGTTCACGCTGCCGGCCGGCATTCCGCCGGGCGCATACTATCTCTGCGCCGGCGTCGACATGGGCAATCGCATTGCAGAATCGAACGAGCGCAACAACATCGCCTGCAATCCGATCCGCATCAGAGCGCCGCGTGTCGATCTGCGGCGTGGTCCGCAGCCGTCGCAGCAACCCCAACCGCAACCGCAATGAGCGCAAATCTTCGCCCAGTATCTCGTCGAAGCGCGCTTCTGTCGGCGACCGCGCTCGCACTGTGTGCGTGCGCGGCGCCGGTTGTGCCCGAGGCGCCAGCCGTGCCGATTACACCGAACACCAGCGTCGATGATGTATTTGACGTGGCGCTCTACCGCGCCGTTGCGGCTGAGCCGGGCAACCAGTTTGTCTCTCCGTATAGCGTCTCATGCGCGTTCGCGTTGCTCTATCCCGGGGCCGGCGGCCGGACCGCCGAGGAGATCGCGGCGACATTAGGGTTTGAGACCTCGGCGACAACCCAGTCGCAGCGGACGCTCGCGACCGCCGAGGCGCTCCGTAACGATGCGGGCGGAAGCACATTCACGCTCGCCAACGCCGCTTGGGTTGAGCGCACCATGTCTTTGCGACCTGAGTACGCGAGAGCCATTGCCCAGGATCTGGGCGGCGTCATCGAGGCGGTAGATTTCATCGCCGATCCCAATCGGGCGCTTCAGCAGATCAATGGGTGGGCGGCGCGTGAGACGGGAGACCGCATTCCGAGCATTTTGTCGGAGCCCGATCCGATGCGGCGCTTGGTGCTCACCAACGCCGTTTACTTCAAGGGCAAGTGGAGCGATCCATTCGTTTCCAGCGCCACGCGCGACGGTGATTTCTTCACCGGCCCCGACGCGCGCGTTCCTGCGCGCTTGATGCGGCAGGTCACTCACGCGCGCTACATCGAAACGCCTGCCTTCCAGGCCGCGGAGTTCGACTATGATCAAGGCGCCTTTACCCTTTCCGTATTCCTTCCGCGTGAGCGCATGGGGCTTGATGCGTTCGAGCGCGACCTCAGCGGAGACCGTCTCGATGAATACTTGACCCGGCTTGCGAGCGCCGGGCGTGCACGCCTCGATGTGACGTTGCCCAAGATCGAAATGCGCGCCGACTACACACTGGGCAGCCAGCTGCAAGACATGGGCGTGCACCGGGCTTTTTCTGACGCTGCGGAGTTTGAAGCCATCGCGGCCGGCGAAGCGTTGCGGATCAGCGAGGTGTTCCACAAGACCTTCCTCGCCATTGACGAGGAAGGGACAGAAGCGGCGGCTGTCACCGCGATTGACATGGTCGCGACGGCGGCGCCCATGGGGCCTCCTCCTCCTCCGCCGATTGAGTTCAAGGCCGATCACCCGTTCTTCATCGTGCTCCATCACCGCAGGACGCGGGTGCGGCTTTTCCTCGGGCGCATCGTGACCACGGCTGCATGAGCACCGCGTACGAACGCAACCGCGATCCGATTCTCGCCGTGCTGAAACGCATCCTCGCGCCGAGCGCGCGCGTGCTGGAGCTGGCGTCTGGATCGGGCGAGCACGCCTGTTATTTCACACGCGCTATGCCGGGCGTGACCTGGCAACCGAGTGATGTCAGCACAGCCGCATGTGCTGCAATCGCGCGCGCGCTCGACGGCGAGGGCGTGACAAATGTGCTCGCGCCGCGCGTCATTGATGTGTGCGATGAGCGATGGGACGTCGATCGCGACGCGCCGTTTGATGCGCTCGTCGCCATCAACATGATCCACATCTCGCCGTGGGCAGCGACCCTCGGCCTGATGGCGGGCGCCGCGCGCGTGCTGAAACCCGGCGGCGTCTTGTTCACCTATGGTCCCTACATGCGCGACCGCCGCCACACCGCGCCTTCAAACGAAGCTTTCGATGCTTCGCTTAAAGCGCGTGATCCGCACTGGGGCGTGCGCGATGTGGCGGACGTCGAAGCGGCGGCGCGCGCGCAGGCGCTTAGCCTCGACGAAATCGTCGAGATGCCGGCGAACAATTTGTCGCTGGTCTTCTACCGCGTCGGCGTCGGGGGGTCGGTGCGATAATCGTAGAAGCCGCGCTGGGTTTTGCGGCCGAGCCAGCCGGCTTCGACATATTTCACCAAGAGCGGGCAGGGGCGGTACTTCGAATCCGCCAAGCCCTCGTACAACACCTGCATGATCGACAGGCAAGTGTCCAAGCCGATGAAGTCCGCCAGCTCCAGCGGCCCCATCGGATGATTGGCGCCGAGCTTCATGGCCTTGTCGATCGCTTCGACCGAGCCCACGCCTTCGTACAACGTGTAGATCGCTTCGTTGATCATCGGCACCAATACCCGGTTGACGATGAAGGCGGGGAAGTCTTCGGCGTTGGCGATGGTTTTGCCGAGACTGGTCACGAACGCGATCGACGTGTCGTAGGTTTCTTGGCTGGTGGCGAGGCCGCGGATGACCTCGACCAGCTTCATCACCGGCGCCGGGTTCATGAAATGCACGCCGATAAACTTGTCGGGCCTGTCGGTCTTCGCCGCCAGGCCCGTGATCGAGATCGAGGATGTGTTGGACGCGAGGATGGTCGTCGGCTTGAGAGATTCGTGGAGGTCGGCGAACACCTTCTTCTTCGCTTCGACCTCTTCGACGACGGATTCAATCACAAGATCGCACGCCTCGAATGACGCCAGCTTTGGCGCCTGTGAAATGCGCTTCAGCCCAGCATCCATCTCCGCCGGCGTGATCAGGTGTCGGCCGACTTGGCGCGCCATGTTCTTGCGGATCGTCTCCAGCCCGGCATCGATGCGCGCCGGGTTGGCGTCGTTCAGCAGCACGTCGTAGCCGGCCAGCGCGCAGACATGCGCGATGCCATTGCCCATCTGTCCGGCGCCGACGACGCCTACGGTTTTGATTGTGCTCATCGAGCTAGAAAACCTTGCTCAGCAGGCGAATGCAAATCTTGCTGCAATGCAGCATAAAGCCCGCGGCAGTGCAAGCGCGAGCGCCGGTCCTCAGAACAAGCGCGCCCAGCCGATGGAGACACGCAGGTCGGGGGCGGCGTCGGTGAGGCCGAAATCAATATTGGCGTCGAGCTGCGTGTTGTCCTCCCAGAGATGGGTGACGCCGAGATTGCCGGTGGCTGCCGTATCGCCATCGACCTGGTCGGCGAAGGCTTCAAGATAAAAACCGGTGTGGTCGTTCAGGCTGCGGCTGAACGCGACGCCCCCTGAGAGCGCCGTGTCATACGCGCCGTCACCGAAGCTGACGGCGCCAACGCCTGCGGTCCAGGTCAGTTCCCAGGCTTGACCCAGCGCGGCGCCGCCGGCGGCGCTGACGCCGCCTTCGACGTCCTCAGCGCTGAAGTCGTTCTCGCCGGTGGGCAGCGTCACGTAGCCGATGAGGCCAAACGATAGAGCCTCGCCGTCAAGGCCCGCAAAGGTCTTGCGCAGCCGCAGCGTGATGTCCCCCGCGCCGCTTTCATCTGATCCGCCCGCTTCGATACGGTTGTAGGGCGACGCGATCAGCTCGCCGTCCCAGCCGGAGCCGAAGCCGTAGCGAAAGGTGGTCTCGAACGCGGCGCTGGTAGTGGTGTCGGTGTCGTCATCTCTGGCAAAGCTGGCGACTTCAGTTTCGACCTGCCAACGGCCCTGAGGAACCGCGATCGGGCTCTCTGTGGCGCCCGGCCGGCCCGGGACAAAGTCTTGCGCCAGCGCCGAGGCCGGCAACGCGGCCAGCACGGCCAAGAGCGTCGTTCGCATGGCGGTCACCTTGCTTCGCGCGTGCGCGCGTCAAACGCGATGAATCCGCCAAAGCTGTTAATGACGCGCTTAGGTCACAGCCCCGCCTTGCTCAATTCCGCCATCAGCTCCGGCACGGCGGTCTTGTAGTCGGCCACGAGACCCAAATCGGCGATCTGGAAAATCGGCGCTTCCTCGTCTTTGTTGATGGCGACGATCACTTTGGAGTCCTTCATACCCGCGAGGTGCTGGATGGCGCCAGAGATGCCGACGGCAACGTAAAGCTCCGGGGCGACGACCTTGCCGGTCTGGCCAACCTGATAGTCGTTCGGAGCATAACCGGCGTCGACCGCCGCGCGCGAGGCGCCGACCGCGGCGCCGAGCTTGTCGGCCAACGGGTCGAGGACGCGATGGAATTCCTCCGCCGAGCCGAGCGCGCGTCCGCCCGACACCACGCGCTTGGCGGCGGTGAGTTCAGGTCGATCCGACTTCGCCATCTCTTCTGACACAAAAGCCGACTTGAACGGACCTGCTGGCGCTGCAACGGTTTCGATCGAGGCGCTTCCGCCTTCGCCCGCCGCTTTGAACGCGGTCGGCTGGACGGTCAGCACCTTCTTGGGCTGTTCGTCCTTCACCGTGACGATGGCGTTGCCGGCATAGATCGGGCGCACGAACGTGTCCGGGCCTTCCACGCCGATCACGTTCGACTCCTGCATCACATCGAGCTTGGCGGCGACGCGCGGGGCGGCGTTCTTGCCGGTCGTGGTGGCGGCAAACAGCACGGCGTCGTAACTCGCCATCAGCGGCGCGATCAGCGCCTGCATCGGCTCGGCCATCTGCTTGGCGAGCGTCGCGCCGTCAGCGTGCAATACTTTACGCACGCCAGCGATTTTGGCGGCGGCCTGCGCAGCGGCGCTCGCATTGGCCCCGGCGACGAGAACGTCGACGTCAGCGCTCATCGCCTTGGCGGCGGTGACGACCTTCTGCGTGGCGTCCTTCAGCGACGCGTTGTCATGTTCGGCGACGACCAGGACGGCCATATCAGATAACTCCCGCTTCTTTCAGCTTGCCGACAAGTTCGGCGGCGGTTTTGACCTTGGCGCCGCCTTGCCGTTTTGCCGGCTCAGCGGTCTTCAGCACCTTGAGGCGGGGCGTGATGTCGACACCGAAATCGGCCGGCGTCTTCACGTCGATCGGCTTCTTCTTCGCCTTCATGATGTTCGGCAGTGAGGCATAGCGCGGCTCGTTCAGGCGTAGGTCAGTCGTCACGATCGCCGGCAGTTCGACATCAAGAGTCTGCAGACCGCCATCAACCTCTCGCGTTACAGTCGCCTTGTCCGCGTGCAGCACGATCTTCGACGCGAATGTCGCTTGCGGCCAGTCGAGCAGGGCGGCCAGCATCTGGCCGGTGGCGTTGCTGTCGTCGTCGATCGCCTGCTTACCCAGGATAACGAGGTCCGGCTCCTCGGCCTCGATGATCGCTTTCAGGATTTTTGCCACCGCCAGCGGCTCGACGTCGCCGTCGGCCTTCACCAGGATACCGCGGTCGGCGCCAATGGCGAGCGCGTTGCGGATGGTTTCCTGTGCCTGTTCAGGTCCGATTGACACGGCGACCACTTCCGTGGCGGCGCCAGCCGCGTGCCCGCCGCCGCCTTCCTTCATGCGCACGGCTTCCTCGACTGCGATTTCGCAGAACGGATTGATCGACATCTTCAGATTGGAGAGATCGACGCCCGATCCGTCGGGCTTGACGCGGACCTTGAGATTGTAATCGAGCACCCGTTTGACCGGGACGAGCACTTTCATCGCTGAAATCCTTGAGATATTTTGTCGTGCACAGAGGCCACAGAGGCGCGCCACATAAAGCGCGTAAGATATCGCCCGTCAATGCGACTACCCGACCGACGCAGGAGAGTTTCCATGATAACGCGCAGACCGTTGGTCGGAGCACTAGTTGGGGGCGCCGGTTGGGCGTTGCCGGGGTTCGCGGGCGCGCAAGCAAACGCCTTTGAAGGGACCTGGGGCGGCGTGTTGAGCGCAGGGTCTCAGCAGCTGCGCTTGCGGCTGGACATCGGGCCGAACACAACGACGTTGTTCAGCATGGACCAGGGCGGGGCGCCAATCAGTGCGACCGAACGCTGGATCCAGGGCGAACGCATTCGCCTGGGCTTTCCAAGCATCAACGGCGCGTACGAGGGTCGGCTTGAAGGCGACCGCATTGTCGGGACGTGGCGCCAAGGCGGGGATCTGCCTTTGGTGTTCGAACGCGGAGAGCGCTTTCTCGCTCAGACGCCGGAGGCGCCATTGACGGATGAGGGGTTGGAACAGTTGCGCGCTCGCACCGGGGCGCCGGCGCTGGCTGTTGCTGCCCTGAACACCGGCACGAACGCCTCGTTGGCGTTTGCGCGCGGCCTGCGCGCACACGGCCGCACCGAACGCGTTGGCGCTGGCGACAAGTGGCACGTTGGTTCCATCACCAAGTCGATGACCGCCACGCTCGTCGCCCAATGCGTCGAATCCGGCGCCGTCAATTGGGACGACACGGTTGGCGATATGCTCGGAAACGTCGTTGGCGACATCCGCCCGGAGTATCGCGACGCCACGTTCCGCCATCTCTTGAGCCATCGTGCGGGGCTTCAGGCCAATCTGAACGTCCTCGACGTTGTGCGGTATGCACGGCAAAGCGCGGACGCTCGCGCCGATCGCATCGCGTATGCGCGCTCGGCGTTGCGCCAGACGCCAGTAGGGCCGAAGGAACAGACGTTCACCTATTCCAACAATGGCTACGTGATTGCTGGCGCCATGCTCGAAGCGCGTCTCGGCGCGCCTTGGGAGCAGTTGATCACCGAGCGCTTGTTCGCGCCGCTGAGCATGTCGAGCGCCGGCTTCGGCGCTCCCGGAACCCCCGGCGCGTACGATCAACCTTCCGGGCATGCGCCCAATTTGTTGGGCCGACCACAACCGCATCCGCCCGGCGCCGGCGTCACCGATAATCCAGCGGTTCTTGGGCCGGCGGGTCGAGCGCATGCATCCTTGGAGGATATGCTGCGCTATCTGCGTTGCCATTGTGAGCGCCGGGGTCTGTTGGAACGCGCCGAAAGCTGGTCGATACTTCATACGCCCCCGTTCGGCGGCGACTACGCGATGGGCTGGATTCGCCGCCCCGACGGTTCCCTCTGGCACAACGGTTCGAACACCCTCTGGTACGCAGAAGTCGCCGTAGACCAGCAGCGCAGGGTCGTCAGCGTGGCGGCGTGCAATTATGGCCGTGACAGCATGGCCCGCCCGGTAGGCGAGGCGCTGACGCGGGCCGCAGCAACCGTGGCATGAGGCGCGCTAAGTTGTAGCCGTGCGGACGCATCCGACGCGCGTTCGCACAGTGGCGCTACCGCGCGAGGTGATGTGCCGCTAGAACCGGCCCATGTTCCCTGTGCGCAGCGCGCTCTTCGTTGACTACGACAACTTCAAGGGTCTCCCGAACCTCCCGATCGGCCGCAGCGTGGCCAATTGGGTTGCATGGTTGGAGGACGGCAAATTTGCCGATGGACGCCGCCGCCGCTTCCTCCGCAAGGCCGCCTATTGGCACCCGACCAACGCCGGTCAACTGAGTGAATTCAGTCTTCTTGGTTTCCAGACCCGCGAGTGCGTGTATGTCGCCGGACGCAAAGCCAAGACGAGCGCCGTCGATCTCTACCTCGCCATCGATGCAGTGGCATTGGCGTGCGCGCGCAAGCCGCCGCATGAGATCATTATCCTCGCCTCGGACAGCGACTATTTCCCGATCGTGGAGCTCCTGAACGAGAAGGGGATACGCTCTGTCGTCGTCCGGGCTGAGCGCGATGCCTCGCACAATTACGAGGGGGTCGCTCAGCACTTGATCACAGAGGCTGATCTCGCCGAGGCCTGCACATACCAGCGCCGTCGACCATGGTGGGCGCGCCTGTTTGCGCGGAGGAAGCCGGTTCCGACCGCCGCGATTGCTGATCCTGAGATGGTCGCTGACGCGGTGGCGCGGGCAGCGCTGGCAACCCGCGCACCGCTCACTATGCGATCGCTGCTGCGTGTGCTCAGGGATTTGCCTGGCTTCGCCAAGACTGGTCCGCAGGCGTTCTTCGGCTTCGGCAGCATGAGCAAGCTGCTGCGCGCGATCACCGAGCGGCGTCCCGATCTCAAGGTGTGGCGCGACAACAACCGGGGCCTCGTCATCCAGGCGAGGCCCCGGAAGCGCGAAGCAATTAGCGGCTGAGCACGCCCGGCCAATTGGCGTTGGCGTTGCGGATGTGACCGGGTATGTCCTGCTCCCAGCGGCGTTGAATTTCGGTGTTGTAGTTCAAGTACAACTTGCCGTCGACGATGCGCCAATTGTCGGGATCGGCCGAGGCCGTGTAGCCTTGGCTGACCGCCCAGGCGCAATATCCGCCATACTGGGGCAGGTAACGCGCAGGGTTGGCCTGGAACGCGGCGAGGTGCTGCGCCGACGCGAAGCGATACTCCACGCCCTGGTGCGTGGTGCGGAACTCTGCCGATCCGCGCGTGGGCGTGCCGTCGGCAAAGTAGGCGACGACGTCGTAGCCCGAGACGCCGACATTGGAGAACGGGGCGGTGTAGACTGGACGCTCATCGGCGAAGGCAGGCGCGGCGGGGGCGAACGCGGCGAAGGCAATGGCGAAGGCAGCAAGCAATTTGCGGGACACGAGGTTCCTCCGAGTTGAAACTGATACGTCGGGTTCAAGCCAGCGCGACGGTCGCTGCTTCGCGCGACCGCGCTTCGGGCACGAGGGCGCGGCGAAGATCGCCGATGAGGCCGAGCAGTTCATTGCGCCGGATGATCATCAGGGTCAGCGTTGTGGCCCACACAATGCAGGCGGCGATGAAGAGGCCGCCGCCGTCATTGTTTGGATCGATGCCGAGCGGCGTGAATAGGTGGAAGTTCACCGCGCCGCTCATCACCGCAAAGCCGATCGCCGCGCCGATGGCGTTGAGGCGGACGTAGCGCGGCATGAGCCCGATCAACAGCAGCGCCGATGCGAACAACTCGGCCGTGCCGATCACGTACTGGCTGAACAGGCCCGTGTGCGCGAACAAGCCCGGCAGGCCGAGCGTACCGGCCCACCCGTCGAGCCGGCCGAAGATTTCTTGCGTATTGGGGTGATCAGTGAACTTGTAGCGCAGGCTGTCGAGAAAAACGATCGCGGCGAAGATCGAAATCGCGGTTGGCGCATGGCGCTTGGCGAGGCTGAGCATGGGGATGTCCTGTCGTCGTAAACCTGTGAGCTAGATCGCTTGACCGCGATCAGCGGTTACAGCCGATGCTATGCGCCTTGCCGCTCTTTGGCCGCTGGTATCGGCAAGCAGAACGTACACAGCTTTCTTGTGCCGGTTGCGTTCGCTGTGGAAGTCACCAGCGCAGCAAACGACTTCCCACCAACGCGCCCAGCGCCGCGCAGATCGCAATGGCCAGCACATACCAAGTGGTGACGAAGGCAATTGAGTCGACCGGGCAGTACATCGAATAGGCCATGGCGCCGACGCCGCCGGAGACCGCGCCGATTGCTGCGCCAGCGCTGGCGAGCTTTGTTGGCGCGAACGAGCGCATCAGCCACATCAGCAACGCCGCCGCCGGCGCGCCGAGCAGCGGCACCAGCACGAGGCACCACGGAAAGCCGCCGCCGAGCCATGCGTCCAGCCTTCGCTCCGGCATCTCGCCCATTAGCGCGATGATGGTCGCGAGCGCGCTGACGCCGACGAAGACGAGGAGGGCGCCGACGCGCCATCCAAGCGGCCGCCCCGGACGCATCAGTCGCATGGCCAAGGGCAGCGCCACCGCCGCCGCAGCAGCCGAGAACATCGCTTTCAGCATCACCGGTATTGGCGCCGTCGCCATATCGGGTCGCACGCCAAACGCCAGCAGCAGCAAGAGGAGCGCGGCGGCGAGGCCGAGCGCCAGCATCGCGGCAAGCCGCTGCACGAAGCGGGGACGCTGGGCAGGCTCCACATTGCGGGCGAGCAGGTCGATCAGGTTCTCGGTTTTCACGTCGGCTGCTCCTGGCCCATGAGGTGCATCAGCGTCTTCAGGCCGCGGTGAACGGAGATCTTGATGTCGGATTCCGAAAAGCCGGTTTCGTCGGCGGCTTCGCGCACGCTCTTCTCTTCCAGCTTCACGAGGCGAATAGCAGTGCGCTGTTTTTCAGGCAGTTTTGACAGAAGAGTCGCGACATCGCGGCGGGCGTCCGACGCGTCGTAATCGGGGTCCACATCGGCGACATCGACGCCGTCGAGTGAAGCGTGCGCGCGGAGCTTGGAGCGTCGCAGGAAGTCGATCAGGCGGTAGCGCGCGATCGCGTACATCCATGCGGTGAGAGGGTAATTCGGATCGTAAGTATCCCGGCGCGTATGCAAGGCTACCAGCGTCTCCTGCACCAAGTCCTCCGCGTCCTCTGGCCGCCCGCGCAACCGATTGCGGAAGAACGCGCGCAGCAGGCCTGCGGCCTCGGTGAGAAACGACCGATGCGCCGCCTCATCGCCGGAAAGGCCCTTGAGCAAGAGGGCGCGGAATGCGGCTTCGTCAGTCATCTCTCCCCTTGGCGGCGGTTACGCAGGGAGGCGCTCGCCAGTTACAACCGCCGGAACGGATCGGCAGGGTAGGTCCCCAGGACGGTCACCGACGCAGAGAAAAAGCGCAGCTCTTCCATCGCCCGTTGCAATCCATCGTCTGCGACGTGGCCCTCGACTTCGGCGAAGAACATGGCCGCATGAAAGCCGCCGCCCTCGATGTAACTCTCGAGCTTGGTCATGTTGACGCCGTTGGTGGCGAAGCCGCCGAGCGCCTTGTAAAGCGCCGCGGGCACGTTGCGCACGCGGAACACGAAGCTGGTCATGCAGTGCGCCGAGCCGTGCGCGGGCGTCTCCGCCTCGCGCGCGAACACCAGGAAGCGCGTGGTGTTGTGCGGGGCGTCGGCGATGTCGGCTTGCAGCACCCTAAGGCCGTAGAGCTCCCCCGCCAGCGACGAGGCGAGCGCTCCTACGCGCGGATCGCCAAGCTCCGAAATCTCTCGGGCGGCCCCGGCGGTGTCGGCGCTGCGCACGGCGATCACGCCCAATTCGCGCAGCAGCTTGCGACATTGGCCGAGCGCTTGCGGGTGAGAGCGCACGTGGGTGAGGCCGCTTAGCGTTGCTCCGGGAAGGCCAAGCAGTTGGTGGCGGATCGGAACGAAATGCTCGCCAATGATAAAGAGGCCGCTTTCGGGGATCAGGTGATGGACATCGGCGACGCGCCCGGCGACGGAGTTTTCCACCGGGATCATCGCGTATCGCGCCTGGCCTTCGCTGACCGCAGCAAACGCGTCCTCGAAGCTGGCGCAGGGCCATGGCTCAAGCGCCGGGTAGGTTTCGCGTGCGGCGATGTGCGAGTTCGCCCCAGGTTCGCCTTGAAATGAAATACGATCCGCCATCGGCGCAGGGTTAGCGGATGCGCCCACAAAACGGTAGGGGCCAAGCTTGATCAAGACGGCGGCGGAGTTGGAACGGGCCATACTGGCGCAGACGCGGCGCGGCCTGCGCACGCTGCTCGCCGTGCCACGTGCGCGCGCCGGCGGCTTGGCGCGTGTTGAAGAGCTGGAAGTTCCAGCCGCCGCCGGTCCGCTGCCGGCGCGCTATTACGAAGCGAAGGACGCCGTCGCGGCGCCGCTGCTGGTGTACTTCCACGGAGGCGGTTTCGTGTGCTGCGACATCGACACCCACGATTCCATCTGTTCCTGGCTGGCGAAGTCGTCGCAAGGGCGCGTGCTTTCGGTCGGTTATCGCCTCGCGCCAGAGACGCCATTCCCCGGCCAGGTCGAGGACGTGCGCGCGGCGAGCGCATGGGCTCTTGCCAATGGCGAGCGCTTCGGCGCTGCTCATGGTCGGATCGCCGTCGGCGGCGACTCCGCCGGCGCCTATCTCGCGGCGACGATGGCGCTCGAACTCAATCGTACGAAACCCGGCGCGGTGGCGTTACAAGTGTTGCTGTATCCTTTGATCCACGTGCAGGATTCGCTCTGGGCCGAAGAGGAGTTGCGCAACTTCCGCTTTCTCGGTCGCGTCGCCTGCATCTACATTGCCAAGTTTCTCGGCGCCGAAGCGCTGCCGTCGCTGCTCGATGTGGATCTCTCAGCTGCGCCGCCGACGATTGTCGCGGGCGGCGGGCCCATGGATCCAGTGCGCGCCGACGTGCGCGCCTTCGTGCACAAATTGCGCGAGCAGGGCGTTGCGGTAACGGAGCGCAAGTACCCCGTGCTGATGCACGGCGGATTGAACTTCACGGCGTACTCTAAAACCGCTACGAGCGCGCTTGAAGAAGTCGGGGAGCTGGTGCGACTGCACTTCGCAACGTGAAGGGGTAACGATGCGTATGATTTTTGCGGCCGGTGCCATGGCGCTTGCAGCCTGCAGTGCAGAGCAGACACGGGAGAGCGATCTGCCGGTTGAACCGCGCGTGGCGCTGATCGGCGCGTGCGCCGCCAGCGCGACGTCGACCTGGGGCGAGCTCAGCGTCCGCGCCGAAAGCGGCGGCGACGACTGCGCTGCGGCGACCGTCCGCATCACCATCAGCAATGGCGCCGACATGCTGATGACCGAGGATTACGAGAGCGCGCAGGTCATGACCTTTGCCGACGCGGTTTCGCTCGAAGACATGCAGCGCCGCCTTGGCGAGTGGATCACGCCGGCCGGCGCAATGACAGAGAGCGCAAGCGATCTGCCGGCATGGGCGGCGACGGACGAGCAGCCCATAAGTGGTGAATTTCCGTTCTATGTCGAAGAGGGCGTAGACCGCACCGCGTACGAAGCTGCGCGTACACGCGATGCCCCGCTCTTCTGTTATGTTCAAGGCATGGAGAGCCTTGCGTGCCTCGTGTACGAGAACGGCGCCGTCACAAAAATTGGGCTTCAAAGCTTCCCAGGGTAGAGCGCGCTCACGCTGCTCCCCCGCGAGGCGAACCGCATCGACAGTCTGAGATCGCAGGCGTTTGTCTCAGATTACGCGCAATCCATGCGTTGGGGGTGCAACATGCGATCTATGAGTTGGGCTGGGCGGCTTCTGCACGCCTGCGCCGCACTGCTCGGCTTTGCTGCGATGGCGACGACCGCCGCGGCGCAGTCTCGGACGGCGGAAGTTGTCTTCGTCGTTGATGAATCAGGTTCTATGGGCGGCGAGCAAGAGTTCTTGCAAACGTTCGTACCCGCACTCGAGCAGCAGCTGCTGGCAGCTGGATTAATCTCGGTGCGGTTTGGGCTGGTGGGTTTCGGCGACGACAATGAGGTGCCACGGCAGTTTCTCATTGCGGGACAACCGTTCGGGTCTGCTGCAAACTTTGCAACAGCGGCTATGGGTCTGGTAACCGATGGCGGCACTGAAGACGGGTACGCTGGCATTCAATACGTGCTCGACAACTACACTTTTTCCGGCGGGACCAATACGGCTGTTATCGTTCTGGTCACTGACGAAGATCGCGATGACATCACAAACGGCGCACTGACCTTCCAAGTCGTCTTGGTGAACCTGCAGAACGCCAACGTGTCGCTGAGCGCAATTCTCAATCAGGTGATTACAGGCCCGGGCGGCGAAGTGGGAATCGGGACTAACGGCATAATTACGTATGTCGATGTGAACCGAGACGGCGTGCCAGAAGAAGTCGGCACCCCGACGTTTGGCAGCGCCGCCGGCACCACCAACGCCGACTACACGGCGCTGGTTCTTTCCTTCGAGAACGGCTGCGTCGCTGACATCAATCAGCTCCGCGCTGGCGGCCCAGAGGCGCAAGCCTTCGCAGTGACCCTGGCGCGCTGCCTCGTGCAACAGGCGCTCGGCGGCACCGGCAACGACATCTTCCTGTCGCCTGCAGTCACCATGGGACGCGCCGCGCTGCTCGGTCACGCCGACGCGTTGTCGTTCCGCTTGACCGGCCGCTATTACGGCCTCGACGGCATGCACACGGCGTCAAACGCTGCTGGCACCCGTCGCGCTTTCGCGCTGCTGTCATACGGTCAGGGCGAGTGGGAAGAGGTCACGGGCGGCCAGCCCGGCTTCGATTACGACAACGTCCAATTCTTGGCTGGCTTCGACGCCGACTGGGGTCATAAGGCGCTTGTCGGCTTCTCACTCGGCTACAGCGAAGGCGAGAGCAATTCGGACGCAAGCGCCGACCTTTGGGAACACCGCATCGTCACCTTCGGCGTGCATGCGTCGAAAGAGTGGGAGAACGGCTTCAACGTCAACGGCCAAGCCTTGGTCGGCCTCGCCGACTACGACACCAGCCGGGCTGTGTCGTCGATCTCGGGTCCGGACACCGCCGATGGCGCTCCTGAAGCCAACCTCTACCTTCTGCGCGCACGCGCCAGCCGCACGTACGGCTTGTTCGGCGATCGCTTCGACATCACGCCCCATTTTGGCGTGACCCACACCAAAGTGGATGTCGACGGCTACACCGAAGACGGCCCTGGCGGTCTGCGTGTCGACGGCTTCTCGCAGGAGCTGACGACGGCGGACATCGGCATCGAAGCGCAAACTTCGATGGCGACGCAATGGGGCGAGCTGCGGCCGTCGCTGCAGATCGGCGCCGAGTACGCACTCGACACCGACGATGAGTCAGTGTCGATCACGACCCCGCTCGGTGGCGGCTTCCAGCAGCTGATCCCGGCTTATGAAGACCTCACCGGCGTCGCCGGCATCGGCGCCACGCTGATTTCCGACGATGGCGACCGCGCCATTCGCTTCGGATACGAGGGCCGCTTCAACGAGGATGGCGAGAGCCACTCCTTGGCGCTGCGCGGTCGCATCCGCTTCTAGGCGCGACAACCAACTCAAGCAGCAGGCGTGGATGGCGACATCCACGCCTGTTTTCTTTTCCCTGTGGAGGTCGATGGCCCTGTCTGGCGCCAAGCGGTGGCTAAGGCGGCCCTCGCGCAAGCAGCGCCCGCGCCGCTTCGAGATCAGAGGGACTATCTACGCCCTTGGGAAAGTCGGCGACTGCGTCAGCGACGATGGTCATGCCCATTTCCAGCGCGCGCATCTGTTCGAGCTTCTCGCGCAATTCGAGCGGGGAAGGCGGAGCGGCGACGAAGCGCGCCAGCGCGTCGCGGCGATAGACATAGATGCCGACATGGCGCTCGATCGGTCCTTCGCCCCACGGTGCGGACGCGCGCGTAAACGCGAGGCAGCGGCCATCGGCGGCGCGGATGGCCTTCACGACATTGGGATTGTCGCGCTCGGCGGCGTCGCTCGAGGGCGAAACCAACGTGGCGATGTCGGCGCCAGGGCGGAGCGCCGCGGCCGCGCGGGCGACGTCAGCGGGCGCCATGGTCGGCATGTCGCCCTGCAGATTCACCGCGACGTCAAAGCGGCGCGCGGAGTCGAACGCTTCGAGCGCGGCATGGACGCGGTCGGAGCCCGACGGCAGGTCGGGATCTGTCAGCACCGCTTCAGCACCGGCGGTGCGCGCCGCATCGGCGATCTCGGTTTCGGCCGCCGCCACCAACACCGGCCCAACGCCCGAACGCTGCGCCAACGCAATCACCCAGGCGATCATCGGGCGGCCGTGGATATCGGCGATCGGCTTGCCGGGCAGCCGGGTCGACGCCATTCGCGCCGGGATCACAATGATCGTTTGGCTCATCGATCAGGGCTTGCCGTGCGGCGCTTGGACGCGCAAGTCCAAGCCCCGCGACACACCACCCCGCTTGGCGGGATGGCCGGCGCACGCCATAAGTCGGCGCGAGGTTGAGCAGGGCAGGGCGATGAGCGATCTGCGGATGAATTCTGTTTTCGGGGCGGTGTTGGCCTCGGTGCTTGGCGTTATGGCCGTGGGCGTGGCCGCCGATGCGATCATTGAGCCGCACTATCCTGAGAAGGCGGCGTTTCTGCCCGAAGTAGAGGTGGACACGGGCGGCGGGGGTCCCGCCGCGCCCGCTGGCCCGCCAGACTTTGGAACATTGTTCGCCGATCCTACGGCCTTGGCTGAATTGGTGGCGCGCGGCGAGCGGGTGCGCGCGCAATGCGTGTCGTGTCACACCTTTGACGCGGGCGGCGCGGAAGGCATTGGGCCCAATCTCCACGATGCGTTTGGACGCGTCCCCGGCTCACATCCCGGATACAGCTTCTCCGAGGCCATGACGGGTCACGGCGGTATTTGGGACTATCTGCAACTCAACGACTTCCTGACCTCTCCAGCGCGTGACACGCCTGGGACCAAGATGGCGTTCGCCGGCATTCGCAACGAGCAAGATCGCGTAGCGATCATCGCCTATATGCGCTCGATCTCGCCAAATGCTGTGCCGCTGCCCGCGCCGTTGCCGGTGGCGGCGCCGGCCGAAGGCGAAGCCGAGCCCGCGGAAGGCGAGGCGGCGCCAGCCGCGACGCCAGGCTAAGAAAAACGGCGTTTTCCTTGGAAAACGCCGTCCTGTCTGCCCGTTTCTAGACGTTGTTTACGAAACTGCCTGCAACAATGGGCGCGCTGCCGCCGGCGTGGCGTCGCCGACAATGGTTTGGCCGAGCTGCTCTAGGAACGCGTCGCCCTTTTCAGTCCGCTCGACGAAAACGTTGCGCCCATCCTTGGGATCGCGGCGGCGCTGCACGAAACCGAGCCGTCCCAGCGTATCGAGCGCGCGGGTGATCGCGGGCTTGCCGACGTTTAGAGCAGCCGCCAGCCCACGCACGGTGTGCGGGCCGGGTTGCAGCCGCACCGTCATCAGCACGGCAAGCTGGCGGGCAGTGAGATCAGGCGCGTCGGAACGCACTGTGGTGACGGTAACCCGACGCCACAAATCCAGGGCTTCTACGTGTGTTTGGCCGAGCTCCATCTGGCTCCCTCCGTTTGAATCGCATCTGCATCATTCGGTGATTTGGAGGTCGGTGCAAGCACGAAACCACAAGATGTTGTGGAGAGCGGGGCTGGCGCCAACCAGATGGTGAGGTCTAGCAGCTCCGTCGAAAAAAGCCGGAGCGCGTCGAACCGGCGGTCGGCCGCCGCCGACTTTGGGGCTGAAAGGAAGAGCGTGCGCCGGGGACTGGATCAAGCGCTCGACGAGTATTTGGTCCTGCTGGCGCAGGACGGCTCGCGCGAGGCGTTCGAGCGGCTCGCGTCGCGTTGGTCGCCGAGATTGCGGGCGTTTGCGGCGCGCTCTTTGGGAACGACGGAGGTTGCGCATGATGTTGTGCAGGACACATGGGAAGGGGCGCTGCGAAGCCTTGCACGGCTCGAGGATCCGGCGCGTTTCGGCGCCTGGATATACGGCATCGCCGCTCGCAAATGCGCTGACGCGCTCCGGGGCAAGTATCGTCGCCAGCGCGTCGTGGGAGCGGTGCAGGCCGCTTTGCCCGCGCCAGCCGATAGCGAGAGCGACAGCAATGCCCGTCTCGATGTCGCCGCGGCGCTCAAGCGATTGCCAAACGAGCAGCGCGTCGCTGTCAGCCTCTACTTTGGCGAGGGGCTCGGCATCGACGACATCGCCGCCATCACCGGCGCGCCCGCCGGAACCGTGAAGTCACGTTTGTTTGCAGCGCGAAAGGCGCTGCGCGAAACCCTGGGAGAAGAATAATGACCAACCTTGATCGCGCCATCCGCGATGCACTTTCGAAGGAAGACGCGGAGTTTCTCGCTCGTTTTGAGCAGCAGTCTCCAATCGGCGAGGCGCTCGGCGCCTTCACGGGCCGATACGCGCTACTCAATGCTTTCGCGGCGGTGATCGCGTTCGCTTCGTTCGCGTTCTTCGTGTACGCCATGCTTCAGATCATGGGTACTGACGACCTGCGCGTGGTCGTGCTCTGGTCCGCAAGCGCGATCGTCAGCGCCTTCTTTGTCGGCCTGCTTAAGATCTGGTTCTGGATGGAGATGCACAAGAATCAGGTTCTGCGCGAAGTGAAGCGTCTGGAGTTGCAGGTCGCGCGGTTGGCTACGCGTACTTCGCCTTGAACTCAGCGCGAGAACCTCTTTTTGATGACCGACCAGCACGCTCGCAAAGTCTGCGCTTCGCCTCCCTGCGGGCGCGCCGGCTTCTCTTTTGGCGCCCAGGCAAAGATGTCGAAGTGTGCCCAGGCAGGTCCGTCTACGAAGCGACGCAGAAAGAGGGCCGCGTAAATCGATCCGGCGAAAGCGCCGTCGCCGGTGTTCTTAAGGTCCGCGATCGGCGTGTCCATGTCGCCGTCATAGGCATCCCACAGGGGCATGCGCCACATTGGATCCGCAGTCTCGACGCTCGCTTGAGCCAACTCCGCCGCCAGCGCATCGTCGTTGGCATAAAGCGGCGGCAGGTCGGGGCCAAGCGCGGTCCGCGCAGCGCCGGTCAACGTTGCGAAGTCGATCAGCAGGGCTGGCTTGTCTTCACAGGCGCGCGTCAAAGCGTCGGCCAAGATGAGACGGCCTTCCGCATCGGTGTTGTCGATCTCGACCGTCAACCCTTTGCGGCTTGGCAACACGTCGCCAGGACGAAATGCATCGCCCGCGACCGCGTTCTCGACCACGGGCACGAACACATCGAGGCGCACCTTGAGGTTCGACTCCATGATGATCTGAGCGAGCGCTAGCGCGTGTGCGCCGCCGCCCATGTCTTTCTTCATGATGCGCATGCCGGCGGACGGCTTGATGTCGAGACCGCCGGTGTCGAAGGTTACGCCCTTGCCGACGAGCGCAACGCGTGGCGCGCTGTCGTCGCCCCAGGAGAGATGCAGCAGGCGCGGCGCTTGCGCGGCCGCCCGGCCGACAGCGTGGATAAGCGGGTAATTCCGCTCAAGCAGCGCGTCGCCGATGATGGCGCTGAAGCGGGCGCCATGGGCTGTCGCGAGCGCTTCCGCTGCGGCGTGGAGCGCGTCGGGGCCCATGTCGTTCGCTGGCGTATTGACGAGGTCGCGGGCCATCCACGACGCACGCACTATGCGGCTTGCTTCGGCCATGTCGGCCCCCTCCGGCGCGGCGAGGCGCGGCGCGGGGCGCTTGCGCTTCTTGTACCGGTCGAAGGCATACGCGCCCAGACCCCACGCAATGGCCACCAGGGTTGCCGGGAATTCGCGTGGCGCTTCGGCGATACGGTAATCGCCAGCGGGAAGGTGCTGCGCCAGCGCGCCAACGATCATCGGCGTCGCTTTGTCGCCGACGCCGAATAAGACGCGCTCGATGCTCCCATCCGTGGCGGGCGCGAGCAGAATACGGCCGTTCTGTGCTTGGAAGTCGTGCGCTGCGGCCAGCTTTTTCAGCGCGTCCGGCCGACTTTCGATCCACGCGCGCCAATCCGCGGCGCGCACGGCATGGATCGGAAGGGCAGGGTCGGCAGCGGCGAGAAAGGGGAGGTCTTGCATGCGGATAGTCCTAGGGCGCCGTTAGCGCTTTGTTGAGCATGTCCGCGCAGCATTAGCGCCCTATTAGGATTCGCGTCCATGTCCCGCTACCTTCGTTTGCCTGCGACACTGCTGGCGCTCTCGGCGCTAACAGCGTGCGCCACGTTCGGGGGCGACGACGACGCCTCTGCTTCGCTTACGGCGACGCGCCCAGTTGACCGCCAAGCACGCGAGCGTATCGCGCGCGAAGATCTGCTGACGCAAATGGCGTTTTGGGCGGGCGAGTATCAGACGTTCCCAAACGATCTCGAAGCCGCGCAGCGTTTCTCCGATGCGTTGCGCCGGGGAGGGCGTGCTGAGCGGGCAGCGCAGATCGCGGGCGAAGCGATCGCACGCTTTCCTGAGGATCGCGCACTCTTGAATACCTACGGCTTGTCGCAGATTTCGGCGGGCCGGCCGCAAGAAGCGCTGCGCCCGCTGGCGATGGTTGCGGCGGCTCAGCCGGAGAATTGGCGTGTACGTTCCGCGTTGGGCGCTGCGCTGGACCAGCTCGGACGCTACACGGAAGCTCGCCGGGCCTATCAGGAGGCCCTGGCGCTGCACCCTAACGAGCCCACCGTCCTGACCAATATGGGCGTGTCGCACATTCTCGCTGGTGAACTCGATCAGGCTGAAGCGGTGCTGCGCCAGGCGTCGTCGCTGACAAACGCTCCGCTTGAGGCGCGTCAGAATTTGGCCGTTGCCATTGCGCTGCAGGGGCGGTTCGACGAGGCTGAGCGTGTTGCCAGCGTGGACCTGCCTCCGGCGCAAGCAGCAGCCAACGTCGCCTATTTGCGCAGCCTGTTGAGCGATCCTCGACGCTGGGACGAACTCGGTCGCCAGAGCTAAGCGGCTTACTGGTTCGCCAGGATGTGGTTCACTTGAATGATCGCCGGTCCGATGATGACCGCGAACAACACCGGCAGGAAGAACACGATCATCGGCACGGTGAGCTTCGGCGGCAAGGACGCCGCCTTCTTCTCGGCTTCCGACAGGCGAAGCTCGCGGTTTTCTTTCGCCATAACCCGCAATGCTTGGCCGACCGGCGTGCCGTACTTCTCCGCTTGCGTCAGCGCCATAGCCACGGCCTTGACGCCGGGGTGATTTGTGCGACGCGCCAGGTTCTCATAGGCCATGCGGCGCTCGGGCAGGTAGGACAGTTCGGCCGTCGTCAGCGCGAACTCCTCCGCCAACTCGACAGATGCGGGCGCGATCTCCTGACCCACGCGTTGCAGCGCCAGCTCGATCGACATGCCGCTCTCGACGCAAATCAGCATCATGTCGAGGCTGTCGGGAAACGCCTGCATGATCTTGGTGCGGCGGGTGTCCGCGAGATTCTGCAGGTAGAGGTTTGGCGCGTAGAAACCGAGCGCGATGCCGCCGACCACGGCTGCAAGTTTGAGGTGCAGCTGCATGCTGGCGCCGAACATCAGCACATAGAAGATGGCGATGGCGCCAAATGCGATCGGCAGCGCGGCGCGATAGAAGTAGAACATGGTTTGCGCGGCGTTGCCGCGAAGGCCTGCGCGAATGAGTTTGTCGTTCAGCGTGTCGTCGGCGAGCGCCTTCTGCAGATTGAGCTTGCTGACGAGCTCCTTCACGAACGAATTGGCGTCCTTGTGCTGGAGCGTGCCGGCGCCCTTGGCCAGCTCGGCGCGGCTCTTCTTGCGCAACTCCTCGCGCTTCTTGGCGACTTCCTTCAGGCGCGAGCCCAGCTTGTCCTGCGACATCACCGGTGCGGCGACGGTGACAACGGTTGCGAAGCAGGCCCCGGCGGCAAGCACGCCGGCGATCGTCAGCGGATCCGTGAGCAGCTCGACAATGTCCATTGCGCGCTCCTCAGAACTTGAAATTGACCATGCGGTTCATGACGAACACGCCGACCGACATCATCACCGCGCACCCAAGCAGAATGAGGTTGCCCACTGGATCGGTGAACAGGATCGAAATGTAGTCAGGCCGGGTGAACCAGACCATGCCGGCCACGACCACGGGCAGCGAGCCGATGATCATCGCCGACGCCTTTGCTTCGGCCGAAAGCGCCTTCACTTTTTCGGCCATGAGCCGCCGAGAGCGCAGCACCGCAGAGAGGTTGCCGAGCGACTCCGAGAGGTTGCCGCCGGTCTTTTGCTGAATGATGAGCACGATGGAGAAGAAATTCACCTCAGGCAGCGGCATGTTGTCGTAAAGGCGCTGCATGCTCGCTTCTAGAGGCACGCCCATCGCTTGCGCATCGCATAACGACTGGAACTCCGCGCGCAGCGGCTCGGGGCTTTCGGCGGCAATGATTCGCAAGCACTGGTTCAGCGGCAGGCCCGACTTCACGCCGCGTACGATGATGTCGATCGCGTCGGCGAGCTGATTGCCAAACTTCTTCTGCCGCGCCGACACCAAGGCGCCAAGCACCCAGCGCGGCAGCCCGAACAGGCCAATGAAGAAACCCATCGCCGCGCCAAGCCACGTGTAGACGAAGAAGCCGGCGACCGCGCACGAGAGGCCCGAGACGCTCGCGAGAACCCAATACACGGCCGGCGTCAAATTGATGCCAGCCTGCGCGATCTGCCCCTTCACCGAGAAACGGCGCGCGCGCGACTGCTTCTCGCTGAGTGCGAGTTCCTTAAGCGCGTCTTGAGTCGTCTGGCGCCGTTTCAGTGCGGCTATGTCGACGGCTTGCTTGCGACCATCGAGCCGATTGGCGCCGGCGACGGCTTTCACCCGCTTGCCGGCGGCAACGGGCTGTCTGCCGCCGCTGAAGACCAGACCCGCGCCGCCGATCGCGACGAAGGCCAGCACCGCGGCGATCAGCGCAGGATCCATCAGGCGTTCTCCGACTCGTCGAGAGCTTGGGCGAGTTCCTTCTCCAAGCCGAAATAGCGTGCGCGTTCCCAAAACCGTGGACGGCCTACACCGGTGCCGCGGTGGCGGCCGATGATCCGGCCGTGCTGATCTTCGCCTTGAATCTCGTAGGTGAGCAGATCCTGGGTGATGATGGTGTCGCCTTCGAGGCCCAGCACTTCGGTGATCTGGGTGATGCGGCGCGAGCCGTCGCGCAGGCGCGCCGCCTGAATCACGACGTCGACGGCGGCGACGATGATTTCGCGAATGGTTTTCGCCGGCAGCGAGAAGCCGCCCATGGTGATCATGGATTCAAGGCGCGACAGCGCTTCGCGTGGCGTGTTGGCGTGCAGCGTGCCCATCGAGCCGTCATGGCCCGTGTTCATCGCCTGCAACAGATCGAACGCTTCGGGGCCGCGGACTTCGCCGACGATGATGCGTTCCGGGCGCATCCGCAGGCAGTTCTTGACCAGGTCGCGCATGGTCACCTGGCCGCTGCCTTCAAGATTCGGCGGCCGCGTTTCCAGGCGCACCACGTGGGGCTGCTGCAATTGCAGTTCGGCGGCGTCTTCGCAGGTGATCACCCGCTCGGTGGGGTCGATGAATGCGGTCAGCGTGTTGAGCAAGGTGGTCTTGCCCGAACCGGTTCCGCCCGAGATCAGCACGTTGCAACGACAGGCGCCGATGATCTGCAAAATCTTGGCGCCCGACGGGGAAACCGACCCGAATTCAACAAGGTTCGAGAGCTTGAGCTTGTCCTTCTTGAACTTCCGGATGGTGAGGGTGGGGCCGTCGATGGCGAGCGGCGGGGCGATGACGTTGACGCGCGAGCCGTCCGGCAAGCGCGCGTCGCAGATCGGCGAGCTTTCGTCCACACGCCGGCCGACCTGGCTGACGATGCGCTGACAGATGTTCATCAGCTGGCCGTTGTCGCGGAAGCGGATGCCGGTCTTGGAGATTTTTCCGGAGACTTCGATGAACACGGCGTTGGCGCCATTGACCATGATATCGGCGATGTCGTCGCGCGCCAGCAACGGTTCGAGCGGGCCATAGCCCAACACATCGTTGCAGATGTCGTCGAGCAGGGATTCCTGCTCAGCGATCGACATGACGACGTTCTTGATCGAGATGATCTCAGCGACAATGTCGCGGATTTCGTCGCGCGAGCTTTCGGGATCGAGCTGCGCCAATTGCGTGAGATCGATGGTCTCGATCAGCGCGTTGAAGATTGTCGATTTGACCCGGTAATAGGCTTCCGAGCGGTACTCCGGCGACTCCGAGGGATCGGCCGGCGGCGGCGCGCGCGAAGCAGGAGCGCTCGGCGCCGGCGCATTGGAGCGGGGCGTCGGCTTGGCGCCGGCGGCCGCCTGCACGCGCGCGGGCGTCGGGCTTGCCGGTTGCGCCGCTGGCGTCGCGCTCGGCGTATCGCCCAGACTACGCTTTCCGAACAATCGACGCTCCTAGCGCTTGAGGAAGGGAATCTTCGCCGATTTCTTCACCTCAACCGGCTTGCGTCCGGTTAGCGAGGCCGCTAGCCCGTCGAGCGCCATGGCGGTCTTCGATTGCGCCGCCACTTCGCCGATCATCTGGCCGTTATTGGCCGCCATGCCGAACAATTGCGGGTCGAAGGGGATCGACGCCACCGGCGTCGCGCCGAGTGCCTCGCAAAAGTCCTTGAACGGGATTTCGGGCCGCTTCGGCACACCCACCATCGAAAGCACTACTGTTGGCGGCGAGTCGTAAGGACGCGTCGCCTTCAACAGGTCCATGATATTCTTGGTGTTGCGCAGGCTGGCGAGGTCCGGCCCGGCGACGATGATCGCGTCATCGGCGGCCAGCAGCGTGTGTTTAATCCACGAGTTCCATGCGTGGGGTAGGTCCAGCACCACATAAGGACTGGTGCGGCGCACGCGTTCGATCACGAGTTCGTAGGCCTCAGGATCAAGTTCGAATTCTTTTTCCAGTGTCGCCGGCGCGGTGAGCATCTGCAGGCGCTGCGTCTGTTTGGTGGTGACGCGCTCAAGAAAGACGTCGTCAACGCGATCCGGGGCTTCCAAGGCGTCGGCGATGGACTGTGGCGGGTCCTGGTTGAAGTCGAGTGCGGCGGTGCCGAACGACAGGTCGAGATCGAGCAGGGTCGCGCCCGATTCCAAACGCTCGGCGATGGACCAGGCGACGTTGTGCGCGATGGTCGATGCGCCAATACCGCCGCGCGCGCCGATCACGGCGATGACGCGGCCCGCAAAGGGCTTGTCGGGATTGACATAAAGACCGCAGATGGTGCGAATGAGATCGATCGGCTGCAGCGGCGGCACGATGTATTCGCTGACCCCGCGCGACATCAATTCGCGGAACAACCCGATGTCGTTCACCGCGCCGATAATGACGACCTTGGTGCCTTCCTCGATCACCTGCGCCAGACGATCGAGCGCATTCAGCATGCCCGGGCCGTGGAGCTGCGTGTCCAGAATGAGCAGGTTGGGGCTGGATTGAGAGCCAAAACGTGTGATCGCCGCGTCGATGCCGCCGGGCTCAACCGTGATCTCGGCGCGCGCAAGACGCCGATCCGCCGCGATGCCGGCAACGAGGTCGCAAATTCCGGGCCGATCGCAGGCCGCGTGGATCGTGACGCGTGGCACCGGTTGCTCGGTGACGCGGAACTCGTCGCGCGGCGGCACCGGCGAAACTGCGGCAAGCGGCGGCAAGTCCAAGACGTCCGCATCCGACACGTTTCCCGGCGCGAGGTTTTCTCCGCCCTCAAAAGGGGGAAGGTCGCCGCCCTCGATCTCGCCGAGACCGAACGTGACGTCTTCTTCAAGAACGAAGTCTTCGTTCTTGTCGACATTCCAGGCGGGTTCGGGATTGCTCATGCTCAGCCCTTATTCCACCGCGTCGCTGATCGCGACCCGCTCGTCTCTGCTGCGTTCTGCGTGGGTCGGCTCGCCTTCGCGGTATGCAGTCATCGTGGTGGCGCGGCGATCGCTGTCGCGCGGGTCGCTCGTCCGCGCGCGCAACAGGTCTGCCGGGTCTTCCACGAGCGCCGCAAGATTGGCTTGCGTGGCGCAGCCGAAGCTTTCCCAGGGCTGGTTGTTGCTCTGGTGCGCCAGGTCTTGTTCGTAGAGCGGCGCGCATTCCGGCGCGTGCGCCTCAAAGCGCGAAAAGCTGACGACCACTGGCGCGTCTGCGAGGTCGGGCGCTTCGTACTCGGCGGTGGAGACGGCAGCGTAGGACACGCCCGCATCCGACAAGGCCAGCCGCGTCTGCTGCGCGACCCGCGCGGCCGCTTCGGCGTTCGTAGAGCCCTTCGGCGCGCTAATGACAACGGCGCCATGACCGTAACGCAGGTAGCCGCTGGCGAAGGCGCGCAAATTGCTGCGCGAGCCGGCCGACAAGGCCGCGTCATTCGAGGCAACCGGGATCTCCAGCCGCTCAGACGCTTGCGTCACCTCGATCCGGTGACGATCGGCTTGCGTCGCGAGCGCCGGACCCGGCGGTGGTTCTGGCATGCTGGCGCACGCACCGAGCGCGCTTAACCCAAGAACCGCATAAGGAAGGGGATGTCTCATAGCGCGTCTCATTCGATCACGTGTCCGTGTGGTCCTTGTAGTCTGCCGTTCTGTTCGCCGTCGTTGTTGTCGCGGCGATAGAGTGCGTTGAGGCGGCCGGTCAGCACGCTTTCGCCCTCGCTCGGATTGATGAATCCATCCGCCGGCGTGCGGAGGTTTGCAGGGTCAGTGGGGCGCACGATGTACGGCGTCACCAGGATCACCAGTTCGGTTTCGTTGTTGACGAAGTCACGCGAACGGAACAGTGCGCCGAGCACCGGCGAATTCATCACACCGGGCACGCCTTCGACCGCATGTCGCGTACGTTCCTGCATGAGTCCTGCGAGCACGATGGAGCTGCCTGACGACATTTCGAGCGTCGTCTCGGCGCGGCGCACTTGCAGCGCTGGGATGGTGATGCCGCGGATCACGGTGGTGGTGCCGTCGGCGTTGCGGATTGGCGTATCGCCCGTTGAGATCGCGCCTTCGGTCGTGAGTTCGCTGACCTCGGTGGCGACTTTGAGCGAAATTCGCCCGCCCGACATCACGATAGGCGTGAAGGCAAGGCCCACGCCGAAAGGCTTGAACTCGACGGAAATCTGCCCGTCGTCCGAACTCACCGGGATCGGAAACTCGCCGCCCGCGAGGAAGCGCGCTGCCTCTCCGGATATCGCGGTGAGGTTCGGCTCGGCGAGCACGCGCAAGAGGCCGGCCCGCTCGAAAGCTTCGATGGTGGCGTCGGTTTGACGAGACGTGCTCGCGTTCGCCGGGCCATATGTTGTCTGCGTGCCAATAACGTTTCCGTTTGGGTCGAGGATGGGTTCCTGCGAGAAGCCGCCGACGCCGGCGCTGCCGGTCGGGAAGTTGCCGACGTTACCGCTTGGATAAGTGAGGCTGCCCGGGTTGAGGATCGACTCGGCGACGCCGCCTTGCGCGCTCAGACCGCCAAGCAGCCCGCCATTGATTGAAAAGCCATTGCGGGTGGCGATGTCGACGAACGCATCTTCGGGCAACAGGCGGTTGATGATCTCCTCGTAATTGCCGTTGATGCCGAGCTGGCGGACCAGAGTGCGGCTCATCTCCACGACGCGCACACGCACGAGCACCTGCTCGCTGCCCTCGACTTGAATGAGATTGATGACGCGCGGCGTGTTGCCGCCGACTTGCGGCGTGCCGGGCGAGTTGGGCCCGCCGGCAACGCCGTCTCCCGCCCCAGTTCCGCCGGCGATCCCCAGGAACGTGAGGGCCAGACGATAGGCGCGGTCTGCTTCGGCGGCGCTGCGCGCCGTTCCAGAAAGGACCACCGACGCGTTGACCGCTTCCGCGTGAATGCTGGCGTCGGGCGCGTGCCGGCGGAGCAATTCGTTCAGAGGCTCGACGTCGGGCTCAACGCGGATTTCGACATTGGCGATCTGACGGCCAGCGGCGTCGAAGAAGAAAAGGTTGGTCTGCCCGAGCGCGCGGCCAATCACGTAGGCGCGGCGCGAGGTGCGCACCGTTGCATCGGCGATCTGCGGGTTCGAGATCAGCACATCACGTGCGTCGGCGGGCAGATCGATGATCGCCGACTTGCCGAAGGGCAACACCAGAGAGGCAGAATGCACACCGCCGCTATTGGTGATGCGGAGCGAGGCGTTCGCGGTCTGCACTTGGGCGGTCGCATAACTGGGCGACAGCGCCATCAGCGCCGATAGCGCTGTTGCGGCAGACAGTCTTAGCGTCTTGGACGAAGTCATTGACCGCCTCCGGCCACGGCGCCGAACGCATGCACGCGCACCGCACCTGAGGTTTGACCTGTGCCGCCGGAGGGGTGAGCGTCGCCCATGCCGACCGTTTCCGCCTGCACGCCGCGAAGCGCGAGGCTGACATCGCCGAGCTCGACGGCCATGGCGAGGGCGCGCGCATCGGCGGCGCTTACCTCGAGCACGGCGACCTGAGCTTCGATCACCTCTGGTGACTCGCCGCTCGTCTGCGTTGCGGTCTTGTCGCCGAGAGCGAGCACGCGCACGTCCTGCAGCACCACTTCGCTGCGCACCTGCCGCTGCGTGCCTTCTTCGACGCGATGGGTGACGATGACGTCGACGCGGTCGTTCGGCTGAATGAAGCCGCCCGCCGCGCTCTCGCGCTCGATCTCCACGGCCACGGCGCGGAAGCCTGGCGGCAGCTGGGCCGCCATGAAGCCCCGGCCTTCGGGCTGCACCACCGACCCGGTCGTAATCGGCTCGCCGCGAACGAACGCGCGGCGCGTCACCGCGCCCACATATTCAGCTTGCGCCGATGGCTGGGCGGACAGCCGAACGAACGCCGGCGAAATCGATTGCTCAGGGAACGACGCGATAGCGAGATCGCTTGGCGCGAGCGCCGCGCCTTGTCCGATGTCGCGCGCCGCGACCAGCACCTGTTCGCCGATCACCGGGGCGGTGTTGTCGGCTGTCGGTTCCGCTCTGTTCGACCCGACGCCGCGAATCAGCAGCAACGCGCCGACCGCCGCGATCGCGGCGATGACCAGTACGATCAGCTGACGCGCTGACATGAATACTCCCCGCTGATTCGGCCCCTGCCGCTTAAACCGACAAAATCATGCGCGAGGCTAAGGCAGGGTTAACGTGTGGGACAGGATCGGCAGTTGCGGCACCGCGCAAAGCCCGCCCACCATGATCGCGACGCCGTATGGAATGCCGTTTTGCTTTGCGAGCAGGCGGTTCACAAACGCCGGATTTGTTTCCGCTTGCGTAACGAAATGGCGGGCGAGAACCAACGCGAGGGCTATAAGACCGCCGGCCACGGCAGTCCAGAATATGAAAGGCAGGAAGGCCGCGAGGCCGGTCCAAACGCTGGCGGCTGCGATGATCTTGGCGTCGCCGCCGCCAAGGACATTGAACTGGAAGAGTGCGAAGCCGATGACGAGTATTGCGATGCCGAAACCAAGGTGCAGGCCGACGGCGGCCAATGGTGCGCCGCTGGCGAGCGCAGCGATCGGATAGAGGCCGGCAAGCGCGATCGACAGCCAGTTCGGAATGGTGAGGCTCGTGACGTCGGATGCCGCCGCATAAATCAGCAGTCCGGCGTAAGCGGCGACGGCGGCGGATTCGATCATACGTTTAAGCTTTGCGCCACGGAGCACCAACAATCCCTAAACGAAAGCGCCGCCCCGAGGGGGCGGCGCTTAAGAGAAGGGGAAACCCAGTGGGATCGCCGGCTCAAGCCGGCGATCCGTCAGTTGTTACTGGGCGCTGTCCAGCGTGGTCGACACGCCCGTGAACGTGGCGTCGAGGCTGCCGCCGACGAGGCCAACCGCGGTGATGATGGCGACGCCGATCAGAGCGGCGATCAGGCCGTATTCAATAGCAGTGGCGCCGTCTTCATTCTTCAGGAAACGCTTCAACATGATACTTACTCCTTTGGTCGAGTGCTTTTCACCGGCCCGGTGGAGCGTCGCACCCGACACCCATCCCGAACGCAGGCGGACAATACGGCGAACTGGGTTTACGCTTCGCCCCACGCGAAAGGACAATTTTCGGTAAACGCCGTGGCGGTTTCGGCGTGCTTGTCGATAATGTAATGCGCGCGCGCCTTAGCGATCCCGAAACCATTCCCGCGTAGCTCCATAAGCAAGTGACTGTGAGGATGAGACCTATGCGCGCTTTGCGAACCATCGCCGCCGCGATCGCCGTTGCATGTGTCCTGGTCCCCGGTTCCGTGGTCGCGCGCGACATTCGTGTCGCGCTCGACCAGGCTTTCCCGATACGTTTGAGCGAGCCCGCCGAAGGCGTCGCCATCGGCAATCCGTCGATCGCAGGCGTCTCGGTGCAGAACGACCGCTTCCTGTTCGTCACCGGCCGTTCCTACGGCTCGACCAACCTTGTGGTGGTTGGCCCCAATGGACGCGTGCTCTATTCCGGTCGCATCGTCGTCTCGCCGGACGAAACCGACGTGGTGATGGTAACGCGCGGCGGGGACACGGCCCGTCTCGAGTGCACACCGCTCTGCCGGCCGCGCCCGGACATTGGCGACGGCGCCGCGTCGAATGAGGCGCTGGAACAGGCGACACGCCGCGCCGGCGCCGCGCGCGGCGGTTAATCCAAGTTTACGCTTTTGCTTGACGGTTTTGTAGCCGTTCGGCGCCTAAGTTGCAGGCGGGAGCTTCCATGTTCGCGCTTGCCAGATTGATACGTCGGACGCTTCGCCGCTTTGGAAAAGCGCGAGACGGCACGGCCGCGATCGAGATGGGATTGATCGCCGTTCCGTTCTTCACGCTGCTTGTCGGGCTTGCCGAAGTGTCGATGGTCGGCTTCATGCAGACCACGCTGAACAACGCTGTGGACGAGCGAGCGCGCGAAATTCGGACGGGGCAGGCTCAGCAGAACGGCGTCACGCTTGATGAACTTAAGGACTCCATTTGCCAAGACATAAGAGGGCTCCTGAGCGTCGATTGCGAGGCCAACCTCTTTATTGATGTCGACGTTTACGATTCCTTCGTGGCGGCGGCTGCGGGTCCCAACCCGCTCGCCAACGGCTTGCAGGATGGCGGCTTCGAGCCGGGAGCGCCCTCCGAAATCGTCGTGGTGCGCGCCTTTTACCGGTGGTCGGTGATGACGCCTTTGTTCGAGGGCATTCTTGCAAACACCAGCGGCGGCGACCGCATTCTCGTCTCGACCATGATGTTCCGCAACGAGCCTTACGAATGACAATCATGCAGCGCTTCCGCAGGTTTGCGCGCGCGAGGGGCGGCCTCGCAGCGCTCGAATTCGCCATCCTGCTGCCGATGATGGTGTTTTTGCTGTTCGGCGCCGTCGAACTCATCGACGTGCTCGGCGCCAATCGCCGCGTCGAGAATACGGCCTCATCCCTGGCGGATGTGGTGTCGCGCGACACTGAGGTGACCGACGATGAGGTTGACGGCCTGTGGGCGGCGCTTGGCCTGCTGATGACCCCGGACAACCCAGCGACGCTGAACATCCGCATCACCAGCGTAAGCGTCGAGAACGCCACAACCGCGCGGGTTGTCTGGAGCGAGGGCCGCAACATGGCGCCGCGGCCGGCAAACTCAACGGTGACCCTGCCGAACGGCATCATGCGTCCCGGCACCAGCATCATCATGGCTGAGGCGGAGTATTTGTACACTTGGCCACTGGGCTTGGTCATGTCCGGCACCATGACGCTCGAGCACACGGTCTACCGCCGCTCGCGCCTGATCGATCCGATCCCGCGCGAAACCTGAGGGCTTGACGCGGGAAGCACGTGGCGGATAAGTCCGCCATGGAAGATCCCAAAACACCTGCTGAAGCTGTTGCGCGCGTCGAAGCGCTGTACGAACGTGCGGTTACCGCACTCATCGAATCCGTGCGCCGTTTTTCGGAGCTGGGACAAGCGCCCACGGCGGAGGAGCGCGCGCTGTTCCGCTACCCGGAACTCCGCGTTACCTATCTGCCGGGGGCGCCCGCACCGCGTCTGGCGCGTGCTTACGGGCAGCTGACTTGGCCCGGCGAATACACCGTCACCGTCACACAGCCTGCGTTTTTCCGCGACTACCTGATCGAGCAGTTATCGCTGCTCGTTGCGGACTATGGGGCCGAGCTCAGCGTGCGTCAGAGCAGCACCGAAATTCCGTACTCATTCGTGCTGGACGCGGTGGGAGCATCGGCGTTCGAGAACGTGCCGGCGGAAGACCTCGCGCGGCACTTTCCCAACCCGCGGCTGACGCAGGTCGGGGACGCAGCTGTCGACGGCCTGCACATCGAGCGCTTGGATCGTTCGCGGCCGCTCGCCTTGTTCGACGCGCCGCGCACCGACTACTCGCTGAAGCGCATTGAACACTACACCGGCGCGCCGTGGAGTGACGTGCAGCCATGGATTCTGTTCACCAACTACCAGCGCTATGTCGAGGAGTTCGTGCGCTGGGCGGCCGAGGGCGTGAAGAATGGCCCCAAGGGGTGGGCGCTGTCGTGCCCCGGGCGGTTGCAGATCGAAGCCGGCGACAAGGACGCAGAGCGCAAGGCGCGGGAAGCGCCATGGCACAAGTATCAGATGCCCGCTTACCATCTGAAGACGCCCGACAATGATGGCGTGACGCTCGTGAACATCGGCGTCGGCCCTTCGAATGCGAAGACCATCACCGATCACCTCGCGGTGCTGCGCCCGCATTGCTGGCTTATGATCGGTCATTGCGGCGGCTTGCGACACACCCAGCGCATCGGCGATTATGTACTTGCCCACGCCTATCTGCGCCGAGACAAAGTGCTCGATGACCGCGTGCCGCTGGAAGTGCCGATCCCTGCGATCGCCGAAGTGCAGATCGCGCTGCAGCAGGCGGCGACCACGGTCGTCGAAGGGGGCAAGGAAGATTTGCGCCGCCGTCTCCGGACCGGGACGGTGGTGTCTTACGCGGACAGAAATTGGGAGTTGAACTACAATCAGGAGCGCCAATTGCTTTCGCAGTCTCGCGCCATCGCCGTCGACATGGAAAGCGCCTGCATCGCCACGCAAGGCTTCCGCCTGCGCGTGCCGTATGGCGTGCTGCTGTGTGTGTCCGACAAGCCAGCGCACGGCGAGATCAAATTACCCGGCGTTTCCGATCGCTTCTATGACAGCGCCATCGGCGCACACCTGCGCATCGGCCTCGAGACGATCGCGCTCTTAAAGCAAAACCGCGATCGCCTGCACTCGCGCAAGCTCCGCGCCTTCGACGAGCCGCCGTTCCGATGAAGCGCAAAGCGTGATTGTGCTTCGCGAGCGGTCGACGCCATGCGGGCGTGACATCCTTGCGCCGATCTTTCAAGATGTCTCGCGCCCGGTCTTTCGGAGAGGTCCCGCCAAGCATGCACGATCGCCTCATCTCTTTCGACCGCGTCCTTAACTTTCGCGATTTCGGCGGCTACGAGACCACGTCCGGCGCGCGCGTCGCGCGCGGGCGGCTTTATCGGAGCGCGCATTTCGCCGAGGCGAGCGAAGCGGACATCGAAAAACTGAATGCGCTCGGCGTCCGCGTGGTCGTTGATCTGAGGCGCGTCGAGGAGCGTAAACGCGAGCCAAACCGCTGGCCGGGCGAGCGCGCGCGCATCATCACCAATGACGAAGGCCCGCAGGATGCCTTGCCGCCACATCTGCAAGCATTGCTGGCGAGCGACCTTACCGCGGCAAGCGTGACCGGCTACATGCACCAGCTCTATCGCGACTTCGCATCGGCGCCGCGGCACATCGATCTCTACCGGAATTGGTTCTCCGCACTGCTGGCCGAAGAGGGCGCGGCCGTCATTCATTGCGCCGCCGGCAAGGACCGCACCGGGCTCGGTTGCGCCCTGACGTTGGTTGCACTCGGCGTTCCGGAGCAGGCGATCTATGCCGATTATGAGTTCACCAACGCCGCCATCGATCTCGACTCACGCCTGCCGCGCATCAAGGCCCGCATGGAGGAGCGCTTGAGCAGGCCGTTGAGCGACGAAGCGCTGCGGCCGATGCTCGGCGTGCATGTCGATTATCTGCGCACCGCGTTTGATGCGATCGACGCTCAGTACGGGTCAGCGCTGGGATACATGGAGCAGGAGCTCGGCGTCGGCGCGGGCGAGCGGGCAGCGCTGTTGGAGCGTCTCCTGGAATAGCGCCGGTCACACGAGCGCCTTGCTCATCCGCACCAACGGCACGCGCACGCCGCCGATGTCTGGAGAGAATGTGCGCTCTTCCTCAACATAGCCGCTGGCGCGGTAGAGCGGTTCGCCAGCAAGCGTCGCCATGAGTTCGGCGCGCTTGAAGCCTGCGGCGCGGGCGGCGTCCTCGCTGGCGGCGAGCACCGCGCGGCCGACGCCGCGGCGCGTCATCTTGGGGTGGGTGTACATCGCTCGCACCCGAGCGCTGTCGCGCGCGGGGTCGAGTAGGCTCGCGTCGCGAAGCGGTTCGGAGTGGTCGCCGCCATAGAGCGTCGCCCTCCGGCTCCAGCCGCCGCAGCCCGCGAGCGCGCCGTCCAGCTCCGCTATGAAATAAGTCCCATCCTTGATGAGCTGGGTGTCGATCCCCATCACCTCCCGGCTCGCCACAATCTCCTGCGGGGCGAGAAAGTCCCCCTGCAACTCGCCAATGGCGGCATCCATCAGCGCTTTGAGCGCGGGCATGTCCGTGAGCCTGGCCACCCTGATGCGGATCATTACGGGAACTCTGTGGTAACGGCGCCATAAACAACGCTGGCAGCCTGAAATGACCGTTTTGGACATTGCGGGAACTCGATACCGCAGGTCAATCTACCCCCTTGTCAGCGAGGGGAGATGTTATGAAGCGGACCCGCACTTTGATGTACAGCGCCGCGGCCATCCTGGGCGCGATGTCGACGGGCTTCAGCGCGCCCGCGCTTGCCCAGGAGAGTGGAGCGTCCGAGGAAGAAGCGATTGTCGTGACCGGCACGCGCCGGGCAGCTCGCTCAGCAGCGGACACACCAGCCCCCGTCGATGTCATCAGCGCGGCGGAGCTCCTCGATCAGGCCGACACCGACCTGCAGAACATCCTCCGCACCTCAGTTCCCTCGTTTAACGTCAACACGCAGCCGATCTCGGACGCGGCGACGCTCATCCGTCCGGCCAATCTTCGCGGCCTTGCGCCCGACGCAACCTTGGTTCTGGTCAACAACAAGCGGCGCCACCGCGCCGCCGTGATCACGTTCCTCGGCGGTGGTCTCGCCGACGGTTCCCACGGTCCTGACATTTCGGTGATCCCCGCAATCGGCCTTCGGCAAGTTGAAGTGCTACGCGACGGCGCGTCGTCTCAATACGGCTCCGATGCGATCGCCGGCGTGATGAACTTCATCTTGCGCGATGACGCCGAAGGCGCGCAGCTGGAAGCCAAATGGGGCCAGTCCTACGAGGGCGACGGCGCGCAATACAGCATCTCGGGCAATCTAGGCTTGCCGCTGAACATCGCCCAAGGCGGCTTCGTCAATATCAGCGCCGAGTACGGGGAGACTGATGCAACAAGCCGTTCGGTGCAGCGCGACGATGCGGCCGACCTGATCGCGGCAGGCAACACTGCGGTCGCTAATCCAGCGCAGATTTGGGGACAGCCCAACGTCAACAGCGACTTCACCATTTTCATCAACTCCGGCGTCGAGCTTACCGAGGCAGCTGAACTCTACGCGTTTGGCAATTACTCCCAACGTGAGACGGAAGGCGGGTTCTTCTTCCGTAATCCAACGAACCGGCCGGGCGTTTTTGGCGGGCCGCTTGTAAATCCGCTGACCGGTGCGGCTGATCCAGGCGGCGTTCCCTCGGTGCTCGTCGGCGATTTGTCGGTCAACACTGCTGGTGATTGTCCCGCAGGCATTCCGCTTACGGCGGGCGGCGGATTGCGCCCGGATCCTGTGATTCTGGCTCAAGTTACCGCGAGCGCGAACTGTTTTTCGTTCATCGAGCTGTTCCCTGGCGGCTTCACGCCGCGTTTCGGCGGAGAGCTTGAGGACAGGTCGGTGGTCGTCGGATTGCGCGGCGAGCTCGGGATCGGTTCGGGCCTAGCCTACGACGTGAGCTACACCTACGGCCGTAACGACATCGACTTTTTCATCACCAACACGATCAACGCGAGCTTGGGCCCCAACACGCCCACTTCGTTCAACCCCGGCGGCTACAGCCAAACCGACAAGAACTTCAACATCGACTTCTCGTACGGTCTCGATCTCGGGCTTGCCTCCGACCTGAACGTTGCGTTCGGCGCCGAGCACCGCTCGGAAACGTTCGAGATTCGCGCCGGCGATCCGGCGTCGTACGCGCTGGGGCCACTCGCGGCGCCGTCCTTGGCGTATCCCGGCGGGCAGGGCTTCTCCTCCAGCTCCAATGGATTCGGCGGATTCACGCCCGCCATCGAAGGGGAGACGACACAAGAGAACTATGCGCTCTACCTCGACCTCGAAGCTGACATTACTGAGCGGCTCGTGCTGCAAGGCGCCGTTCGCTTCGAGGACTTCTACGACACCTACGGAACGACCACGAATTACAAGATTGGCGCACTCTATCGCGTAACTCCCGACTTCGTTGTTCGCTCGACCTGGAGCACTGGGTTCCATGCACCAACCGCTGGACAGGCGAACGTCACCAACGTGACGACGCAGTTCAGCGGCACGCAGCTGATTGACCTCGGCACCATCCCGCTGTCATCCGCCGCCGGCCAATTCATCGCTGATCGTCTTGAACTCAGCTCAGGCTTCCGCCCGACGCTGGCGCCCGAGGAGTCAGAGAACTTCACGCTCGGCGCAGGCTTCCGTTTAGGGAATATCGACGTCACGATCGACTACTTCAACATTAAGGTCGACAACCGCATTTCGTTGTCTGACAGCCAGGATTTCCTCGCGGAGCTGCTGGAAGTCGCCGCTGAGAACTCGGTGCCGATCCCGCCTGGCTCGTCGACGAGCCAAGTGCTGAACTTGCTCGACGCGGCGAATGTGCTCGACGCGGCTGATTTCGCCGGCTCGGAAGATCTAACGAGCTTCAGCTTCTTCACCAACTCGTTCGACACCGAGACGCAAGGCATCGACATCGTCGCGAGCACGCGGTTCGAGCTCTATCCGGGCTCTGAATCGTCGCTGGCGGCCGCGTTCAACTGGACCGAAACCGAGGTCACCGACACTGGCGTCGATAGCGCTGCGCCGCTTTCTGCGGGGCGTCGCTACGTCATTGAGAACGGTTTGCCTCAGTTCAAGGGCAACCTGACTTTCAACCATGACCATGATCGCTTCAGCGGCCTGGCTCGCCTCAACTATTATGGCGAGTACTTTGAGTGCCACGTTGATGCATACGGCGGCGGCCCGACCGGGTGCGATCTCCCGATCGATGGCGGTTCACAAGTGACCTTCGACTTTGAACTCGGCTACGATCTGTTGGAGAACGTCGAAGTTGCAGTCGGCGCGCAGAACGCCTTCGACTCCTATCCGGACGAGAACCCGTTCGCCGGCGTGGTCGGCTCAAAGTATCCGGCGACCGCGCCGGGCGGCTACTTGGGTGGATTCTACTACGTGAGAACCCGCGCTCGGTTCTGAGAATCCCCCTGCCGGCAAGGAAGGTGCCGCTGCAACTTAGTTGCGGCGGCGCCATTGCATCGGGCATCCTAGGCGGCGGCTAAACCGCCTGGAGTGCGCAAGTCATGACCCCGACCTCATCACGACTGTTGCCGCTGGCAACCGCGGCGCTCCTGGCGCTCTCTGCTTGTATCACCGCCCCGGTGCAGCAAGTGGCGCGACCCGTCGAGCGCGGCGAAGCGATGGCGGCAGCGGCCGATCCGCGCGCGGTGGACGCCGCGCTGGAGATGATGCGCCGCGGCGGTTCGGCCGTCGATGCAGCGATCGCGGCGGAGCTCGTGCTTGGCTTGGTGGAGCCGCAATCCTCTGGCATCGGCGGCGGCGGCTTCCTGCTCTTTTACGACGCGGTGACGGAGTCGATCACCGGGTTCGACGGGCGCGAGCGCGCGCCCGCGGGCGCGACGCCCGATATGTTCCTGTCCTCTGACGGCGAGCCGATGGACTTCTACGATGCGCAAGCGAGCGGGCGCTCGATCGGCACGCCATTGCTCGTACCGATGCTCAAGCTCGCGCATGAACACCATGGCCGCTTGCCCTGGACGGTGTTGTTTGAACCCGCCATTCGTCTTGCGGAGGACGGCTGGGAAATCTCTCCCATGGTGGCGGCGGCGCTGCGCAGTGACGAACACGAGGTGCGGCTGCGGGACGATCCCGCGGCGCGCGCCTATTTCTACGACGCAGACGGCGACCCTTGGCCGGCGGGGCACGTGCTTCGCAATCCCGGCTACGCCGCCACGCTGCGCGCGCTGGCGGCGCAGGGGCCGCGAGCGATGAGCGAAGGGGAGATCGCGCAATCGATCGTCGCGGCCGCGCAACGCGGTCCGCGCGCCGGCACGCTTGCGTTGGAGGATCTGCAGTCAGCGCGTGCGCAGCGCTTCGATCCGCTGTGTGCGCCGCATCGGCTCTACATCGTCTGCACCGCGGCGCCGCCGAGTTCCGCCAACGCGACGCTCGCCATCCTTGGGCTGTATGAGCGCACGCGTCCCCAACCGGGCGGGCCGGACAGTGTCGACGATTGGGCCGCATTCCTGTGGGCGAGCAGGCTCGCGTACGCGGATCGCGATCATTACATGGCCGATTCCGAGTTCGTTCCGACGCCAACGCGCGAACTGTTCGCGCCGAGCTATCTCGACGAGCGCGCGCGGCAGATCGATCTGCGGACGGCGCCGGACATCATCACGCCCGGCATGCCTGCGGGGCGGGCGCTGTTCGAGCGATGGGGCAGCGCCTATAGCGAGGATGTCGGCACGACCCATCTTTCAATCGTCGATCCCTTCGGCAACGCGGTTTCGTTGACGGCTACGATCGAGAGCGCCTTCGGCGCGCAGCGGATGGCGTCCGGCTTTCTGCTCAACAATCAGCTGACGGACTTCTCCTTTCGCCCGACGATCAATGGCCGCCCGGTCGCGAACGCCGTGGCGCCGCGCAAGCGTCCGCGTTCGTCGATGTCGCCGACGATCGTCACCGATCGCGACGGCGAACTCGTGCTGGTGATCGGTTCGCCCGGCGGATCGGACATTATCGGTTACGTGGCGCGGGCGACCATCGGTATTCTCGACTGGAATCTTCCCGTGCAGGACGCGCTCGCGCTCGGCAACGCGACGGCGCGCTTCTCAGTGGTGAACGCGGAACACGCGCGTTGGCCTGACGGCGTCGCCGCCGCGCTCGAACAACGCGGGTGGCGCTTCGAGCCGACGCCGGAAGGAAACAGCGGTCTGCACGCCATTCGCGTGACGCCACAGGGACTCGAGGGCGGCGCCGATCCGCGCGGGGAAGGCGCGGTGGGGCGGCTGCCGGCGCAATAGCGCTATCCCGCTTTTCGCTTTTCCATCAGTTTCTCGAAGTTTTCCCAGACGCCGCTCTGGCCGTGCCAATCGCCTTTGGTGGCGGCTTTGGAATATTCGGTGGCGCGCGCTTCGAAGAAGTTCGCGTGCTCGACGCCGTTGAGGATGGCGGTGAGCCAGGGGATCGGGTGTTCGCTCTGGCCGTAGATTTTCGGCAAGCCCAATTGCCCCAGCCGCCAATCGGCGATGTAGCGGATGTATTTCTTGATGTCGTCCGCGGTCATGCCCTGCACCGGGCCCATCTCGAAGGCGAGATCGATGAAGCGGTCCTCGATCTCGACCACGGTCTTGCAGCATTGGGCGATGTCGGCCTTCACCGCATCGGTAAGCGCGCCGGTTTCCTTCGCATAGGCGTGGAACAGCTTGATCATGCCTTCGCAATGCAGGCTTTCATCGCGCACCGACCAGGTAACGATCTGGCCCATGCCCTTCATCTTGTTGAAGCGCGGGAAGTTCATCAGCATCGCAAACGAGGCGAACAATTGCAGACCTTCGGTGAAGGCGCCGAACATGGCCAGCGTACGCAGGATGTCTTCGTCGCTCTCGACGCCGAATTTCTGCATGTAATCGTGCTTGTCGCGCATCGCCTGGTAATCGAGGAACGCGGCGAACTCGGTTTCCGGCATGCCGATGGTTTCGAGCAGCAGCGCATAGGCGGCGATGTGCACGGTCTCGATGTTGGAAAACGCCGAGAGCATCATCTTGATCTCGGTCGGTTTGAACACGCGCGCGTAGCGCTCCATGTAATTGTCGTTCACCTCGACATCGGCCTGGGTGAAGAAGCGGAAGATCTGCGTCAGCAGATTGCGCTCCTGGTCGTTGAGCTTGGAGGCCCAATCCTTGACGTCCTCGCCGAGCGGGACTTCTTCGGGCATCCAGTGCACTTGCTGCTGGCGGCGCCAGAATTCGTACGCCCACGGATAGCGGAACGGCTTGTAGCCGACGGACGGGGTCCTCAGCCCCGGCAGCTTGCTCCCGTTCACACGCGCCATGCGATCGTCTCCTCTCCGAAATGTCCCCTAGATGTAGGGAGATAATGACCGAACGGCCACCACATCTAGGCGATTCAGCCCCGAGTCCGGTTTAAGAAACGTTACCGGGCCGCCACCATGGGCCGATTCCGGTCGCCGGTAAGCTGCCCCACTGCGTTCACGGCGGCGCCGTGGCTGTGGTAAGGGCGATCCATGGGGGCAGCATGATCGCCCAAATCGCCCAATGGGTGCGCGAGACAGCCGCGGCGCAGGACTGGCTATCCTGGGCTGGGCCCTATCTGGCGCAAGCGCCGGACTGGGCGCTGGTGATCCCCGCGCCGGTGCTGGCGGTGCTGCTGGCGGCCTGGACCATCGGCAACGCGAAACGGACCACGGAAGAGGCCGTCGAGCGGACGCAAGAGGGCCTTTCGATCATGACCGCCGGCGCCATCAAGCCGCCGGCCAAGCCCGCCAATGTCGACCATGTCAAAGCGCTCGAAGCGCAGGTGCAGGCGCTGAGCGACGCGCAGCGGGCGAAGGTGGCCGCGCTCGAAGCCAAGCTCGATCAAATGAACGCAGCGCTCGTCGCCGCCGGCAAGGCGCAGCCGATCGGCGCGGAGGAGAAGGCCAAGCGGAACGAAGCGGTGGTCGGCGTCGTCGCTGAAGGCGGCGCGGCGGCGGACAGCTTCGAAGCCAGCGTGCTCGCGGGCGGCAAGCTCGATCTCGAGGCGCTCAAGGCCGATGCGCGCGCCGACGCTGCGCGTGCGGCGGAGAAATGGCGGCGGGTGGCCGCCCTGGCGCGCGGCGTGAACGACGGCGAAGCGCTCGCCGCCTACGAGGAAGCGCACAAGCTGCAGCCGGACGATTTCTGGACCTGTGTTGAACTCAGCCAGCTCTACCGGCGCTGGAAGGGCGATCTGGCCGCTGCGAAACACGCGGCGGAGGCAGCGCGGCGCGTCGCCCAGGACGATCGCGATCGATCGGTTGCGGACAATACGCTTGGCGACGTGCTTGTCTTGGGCGGCGATCTTGAGGGTGCGAAGGCGCGCTTCGAAGCCTCTTTGGTGATCGCGG
>JAIELK010000005.1 GCA_019753175.1 Hyphomonadaceae bacterium
TTGACCTCGGCCAACTTGTACCACAACGACGCATCGCCCCACAGCGCCGCGGCGATGCTGCTTAAGCTGTCGCCCGCCTGGACCACGTACATGCCGCGCGTCGAGCCTTGCGTGTACGAGTTCGTGCTGTCGTAAGCCAGATCGAAATCGGCGAACGAGGTTTTCCCATTCTCCAGTGCTAATGCACTATTCCCCGCTCGCGCTGAAGGAGATGCTCGTAGCGGCCGAATTCTGGCCAAGCTTCATAGTTGGTGGCTACATCTATTTCGCGCGACCCAGTTTGCTCCCTCTTTGCCTCCGCGTCCACGAGGCGCACTGATACCGAGCCTTCGCGGTTGAAGTAATAGAGCTCGGCTTTCGCGATCTTGTCGGTGCCGGGCTGGTATTCACGCCTCGTCACCGCGCTCAAGAAGAGGCGCCCATCCTCTACCCGTTGAAACGCGTAGGTCAAATAATCTCGAAGCTCGTCATCCAAAAAATTGACGCTTACAAACGCATTCTCTCCAACAACTTCTAAGAAGGAGTTTGGTCGTGTTTCGGACCCGACCAACACCGTATACAGGGCTCCTTTTTTATGCCGCGCTTTTGCCTGCGCTTCCGACAGCAGTTCTATCGGCACCTTGTCGTGCCTAAACCACTTCTCGCAATAAAATAGCGACGTCATCTATTGCTCCGCCGATAGATGTTGCCTTCGACATCCCTAATTATGACGCCATTCCCTGCCGCCGCGCTTAATACAACTGGAGGCACTGGTGCTGTCTGCACGGGCACTTCCAAGTACACCTGCCCCAAAAGCTGTCGCCCGATCAGCCCAGGGTATCTATCTCGAGCGGTAGGTACGTTTGCGATTGTTCGGCCCACCGCATACTTTGTCGCCGCCTCAGTTATGTAACCAATGGCAGTTTCTGGAGCGATGTTCCAAAGTTGCGTGAGCTTTCTCGACACGATCTCCCCCGCCTCGGGGTTGTATGAATCTAGGATGCGATAACCTCCAGAGGGATCGTCGATATACACTTGATTATAGGGGTAGCGAACACCCTGCTCCCGATCGAATCGTACCCCATCAAGAACGCGCTGTAACCAACCTGGCCTGCCGCTCTCGCCGCCTCTGCTGACTCGGAAGAGTGCAAGCTCGCTGTTGATCTCATTTGAATTACGTCCCTGGGCCCGCAGGTTGCCGACGAGGTCAAGTTCATCTTGGTCTTGGACCACAACGCCGAAACCCAAAGTGTCGTCGCCGTCTGCTCCCATCGGGACAACGACGTTCGCCACGAGCGGATGCCCGAGCTTATCCGCGATCCCCTGAGGGTCCTGGACAACGAGTAGTCCGTCTCCACGATCAATAGCGCCGCCGATGACGCGAAATTCCTTTATCCAATCGCCCGGATTGACCGGCTCTCCGGTCCATGGATTGACCGTCTGAGCGATCGACCACTGTCCAGGCGCCTCACTCTTCAACCTCGTGAGGATGAGATGATCATCCTCGAACTCGGGCACGCCGATGCGCTCCACACCTCCGTCTGCATCAGTTGGGATCGCCCAAGCTAGCAAGGCACCACCCGCGCGCCTTCCCAAAGTCGCTAGGAGCGAGCGAAGCTTTGCAAGCTCAGCCGCGCTAGTTCCGGCCTCGCCTTCGCCAAACAATCGAGCAAGCTCGGCCCTAGATTCCGGGGAAAGCTGCGGCAGAAGTTCTTTCGCTTGCCCTCGCTTCTGAGCCGGTCCGCCATTGCCCTCGGCCACGACCGCTCTGCCACGTCCCGCAATTCCCCCAGCGATCGCCTCCCCAATGGTTTGGCCGATCACATTCGGCAGCGCCGCGAGCACGTTGTCGCCGAAATCGCTGCCTTCGATCAGCGAGCGCGTCGCGGCGTCTGCTATAAGGCTGGCGCCGCTTCGCACGATGTTGAGCGGTCCGGCCGGCGCACGTGCGGAGGCGTACGACCCCACGGCGGCAGCTGCGACCCCAGCCCAGCTGAAGTTTCTTTGCAGCCCGGTCGCTACCCCAATGCCTTGCGTTATCGCGTTCGCCACGCCTTGGCGCAGCGCATTCGACATCGCGCTCGATCCGCCTACGCCAAGCTGACTGCCCGAACCGCCAATCCCGCCGGCGATCGCCGCCAGTGCGACTGCGTTCCAGGAGAACTTATCTTGGATGCCGGTTGCAACGCCGATGCCTTGCGACACGATGGAGCCGAGTGCAGCTGCCGTCGCGGCCCCGGCAACGGCGCCCGCGGTGATACTCCCGGTTGCGACGACTGCGAGACCACTGGCCGCCACATTGCCCGCTGCTAACGCGCCGACCTGAGCGCCGGCGGCTGCGCCAGCGCTGGCGGAACCGCCGAAGCCCGCCGCGAATCCTTGCCCGAACGTTCCTCCGTTTAACATCGAGGAAAAGCCGCCGGCGATCCCGCCGGACATGACGACCACGACGGCGATCGCGACGACCGCAATCAGCACAGCCCCCATGCCGCCGCATTGCTGCTTGTGCGGTTTGGGCGCGGTGGGGCTGGTGTTGCCCAGCACCTCCAGCGGATCGTAGGGCTTGAAGGTGGTGGCGTTGTTCTCGCTGCGCACCACGCCAACCGGCACGATCAGCGGCTGGCCCTCGATCAGCGCGCTCTCGCCCGTCAGCCCGTTGACCTCGGCCAACTTGTACCACAACGACGCATCGCCCCACAGCGCCGCGGCGATGCTGCTTAAGGTGTCGCCCGCACGCACCGTGTACATTCGCGCGATCAGGGAGGCCGTCAGACTCGCGGCGCGCAGCTCTACAGCGCGCTCCAATGGCATGCGCTTCGCATGGTGGCACAGTATGGCTTCACCAGCCAGCCAGCCAGCCAGACAGTCGGGCTTAAGCTGCTCTCAGCTCTTGGACGAGGAAGGCGACCGCACGATCCAAGGGCATGTCCTTCTCGATCCGATCGCTGGCCTCTTGGTCGGGCTCCATGCCGCGCCCGCGCGGGCTAGATTTCCAGCGTTCAATGCTAAAGCGTCCGTCTCGTTTGAAGACCTGCCAGTTTCTACACTTTCGGTACAGGTCTTCCCAACTACTGGCGTCAAGAATGGAAAGGTATTCCTTGTCACCTTGATCGTCTTGCGGGACCTCGGTGTGGACGACTTTCATGTTCTCGCTCGAAAATATGTCTTTCAACTTCGACGCCAGGTCCGGATCGTTCGCGTCCAACACCCGAAAGGGCTTGACCTCAACTCTCGCGCTGCCCTCCACTTTCAGTACATATGGCGCCAGTACGGTGGTTCCGACCTGATAGATTGGCCAATATGACATGTCGTCGTGTCCTTAGAACCGCCTGATGATTACCGTCACGCCCCGGTTGACGCCCTGCTGGTAGACCGCTTGCAACGCTTGTCGCTGACCAACGGTCATCGCCCCGCGCGGGACCACAACCAACATCTCACGAGCGGTGAAATCAACTCCTGCCTGAATGGTTCTTCTAGCATACGTCTCGACCGTGTAGTTGGCGACCGAATTCAGCTTCCTAATTAGCGTGCTTGCAACGGCCGAAGGATTACGGATGTATCCTTCAGCGGCAAGGTCAATCGAGACGACGCTGGTCGCTCGCCCGCGCCACACTCTGTCAAATACCGGGAAGTCGGGATGCAGGCCGCGGCGGCCTCCGGAGCCTAGCGCGAGTCTCTCTAGCTCCCGACCACGATCGCCCCAACCGAGCCTCCAGGCGGATGATCTGCCGAAGTTCAGAATGCCGGACTCGGCGCCGGCGCGAAGGCCTCCGACGATGCCGCCCGCCAGGATGTCGACTATCCAGCCGGCATCTTCAGCGTATCCCTTGTTAAACGGATCGAAGGCAAAGCGAAGGCGCTCGCTCTCCTCGGGATTCAGCCGTGCGAAGTCGGCAAATTGGCCGGTTATGTCTTCATAGTCGGAATAGTTAGGCGCCTCCTGCGGAGCAAAAAGCCGTTCAGCGGCTTCCCAATTGCCCTCCACAGGAATTAGGCGCGCGCTATCCGGCATTCCCTCCGCAAAGGTTGCGTCGCCAATGCCGGTTTGCAGCTCAGTGAGCCGCTGGACCGTGTCCAGCCACGATGCCTCATCACCATACGTTCCCGTCGTCGTTGCGGTTGGCGGCGCGATTACGTCTTGAATGGCATCGCCTAGCCCCGAGAGGGAAAGGTTCCGCCCCGCCATTCCTTGCTGACCAAACTGTCCGTCCAAGCCGACGACATCGCCGATGGCGCCGCCGAGGCCCGCGAGCGAGAGGCGACGGCCTTCGCCGGTCGGCCCGTTGATCCCGTCGTACCCAAACTCCCCATCGAAGCCGAGGACGTCGCCAATCGCACTGAGCACGCCGCCACGACGTTCGCCACCTCCCGTCGTATTTCCATTCCCGGCTACACGCCCCGCGATAGCCTCCCCAATGGTTTGTCCGATCACATCGGGCAGCGCGGCGAGCACGTTGTCGCCGAAGTTGGAGCCGTCGATCAGCGAGCGGGTCGCGGCGTTGGCGATCGCCGAGGCGGTGTTGACCGCCGTGCGGCCCACGATCGCGCCGGTCCCCGCTGGCAGGCGCGCGCCAACCCACTTGCCCACGCCCGCGCCCACGCCCGCCGCTGCAACGCCAGCCCAGGAGAACTTGTCCTGCAGTCCTGTGGCGACGCCGATGCCTTGGGTGATGGCGCTGGCGAGCGCGGCGTTGACGACCGTCGAGCCGGTCAAGTGCGCAACGCCGCTGCCGCCCACGCCGCCGCCGATCGCGGCAAGCGCCACCGCGTTCCATGAAAACTTGTCTTGGATGCCGGTGGCGACGCCCACGCCCTGCGATACGATAGAACCGGCCGCTGCGGCCGTGATCCCACCCGCTACAGCGCCAGCAGCGGCCGCTCCGGCCTGCACTGCAAGCACTTGCGCCGCCGTCGTCGTCGCTGAAGCCGACAATGTCGTCATCGCCGCGCGCGAGAACATGTTGGTGAAGAAATTGGTCAACGGGACCTTCAGCACCACCACCACAGCAATCGCGATCACCGCCAACAGCACCTGCCCCATGCCGCCGCATTGCTGCTTGTGCGGTTTGGGCGCGGTGGGGCTGGTGTTGCCCAGCACCTCCAGCGGATCGTAGGGCTTGAAGGTGGTGGCGTTGTTCTCGCTGCGCACCACGCCAACCGGCACGATCAGCGGCTGGCCCTCGATCAGCGCGCTCTCGCCGGTGAGCCCGTTGACCTCGGCCAACTTGTACCACAACGACGCATCGCCCCACAGCGCCGCGGCGATGCTGCTTAAGCTGTCGCCCGCACGCACCGTGTACATGCCCCCGCGCGAACCCTGCTCGTAGGACGTGATCTGATCGTAGGCGAGTTAGAAGTCTATCTGTGCAACTTATCGGACGGCCTTAACTCGGCTGCCGCCGGCCCGCCTCGCGCTCAATTCCTTCGAGTATGTTCATGGCTGAGTACCTATGCGTGGTGTCGATCGCAGGGTCAGCGAGCGCGGCCAGCATTAGCGCTTTGACATGAGCGGTGACAGCTTCCCTACCACCCTCCTCCCAGATTCGTTCCCGAAGAAGCGCCTCGTTCACAATCTCCTCTGGCGTGCGATTGCGCTCACCGTAGAATATGATGTCGCTCAGATCGGAGTGCGGTGCGAAGAGCCTCAAATCAGACATCATTGAGCTAACTTGCTGCTCGGAGAGATCCCCGCACTCAATCTCGGTTAGGAAGTTGGAGATTGCCTCGACGAATTGGCTGCTCATCGCCTATTCTCTCCATAGTGGATTTCGTTGTGTCTACGTGGACTCACCACCCGCATATTGTTCATATCATAGAGCGCCCCACCAAACCTCACCTCGTGAGGGTGATGGATCTCGAAAACCTGTCTGTCGCCGTATTGATCCACCTCCCTCGGGAACGGAGCTTTGCCTTGGCGCATTAGGGCGCGGTTGCTTTCAGTGAATTGATCCGCGAGTTCAGGTATATCCGCAACCGTACGCCAGAACGCACCTCGGAAGTCATGAATCGACTCGAACCGCCGTCCGGCCAAGCGATCGGCGACCTGACCCGGAATCGCGCCCTCCCCGCCGAAGAGCCACGGTCCGTCGATCACAGGTAGCGGGTCCCCGCTCACATACGCGACGCCCGGCCAGCTGCGAATCTCATCCGTCGTTGGGGCGTTTGTCGGGGTTCCGCTCCTTCCGCGTAGGCGGTCTAGTGCACTGTTGATCTCCGTCGCACTTGCGCCCTGCAATTGCATATCGGCGAGGAGACTTGCCTCTTCTCGACTGTGAACAACGACCCCAAAGCCAAGCTGGAGATCGTCGCTCGCCATCGCCCCGACCATGTTTCCAATCTGACGCCCGGCGCTGTCGGGGTGCATCAGCGACGTGTTCGGGATCATGAGCGGAGCGCCATGGTCGGCCACTGCGGCGTAGCTCAGTAGCAACCCCGCACCAGCGATCGCGGTCGCTGGCGCCGCGACCTCAGCGCCTCCAGCAAGCGCTCCTCGTTGCGCCGTCCCACGCAGCAGCTCTATGGCCGCCGGAGTCAGAACGAACCCGGGCGCGACCCCTAACGGCGACGCTCCATCGCCCTGGTTCAGCGTCAATGAGTACCCCGACTCCAACGCTCCGCTCTCCAGCAACCGTTGCAACGCCGTTTGCGGCACGCCGCTTTCGGCAGGCGCGGAGAATGGGTTGGACCATTCGCTGGCGCTCGGGCTCGTAAGATCGATGCTCCAGCCGTCGAGCGGGTACGCGGTGCGCGGCGCGCGCGCCAGATTGATGCGCATGGTCGAGAGCTGCGGCAGCTCGGCAAGCGCCGTGGGTTCGTACTGCGCCAAATCCGGCAGCGCTTTGATCGGCTCAAAGGCGACAGGTTCCGGCGAAAGCGCATCTGCTATTTGCTCCCCGATGGTTTTCCCGAAATACTGCCCGAGCGCGCCCGGCAGCGCGGCCAGCATGGCGTCGCCGAAATCTTCGCCCTCGATCAGCGAGCGCATGCTCGCTTCGATCAGCACGCGTGCGCCGACAGCGCGAGCCCCGCCGCGGCCTTGCAGCACGCCACCGGTCAGCCCCGCCGCTGCCACCCCGGCCCAGGAGAAGTCCTTCTGCAGGCCGGTGGCCGTGCCGATCGCTTGCGCCGCCGCGTCCTCCACCGCGCTGGTGACAAACCACTTCGCAAATCCGTTGCCGACGCCGGTCGCGCGCGCGACGGTCTCGCCCAGCGGGCTCGCGACGATCCCGCTGCTGATCGCCGCCATCGCCACCGCGTTCCAGGAGAACTTGTCCTGGATGCCGGTGGCGACGCCCACCGCTTGGCTGGTCGCACTGGCGGCGGCGCCGATCGCGGCGCTCCGCCCGATATTGACCGCGGCGGTCATCGCTTTGCTTAAGGCTTTGCCAGCGCCGGGAATGAACCGATCCAGCACGACTTGCACAACCATCGCGATCACGACGAGCAGCACCTGCCCCATGCCGCCGCATTGCTGCTTGTGCGGTTTGGGCGCGGTGGGGCTGGTGTTGCCCAGCACCTCCAGCGGATCGTAGGGCTTGAAGGTGGTGGCGTTGTTCTCGCTGCGCACCACGCCAACCGGCACGATCAGCGGCTGGCCCTCGATCAGCGCGCTCTCACCCGTCAGCCCGTTGACCTCGGCCAACTTGTACCACAACGACGCATCGCCCCACAGCGCCGCGGCGATGCCTGGCAAGGTGTCGCCCGCACGCACCGTGTACATGCCCCCGCGCGAGCCCTGCTCGTAGGACGTGATCTGATCGTAGGCGAGATCGTAATCGGCAAACGACCCGGTCGACCCGCCAGGGGTCTGACGCAGATGCCGCGTGCGCTCGTAAGTGACGTCGTAATTGCCGTTGTTGCCGACATAGCCCATCTGCCGGCCGGAGAAGCGGTACCATGTCGCTGACCGCGCGCGAAATCCGTCTATGTCACCTTAACACGTCGCTCTTCACGTGCACGCTCTTGAACCAGCCCGTCCGCATCATCTGCGCCAGGCCGAGTGCATCGTGTCGATCGGTCTTGTTGCGCTGGGCGTAGTCGGCACCCCATGTGACTCGCGCGCGCGAATAGGGCGCAATAAGTTGGTCGCAACCACGACACGGCTGGCGATCTGAATATATTCGCGTCACCTGCTCTGGCCGAATCCCGAGCCTTTGCAGTTCCCGGACACCCAGGAGTTCCGAGTGGCGTCCCGTCCCTTCGCTGGCTCGTTCTATGTAATGCCGTGTCCCGTTCGAGTCTTCGTATTCGAATACCGCGACGTTTCTGCCGTCCCCAATGCTCTGCGCTTGTCGATAGCGGAGCGCTCTTTCACTGAGGTCCGTACCGCCCATAGCAACACGTCCCCGCCTGGTCTCCATTTCGAGCTGGTAGGCCCTCGCTGGATCATCACCCATAACTTCCATGCGGTAAGAGCGCTCGCGCGCCTCCAAGCCGAACGCGCACGCCTCCTCCTCGATGCGCAAAGTCCCAGCTCGGATGCGCTCGCCCAACTTCGTGAACTGTCAGCCTTGCTGGCGCTTGGCTTCATAGCGGAAGCCCATCATGGAGAAAGCGCGCAAACACCCCTTCAAACCACAGCCTGGCGCGACCTTGAACTTAGTCTTGAACGCGAGATAGAGCGATTGCCCGAGGCTGAACGAACAATCATCTACAATCACTACCAACTGGGTGTCGACTTCACCCAGATTGCCAAGCTCATAGGATGCAGCAAGGGCCGCGTCTCACAACTTCACAAGAGCGCGCTCGCCCGGCTTCGTCAGCACTTGAGCAAGTTCGAATAGGACACATTATGCCTAAACTTTGCGACGATACCCGCCTTCAAGGCCTGATCGACGCCCACACAAAGGGCGATTCCGAGCGTGTGGCCAAAACGCAAGCGCTCGCCGCGGAATTTCCCGACGACGCGCGGCTTCAGTTCATGTTGGGCTCTGCGCTGATCGGCGAGGGGCGCCTAATAGAAGGCCATGTAAACCTTTCTCGGGCCGTTGAGCTTGCGCCCGATTTTGCCATTGCCCGTTTCCAACTCGGCTTGTTTCAATTGACCTCAGGCGAAGCCGACAACGCACTGGAGACCTGGGCGCGTCTCGACCGCTTGCCTGACGGTCACTATCTACGCCATTTCGTGGATGGCTTGCGCTCTTTGATCCGCGATGAATTCCGAGCGTGCACTACGCACCTAGAAGCCGGAATCCGCGCAAACACCGAGAACGCTCCATTAAACAGCGATATGCAGCTTGTCATTGCCCGGTGCCGAGAGGCTGAGGCGCAGTCGGCTCAGTCATCAGAAGAACCCACAACGGAAACCAGCATGCTCTTGCAGCGCTTCCGCCCAGATGAACGGCCCAATTGAGCCATGACGCGCATCAGCAACGTTGATCAGATCCTGCTCTTGATCCAGGCCCATCTCGATCGCCTGGAGAAGAGTAAGAAGAGTTCACGCACCGATCGATCGCGTCGCGCGGCCTTTGCGGCTCGCCCGCCGCTTGAGCGGGTTCGCGAACTCGCCGCTGCCGACAGCGCCTCCCAAAGTGAGCTTGCCCGCGCGCTGATTGCAGCCCTCCTCGCACAGGAATTCGGCAACGAACTCGCAAACGACATACGGTTTCAAGATCTCATCGACCGGGTCAATGATGCGCTCACCGCCGATGAACATGCTTCCGCGCTGCTCGCAAGCGCCATTGGGCAATTGGCGGAGCCGGCGGAACGTTAGGGCATCCATTGCCATTGCACATAGTCATGTCGAGCGGTCGAACGGTTGAGCGGCTCGATCCCGACCCCAAAGTGAACCCACGTTGAGGGCCAGGTGATTGACTGGCGGACAGAGAGGGATTCGAACCCTCGATAGGCTTGCACCTATACACGCGTTCCAGGCGTGCGCCTTCAACCACTCGGCCACCTGTCCGGAGCGCGGCTTTATGGCGACGCCGGCGCGCGCTTGCAACCCGCCACAGCCACCCTGCGTACTAGGCCCCCGCACGGCTCGCCCCTATATCGCGGGCGAGTCTCACGGAGCATCCATTGGCTAAGCTCGCCTCCCTTCCCACCGCCGACCAAGCCCTGCCCGGCCGCGCCGCCGCTATCCCCACCGCCCAGTTGCATTTTGTGAGCGGCAACCCGCTGAAGCCGCCCTTCCCAGCGCACCTACAAGAAGCGGTGTTCGGGCTTGGCTGCTTCTGGGGGGCCGAGCGCAAGTTCTGGCAAACGCCGGGGGTGTGGACGACAGCGTCCGGTTATGCCGGAGGCGTCACCCCCAACCCAACCTACGAAGAGGTGTGCAGCGGCCGCACCGGCCACACCGAAGTCGTGCGCGTGATCTTCGATCCGGCGCAGGTGAGCTACCCACAGCTGCTCAAGGTGTTCTTCGAGAACCACGATCCGACGCAGGGCATGCGCCAGGGCAACGACATCGGCACGCAATATCGCTCGGCGATTTATGCGACATCGCCGCAGCAGAGAGCGGAAGCCGAAGCCGCGCGCGACGCCTATGCCGCAAAGCTTCGCGCCGCGGGCTTCGGCGCCATCACCACCGAGATCGGCGACGCTGGCGCATTCTACTACGCCGAGGACTATCACCAGCAATATCTGGCGAAGAACCCCAACGGTTATTGCGGCTTAGGCGGCACCGGCGTGAGTTGCCCGGTTGGCGTCGGCGCTTAGGTCGCGCGTGCAGGACGCTGCAGCGGGCCGTGCTGCTGGCGAAACGGCTTAGCGCACTACCCCTCTTCCTCTCGCGCCCTGTGCTGATATCTCGCGCGTTGCGCCTTGTGGATTTTCTTCCAGCGGGTGCGGTGGGCGGCTTCGGCGCTGACGCTTTCCTTGCGCGCGGCGAAGGCGAGTTCGCGCTGCAGTTTGAGATAGGCTTGCCAGCGCTCGTTGCTCAACGCGCCGCCTTCCAGCGCCGCCAGCACGGCGCAGCCTGGCTCGTTGGCGTGCGAGCAATTGTTGAAGCGGCAGGCGCCGGTGAGCGCCACGACGTCGTCGAAACTCGCCGCCAGCGCGTCATCGTCGGCTAGCAGGCCGAGCTCGCGCATGCCGGGTGTATCGATCATCAGCACGCCGCTGGGCAGGCGGAACAATTCGCGGTGCGTGGTGGTGTGGCGGCCGCGATCGTCGCTGTCTCGGATCGCGCCGGTGTCCATCAGCGCGCTGCCGGCGAGCGCGTTCAGCAGCGTGGACTTGCCGGCGCCGGAGGAGCCGAGCAGCGCCGCGGTGACGCCGGGCTTCAGCCATGCATCGAGCGCGCCAAGCCCCGCGCCGGTGCGCGCCGACAGCGCTACGACCGGCGCGCCCGCGGCGATCGCTTCGATGGCGGCCGCTTCGGCTTGGGCGTCAGCGCTTAGATCGGTTTTGGTGAGCACGATCACGGGCTTGGCGCCGCTGTCGCGCGCAGCGACCAGATAGCGCTCGAGCCGGCGCGGATTGAGATCCTTGTTCAAGGCCGCAACCAGCAGCGCGACATCCACATTGGCCGCGACCACCTGCACGCCGCCCGCCGGCGCGCGGCGCTTGAAGGCGCTGGCGCGCGGCATGAGCGCGTGAATGATCGCCTCGCCCGCTGCGGGCGCGCCGATGGCGAGCCAATCGCCGACCACGGGATGTTCGCCGGGCCCCGCCTCCGACGCGAAGCGCCCGCTCAAGCGGCCGGCGACTTCGCCGTCAGCGGCGATCAGCCGCCACAGCCCGCGATGATGCGCGATCACGCGCGCGGGAGAAAGTTTCTGCGCCGCGTAGGGCGCGAACGCGTCCTGGAGCGCAGCGCTCCAGCCATAAGATTCGATCATCTGAAGATATCCAGCAACAAATCATGCGAATGCTGCTGGAGCGCGGTCACATCCGAGATATCTCAAGCGGACGCACGCCAGCAGCGCGGCGGAGCGCGGCGAAAACAATGGCTGTCATAACGCGTCCTCCTCTGCTGGCGGTGGCTGGAACAAGCAGTGTGCGGCCGATTGCCTGCAAGGTCAACGCCCGCGCGCAAAGGCGGCTGGCCCCACAAGTGCGCCTCCAATCAGCTCGTGGTGAAGTGGCCGTGAACGGCAGACTCGCGGTATTGTGAACAGATGATCGATAGCGGTCACAGACGGGGCCCGAGGCCGGTCCAAATCCGACCTCCACGGCACTGCACCCACATCTATTTCCTCGACAGCTGCGCCTTTTCCGACTCAGCTGGGATTACGGCCCAAGACGTCGAAACCTTACTAGGCTTAGAGGTGATGTGCCAGCTGCGCATTTCACGCGTGGCTATGAATGAAATCCAACACCCAAGCACTTCAGCGCATCTGCGGAAGTTGGCGGCGAACTTCATATACTCGACGTTCCATTCGGTTCCGCCGGAACTAAGGCACAGAGTCACCCGGCACTTCGTCGGCAACTCGCGCAACAAGCACCAGGCGGACGCTGAAATCTACCTCGATGCGCACTGTTTTGGCGCCAACTTTATCGTCACGAACGACCACCGTTTCCGGGACCGAGCGCAACGTCTCGAAGGGAATGTAGTGCGATTTCTCACGCCACGCGCTTTCGTTGACGCTATCACAAGTAATAGCTGGCCGGAGCCGGTCACGCCGCCCAGGGATCGATGAGAACGAGCCGCGTCGTAGCAAAGTCTGAGGCGTTGCGCGTGGCCAGTTCCGCGCGTGCGACGCGTGCGATCGCCGCGATCTGCGCGTCCGCGAGCGCCATGGGCCGCCCCGCGCTTTCCGCCTCGGCGAGAATGTCGCCGCAGCAATCAGCGGCCTGTAAATCATAGGCGAGGATAGCGTCCGCGAAGCGATCGACGAGAGCGTCGAGCGCCTGCGTCAACGAAAGCTTGCGTTTGCCCGCAGCGAGCCGCGCAACGCCGTAGCGCAGCTCCCCGATCGCCACCGTCGGCAGGAGCAGGAGTTTGGCGTTCCGCCTCAGCCAGTCGACCACCGCCGGCGCCGGAGCGGGCCGCATGAGTTCGGATAAGACATTGGTGTCGACGACAATCACAAACGCACCGGCGCGTGCGCGCGCCGCCGTGCGTCAAGGAAATCGGCGACATCCTCGCCCGGCTCGACCATAGCCAAGAACCAGTCGGGAAATTCGGTCTTAGCCGGGGCGCGTTCGCGCGCGGCGGCGTCGAGAACGGCGCGCACTTCCGCCTCAAGGCTGCGCCCCTTGCGGCGCGCGCGCGCCGCAAGCCGCGCCTTGGTGGCGGGCGAGAGATTGCGCACAGTGAGCGAAACGCCTTTACCCACACCATAATGATTGCATGCAATCACCCAGTTGTCAAGCATGATTGCATGCAATCACATGTAAGGCTCAGCTATGCCGCGTGCTTTTCAACCCACGCGGCGAACGCCTGCGCAAAGCCTGTAAGAAATTTTCGCGTATCTTCGTTCTTCAGCTTGCCGCTTTCGTCGAACAAGGTGTGCGCGGCGCCGATATAGGCCTCGCTCGGCAGCGTCGGCATGTTCAGAAACGCGAGCGATTGGCGCAGATGATGATTGGCGCCGAAGCCGCCGATCGCGCCCATGGAGGCGGAGATCACCGCCGCCGGCTTGCCGTTGAACACGCTCTGACCATAAGGGCGCGAGCCGACGTCGAGGGCGTTCTTTAACACGCCCGGCACGGAGCGATTGTATTCGGGCGTGACCCACAGCACGGCGTCGGCCGCGCGAACCTCGTCGCGAAACCGCGTCCATTGCGCCGGCGGCGTCGCTTCCAGATCCTGATTGAAGAACGGCAAGTCGCCGATTGCGGCGAAGCGGAACTGAAGCTGCGGCGCCTCCGCGACCAGCGCGTTGGCCACCTTGCGGTTCAGCGAGTCCGTACGCAGGCTTCCGACAAGGACGGCGACGGTGCGGGGCATGAGGGCTTCTCCATAAGGATTTGTCATGATACTTTGTTGCAAAAGCAACAAATATTAGATTGGTGCAGATGCAACAACAGTCAAGAGCCAGCCAAGTCAGCCTGCCGAAGGAGCCGGTGCAACGGGCCTGGGTGGCGTTGCAGCGGTTCGGCCCGGCCTTGCTCGACCGCGTGGAAACGGAACTCAAGGCTGCTGGGTTCCCGGCGCTCGAATGGTATGACGTGCTTTGGGCTATCGAGCGGGAGGGCCCACTGCGCCAGCGCGACCTCGCCGGCCACATGCTGATCGCGCGCTACTCCATTTCGAGACTGGTCGACCGCATGGAGGAAGACGGCGTCGTCACGCGCCGCGAATGTCCTGAGGATGGACGCGGACAGATGGTGCACGCCACGCCCGCCGGGCTCAACTTGCGCAAGGCGATGTGGAGCGTCTACGGCAAGGCGATGCGCGAGGCGCTGGCGCCGCTGTCGGAGAAGGAGAAGCTGCAGCTCACGGCAATCTTGACGAAGCTCGCCTAAGCCATCCCCTGCGCCACCGCCTTCAGCCGCTCGATGACCGAGAGCTTGTCGTCGGGAAAGTCGGCGTCGATCCACCAGTCTTCGACTTCGCGCATCACCGCGCCGACCTTCGGGCCTGCCGGCACGCCCGCGGCCATCACCTCGTCGCCGCTGAGCGGCAGTTTCGGCGGCGTCCACATCTGCGCGTGCGCCACAAGCGCGCGCCATTGCTGCGCTTTGTCGCCGGCGCCCGCCCACGCCAGCATGACGCGATCGCGGAAGGCCTCGTTTCCGATGCGATAAATCGCGCGCCGCATTTCGCGTAGCGACATGTAGGAGACGATTTTCACCTCGTCGCCCAGCGCACGCACGAGACGATCGCGCTCCTCGTTCGACAGCTTCAGCCGTCGCGCCAGCGCGCGCGCGGCGCCCTGGTCGGCGAGCGATGCAGCGACGCGGGTCATAGCATCGACTGGCAACAACAGATCGGCCTCCAACGAACACAGTGCATCGAGCCGCGTCTCGTTTGCCATTTCCGGCAGCGCGCGGGCGCGGACTTCGATCGCGCTCATGCCCTCCCACGCCGCACGCGGATCGGGCGCGGCGAGCAGCTTCTTCGTTTCTTTCCAGACGCGCTCCACGGACAGCGCATCGAGTCCGGACACAAGGTCAGCGCAGGCGTGCAAGCCGTGCGGATCGAGCGGCCCACGCGCGTACCAGGCATTGAAGCGGAAGAAGCGAAGGATGCGCAGATAATCCTCACGAATGCGGTCGTGCGCGTCGCCGATAAAAATGACCCGCCCCGCGCGCGCGTCGTCGAGGCCGCCGCCGGTGGGGTCGTAGATGGCGCCGTCAGCGCCGGCATAGAGCGCATTGAGCCGGAAATCGCGGCGCTGTGCATCCTCTTCCCAGCTTTCCGTGAAAGCCACGGTGGCGCGGCGGCCGTCGGTGGATACATCGCGGCGCAGCGTCGTCACTTCGAACGGCTTGTGATTGACCACCACCGTCACCGTGCCGTGCTCAATGCCGGTCGGATGCGCAGCAAAGCCGGCTTGCTCAGCGACTCCCGTGACGCGATCCGGCGTCAGCTGCGTGGCGATGTCGATGTCGTCAACCGGCCGGCCCATCAACGTGTTGCGCACGCAGCCGCCGACGAAGCGCGAGCCCCCCGGCCGCGCGGTTTCAAGCGCGGCGATCAGCGCTTGGGTTTCCGGCGCTTTGAGCCAGGACGCGTGGCGGATTGTGGTGGTCATGCGAGGAGTGTCTTCGCGCAGTTTGCGCCTTGCTTCAACCAATGCGAACGGCGGCCCACTCGGAAACGCGCGTCGTCATGCATAAAGCCGCTCCCACAGCGCGCGGATCATGCCCGCCGTGGCGCCCCAAATGAAGCGATCCTCATACGGCATGGCGTAATAAGCGCGCTCGGCGCCGCGCCAAACGCCGGTGCGGCGTTCGTGATTGGCGGGGTCCATCAGAAACGAGAGCGGCGTTTCGAACACCTCCGCCACTTCGCGTGGATTGAGCGTGAGCTCAAACCCCGGCTCGACGAAGCCGAGGATCGGCGTGACCGTGAAGCCGGTGCCGGTGTTGTACCGATCCCAGGCGCCGATCGGCTCGATGAAGCGGCGCGACAGCCCGATCTCCTCTTCGGTTTCGCGCAGCGCAGTGGCAAGCGCGTCGGCGTCGTGCGCTTCGACGCGACCGCCAGGAAACGACACCTGCCCTGGATGCGCCGGTGTTTCGTTGGTGCGCTGCGTGAACAGCATGGTCCAGCCTTCCGGCCGGCGCACGATCGGCGCCAGCACGGCGGCGGGCTTCAACGGCGCCGGCGCCTCGACCCAATCTGGGTTCAAATCACGATCCCCGCGCACGCGCGCCTGCGCCGCGATGGCATTCAGCGGATCGAGGCGGGTGCGCAGCACATGCTCAAACTCAGCCAGGTTCACGGCGCCCCCAATTGCCACCACACGCCCCCGCTCCACACGCCGAGTTTCCCATCCCGACGCTCGGCCCATTCCACCAGTTCGTAGAACGGAGCACGCAAGATGCGCGCTTCAAGCCGGCCGCGCACCAGCACATAGGGCCGCGGTTCGCCTGTGTCGGGATCGACAGCGACGCGCAACGGATGCGCGGCGTCGGCCGTCACCACATCGCCGACATTCGTGGTAAACAGGATCGTCTGCGCCTCGCCTTCTCCGTGGCGGTCCGCGCGGATGGCGACGAACGGCGCATCCTCGACGGCGACGCGAATTTTCTCCGCCGGCGTAACCAGATAAGTTTCACCGTCCTCGTCCTTGCGCAGGATCGAGGCGAACAGGCGCACCAGGGACTCGCGCGTGATGCGCGTTCCCTCGTGTTTCCAGGTTCCGCAGGCCAAGATTTCGAAGCCCGCCTCGCCGCAATCGGTCGGGTTCCACTGGTCGACGGGAGGCAGACGCTTGTCGCCGGACGCCGCAAGATGCTTGAGGCTGACGAGCAAGTGCTCCAGGGAGCTTGGGGACGGAGAGTTGTCAGGCGTGGTCATATTTCCGCCAGCGGCAGCTTCCAGGCCAAGTGGGACGATCGAGCCAGCGGCGCAAGCGGCCGTGGCGGCAGCTAAGCGAGCTTTGTGGGCATGAGCAACCAAGACAATCCACAGGCCCTGGTGGCCGAAGCGGAAGCCGCGGGCGCGGCGCTGGAGCGCGTGCGCGCCGAGATCGGCAAGGCCGTGTTCGGGCAGGAGCGCGTCGTTGAGCTGACTCTCGCGGCGATCCTCGCCGGCGGCCACGTGCTGCTGGTGGGCGCGCCGGGGCTCGCGAAAACGAAACTGGTGGAGGCGACGGCGCGCGTGCTGGGGCTCGACTGGGCGCGGGTGCAGTTCACGCCCGACCTGATGCCCGCGGACATCCTGGGCTCGGAAGTGCTGGACCAGGACGAGGCTGGGCGGCGGCGGTTCCGCTTCGTCAAGGGGCCGATCTTCACCCAGCTCTTGATGGCCGACGAAATCAACCGCGCCAGCCCGCGCACGCAATCAGCGTTGCTGCAGGCAATGCAGGAACATCACGTGACCGTAGCGGGACAGGCCTATGACGTGCCGAAGCCGTTTCACGTGTTGGCAACTCAAAACCCGATTGAGCATGAAGGCGCATACCCGTTACCGGAGGCTCAGCTCGACCGCTTTCTGCTGCAAGTCGATGTTCCCTACCCCGACGCCGAAATCGAGCGGCGCATCCTGATCGAGACCACGGGGCTGCAAAGCGCAGAACCGCAGCGCGTGCTCGACGCCGCGTCGCTGGTTCGTTTGCAACAGCTCGTGCGCGCCATGCCCGTCGGCGAAAAGGTGCTGGCGAGCATTCTGCAATTGGTGCGCTCGGCCCGACCAGGAACCAGCCATGACAGCCGCGTCAACGCCCACGTCGCTTGGGGCCCCGGCCCGCGCGCCGGTCAAGCCTTGATGTTGGCGGTGCGCGCCCGCGCGCTGCTGCGCGGACGCCTTGCGCCGGCTGTCGACGATGTCGCGGCTCTGGCGCGCCCCGCGCTGGTGCATCGCATGCAACTCTCGTTCGGCGCGCGCGCGGAAGGCCTGGACATCGACACGCTGGTTGATGCGCTGGCGGAGAAGGCGGCGTGAAGATCGAGCGCCGGCTCCGCATGCTTCGACGCGTTCAGGCTGACGCTGTCCTCCGAGCGCGTCACGCTGAGCTCGTCGAAGCGCGACGCATTGCACTGACCGGCGAGGACGCCGGCGGTCCAACATGAGTCCCCGCCTGGATGCCTTGGGTCTTGCTGGCGACTTGCCGGGTGTTTTGCTGGACGCCAAGCGTTTGGCCGCCAGTGCGCCGGGCGTGCACGGGCGCCGCCGCGCAGGCCAGGGCGAGGCGTTCTGGCAGTACCGCGATCACCGGAACGAAGACGGCGCCCGCCTGGTCGACTGGCGCCGATCCGCGCGGGGAGACCGCTATTACGTGCGCGAGCGCGAGCGCGAAGCCGCGCAAACCGCATGGTTCTGGATCGACGACGGGCCAGGCTTCGCCTGGACGAGCAATCCCGCGCGTCCCACGAAACTCTATCGTGCGCAGACGCTCGCGTTGGCGCTTTCGATTCTGCTCAGTCGCGGTGGCGAGCGCATTGGCTTGATGGGCCATCCGCCCCGCGCGGGCAGCCGAGCGGTCGATCGTCTCACCCTGGATCTTGCGCTTGGTCACCGGTCGGGGACCGCGCCGACGAACGCCACGGTGGTTTGCTTCAGTGACTTCTACGGCGCACTCGACGAATGGCGCGACCGCCTGAGAAGCTACGGCGCGGTGGGTGCGCGCGGAGCGTTGGTGATGATCGCCGATCCGGCGGAAGAGGATTTTCCGTTTCGTGGTCGAACGCTGTTCCGAGCGCCCGGGCGTGGTGCGGAGGTATTGATAGGCCGCGCCGAGAACGCGCACGACGCGTATCGCGTGCGCCTGGAAGAGCATCGGCGCGCCGTACATGCGCTGGGCGCTGAACTGGGCTTCCCGGCCGTGCTCCATCGCACCGATCATAGTGCGGCGCCGACGCTGGCGATGCTGATCGCACTGGTGTCGGAGCGCTTCGCGTGACTCTTGGCCCGATCCTGTTCGCGGCGCCAACCGCCCTGCTGGCGCTGTTGGCGCTGCCGGCGCTCTATTGGCTGATGCGCGCAACGCCGCCCGCGCCGCAGCGCGCGGAATTCCCGCCGACGTGGTTGTTGCTTGATTTGCGCACGGAAGATCAAGCCCGCGAGCGAGCGCCATGGTGGTTGTTGCTGCTGCGCGGCTTGGCGCTGACACTGCTGATCTTCGCTTTCGCCAAGCCAAGCCTCGCGCCAACTGCCTCTGGCAGCGAGGTCAACGGCCGCACGCTCATCGTTGTCGACGACGGCTGGACGTCGGCGCCGTTCTGGAGCGATGTGCGCACCGCCGCCAATGCCGCCATCGCGCAAGCAGAGCGAAACGGCGCGCCCGTGTTTCTGCTGCTCACCGCGCCCAGTGCTCGACCGGGCGATCCGAGCGAAGCACTCACGGCGGCAGACGCCAAAGCCGCCATTGCCCGGCTGGAACCGCAACCCTGGCGGCCGGATCGTGCGCAAGCCGCGCAACGGCTCTTGCAGACACAAGCGCGCTACGCCCGCATCGTTTGGATCAGCGACGGGCTGCAGGATGCAGGTGCGGGCGCGCTGGCAGAAGCGCTGCAACAGCGTGGCGCCGTCTCCGTAAGCCTGCCGCAGCAAACGGCGCGCGCCATCGTTGCCGGTGCGGTAACGCCCGACGGGGTATCCGCTGAGATTCGGCGCGCGCCCAATGGCTCGCCAGCTGCAGCGTTGACTGCCGAAACCGCGGAAGGCCGGTCTCTCGGCGCCGCGGAGGTGCGCTTCGACGGCGATGACACGAGCGCCTCCATAAGCATCGTGCTCCCGCCAGAGATCGCCGCGCGTGCAGCGAGGGTGCGCATTGTCGGCGAGCCGAGTGCGGGCGCGACTCATCTGTTGCCGTCCGGTGCGGCGCGTCCGTTCGTCGGCCTGCTCGATCCCGGCGGCGCAGGACAGCCGTTGCTGTCGGAGCTCTTCTACGTCGAGCGCGCGTTGCAGCCTTATGCGAGTTTGCAGCGCGGCGCGCTCGGCGCGCTTATCAATGCGCGCGTGCAGGCGCTGATTTTGCCGGACGCGGCCGGCCTGTCGACCACCGATCGCGCAACATTGGAGCGTTGGGTTGAGGGCGGCGGTTTGCTCGTGCGCCTCGCAGGACCGCGACTTGCCGATGAAGCGGACGCGCTGTTGCCCGTGCGCTTGCGCCCAGGAGCGCGCAGTTTAGGTGGCGCGCTCGCTTGGGAGACCCCGCTTACTATCGCGCCGTTCCCCATCGACTCACCCTTCGCGGGTCTGGCTCCGCCGAGCGACGTCAATGTACGCCGGCAAGTGCTTGCCGAGCCTGCCTCGCTCGAAGAAGCGCGCGTCTGGGCGCGGCTCGCGGACAACTCGCCGCTGGTGACGGCGCGCGGGCGCGGGCGCGGCCTTGTTGTGTTGTACCACGTTGGCGCGCGACCGGATTGGTCCGACCTGCCGCTCTCGGGACTCTATGTCGAAATGCTCCGCCGCACGCTGGCGTTCGCTGCGCGAAGCCAAAGCGCCGGCGAACAAGAGATCACCGGAGGACCGTTCGTCGCCGAACGGCTGCTTGATGGCTATGGCGCGATGACGCCCGCGGCGCCTGATTCGCCGCCCATCGCGCCTGACGCATTTGCGCTGGCAACGCCGTCGCCGCAGACCCCGCCCGGTCTCTACACGCGGGCTGGCGTGAGCGCCGCGATCGATGCGGTGCGCCCTGAAGACGAGCTGCGCCCGCTTGAACTGCCGCCGGGCGTTGCGCGCGAAGGCCTAAGCGGCGCGACCGAACGCCCGCTGGCCGGATGGCTGTTCGGCGCGGCGGCATTGCTGCTCTTTATGGACCTCTTCATCGCGCTGCTCTTGATCGGAAAGCTGCCGCGCCTCGCGCGGACCGCGACAGCGGCCGCGTTTGCTGTGCTCATCCTGACTCCCAATGCCCAGGCGCAGAGCAACACCGATGCAACCCAGACTATGCGTCTGGCATACGTGCGCACCGGGGACGCGCGTACAGACCGCACGTCGGCCGCCGGCCTTGAGGCGTTGCGCGCGACCTTAGTGGAGCGAACGTCCGTCGAGCCAGGGCCGCCGGTTGGCGTCGAATTGGCGCGCGACGACCTTTCTCCCTACCCCTTTCTCTATTGGCCGGCGCCATCGTCGCCGCGGCCGCTGTCGGATGCGGCGCTTGCCAATCTCGAACAATATCTGGCGATCGGCGGCCTCTTGCTCGTCGACACGCGCGACGCCGGCGCAGCGGTGCAAGGTCAGCGCCCTGCGGCGGCGATGCTCACCGGTGTGGACGTGCCGCCATTGGAGCGCGTGACAGACCAGCATGTGCTGACCCGAGCCTTTTATCTGATGCGGAGCTTTCCAGGCCGGTCGCAGGCGACCCAGCTTTGGGCCGAAAGCGCCAACGCGGCTGAAGCGCGCGATGGTGTCGCCTCGCTTTTCATCGGCGATGGCGATTGGGCCGCGGCGTGGGCGGGCGACGCAGGGGTCAGCGCTCGTCAGCGTGAGTTGTCGCTGCGCTTCGGCGTCAACATCGTGATGGTGGCGCTGACAGGCAATTACAAGGCGGATCAGGTGCACGTGCCAGCGCTGCTCGAACGGCTGGGTCGCGAACGGTGATTGCAGGTTCGCGCATCGCTTTCGATCCGATGCTGCCGCTCACGGCCATGATCGTGCTTGGCGTCCTCGCGACGCTGTCGCTCGCGGTCTATGTCTGGCGCGGCGGGCGAGCGTCGATCTTGCGCGCGCTCGGCCTCGCCTTCGTCTTCCTTGGCCTGATGCAGCCGCAATGGGTGCGCGAGACGCGTGAGCCGGCGGAAGACGTGGCGCTGGTTGTGGTCGATCAGAGCGAAAGCTTGGCGCTTGCCGGCCGTCGCGATGCGGCGCGCTCGGCTGGCGACGCCCTCGTCGAGCGGCTTGGGCGTGAACCTGGCCTCGACGTGCGCGTGCGCGAGGCGCGAGGCAGCGCCGACGGCACCATGATCACGTCGATCATCGAAGACGCACTCGCCGACACAGCGCGCGATCGCATCGCCGGCGTCATCGTCGTGACCGAAGGGCAAGCCGCCGACCCCCCAGCCGAGCCCCGACGGCTGAGCCAACTGGGTCCCGCTCACATCGTTGTGGTCGGCGATCCCGAGCGCGGCGACCGGCGTCTCGAACTCAGCCAAGCGCCCACTTTCGGCATCGTCGGCGAACCCATGCGCATAACCGGCGCCATATTCGATCCCAGCGGCGCAGCTCCAGTGCGCGTTCGGGTCAGCATCGATGGTGAACCTGCCGCCGACGCCGTAGTACGCGCGAACAATACTTTTTCGATTGACGTCCATCTCAGAAAGCGCGGCCGTAACATGATCGTGGTCGAAGCGGAAGCCGGCAGGCAGGAGATCACGCTCTCGAACAACCGCCAAGCGTTCGCCGCAAACGGCGTCCGCGATCGCTTGCGTGTCCTGTTGATCACCGGCGAACCGCACCAAGGGGCGCGGGTGTGGCGGAATCTGCTGAAGTCAGATCCAGCGGTCGATCTCGTGCATTTCTCGATTCTGCGGCCGCCGGACAAGCAGGACTTCACGCCGCTGAACGAGCTCGCGCTAATCCCCTTCCCGACAGAGGAATTGTTCGAGCGCCGCCTCGGCGAGTTTGATCTCATCATCTTCGATCGGGCGCCGCGACGCGGCATCTTGCAAGCTTATTACTTCGCTCAGATTGCGCGGCGCGTGGAACAAGGCGGCGCCTTGCTTATCACTGCGGGGGAAGCGGAAGCAGGGCTCGACGGCCTCTACCGAACGGCGCTCGCTGGCATCCTGCCGTCGCAACCGACTGGTGAAGTGCTGCGCCGGCAATATCGCCCGCAACCGACGGCTCTCGGCCGGCGCCATCCCGTCGTGCGCGCCTTGCCGTCGCCTGAACGCTGGGGCCGTTGGACGCAGCAGATCGGCGCCACCAGTGTTGCCGGCCAAACCGTATTGCAGGGCGTCGAAGGGCGGCCTTTGCTTGTGCTCGATCGCGCCGGAGACGGGCGCGTGGCGCAATTGTGGTCCGATCAGCCCTGGCTGTGGGCGCGCGGTTACGATGGCGGTGGTCCGCACGGCGAACTGCTCCGGAGGCTCGCACACTGGCTCATGCGCGAACCGGAACTCGAGGATGAGCGATTGACCCTCGAACCGAGCGCGCAGGGGCTTGAAGTAACCCGCTCCACACTGAGCGACGCGCCGGCGCCAATCACCTTGATCGCGCCCTCCGGCGAGCGCAGCACACTACCGCTTGCCGAACAAAGCCCAGGCTTCTGGCGCGGGCGCGCAGACGCCGACGAGCAAGGTCTCTACGAAGCGCGAAGCGGCGCGTTGCGCGCGTTTGCAGCGGTGGGACCGCTAAATCCGCGTGAAGCCACGACACTCGCCGCCGATCCGAACATCCTCCGTCCGTTCGCTGAAGCGACCGGTGGCAGCGTCTGGATGGCGGGCGAAGACGGTCTGCGCCTCCCGAACATCCGCCGCGTCGAGCGTGGTGGGCGCGCCAGCGGCGGTGATTGGATCGGCATCGAGCGCAACAGCGCCTACACGGTGCGAGAGGCGCGCGCGACGCCTTTGGGCCCAGGCTGGGCCTGGGCCTTTTTCGGCGCGGCGCTGCTAATGCTCGGCTGGCGGCGCGAAAGCGCCTAGCGAAATTGCGAAAGCACTCGCGCATAGGGATGATTGGTCGGCACCACGCGCGTGCCGTTCGGCGTCTGGATAACGGCAACGTCGTCGCGCCCATCCTGCAAGACCGTCGCATCGTTACCGTTTCCGAACTGAAGGATCATGCCGCGATTGCCGCTGCCCTCTTGCGCAATGACTGCGTTGTTGCGCCGGCCGTGCTGGCGAATGAGCGCGCCATTGCGATTGCCTGTCTGTCGGATGACACCGCTATTATCGTTACCGTTCTGCGTCACCGCGGCGCTGTTCTGACGGCCGAGCTGAGCCACTGCCGCCCCGTTTCTAAAGCCGTTCTGGTCGACGTTGACCGCGTTGGTTTGCGCCATCGCGCTGCCAGCGCCGAGCGCCATTGCGAAGGACGCGGCGGCCAATAGCGTACGGATCGGTTTCATAGGTCTGCTCCTCGGCGCCAACCATGCCAGGAGCAAGCTGAGCGTAACTTGAACGAGCGACTCAGCCTCGGCGCGGTGCGTTAACCGAGCCGTGCACGCCGCTCAGAGCGCCAGGCCTCAACTCAAGCCACAGCACGCGCGCCGGATCGACCGGCCCTGGTAGCGTCACCCGCCCTTCAGGCACAGGCGCAAATCCCATCGGCGCAAAGAATGACGCCGCACCGACCACAAGGATCCCCTCGCCGCCAGCCGACCGGCATGCCTGCACGGCGGCGTTGACGAGGTCCGCGCCAAGGCCGGCGTTCTGTGCGCTCGGGTCCACCGCGAGCGGTCCAAGAAAGAACAACGGCAAGCCGCCGAGCTCTACGCGCCAGATGCGGCAGACGCCGACGATGCTTCCCGCCTCACTCACGGCGATGCGCGAAAGGCTGGGCTCCAACACCGCGCCGCGCTCCCGCACCCGCTCGCTGGTCTTGGCGAACCGCCCGGGGCCGAAAGCACGGTTGAGCACGCCCTCGATCGCCGCGGCATGGTCCGGTTTTTCGGCGACAAGGGTGAAAGGCAATGTCTGAGGTCCCAGCGTGCGGCGGACGCGCTTAGAGCCGCGGCTTCGCGCCGTCAACACGCGCGTTGCGACTCGGCCCCGCCGCTCGCATAGTCGGCTGCTTGCCCGCGCTGTCGCTTCCCTCATTCGCGATCTTCCGCCACCGTGAGTTTGCCCGGTTCTGGGTCTCACGCTGGTTCGCGACCCTGGCTGTGCAGATGCAAGTCACCGCGATGGGCTGGCAGGTCTATGACGCGGCGCGCGCACACGGACAGAGCATTCAGGAAGCCGCTTTCGTGTTGGGCTTGGTGGGGCTCGCGCAATTCCTGCCGCTGCTGGCGTTGTCGCTGTTCGGCGGCCAAGCCGCAGACCGTTACAATCGCCGCGCGATCCTGACCGCGTGCATTGCAGGAAAGTGCGTCATAGCGGCCGGTCTCGCATACGTCGCATCCATGGACGCCAACGCAGAACTCGTGGTGCCGGCGGTGTTCGCCGCCGCCGTCGGCGCGGGTGCGCTGAACGCCTTCCTGCCGCCCGCGGCGACCGCGCTGATGCCGATGCTGTTGCCGCGCGAAGAGCTGCCAGAGGGCGTCGCTTGGAACTCGCTCGCGTTCAATTCCGGACTCATCATCGGTCCCGCCATTGGCGGACTGCTGTACGGGGCCGGCGCTCCGATCCCCTATGTCACAGCGCTCTCGTTGTTGGTGATAGCCACTGCCCTCATGCTGGCGCTTAAGCCGCCGCCGCAGGACCCCGTGAAGGATGCCCGCACGCTAACCATGATCGCGGAAGGGCTGCGCTTCGTGTGGGGCAACAAAATCGTGCTCGGCGCGATCTCGCTCGACCTCATCGTCGTGCTGCTTGCCGGCGCCGTGGCGCTGCTGCCCGTGTTCGCGCGCGATATTCTCCATGCTGGACCCAGCGAACTGGGCATCTTGCGCTCCGCGATGGGCGTGGGCGCGGCGCTGGTGGCGTTGGCCCTCGCCATCAATCCGATACGGCAGCGCGTCGGTTACTGGATGTTCGGAGCAACCATCGCCTTTGGCTTGGCGACAATTGTATTTGGATTGTCACAGAACCTCTGGCTCACCGCCTTCGCGCTCGCTGTGGCGGGCGGCGTCGACATGATCTCCGTTTACATCCGTCAGAGCCTCATCCAGCTGGCAACGCCTGACGCCATGCGCGGGCGCGTAGCGGCGGTGAGCTTCATCTTCATCTCCGCCTCGAACGAACTGGGGGACTTCGAAGCGGGATTGATGGCGCGCATCTTTGGACCCGTCACCGCGGTGGTGATCGGCGGTGTCACCGCCATCGCCGCATCGTTTGGCTGGATGCGCTTATTCCCGGAACTGGTGAAGGCTGACGGCTTTGAGCCAGCGCGCAGCGAGCCTCCGCGTCAATGATACGACACCTCGCCGTGTTCGGAATAATCGAGCCCTTCGGACTCGACGTCCTTGCTAACGCGGCCGCCGGTGAGCGCCTTCGCCGCGTACCAGACGATCGCGCTGCCCACGCCAGACCACGCCACCGTGACCACAACCGCCTTCAGCTGCGCCGTCACCTGTTGCACAACCCCCGGATAAACCGCAGCACCGCCCGCTGCGTAGTCGATGATGCCAGCCCCGCCCCATGCCGGATTGACCACAAATCCGGTGCCGATCGCGCCAACGATTCCGCCCACGCCATGAATGCCGAAGACGTCCAGACTATCGTCGTAGCGGAGCCAGTTCTTGAGCGCCGAACACGCGAACAAGCAAATGGGGCTTGCGACCAACCCCAAGATGAGCGCGCCGACCGGGCTGGCAAAACCAGCGGCTGGCGTCACCGCGACAAGCCCAGTGACAGCGCCCGAGGCCAAACCGAGTAGAGACGGCTTTCGCTTCGTCGCCCACTCAACCAGCATCCACGACAAGGCGGCGCCAGCCGGCGCTACGATCGTGTTGAGGAGCGCCAGCGCCGCATAGCCGTTGGCTTCAAGATTGGAACCCGCGTTGAAGCCGAACCAACCGACCCAGAGCAGCCCCGCGCCAATCAGCGTGTAGGTGAGATTGTGCGGCGGCATAGGTTCGCGGCGATAGCCGCTGCGCGAGCCAAGAATGATCGCGCCGACCAGCGCGGCGACGCCTGAGTTGATGTGGACAACCGTGCCGCCGGCGAAGTCGAGCGCACCGAAACTCCAGATCAGTCCCGAGCTGGCGGCAAGCGCTTCGGCGTTGGCGGGGTCCGACGCCATCGTCGGTCCGCCCCACCACCAGACCATGTGCGCGATCGGGTAATAGACGAGCAGCGGCCAAGCAATCGCGAAGACCAGCACGGCGCTGAACTTCACGCGCTCGGCGACGCCGCCGAGGACGAGCGCGGCGGTAATACAGGCGAACGTCATTTGAAAGGCGACGAACACCAGTTCCGGGATGGCGACGCCCACGGAAAAGGTCTCAACGATTGTGGAGGGATCGACTCCGGCGAGAAAGGCCTTGTCGAAGCCGCCGATGAAGCGGTTGAACGCACCACCGTCGGTGAAGGAAAGGCTGTAGCCGACGAACAGCCACAGCACCATGCCGATGGCCGTGACGACGAGAACTTGGCTGAGCAATGAAACCACGTTCTTGGCGCGCACGAGGCCGCCATAAAACAGCGCCAGGCCAGGCAAGATCATCGCCACGACCAGCCCGGTGGAGATCAGCATCCATGCCACGTCGCCTTTGTCGACCGCCGGCGCCTGCGTCTGCGCGGCGGCGACCGCCGGCATCAGCGCGGCCAAACCGCCCACGAGTATCCCCACGCCATGGCTTGAACGCATGCCGCACTCCCCTCCGTCCGAGGCTATCGCTGCCCGATTCTTGTGCAGTGCAAAGGAATTGTTGCGCGGGCCATGCTGCATGTGCTCACAAGCGACCAGGACTGTGCTCCAAGGATCACAGACGCGGCGCGGCGCGCCTTGCTTCCATGTCGCGAAAAAAATGCCTAAGTGACCCAGTTCGGAGGAAAAAATGGGCGTATTGGATGGCAAGGTCGTCATCGTTACCGGCGGCGGCAACGGTATTGGCAAGGAATGTGCGCTGCTCGCAGGGCGCGAAGGTGCGAGCGTGCTGGTGAACGATCTCGGCGGCGGTCTGAAGGGAGACGATGCTGGATCAGCGGGGCCGGCCGAAACCGTCGCCCAAGAGATCCGAGCCGCCGGCGGCAAGGCGGTCTCGAACTCCGACAGCGTCTCGGACTACGACGCCGTCGTCGCCATGGTCGAGCAGGCCAAGCGCGAGTTCGGCGGCCTTCACGCCATTATCAATCCCGCCGGCATCTTGCGCGACGGCATGTTCCACAAGATGGCGCCGGAGGATTGGAAGGCGGTGATCGATGTGCATCTGCACGGCGCCTTCAATGTCTGCCGGGCGTCGGTCGAACACTTCCGCGAGCAGCAGAATGGCTCGTATGTGCTGTTCACCTCGACCTCTGGTTTGATCGGCAACATCGGGCAAGCCAATTATGCAGCGGCAAAGCTGGGCGTCATGGGGCTCTCGCGCGTTGTCGCCATGGAAGGGCAATCGAAGAACGTGCGCTCGAACATCATCGCGCCGTTCGCCTGGACGCGCATGATCGAGTCAATCCCGGTAAAAGACGAAGCCTCGCAGAAGCGCGTCGAGCGCATCCGTAAGAACATGCGCGCCGACCAGGTCGCGCAGTTCGCGATCGCGCTCTGCGCCGAAGGCGCCATGGACGTAACCGGCCAGGTCTTTTCGGTGCGCGGCAACGAGATTTTCCTGTTTAACCAGCCCCGCCCGGTGCGCGGTCTTGCGCGACTCGAAGGCTGGACGCCCGAGAGCATCCTTGAACACTATCTTCCGGCTACACGCGCGAACTTCACCGATCTGAGCGCGACCACCGGGGTATTCCCTTGGGAGCCAGTGTGAAACGAGCAGCCCTCCTCGCGCTTGCTCTCGCCGCCTGCGCGCATGAAACGCCGCAGAATCCTGGATTTTCGCTTGCAAGCAGCGAATGGCGGCGCATGGACGACCTTGACGCCAACCCGCACGGCGCGACGATCATGTTCGAGAGTGAACGCGCCTCAGGCTCCACCGGCTGCAATCGCTGGTTCGGCGCGGTTCTGGTTAGCGAAACGCGTTTGACGTTCGACTCTATCGGCACGACGAGGATGGCGTGCGCGGATGTGCAAATGGCGACTGAGCGCAATTTCCTCGACGTTCTGCGCCGCGCCGCCCGCTACAGGTTGGAATACCAGCACACGCTGGTCGTTTTGGACGACGACGGCGCTGAGATCGCGCGTTTCACGCGAGAGCGCTAAGGCGTCGTCGTCGCCGCTTCTGCGCGCCGAGGAATACGCGGACACTGGCTGCGGCCTTCTGCGTTGGCGCAACTCGTGATCGCCGCCTCCGTCGCGCCGGGTGCAAACGCAACCAGCCACTGCTCGCGCGGATCGTCGCCCACTGTTGTCAGCTGCGGACCGCACTGCACGGTGAACACCAAGTTGCCCTTGTATCCGGCGTAGAGGGTGTCAGGCGCGACATCTTCGGGGATGACGCCGACAGTATCGACCCGGCGGATGCTCGCGCACGGCGGCTGCGCTTGCGGATTGGCTTGCTGCCATGCCGTAAGCTGCTCCCAGGCAAACACCGGTTGCTGCTCCGGCGCCATCGCCTGCACCTGCTCGATAAGCGATTGCGGCGCGGCGGGCGCCGCGTCTTCCGTGGTTTGCGCCGGCTGACCGCATGCGACGAGCGAAAGAGCGGCGACAGCGACGCCGACGTGTGCGAGCTTCATGTTTGGGCCTCCCGGGGAGGTCTTTGCACGCCGTTCTTGGTGCTGCGTCAAGAGGAACCCAGTCAGATGAGCCTGCGCATCGCTTTCCTCAGCGTCCTGGCCTTGACCGCATGTGCAGCGCCATCCGCGGGTCTGCCTCAAGGCGAATGGCGGCTCGCTGAACTCTCCGGCGCGCCTATGAACGCGCCGCGGCCGACGCTTATCATCAACGGGGCCGACATCAGTGGTTTCGCTGGCTGCAACAACTTTTCAGGGCGTGTCGAGGACGACCCGAATGTTGCGGCGTTCTTCCGCGACGGCGTCGCGGTTACGGAAATGTATTGTGAAGACCCTGATGCAATGGCCATGGAGCGCCTGTTCCTAAACGCCCTCAACCGAACCGGTGACATCCGGGCCGAGGGTAATGGAATTGTCTTCTACGACACCGACGCCCGGCCGATCATGCGCTTTGAGCCCGCGCCCTGACGCGCATTGAAATCAGCGCGCAACACCCCAATTTCCCCGCCATGATCGAAAAACGCTCCTTCGACAGCCTCGGCCGCTTCGATGCCGACTGGCTCGCTGCCCGCTATCACTTCTCGTTCTCCGGCTATCACGACCCCGCACGCATACACTGGGGCGCGCTTCGGGTTTGGAACGACGACACGATCCAGCCCAAGACCGGATTTCCGCCGCACCCGCATAGCGACATGGAGATCATCACGTACGTGCGCTCTGGCGCGATCACGCATCAAGACTCGATGGGCAACAAGGGCCGCACCGAAGCCGGCGACGTTCAGGTGATGAGTGCAGGCGCCGGCGTCACGCACGCGGAGTACAATCTTGAGGATGAGGCGACGACCCTCTACCAGATTTGGATCATCCCCAAAGAACGCGGCGGCAAACCCTATTGGGGCGCGGCTAAGTTCCCCAAGGAAGACCGCGCTGGCTCACTTGTCACGCTCGCGTCCGGCTTCGCGGACGATCAAGAACGCGGCGCCCTGCCTATCCGCCAAGACGCCCGCCTGCTCGCGGCCACGCTCAACAAGGGTCAGGGCGCGACCTACGCGCTGGCTGCGGGCCGCCATGCCTATGTTGCTTTGGCCAAGGGCTCGGCAAGCGTGAACGGAGTCCCCCTAGGACCACGCGACGGCGCTGCCATTAGAGACGAGCCAGAATTGCGCATCGAAGCCAGCTCGGACGCAGAAATCGTGCTCGTGGACGCACCCTGAGGGTAGTGCTTAACACGTTGTTTGCGATTGTCCCCGCTTCTCTTGCGAGTTGGAGGGGCGTGTGATGGCGTCGCTAAGCGAGATGCGCGTGTTCATTGTCGACGACAATGAACAGATGCGGCATCTGCTTGGTCAAATGCTGCGCGCGGGCGGCTTCGTGCATATCGGCGAAGCGGCCACGGCGGACGAGGCTCTGTCCGTGCTCGGACGGCTCAGCACGGACATTGTCGTGCTGGATTGGAAGATGACCCCCATCGATGGCATCGCTCTGACGCGCGCAATCCGCCGCGGCGACAGCGGCAATCCGTGTACGCCAATTGTCATGCTCACCGCCCATACCGAAGGCTCGCGCGTCGCGGCGGCGCGCGATGCCGGCGTCACCGGGTTCGTCAAGAAACCGGTGAGTGCGAGGCTGCTGTTTGATCGGGTCGCGAGCGCCTTGACCGATCCGCGCATGTTCGTTCGCACGGCTGATTTCTTTGGGCCTGACCGCAGGCATACCCGGCAAGCCCAGTATGAGGGCCCATTCCGCCGCGAGAGCGACCGGCAGAGCGCTTTCGTCGACCTGGATGACGACCGGCTGCGTGCCTGAACTGCCGAGCGCGCTTGCGCCTGCGGGCCCGGCTTTGCATGAAGCGCTCTCGACCATGGAGCCCGCGCCATGCTTCGCGCCCTCGCTTGCCTACTGCTCATGCTGCCCTTGAACGCGTGTCTGGCGGGCGCCGCCATTGGCGTCGCCGGCGCCGCTATCGAGACCACGGGCGCTGTCGTCGGCGCCGCTGTAAAGACGACAGGAGCGGCGGTGGACGTCATCGTTCCCGACGATGACGAGGAAGAAGAGGACGAAGACGACTAGCCCTGTCGCGCGATTGTGAATGGCGCACCGCCGCCGCCGGGGCCATACTTCTAGCCCGACTAGGAGTAACCGCCATGCGCATTGCCGCGCCCGCATTCGCCGCCGCAATCGTTTTCTCGAGTGCTGCGTGGGCCGACCCGGTCACCTTGGCGCCGATTTCGTTTTCGGCCGAAATGCAGACCTCGATCGAAGAAGAGCTGGGTCAGCGCGAAGCCGAGACACTGCGCGCAACCGTGCACGACGCTGTCGCGAGCGCGCTCTCGCGCCACGGGGCGACTCTGGCCCAGAATGGCGCGATAACGGTGGAAATCGAGGTGCTGGACGCCGATCCCAATCGCCCAACCATGCAGCAGCTCGCCGCAACGCCTGGATTGGACGCCATCCGCTCCGTCTATCGCGGGGGCGCGGAGTTGCGAGCGGTGTTGCGCACGAGCGACGGACGCACCGTAGAGGTTCACCAGGAGTATTACGACCCCACCATCGAGCAGGCTTCGTGGCGTGCGGGTACGTGGTCGACGGCTCGAATCGCCATTCGCCGCTTCGCAACCAAGGTCGCCGACGCCTACGACGACCTCAGCTGAGACTGACGCCACGCGCGCCAGCCGCTTTCGCGAAGCATGCAGGCTGGGCACGTCCCGCATCCATAGCCCCATTCATGGCGGTGCGTGCGGTCGCCCAAGTAGCACGTATGGCTATGCTCAACGATCGCTGAGACGAGCGCGTCGCCGCCTAAGTCATGCGCTAAGGTCCAAGTCTGCGCTTTTGTCAGGCGCATGAGCGGCGTTTCAATCGCCGTCTCGGCGGCCAGACCCAGCGAGAGCGCCTGCTGCATCGCATCCAGCGCCGCGCGCCGGCAATCCGGATAACCCGAATAATCCGCCTCGCACATACCACCGACCAGGACGCCGATCCCGCGCCGGTAAGCATAGGCCGCGGCCACAGCCAAGAACACAAGGTTGCGCCCAGGGACAAAGGTCGTCGGCACCCCATCGGCCGCCAAGGCGATTGCGCGATCAGCGGTCAGTGCGCTCTCAGCCAAAGCGCCGTACCCGGACAGATCGACCACTTGATCTGCGCCAAGCCGTTCCCGCCAGAGCGGCTTGAGCCCGGCCATCGCGTCAAGCAGCACACCACGCTGAGCGAGTTCGACGGCGTGGCGCTGGCCATAATCAAAGCCAATCGTCTCCACGCGGAGATAGCGCTCCAAAGCCCAGGCAAGGCAGGTTGCGGAGTCCTGTCCGGAGGAGAAAAGAACGAGGGCGGCGTCTCTCATTTGGGGCTGAAATGTTCGCTTCCTTTCGCAAGTGCGAAAGAGAATTTTCGATTTTGCAACAATTCCCTCGCGGAAGTGTGGCGTGCCGGTCGCAGCCTAACTGAGCTATGAGTCCCCCGCCCAGGAAAGGCTGTCGGCGACGTTGACAGGGACCTGCCACTTCTACGCATAGTCGAGTCTTAACAGATAGGGGTTCGGGCGTCGGGAACCGCGCGCCTTGCCCTGATTTGCGGATCGAGGACGGCCAGCCTCCCTGTGGGAGGGATGCGATGCTGGCGTCAGGAGGACGGCGATGAGCAAGAAATCAATTTGGGGAAAAGCGTTTCTATCCGGCGCATCGCTCGCGGCGATGGGAGCGATGAATCCGGCACTCGCGCAAGAGGGTGAGGTGTCGGACGAAATCGTCGTTACGGCGACGGGCCGTACTGCCGCGATCCAAGACGTGCCGATCGCCGTGACCGCGATCTCCAGCGAGACGCTGGAGGAGGCCGGCGTTCAAAGCCTGATCGATCTGCGTCAGATCACGCCGAACCTTCGCATCGGTTCGGGCCAATCCCAAACCGCAGGCACCAGCGCCGCCATTCGCGGCATCGGCACTGGCTCCGACAATCCCGGTTTTGAGGCCGCGGTCGGCATCTTCATCGACGGCGTCTATCGCGCCCGCGCCGGTACGGCCATCAACGACCTGGGCGACGTCGAGCGGATCGAAGTGCTGCGCGGCCCGCAGGGCACGCTCTACGGCAAGAACACGACCGCCGGCGCCATTAGCGTTGTGACCGCCAGCCCAGACTTTGAGCCCGGAATGTGGATGGAAGGCACGGGCGGCGAACGCGATCTGCTCGGTGCCCGGGTTGGCGCCAACCTGCCTGTCTCTGACAGCCTGGCGTTCCGATTCGACGGCAGCATGCGCGGCGCCGATGGCTACATCGATGTTGTCAACATTCCCGGCGAGACGCTGAACAATACCAACCGCTGGAATGCGCGCGGGCAGATGCTGTGGGACATTAGCTCAGACGCCTCGCTCCGCGTGATTGTGGACGGCGGCGAGATTGACGAGCAGTGCTGCGGCGCAGTGACCTTCGCGGATACGTCCAACGTGCTGGCTGCGGCCGGCAGCTTCCCATTCTCGTTCGCGATGAACCTGACCCAGCCCGGCTCTGTGCTCACCCCGTCCGTGGGCTTTCCAGGCACGACCGGGCCAGCGGTCCCGGAGGAGCGTCGAACCAGCGTCACCCCGAGCCGTATCTACAGTGAACAGGCCGAAGACTTTGGCGTTTCCGGCCAGCTGGACTGGGGCATCGGCGACGTCAACCTGACGTCGATCACTGGCTACCGCGATTGGGACTCGGTCCGCGACCAAGACATCGATTTCTCCGCGATGGATCGCTCCTATCGCGACGATCTTGAAATTGGCGTCCAATCCTTCACCCAGGAGATACGTCTCCAGGGCGAATGGGGCCGCGTCGACTGGCTTGTCGGAGCGTTCTACGGTGACGAGACCGTCGAGCAGACCGACACCATCCGTTACGGCAATCAGGGCGGCGCGTATCTGAACTCGCTCATCGGGTTCTTCGATTTCAGCGGGCTGGGGGCGACCGATCAAAATGGCCCGCTTCCCGGTTCAGGGCTTCGCATCTTCGGCGCCAATTGCGGCGTTGCTTTGGGACCAGCAAACAATTGCGCGCTCGACTGGGCGTTCGCTGGTCTTGCTGGCGGCAGCCTCGATCCGGCGCGTGAAGCGGCGGCACCTGGAACGCAAGCGGCTCTGGTGTCCGCACTGGGCCCGACGGGGTTCGGCGCTGATCTTTCTTCGGCGGTGATCGCCAACACCGGCCAACAAGGGGACAACTGGGCGGTCGACACCCAAAGCATCGCGTTGTTCACCCACAACGAGATCGAGCTTTCCGACAGCCTCGTGCTGACCGTCGGCTTGCGGTACACGCAGGAAGAAAAGGAAATGACCGCGGACCTCAACGGCACGCAACCGGCATGCGACGCGATCCGCGCCAATGCCGATGCGGCGATTGCGGCAGCGCTCGTGTACCGCGCCAATCCCGTGCTGCCGGCGGGCACGCAGGCCGCTCTCAACGGCTTGGCGGCGAACCTACCCGCAGCGCTCCTGCTGGCGTGCAACCCCGCGGTCAACAATCTGCAGGTGCTGCAGAATGGCGGCAATTACGGCAGCAGTGTCGAAGACGACGCCATCAGCGGCACCGTGTCGCTCGCGTGGCACGCCAATGACGATCTTATGATCTATGGCGGCTACTCGCGCGGCTACAAGTCGGGCGGCTTCAACATCGATCGCTCCGGCATGTCAGTGCTGCCGTTCAGCGAACTTGCTGCCGACCGCTCAGCCTATGCGACGGCCATCCTGACCGGCGCGGGCATCCCGCTGAGCTTCGGCGCTCAAGACCTCGACTTCGAGCCCGAGACCATCGACGCTTACGAACTTGGCTTCAAAGCGACGATGTTCGGCGGCAGTTCGACGCTGAACATGGCGGCATACTACCAGCAGCTGCACGACTACCAGCTCAACGCCTTTAACGGCTTCAACTTCATCACGCGCAACGTGCCGGAAGTGATCAGCCAAGGCGTCGAAATGGAGTTCGCGACACGGCCAACCGATGAACTGACGCTGACCTTCGGCGCGCTGTACAGCGACGTCTATTACGACAGCACGGTAGCGTTCCGGGCGAACAGCCCGAGCGACACGGTGACCGCGGGCGACCCGCTGACGCTCTCACCTGAGTGGACGGTGACCGGCTCGGTCATGTACGAGTTGCCGATCGGCGACTCACACAAGGCGACCTTCTACGGCAACGGCCGCTATCTGTCGGATTATCGTCTGCAGACGCTGAGCCGCAACCCGCTGACCGACCAGGAGGCGTTCGCGATCTTCGACGCGCGCATCGGCTTCGGCTCGCAGAACGACAGCTGGGGTATCGACGTGTGGGTCCGCAACCTCACCGACGAATACTACTCGATCGGCGCGTTCGCGGTGCCTGAACAAAGCTTGTTCACCAGCTCGACGGGTCAGGTTGAAGGCGTCTTCGCCGCTTACCCGAACGAGCCACGCACGGTCGGCGTGACGCTGCGCGCGCGCTACTAAGAACCAGGGGAGCACTTAAGGGCGTGGCCGGAGCGAAAGCTCCGGCCACTTTCTTTTTGTCAACGTCGCCGTGCTTCGCAAAGCCCGCGACGCGCTTCATAAAGGCCGGCATGACCGCCTCTATCGCTTCCCTGGACGTGCTGATCGTCGACGATCACGAGCCCACGCGCGCCATCATTGCCAAGATGCTCCGCGCCGCCGGCGCTCAGCGTCTCCGCGACGCCGCCGACGCAACGCAGGCGCTGCAGATGCTTGCAGAGCGGCCAGCCGATCTCATCATCACCGATCAAGTCATGCCGGACATGGACGGCGCGGCCTTTATCGCAGCGCTGAAACAGGACCCCAAAACCGCGCACGCGCGCACCGTGCTGATATCGGGCTTCACCGACATCGATGCGCGAACCGTCGGCGCTAACGCCGTGCTGGCGAAACCAATCGAAGCGCCGGCGCTTTTGCGCGCCATCGAGGCGGCGCTGGCTTAGAGCTTGCCGCGGAACATCTGCAGGATGGCGGAGAAGTCCTTGGCGGCGTGGCCGCGATTGACCAGTTCGCTGTAGAGCGACTCCGCCGCGCCGCCCAGCGGGGTCGGCGCGCCGGAGCGGTCGGCCGCGTCCTGCGCCAACTTCAGATCTTTCAGCATCATCGCGGCGGCGAAACCGCCCTCATAGTCGCGGTTCGACGGCGCGGTCGGCACCGGGCCCGGCCACGGGCAATAGGAGGTCAGCGACCAGCACTGGCCGGACGACTTCGAGGCGATGTCAAAGAATTTCTGCGCGTCGAGCCCAAGCGATTCGGCCAGGATGAAAGCTTCGCTGACGCCGATCATGGAAATGCCGAGCAGCATGTTGTTGCAGATCTTCGCCGCCTGCCCCGCCCCGCTCGCGCCAGCGTGAATCACCGCCTTCGCCATCGGCTTCAGCGCCTCTTCGAACTCGGCGAAATCCTGCTCGCGGCAGCCGACCATGAAGGTGAGCGTGCCGCCCTGCGCCGCGGCGGTGCCGCCGGACACCGGCGCGTCCGCCGCACGGAAGCCCTGCATCGACGCATCGCGCGCCACCGTGCGGGCAGTGTCGACGTCGATAGTGGAGCAATCGATTAAGAGCGCGTCCTTGCGCGCATGGGGCAGGATCGCGTCGAGATAGACGTCGCTGACGTGCTGGCCGGCCGGCAGCATGGTGATGACGATGTCGGCGTCCTTCACCGCTTCGGCGGCGGAGGCGGCGCCGCTCATCCCCTGCTCTTTGGCGCGCGCAACGGCCTCGGCGTTCAGGTCGAAGGCGACCACCTCGCGCCCGGCCTTGGCCTGATTGGCGGCCATGCCCGAGCCCATATTACCAAGGCCGATGAACGCAACGCGGGTCATGGGTGCTCCTAGAAAATTGATCTTGGCACAAATCGTTCCGTCATTCCGGACGCGCGGAGCGCGATCCGAAACCCAGGGCGAACGCACCGCGCTTTACGATCCTGGGTTCCCGGTCCGGCCTGCGGCTGCCCCGGAATGACGTGCTTTAAGACCGCGTCACAGCGGCGTCCATTCCTCGCCCGCCGGCAGCGGTGCGAAAATCTCGTCCAGCATCGCCTGGTCGACGCCGGCGAGCGTCGGCGGGTTCCAGGCCGGCCTGTTGTCTTTATCGACGATCAGCGCGCGTACGCCCTCGATGAAATCATGACGCTGCGAGACGCGGCACGCGATGCGATACTCTTGAGCCATCTCGTCGGCGAAACTCGCCATGCGCGCGCCCTCGCGCAATTGGCGGAACGTGACTTTCAGCGTCTGCGGCGACTTGGTCGCCAGCGTCGCCCATTGCGCCTTCGCCCAATCCGAACCGTCCGCCTCGAGCGCGGCGACGATGGCTTCGACACTGTCGAGCGCAAAGATGCGATCGATGCGGGCGATGTTTTCCGGCGTGAGTTCCTTCGGCTTGCCTGCGCTTTCCGCCAGCGCGTCGAGCCCGCCCGCAAGCGCGCGTTCGGCATCGTGCGTTTGCGCCGCGCCGGCGATCTGCGCGCGTGCGGGGCCAAGAATTTCTGTCGGCATGAAATGGGTGGCGATGCCGGCAATGAGGCAATCGGCGGCTTTGAGGCGCGCGCCAGTGAGCGCGAGCCACATGCCGATGGCGCCCGGCTTACGCGGCAGATACCAGCCGCCGCCGACATCGGGAAACAGGCCGATGCCGGTTTCCGGCATGGCGTAGGTGGTGTTCTCGGTAGCGATGCGGAACTTCGCCGGCATCGCAATGCCGACGCCGCCGCCCATGGTGACGCCGTCCATGATCGCGATCACCGGCTTGTTGTACGTGAACAGCAGATGGTTCAGCCGATACTCGGTGAAGAAGAACGCGCGCGCCTCGCGGCCATCGCCTTTGCCCGATTCCTGGATCATGCGGATATCGCCGCCGGCGCAGAAGCCGCGCGTGCCCGGCGCGTGATCGATCAGGACGGCCTTGACGCTGTCGTCGCCGCGCCACGAGCGCAGCGCCGCGATCATGTCGCGGCACATGGCCGTGTTGAGCGCGTGCAGCGCTTGGGGGCGGTTCAGCGTGAGCGTCGCGAGGCCGGAGGAGACGGCGGTGAGGAGGTCAGTCATGGGCGCTTCTTACACACTCCGCGTCCGAACGCTCATGCGTTTCGCCGCCCTCAACAAGGTAGCGTCCTTGCTCACAAGGGTCGCGTTCAAGCGAACGGCCAATTCCAGATAAGCGGCGTCGTAGGTCGTGAGTTTTTCCGTTCGCGCAAGGGAGAGTACATCACTCCAGGCGCGCCGCGGCGTTTCGAAATCGATGCCCACCCCGAGGCTCTCCACAAGCTGTATGAAGCTTTTTGCGTCCGCCGCACTGATGCGCCCGTGCTTCTCGGCGTTCCAGACGATGTTAGTCAGCTCCAGCGGCCAGTGCACCGGGGCGGCCATTCCCCCCTGCTTCAACTCTTGCAGCAGGCCAAGAGGGTCCTTGGGTTGTTCATCGTCGAAGCACCACGCCAGCATCGCCGACGCATCAATGACGAAAGCCGTCACTTGCGGCCCTCGTCGCGAAGTACGCGCCAGTCCATGCCGAGCTTGCGCCCTTTGGCGAAGGTCGCGAGCCGGCGCACCGCTTCTTCCGGCGACATGCCGGGCTCGTTGGCCGGCACTATGCGCGCCACGGCCTTGCCGTTGCGGGTGACGACAATCTCCTCGCCGCGTTCCACGGCATCGAGCACGGCGCCGAACTTGACCTTGGCCTCGACGGCGGTAAGTTCTTTCATGGCTCAATACTAGTCGATCAACGATCGATCAGTCAAGATCGGCCCGAATGTCGTCATTCCGGACGCGCGAAGCGCCTGCGGCCACCCGGAATGACAAGCAGTTCTACGGTTCCTTAACCGCCGATCAATCCGCCCACTCAAGCGGCACGGGAAGCGCGTCGGCGCAGTAATCGACGCGGATGGCGCGGCGGCCAGCACTGCTTCGCGATGGTGAGGAGCGGTGCAGGATGAGCGCCTTGGCGAAGAGCACGTCACCGCGTTCCGCTACACAATTCTCGATCGGCGCCGCGTTGGCTATGACGTCGGCATCCGCTGCCGGGATCTTGCCGCGCCTATGTGTGCCGAGCGCGAGTTGCAGGCAACCATTGTCCTCGTCCGCCGGATCGAGGTGGATGCGGGCGAAGAGCATACGCTCCAACAGTTCGATAGGAGGCTCGGCGTGCCAAATGCCGGCTTTATTGGTCCAGTTGGTGAAACCGGGTGTCTCGACGCGTTCACGCAGCGCGACGACACGATCTTGGTGCCAAGGCAGCGTCCAGTTCTCTGCTTCGCTCTTGTCAAACGCAACCACGCGAACCGGATCGGCGCCCGGCATGATGCGGCGCGCGACCACGGTGACTTCGCGAAGAAGCGGCCGCGCATCGTCGAGCGAGAAACGAACGCCGGGATCGCCGTGGGTCGTGAAGCCGGCGTCCATCGCAGTCAATGCGGCGTCACTGATCGCGCGCCGAACCCAAGTGCGACCCTTCTGCTCTAGTTCATCACCTAGGATCACTTCAGCACTTTCTCGTCATTCCGGACGCACGAAACGCGGGTTCTTCGCTGTACGAAACCTCGAAGCGACGAAACTCATTGCCGCCTAAGCAGTGCCAATCAAGCCCCTACGCGATCGGCGATGTCAGTTCATAGGCGCAACAACAGGGATGCGGGCGCTTGCAGCGTTTCCGGGCGGTTGAGCGTCAGCGTCGCGAGGCGGGAGGAGACGTGAGGTGAGAGGTCGGCGAGCTCACAAGCGTTGAAGGTCAGCAACCACGCCCGCAAGCCAAGCAGCGGGTTTGTAGTTTGGATGCATCGACCAGAACAGAACTCCCCCATGAGGCATCCTGCGGATCTCGGTCTGCGGTGTCTTGGGGGTCGGTTTCAGAAGCTCCCAAGACCCCCACACATCATAACCCGTACTCTGTCGTGCGTTTCCAGATAGGCAAACGAACCAGTCTGGCTTCAAGACTTCGATTTCTTGTCGCAGTTGCTCTGCGTCTAGCTTGCGAAGTTGTCCTCCTCCGGCCTCGCGGGGAGCCACTCTGCCCTCTTCTCCAAGCTTAGAGATGTTCGTCCACACGCACGACTCCGCTCGTGTCTGGAGTGAAAATTCGCCCCCGGTCAAAGCGTCAGTAACCTGGTCGAACGCGCGCCAGAAGGACGATGAGAACGCTTGTTGTGCGACTTTGGATAAATGCGCCTGAGTAAATCGAGCCGATGCAAGCCATGCTTCCTCATCAGAGCTATCGTACGCGGCAAGAGCTGGCTCCCATATTGCGACACCCGAAAACACGATTCTGGGCATCGTCCCGTACTTGCTGCCCACACAAGGAACAAACGGTTCGGTGTACCGCCTCCTGCCTAGCTGCGCTTCACGAAGCCGACGGTACGTAGCGAAGCTATCGCGAGACAAAAGAGGAATCATCACCGCATCGTCGGAATCACGAAACTCTGATCGCCGACATCGCCTTCGGGCCAGCGGGCGGTGACGGTCTTCACCTTGGTGTAGAACTTCACGCCTTCCATGCCGTGTTGGTTGGTGTCGCCGAAGGCGCTGCGCTTCCACCCGCCGAAGGTATGATACGCCACCGGCACCGGGATCGGCACATTGATGCCAACCATGCCGACATTCACACGTTGCGCGAATTCACGCGCGGCGCGGCCGTTGCGGGTGAAGATGGCGACGCCGTTGCCGTATTGGTGCTGGCTCGGCAGCGCGAGCGCTTCCTCGAAGCTCTCGGCACGGACGATCTGCAGCACCGGGCCGAAGATTTCCTCCTGGTAGGTGCGCATTTTGGTCGTGACGTTGTCGAACAGCGACGGGCCGATGAAATAGCCCTCTTCATAGCCCTGCAGCTTGAAGCCGCGGCCATCTCGTACAAGTTCGGCGCCCTCTTCCGCGCCCATGCCGATATAGGACTCGATCTTGGCCTTGTGCGCGGCGCTGACCACGGGCCCATATTGCGCATCCGGATCGGTGGAGATGCCGACTTTCAAACGCTCGATCTCGGGCAAGAGCCGCGCGCGCAGCTCATCGGCCGTCTTCTTGCCGACCGGCACCACCACCGGCAGCGCCATGCAACGCTCGCCAGCGCTTCCGTACGCGGCGCCGACCAGATCCTTCACCACCTGATCGAGGTCGGCGTCAGGCAGCACCACGCCATGATTCTTGGCCCCGCCCATCGCCTGCACGCGTTTACCGTTCGCGGTTCCGTGCGAATAGATGTAGTGGGCGATGTCGGAGGAGCCGACGAAGCTAATCGCTTTGATCTCCGGATGCGCGATGATAGCGTCCACCGCCTCCTTATCGCCATGCACCACGTTGAGCACGCCTTCCGGCGCACCCGCTTCCATCATCAGTTCGGCGAGCCGCACCGGAACGCTCGGGTCCTTCTCGCTCGGCTTCAGAACGAAGGTGTTGCCGCAGGCGATGGCCACGCCGAACATCCACATCGGGATCATGGCGGGGAAGTTGAACGGGGTGATGCCGGCGACTACGCCCAGGGGCTGGCGCATCGAATAGACGTCGATCCCCGGCCCCGCGCCTTCAGTGTATTCGCCTTTGAGCGCGTGGGGAATGCCGCAGGCGAACTCGATCACTTCGAGCCCGCGCTGAATGTCGCCCTTCGCATCCGCGATCACCTTGCCGTGCTCGCTCGAGAGCAGCAGCGCGAGCTCGTCCATGTGCTTTTCGACCAGCGCCTTGAACGCGAACATCACGCGCGCGCGCCGCTGCGGATTGGTGGCGGCCCAGCCGGGAAACGCCTTCGCCGCTGCGGCGACAGCGGCGTCTACGGTCTTCGCCGTCGAGAACGCCACCTCCGCCTGCACCGCGCCTGTGTTGGGATCGAACACCTGACCTCTGCGCGCGCCTTCGGCGACGGACTTGGCGTTGATGAAATGAGATATCGCGCGCATGGCGGCGGCTCCTGACATGAGAGGCAATTGCCGCCTTTATGGCGACAAACGCACTGCTCGTCCATGGAGCGGCGCTTGCGTGCGTACCGCCCGTGAACAGCGGCAATCGGGCGCGTAGGGCCATCAACTGAGCTGTTGTAGGCACCGGCTATGATGCTGAAAAATGTCTTGGCGCTCGCGTTCGCCTTCGCGCTGGCGGCATGCGGCGCGCCGTCGACCGACCCCACGCCCGCCGCGGCGACGGCGGCTGAAGCGCCGGCGGCGCTGCAGGTCAGCGACGCCTGGGCGTCAGCGACTCCGGGAGGCGCCACGGTCTCGGCCGGCTATTTCACTATTACCAGCCCCATCGAAGACCGCCTCGTCTCCGCCTCCAGTCCGCGCGCGGCGCGCGTCGAAATTCACGAGATGGCGATGGACGGCGACGTCATGCGCATGCGCGCCGTTGACGGCGGGGTGGAACTGAACGCCGGCGAGTCGGTAACGCTCGCACCCGGCGGGATCCACCTTATGTTCATGGACGTCACATCGCCATTCGGCGAGGGGGAGAGCGTGCCGGTGACGCTCACATTCGAACAAGCCGACGCGATCGACGTCGTCCTGCCCGTGCGCCGCCGCGCCGAACAGCACGGGCGCTAACGCGTCAATCTAGCGGCAGCGCCGTTGTGTCCTTCAGATGTTCAAGCACGATCGAGCTCTCCATGTGCGCGATCGCCGCGCAGCGCAGCAGCTTGGACTGCACGATCTCCTGGAAGTGCGGCAGGTCGCGCGCGACGATCTTCACGAGATAATCCGCCTCGCCGGTCAGCATCACGCAGAACGTCGCCTCCGGCATGCGTTGCACCACGTCGCGAAAGGCTTTGACGTTCGCCGCAGAGTGGTCGCGAAGCCGCACGCGAATGATGGCGGCGCACGTCAGGCCGGCGCGAACAGGGTCGACGAGGCCCACCACCGCGCGCAGGACGCCGCTCTCCTTCAGTCTGGCAAGGCGGCGGGATACCTGGCTTGGCGAAACACCCGCCGCCTCCGCCAGTTCGGACTGAGGCACAGATGCGTCGCGTTGCAGGGCAATAAGCAGTCGGCGATCGGCTTGATCGAGATCGGATGCACTTTTCATGCGTTCACCATATCACCTACGCATGGAACGTGCAATTCTGGCTCGTCTTCTGGCTCGTTCGGCAGAGACTTTGCGGCTCGGCGCAGTTAGCGTGCGCCGATGAGCGCCAAAGCCAAACCCGCGCCACGTGCGCGCGTCGACGTCGACTGGACCCAGGTCACTCGGCTGGTCCACACCTCGCGCGCGATGGACGCGATCGAGGAAACCGAACTCGTCCCGGCCAAGAAGATCTTCTACCAATTCAGCGCACGCGGCCACGATATGGCGCAAGTGCTGCTCGGCTTGCAGCTGACCCACCCGAAGGACGCGCTTTGCGGCTATTATCGCTCGCGCCCGATCCTGCTGGCGCTCGGTGTTGGGCTTGAAGACGCACTGGGCTCGGCGATGGGCCGCGCCGGCGGCTATTCCGACGGCCGCGACATCGGCGTCGTGTTCAACTATCCGAACGCACACGGCGCTTCCGCGCTGCCGATGTGCGGCGGTGTCGGCGCTCAATACACGCCGACGGCCGGCTACGCGCAGGCGATCGACTATCACAAACGGGTTCTGCACAATCGCGCCTATGATGGCGCCATCGGCGTTGTGCTGGGCGGCGACGCATCAGTGGCCACCAACGGCTTCTGGTCGGCGCTGACCATAGCGACCACGTTGAAGCTGCCAATGTTGTTCTACGTCGAAGACAACGGCTACGGCATCTCGACACCCGGCTGGCTACAAACGCCGGGATGCAACATCGCCACAAACCTGGCCAGCTTCTCCGGCCTCAAGATCTTGGACGGCGACGGCACGGCGCCGGAAGAAGCCGCATACCTCACGCGCGAGGCGGTCTCGCATGTGCGCGCGGGACGTGGACCATGCCTGCTGCGGCTCTCGGTGCCACGCCTGCAGGGCCATTCGTTCCAGGATACACAAGCCTACAAGAGCGACGACGAAAAGGCGGCTGAATGGGCGCGCGACCCGCTGCCGAAGCTCAAAGCCCATGCCGTGCCAGCTTTCATGAGCGAACATGATTGGGCGGCGTCAGAAACGGAGGCGAAGCAACGCGTGGAGCGCGCCGCCCGCATCGCCGACCAGCGCCCGGTCAGCGACCCGGCGCAGGTCACACGCTACGTGTTCAGCGAAGACGGCATGCTGCAGGACGAAGGCGGGCTCTGGAACACGGGGTACTCCCCTGCGCCGATGACGGACGTCGCCAAGCCCGAAGGCGCGCGCATCAACATGATCACCGCCATCCGCCGCACGCTCGACCATGAACTCGCCGTCAATCCGCGTGTGTTGATTTTTGGCGAAGACGTCGGCCCCAAGGGCGGCGTGCATGGCGTGACGCTCGGTTTGCAGGAGAAGTACGGCGCTGAGCGCGTCTTCGACACGTCGCTGTCGGAAGAGGGCATTATCGGCCGCGCCGTGGGCATGGCGATCGCGGGACTGATGCCGGTTCCGGAAATCCAGTTCCGCAAATACGCCGATCCCGCCTGCGAACAGATCAATGATTGCGGCACCATGCGCTGGCGCACCGCCAATCGCTTCGCTGCGCCGATGGTGGTGCGCATGCCGGTGGGCTTCTTCAAATGCGGCGACCCCTGGCACTCCATGACCAACGAAGTGCAATTCGTGCACGCGCCCGGCTGGCGCGTCGCCTGTCCGAGCAACGCAGAGGATGCGGTGGGCCTCCTGCGCACGGCGCTGCGCGGCAACGATCCGGTGATGTTCCTTGAGCACCGCAACATGCTGGACGCCGCCAGCGCGCGCCGGCCCTATCCGGGCGACGATTTCGCGCTGCAATTCGGCAAGGCGCGGCGCGTGCGCGAAGGCGGCGACATCACGCTCGTCGCCTGGGGCGCAATGGTCGAGCGCTGCGAAGCGGCGGCGGAGAAAAGCGGCGCCAGTTGCGACGTGATCGATCTGCGCACGCTCTTGCCGTGGGATCGCGAGACGGTGCTTCAATCGGTGGAGCGCACACATCGCTGCCTGATCGTGCACGAAGACCTGATCACCGCCGGTTTTGGCGCAGAGATAGCCGCCGTCATCGCCGATGAAGCCTTCCTCGATCTTGACGCGCCGGTTGCGCGCATCGCGATGCCGGACATTCCCTCGCCGCACCATCCAGAATTGATGGAGTGGGCGCTGCCTTCTGTAGAACGCATCGCGGCGAAGATCGAAGAGCTGGTGCGCTTCTGATGGCCGACACGCAAAACATCCTGATGCCGCTAGAGCAGGAAGGCTCGAAATCCGTTGTGCGTGCGTGGCTGAAGCAGATTGGCGACAGCGTGGAACGCGACGAGCCGATTGTCGAACTCGAGACCGACAAAGTCGCGGTCGAAGTGCCGTCGCCCTGCGACGGCGTGTTGGAAAGCATCACGCTCGGCGAAGGTGATGAGGCGGCGCCCGGGGCGGTTCTGGGAGTGATCTCCACCGTCATTCCGGGGCTCGCGGAGCGAGAACCCGGAACCCAGGGGACCATCAAACACGGCGTTGGCCCCTGGGTCCCGGATCGCGCTGCGCGCGTCCGGGATGACGACGTTGAATTAACAAGCGAGCAGCGTTTGTCCCCGCTGGTGAAGCGCCTCGTTTCCGAACACAAGCTCGACATCTCTCGCATCGCCGGCAGCGGCCGCGACGGACGCGTGACGCACAAGGATGTGGAAGCGTTTGTCGCGACGCTCAAATCTTCCCCCTTGAACAGGGGAGGAATGACCATCCCCCACGACGCCATGCGCCGCTCGATCGCCGAGCACATGGCGCGCTCGGTTGCGACCGCACCCCACGTCACCGCGGTGTTCGAGGCCGATTTCAGCGCCGTTACTGCGCATCGCGCGCGGCACAAAGAGAGCTACGCCAAGGCCGGCGTCGCGCTCACCTACTCGGCTTACATTGTCGCCGCTGCGGCGGAGGCGATGAAAGTGTCGCCTAATGTCAACGCGCGCTGGCATGACGATTTTCTTGAAGTGTTTGACGACGCCAACATCGGCATCGGCGTCGCGCTTGGCGATAAGGGGCTTATCGTTCCCGTGATCCGGCGTGCGCAGACGCTCTCAGTGCGCGAAATCGCTTCACAACTGACCGATCTCACCGAGCGCGCACGCAAGAACCAACTCAAGCCTGCCGACGTTCAGGGTGGCACGTTCACGATCTCCAATCACGGCGTGTCCGGATCACTGGTGGCGACGCCGATCATCATCAACCAGCCGCAATCGGCAATCCTCGGAATCGGCAAACTCGAAAAGCGCGTGATCGTTCGCGAAGTCGACGGCGTCGATGCGATCCTGATCCGCCCGATGGCGTATGTTTCGCTCACCATCGATCATCGCGTGCTGGACGGACATCAAACCAACGCGTGGCTGACACGGTTCGTCGACGTGCTCGAAACCTGGCCGCTGGAGGACAAGTGATGCTCGCAGACCTTCAAGTCCGGCCGCCAGACCCGCTGCTCAAACTGATCAAGGCGTTTCGCGAGGACAAGCGCACTGACAAGATCGATCTTGGCGTTGGTGTCTATCGCGACGAGAGCGGCAATACGCCGATCATGGCGGCGGTGAAGGAAGCCGAGCGGCGCCTGCTCGCGGCGCAAACGACGAAGACCTATGTCGGCCAGCAAGGCGACGTCGACTTTCTGCACCTCCTTGGTGAGCTTGTGTTCGGTGAACGCGCGAAAGAACTGGTTTCGCAGCAAGCGGTGGGCGGCACTGGCGCGCTGCGGCTGGGCTTCGACCTGCTGCGGGAAGCCGGCGCGAGATGCGTTCTCATGCCGACGCCGTCATGGCCAAACCATCCGTCAATCATCGCCGCCGCGAGGCTTGATCGTGTCGACGTCCCGTTCTTCAATGTGGCAAAACAAGAGATCGAACTCGACGCCTTGCTTGCACGATTTGAGACCACGTCCCATGGCGACGCCGTGTTGCTGCAAGGCGTTTGCCACAATCCGCTTGGCGCGGACTTTTCCCGTGAACACTGGTCAGCGCTTGCAGACGCTGTCGTGGCGCACGGCGTGATCCCCTTCATCGATGTCGCTTATGTCGGCTTCGGCGACGGCGTTGAACAGGACGTCGGCGGCATACGCGCATTTCTGGAGCGCGTGCCCGAGGCGGTGATCGCTGTCTCAGGCGCCAAGACGTTTGGACTTTATCGCGAACGCGTGGGCGCGCTTTACGTGCAGACGCCGCCTGCGGCGCGGCAAGCCGCCGCCACCAACCTCGCCGCCATCGCGCGCAGCAACTATTCCATGCCCCCCGATCATGGAGCAGCGTGCGTGCGCGAAGTGTTGAGCGACACACAATTGCGCACGTCCTGGCGCGCCGAGCTTGACGGCATTCGGTCTCACATCAAGAAGACGCGCGCCGCGCTCGCGGGGGCGCGCGTCGACGCGATACCGATGCGTTTGATCGCCGCACAGCAAGGCATGTTCTCGACGTTGCCGTTATCGGACGCGCAGATTGCATCGTTACGCGATGAGCACGGGATTTATGTGACGGACGCGGGCCGCATTAACGTCGCGGGCCTACGGGAGATGGACATTGAGCGCTTTGTTGCGGCGTTGCGTGCGGTGACTTGAGGCGTTCAGGAAGCCCGGGGATGGGTGACCACCTCTAGCTGCCGGTGAAGGTGGGTTTGCGCTTCTCAACGAACGCCGCCACGCCTTCGCGATAATCGTTGGTGCGTCCGAGCGCGCTTTGCGCGTCGCGCTCGATATCGAGCTGCGCATCGAGCGTGCGCGTCGCGCTTTCGCGCATTAGCTTCTTCGTTGTGGCCAAGCCTTTCGTGGGCGCCGCCGCGAACTTCACCGCCAGCGCATTCGCCTCCTCCATCAACCTGTCGTCGTCGACGCACTTCCAGATGAGACCCCACGCTTCGGCGCGTTCGGCGCTCAAGGGCTCGCCTGTCAGCGCCAAGCCCAAGGCTCGCGCCTGGCCGGCGACGCGCGGCAAGGTCCAGGTGCCGCCGCTATCGGGGATGAGCCCAATATTGGCGAAAGACTGAATGAACTTGGCGCTCTTGGCGGCAAGGACGATGTCGCAGGCGAGCGCGATGTTGGCGCCGGCGCCGGCGGCCACGCCGTTGACGGCGCAGACGACCGGCATCTCCAATGTGACGAGGCGGCGGATCAGCGGATTGTATCGTTTCTCGAGCGACTCGCCGAGATCGACGCTGCCGCCCGGCGCCACCGCGCGGTCGTTCAGATCTTGCCCGGCGCAGAAGCCTCGCCCAGCGCCTGTCAAAATCAGCACCCGCGCGCCGCTCTTCGAGATCGCCTCCAACGCCCGCGAAACCTCGTCGTGCATCTGCACGGTGAAGCTGTTCAGCCGGTCCGGGCGGTTGAAGGTGAGCCGCGCGACGCCGCCCGCAATCTCAAGCGCAATCGTCTCGAACTCCATCAAGGGCCTCCTATAAGCTGTGCTATAGTTTCCAGGAGCAAGGAACGCGAGGCAAGCGGACGGGGACATTCGTTGACCGATCGGTCAGCGTATCCTATCTAGGCTCTTCGGAGTTTGCGCCATGTACACCACCGATCTCAGCGGCAAGCAGCAGGCGGATAAGATCGCAGAAGACCCGGCCCTGGTCGCGGCGTTCGAAGCGCGCGTCGCCAATGACGACTTTATCGAGCCCAAGGATTGGATGCCCGAGGCGTACCGCAAGACGCTGGTGCGCCAGATTTCCCAACACGCGCATTCGGAAATCGTCGGCATGCTGCCGGAAGGCAACTGGATCACGCGCGCGCCGAACCTGCGGCGCAAGGCGATCCTGCTGGCCAAGGTGCAGGACGAAGGCGGCCACGGGCTTTATCTCTATTGCGCGGCCGAGACGCTGGGGACGTCGCGCCAGCAGATGATCGAGGCGCTGCACTCGGGCAAAGCCAAGTATTCAACCATCTTCAACTATCCAACGCTCACCTGGGCCGATATCGGCGCGATCGGCTGGCTGGTCGACGGCGCGGCGATCATGAATCAGGTGCCGCTGCAGCGCACATCGTATGGCCCCTACGCTCGCGCCATGGTGCGCATCTGCAAGGAAGAAAGCTTCCACCAACGCCAGGGCTACGAGATCATGATGGCGCTCTGCGCAGGGACAAAAGACCAAAAGCGCATGGCGCAAGACGCGCTCGATCGCTGGTGGTGGCCAAGCTTGATGATGTTCGGACCGCCGGACGACAATTCGCCCAATACGGCGCAAAGCATCCGCTGGCGCATCAAGCGCGAAACCAACGATGAGCTGCGCCAGAAGTTCGTCGACGTCACCGTGCCGCAGGCCGAGGCGATCGGACTTAAGGTTCCCGATCCGGCGCTGAGCTGGAACGACGCGCGCGGCCATTACGACTTCGGCGACATCGATTGGGACGAGTTCTACGCCGTCGTGCGCGGCGAAGGACTGGTCGCCAAGGAACGCATGACCGCACGCATACAAGCATGGGAAGACGGCGCCTGGGTGCGCGAAGCGGCGCAAGCGCACGCGATGAAGCGCGAAGCGGCGAAGTTGGCGGCGGAGTGAGGAGCGAACCAAGTGAGCGACGCCAAAGACTGGCCCCTATGGGAAGTGTTCATCCGCGGCAAGGGCGGGCTTTCACATCGCCACGCCGGCAGCATTCACGCCGCTGACGCCAAGATGGCGATCGAGCACGCGCGCGACACCTATACGCGGCGCATGGAAGGCGTCAGCCTGTGGGTTGTCCCCTCGGCGCAGATCACGGCCTCCGATCCAGCGGACTCTGGGCCGTTGTTCGAGCCGGCGGAAGACAAGATTTACCGCCACCCGACCTTCTATTCGATTCCCGATCACATAAAGCACATCTGATGGCCAAGGCCTCCACCCTCTTCACCTACGCGCTGCGACTCGGCGACGATTCCCTGATCATCGGGCAACGCCTGTCGGAGTGGTGCGGGCATGCGCCCACGATCGAGGTTGATCTCTCGCTCGCCAATGTCGCGCTCGACCAGATCGGACAAGCCACGCACTTCTTGGCGCTCGCCGGCGCGATAGAAGGCAAGGGCCGTGACGCCGACGCGCTAGCATTCAAGCGCGATGTGCTTGACTTCACCAATTGCCTCCTTGTCGAACAGCCGAACGGAGACTTCGCGCAGACCATCGCGCGGCAGTTCTTGTTCTCGCATTATCAGGCGCTGCTGTTCGGCGAACTCGCGCAAAGCAAGGACGAGCGCTTCGCCGCCATCGCCGCGAAAGCCGCAAAAGAAGTCGCCTATCACGCCAATCTGGCCAGCGACTGGGTGGTGCGCCTGGGCGACGGGACCGACGAAAGCCGCACGCGCATGGACCAAGGGCTTCAATGGATGTGGCGTTTCGTGGATGAGTTGTTCGTCATGGACGAGGTCGACGCCGCTGCGCAAAAAGCAGGCGTTGGCGTCGACAAAGCCGCGCTTCGCGCCGCATGGGATCAACGCATCGACGGCGTCTTGAACGATGCGACGCTCGCGCGTCCCGCTTCGCGCCGCCCCGCGCTCGGCGGCCGCAAAGGACATCACAGCGAGCATCTCGGGCACGTGCTGAGCGAGATGCAGTTTCTGCAGCGCGCGTATCCCGGGGCGGTGTGGTGACGAACAAGACAATCGTCATTCCGGACGCGCGAAGCGCGATCCGAAATGACGAAACAGAAACGATCGCGGAGATTCTCGCCTCCATCCCCGATCCCGAAATCCCCGCCGTCTCGGTGATCGATCTCGGCATCGTGCGCACGATCGAAGCGGAGTGCGTGGTGATCACGCCGACCTACACCGGTTGCCCGGCTACGCTCGCCATCGAGCGGGCGATCCGCGCCGCACTCGACGCCAACGGCTTCACACATGTGCGCCTTGAGACAACGCTTGCACCACCCTGGTCAACCGACTGGATCACCGACGAAGGCCGCGAGAAACTGCGCGCTTACGGCATCGCCCCCCCTCCCAAAGGCGCCGACGCAGCTGCTCTCCGCAACGAAACCCGCCCGCAGTGCCCACGCTGCGGCTCGCTCAATACCGAGGAAGTCTCGCGCTTCGGTTCAACGCCCTGCAAGGCGCTGTGGCGATGCAACGCTTGCGCCGAACCTTTCGATCGCTTCAAGTGCCATTGATGAGCCATGATTTCTTCCCGCTCCGTGTCGCTGAGATACGCCGCGAGACCAGCGACGCCGTATCGGTGCGCTTCGAGATTCCGCCGGACTTAGCCGACACGTTTGCGTTCAAGGCCGGCCAGCATCTGACCTTGCGGCGCGTGTTCGACGGTGAGGAAATTCGCCGCAATTATTCGCTGTGCACGGCGCCGCACGAGAACATCCTGAAGATCAGTGTGAAGACCATCGGCTCGGGCCTGTTTTCGCGTTGGGCCAATGAAGAATTGAAGGCCGGCGACAGCATCGACGTGATGCCCCCGCACGGCAGCTTCACTTGGAGTTTCGGCAGTGATGCGCCTCGCGCCTACGCCGCGTTCGCGGGCGGTTCGGGCATCACGCCGATCCTGTCGCTGATCAAAACCGCGCTGTATGTCGAACCGAATGCCCGCTTCACGCTCTGCTATGGCAACCGAACGTCTGCTGGCGTGATGTTCTTGGAAGAACTCGCGTCGCTGAAGGACCGCTACCTGGATCGCTTTGCGCTCTATCACTTCCTCGAAGACGAAGAAGAAGAGATCAGCATCTACAACGGCCGCTTCGACAAGCCGAAGGTCGACGACATCCTGGAATCGTTGATCGATCCCACGCGCATCGACGCGTTCTTCATCTGCGGCCCTGGGCCGATGATGGACGCAATCGAGCATTCGCTCACCGGCCACCATGTGCCGAAGAGCAAGATCATGATCGAGCGCTTCACGACCGGTCCCGTCTCCGCGGCGCAGGCGGCGGCGGCGCGCGCGCTGGAAGAGAAAGCCGCCGGCCTCAAGATGAGCGTGACGCTGAACGGGCGGCGCATCAATGTGACCTTCGATCCCGGAAAGCACTCGATCCTCGACAATGTGCGCGCCGCCGGGTTGCCCGCGCCGTTCGCCTGCAAGGGCGGCGTCTGCGCCACCTGCCGCGCCAAGGTCACGGCCGGCGAAGTGAAAATGAAGGTGAATTACGGCCTCTCCGAACAGGAGCTTGCGGAAGGCTACGTGCTCACCTGCCAGGCGACGCCAGTGAGCGAGGGCGTGGCGCTCACCTATGATGCCTGACGGCCACGAGACGATTGTAATCGCTGAATATTTGATGTAGTCTTCAGTGGCGTGAGGCCCTTGGGGACCCCTGTGTCACAAAAGCTTGGAATTATGGGCATTTTCGCCGGTAGCGCTGCACTCCTGCTGAGCGCCGGCTGCAGCCCGGCGGACAGCGGCGCGAGCGGCGCTTCTGAAGCGCCGCTCGTTCAGGTTGTAACCGTGGCGCCCACCAGCGCCGCAGGCGCCGTGCAAGCGAGCGGGCTTGTCGGCTACAAACGCGAAGCCGACCTCGCTTTCACCGCCCCCGGCGTGATCGCCGCGCTCCATGTCGACGCCGGTGACCGCGTGCGCCGCGGACAGCGCTTGGCGACGTTGCGGCGCACCACGGCTGGAACGAACGCCGACGAAGCCGCGCTCGCGCGCGCCAACGCCGAGCGTGATCTCGCGCGCACGCAAGAACTCTTCGAACGCGGCTTCGTTTCTGAAGCGCGGCTCGAGAGTGCACGGCTTGCAGTGGAGCGCGCGCGCGACTCCTCCGTGCTCACCGCGCCGGCCGATGGCGTGATCCTCCGCCGCCGCGCCGAGCAGGCGCAGTCCGTCGCCGCAGGGACGCCAGTGTTGTCATTCGGCGAAACAAACTCAGGCATCGTCGTACGCGCGCCTGTCGCGTCCTCTGCGGCGACGCGCGTCCGCGTCGGCGACGCCGCCACCGTGCGCGTCACCGACCTCGGCGCTGAAACGCTGCAGGGGCGCGTTGCCCGCGTCGGCGCCCAGGGAAACCAGCTGACCGGTGCGTTCGAGATCGAGATCGAGGTTTCGGGCGCTGCAAACCTGCGCAGCGGCATGGTCGCGGCCGTGGAGATCACCGCGGCGCCGAACGCCAACGCAGAAACCGCGATGCTGGTGCCGACCCTGTCCCTGCTCGACGCGCGCGCCGACCAAGGGGTTGTCTACGTTGTCGACGCGCAGGGCATTGCCCACCGCCGCCGCGTGCGAACGGCCGGCGTTACGCAAGACGGCGTGCTGGTGCTGGACGGCCTTGCCGCCGGCGATCGCGTCGTGTCAGCCGGCGCAGCCTATGTGCGCGACGGCGAGGCTGTCCGCGTCGCGGGCGAAAGCTGATCGATGCAAGCGATTACCCGCTTCTTCGTCGACCGCTGGCAGTTCACGGCGGTGCTGTTCTTCCTGCTCATCGCGTTGGGCGTCGGCGCGGTCATCGCCATTCCAAAGTCGGAAGATCCGATCACTGAGTTTCCTGGCGTCAGCACCGCAGTGATCTTGCCGGGCGCGGACGCCGAGCAGATGGAGCGGCTTGTCGCGATTCCGCTCGAAGACGCGCTCAACAGCATCGAGGACGTGCGCGACCTGCGCTCCTCTTCCCGCGCCGGCGTTGCTGTCGTCGTGGTAGAATTCGAGTGGGGCGTCGACCCTGACGCCAAGTACGCGGAAGTGATTCGCGAAGTGAATCTCGTGCGCCCGACGCTTCCCGAGGGCGTCATCGACGTTCGCTCACGCCGGTTCAATCCCGCGCAGGCCGCCATCGTCCAGGTCGCGCTCACCAGTCCGGACGCGTCGTATCGCGAACTCGAGGCCTACGGCAAAGCCCTGCGCGACGCCATCGAGCGTGCGCCTGGCGTACAGCAGGCCGACGTCTGGGGCGCGCCTCCGGCCGAGGTGCGCGTTGCAGTGGACGTGGACCGGCTCGCCGCCTATCGCCTGCCGATCACGGCTGTCGCCGAGGCTCTGCAGCGCGAAGGGGTAGAGACGCCAATCGGCGCTGTCGAAGCAGGCGGGCGTCGCTTCAATGTGGAAGCATCCGGCGCCTTCAATAATTTGGACGAGATTCGCGGTGTCGCCCTGCGCGCCGACAATGGTTCGCTAGTGACCGTCGGCGATGTGGCTGAGGTCGCCTGGGCGAACGACCAGCAGAGCTACATCACGCGCTTTAACGGCCAACGTGCGGTGTTCGTCAGCGCCCGGGCGCGACTGGGCGAAAACATCTTTCCTGTGATGCGCGGCGTGCGCGATCGCATAGCCGCCTTCGAAGAGTCGCTGCCGGACAACATCTCGCTGCACCGCGGATTCGATCAGTCGGAGACGGTGAGTCACCGGCTCGGCACGTTGGCGCGCGACTTCACAATTGCGATCCTCTTGGTGCTGTTAACGCTGCTGCCGCTTGGCTTCCGCGCCTCTATTGTGGTGATGGTTTCGATCCCGCTGTCGCTGGCGTGCGGCGTCGTCGCTCTCCATGCGCTTGGCTATTCGCTGAATCAGCTTTCGATCGCAGGCTTTGTGCTGGCGCTGGGACTTCTGGTCGACGACTCGATCGTCGTGACAGAGAACATCTCCCGCCATCTCCGCAACGGCCTGCAACCGCGCGAAGCCGCCATCGCCGGGGTGGAGGAGATCAACGTCGCGGTCATCGGCTGCACGGCGACGTTGCTGCTTGCCTTCGTTCCGATCATGGCGCTGCCGGAAGGCGCGGGGGCGTTCGTACGCTCGTTGCCGCTTGCCGTCGTAGCGACGATCACTGCATCGCTGATCGTCGCATTGACGATCATTCCTTTTCTCGCGAGCCGGCTGTTGCCCCGCAAGTCAGTCGGCAAATCGAATCCGTTGCTCGACCGCGTGATGGGAACAATCCACGGCGTTTATCGCCCCGCTTTGCATTGGGCCCTGGAACAGCCGCGCAAGACCGTCGCCGTCGCGCTGCTCGGCTTTTTTCTGTCGCTGGGACTGATCCCGCAACTTGGCTTTAGCCTGTTTCCCGAAAACGACAGCCCCTACTTCCTGGTCGACATCGAAACGCCGCAAGGCGCCGCAGTCAGCGAAACCGACCGCGCCGTCCAATTCGTCGAGGGCGTGCTCGCGGAATATCCCGCGATCGCGTGGCGATTCGCCAACACCGGTCGCGGCAATCCGCAAATCTACTACAACGAAATCCCGCCCGAGCAATTGTCCAATGTCGGCCAAGTCTATGCGCGCTTTGGCGAGTGGCATCGGCGCGAGGGCATGCGAACGATCGAAGAGATTCGCGCGCGGCTCGATCAATATCCCGGCGCCCGTATCAATCTGCGCCGTTTCACCAACGGACCGCCGATTGAAGCGCCGGTGGCGGTGAGGATCAGCGGACCTGACCTCGCAGCCATCAACGAAATCGCCGCAGAGGTCGAGCGCATTCTGATTGCGGCTCCGGGCACGCGCGATGTCTCCAATCCGGTGGCGGAGCGCCTGCTCGATCTCGATCTCAACATCGACGTAGCGGAAGCAGCCCTTCGCGGCGTCCCCGCGGGCGCAGTCGATCAAGCGCTACGCATTGCCATCGGCGGCCTGCCCGTGGCGCAGTTCCGCGACCCAGCTGGCGACGCTTTTCCGGTCGTCCTGCGCGCGCCGCGCGACGATGCAATGCCGGTGTCGGGGCTGGAGCGGCTCTACGTGTGGAACGGCCAAGGTGGTGCAACACCCTTGTCGGAAATCGCGCGCCCGAGTCTCGAAGCCGGCCCCGCTTCGATAGACCGGGTGCAGCGTGAGCGGACCGCGACCGTCACCGCCTATACGCAGAACGGTTTCCTCACGAGTCAGGTGACCGCCGAGGTCGCCGAGCGTCTGTCGGCGTTGCGTCTGCCGCCTGGCTATAGCCTTTCCTTCGGCGGTCAGGCGGAAGCGCAAGAGCGCAGCTTCAGCGGACTCGGCCCAGCCATCATGGTGGCGATTTTCGGCGTGCTTGCCGTGTTGCTCTTGGAGTTCAAGTCATTTGCGGTGACGGCGGTGGTCGCGTTCGTGATCCCGTTCGGCATCATGGGCGGCCTCATCGCGCTGTGGATCGGCGGCGAGTCCCTCTCCTTCACGGCGATTATCGGGTTCATCGCGCTCATTGGCATCGAGATCAAGAACTCCATTCTGCTGGTCGAGTTTGCGAACCAATTGCGCGCGCGCGGCGCGCCGCTTTTGGAGGCCATTGAGCAAGCCGGCGAAGTGCGCTTCCTGCCGGTACTGCTCACCAGCGCCACCGCCATTGGCGGCATGATCCCGCTGTTGCTTGAAGATTCGCCGCTGTTCTCGCCGATCGCGATGGTGTTGATCGGCGGCCTGATCAGCTCGACCTTGATCGCGCGGATCGTGACGCCAGCCATGTACCTGCTGCTCGCCCCGAAAGACGCCGAACCGCAGCCGCCCACGCCTGCCGTGGTGGTCAACACTTAGTCGGACGGCCTACGCCGCATCGTAGTACGCACGCAGTTCGGCTACGATCTCCGGGGGCAGCGCGTCTGCGTGGGCGCCGTTGGGGTCTGCATTACCGAACAGGACGCTCGGATCCTGCCCGTTCCAATTGCCAAGGTTCGGCCGGTGCATGCGGTAGCCGATCAGTTGCTGCAGAGCCGGCTCGAAGCTGCGCGCCACTTGGGGCGGATAAGTGAGGTATTGGTTCTCATATGTCTTCAGCCAACCAAGGCAGTAGGACACGATAATGCCGGTGCGGTGCGCGCCCGACATATTGGCGCCGGCGCCGTGCGTCAGCGATCCCATGAACATGCAGGCGGAGCCGCGCGGCATCGCCGCGGCCACCGACCCCGCGGGGTCGATGGCTCTATCCAATGCATCGCGGTGGCTTCTCGGCCAAAGCCGAGTGGCGCCATTCTCCTCGGTGAAGTCGTCGATCGCCCACATCACATTGATTTGCCAGGGCTGTCCGTTCTTGGCGACGGGCCACATCTCCTCGTCGCGATGAGGAACTTGCGCGCGCTCGCCCGGATGGACGCGCACCGCCTGCACCAGGTTGAGCTGCACATAGTCGCAGCCCTGGCCCAGCACGGCCTGCGCGGCGGGCCAGACCGCATCGTGCAGCAACAACCCTCGCACCGACGGCGCCTTCGTGAGCACGGCGTTGACGCGGGTGGTCTTCCAGCCATGAAAGTCGCCGACGCACCGTGGCGTCGCGGCGAAATGGGGCTCAAGCTCGCCCGCAATGGCGGCCACCGCGCGCGGCGAAAGCAGGCTCGGTAAAACCACATAACCGTCCTCTCGCAAGGCGCGAGCCGCGTCGTTATCCACGGAGGCTTCAGGCTTGGCTGCTGGCGTCATGGCAGTCTCCTCTTCACGCTGCGCGGCGCGCCGGCTGGTAGCGGAGCAATGGCGCTGTAAGGCCATAGCGCTCACGGACACGCCGCAGACCAACGGCGTCGACCGATGCGACACAGGCAGTGACGCGCTCGCGCTTGTAGCGATGACTCTTCCCGAGCGGATGCACGCCCCACCCAGCCGACAGTGCAAGCGGCTTCAACGCCGCGCCGGCAACGAACGTCACGTGCGTCATGCCGAACAGCAGTCCAGCTTCAAGAATGCCGGCGATGATCTGCCCGAGCAGCGCGCGTCGCACCTCCGGATCGAGGTGGGGCGCCGGACAAAAGCGCGTCGCCTCCCAGATGGTTTCGCCGCGCGGCGGCTCCTGCTCGCATAAGTGGGGAAACACCGTGTTCAGGAGATGAGGCAAGTCGGTGCGCAACAACCGCGCCGAAGCGAGCAAGCTGCCATCGCGGGCGAAGTGCATCAGATAGAGCGCGGCGTCGGAGTCGAAGGAATCGAACTCGAAGTCGCCCTCGTTCGCCAGCGGCCAGCACAGCTGGTCGATGAACACCTGCTTCCGCTGCGCATGCATTTCGCGCAGCTCAGCCTCGTAAAGCGCCCGGTTCTCAGCGGTGACCAAATGCATCGCGGCCGCATACAACCTCAGATTGTATTTCTTGGCAAGAGGCAAAGTGCGGCCATCCAATGGCCGGGGTTTCAGTCGGTGATTTCGTAGAGGGAGATCTCACCCGTATGCAGGGCGCGCACGATCGCTTGCGTGCGGGTGGCGACGCCGAGACGCTTCTTCGCGCGCTCGATGACCCGATTCACGGCGCTCTCGCTCACCCCGAGGATCGAACTGATCGCCCAGTCGCTCTTACCGCGGGCCACCAGCACCAAGCACTCGCGTTCTCGTTTGGTCAGAGGACGGCACGCCGCCACCACAGACTCAGCAAAGATGCGGCGCGCGCGCTCATGCGCGTAGACCGCCATCGCATGGGCGAGCTTGTAGTGCTCGGGATCGACGCCAGTGGCGTCTGGCACCAGCGAGCACGAGGCGGGCAACGCATCCGGCCCGCGGATCGGGATCGTGACACCGTCAGCGATACCGGCTTCCCGGCCCTCCGCGAGGACGTGCAGCTGCATGCCGGATAACTTGGCCTGGAACCGCCCCTCGCTCCAGCGGAACGGCGTGACACGTCGCTTGGCGACCTCAAACACCGGATCGAACCGCTGATATTGTTGGGCGCTGTAGTGTTCTACCCAGGTGTTCGGGTAACGCAGGACCATCACCGCGCCCGGCGGGGGGTTAAGCGGATCGACGTGCGAGGCAAGGGCCACAAACGGAAACCCCAGCGTGCTCATCTGGTCGAGAAAGCTCTCGCTCAAACCGCCGACGGTTGTTTGGGATTCGCAACTCTCGACAAAGGTCCAGAGCCGTTCAGCCACTGACACTCTCAACTCCCGCGCTAGTGGAGTCGTCGCGCCCACCCCAAGGTGCACTGGGGGTGGGTGGTTTCCTACCTACCCGACGCACGTTCCCAGACTCATTCTTCGCCCGAACGCTATTCGGGGTTAGGACTATGCACGACATCCGCACACGGACAATACAGCGCCTGGCCGCACCGATCGTGACCCAGGAATGCTGGACCGCGCTGGACCACCTGCGCAATGCCCTCGACAGCGTGGAACCCGATTCGCCCGAGGCCGAGCGCCTGTTGCGGATGATCCGCGAGCTGACCTCCTTCGCTGACGCAACGCTGAGCCGTCGCTGATCGCCGCTCGCTTGCGACGCCGGGGGCGCGCCTGTAAGCCCAAGCGATGAATGATCGCCCCTCCGCCCTCTCTTATGAGGACCTGATCGCGTCCGGCGAAGGTCGCATGTTTGGCGCCGGCAACGCCCAGCTGCCGCTGCCGCCGATGCTGATGTTCGACCGCATCACTCACATTTCCGATGAGGGCGGCGCCCACGGCAAAGGCAAGATCATCGCCGAACTCGATATTCGGCCCGACCTCTGGTTTTTCGACTGCCACTTTCGCGGCGACCCGGTCATGCCGGGTTGTCTGGGGCTCGACGCCATGTGGCAGCTGGTGGGCTTCTTCATGTGCTGGATGGGCGCCCCTGGTCGTGGCCGCGCGCTCGGCGTCGGCGAAGTCGAGTTTCGTGGCCAGGTCACGCCGCGCAAGACGCTCGTGCGTTACGAAATCGAGTTGAAGAAGGTGATCCTGCGTAAGATGGCGCTGTGCGTTGGCGACGGGGTGATGTTTGTCGACGACAAACCTATCTATAGCGCCAAGGACCTGAAGGTCGGGTTGTTCAGCGCCGAACAACTTGCCGCGATGGAATAGGAGCGCCCATGCGCCGCGTCGTCGTCACCGGAATGGGGATCGTCTCCTCGATCGGCAACAACACACAAGAAGTCACCGCCAGCTTGCGTGAAGCGAAGAGCGGCATCCGCTCAGCGCCCGAATACGCCGAGAAAGGCATGCGCTGCCAGGTCCATGGCGAACCGCAGGTGAGGCCCGAAGAGGTTGTCGATAAGCGTATCATGCGCTTCATGGGTGAAGGCTCGGGCTGGAACTACATCGCCATGGACCAGGCGATCACCGACGCCGGACTTGAAAAGCACGACGTCTCCAACGAGCGCACCGGCATCATAATGGGTTCGGGTGGCCCATCGGCCGCGGCGATCGTGTTGGCCGCCGACACGGCGCGCGAGAAAGGCGCCAAGCGCGTCGGCCCGTTCGCTGTGCCGAAGGCGATGTCTTCGACGGCGAGCGCGACCTTGGCGACGCCGTTCGAGATCAAGGGCGTGAACTACTCGATCAGCTCGGCCTGTGCGACCAGCGCGCACTGCATCGGCAACGCTTACGAGACCATCCGCGACGGGCGTCAGGACATCATCTTCGCCGGAGGCTCAGAAGAGCTGGACTGGACGTTATCGGTGCTGTTCGACGCCATGGGCGCGATGAGCACCAAGTACAACGACACGCCAGAGCGCGCGTCGCGCGCCTATGACAAGAATCGCGACGGCTTTGTCATCGCCGGCGGCGCAGGCGTGCTGGTTCTGGAAGAGTATCAGCGCGCGAAAAAGCGCGGCGCCAAGATCTACGGCGAAGTGGCCGGTTACGGCGCCACCAGCGACGGCCACGACATGGTCGCGCCGTCGGGCGAAGGCGCGGTGCGCTGTATGAAAATGGCGATGCGCTATTTGGATCGCCCCGTCGACTACCTCAACACGCACGGCACCTCGACACCCGTCGGCGACCTCAAGGAAATGGAAGCCGTGCGCGCGGTGTTCGGAGGAAAGCCGCCGCTGATTTCGAGCACAAAATCGCTCACTGGACATTCTCTCGGCGCAGCGGGCGTGCAGGAGGCGATCTACTCGCTGCTGATGATGAACAACGGCTTCGCCTGCGAAAGCGCCAATATCGAAGATCTCGATCCCGCCTTCGAAGACCTGCCAATTCTGCGCAAGCGCGAAGACCGCGAGCTCAATTGCGTGCTCAGCAATTCGTTCGGCTTTGGCGGCACCAACGCGACGCTGGCATTCACCAAGATCGCCGCGTAGGCGAACACTATAACATTAGATTGCGCGTGTTCATCGTCATCATGCGCGTCTTGTACGGCATTGGCGCGACGCCTATGTCGCGCACGCCATGATTGTAGAAGTCTCTACCCGCCTCGACGCTCCGCCGGAAACTGTTTGGGCCAATGTGCAAAAGCCGCGCCTCCTCCAACACGTCGCTTCGCCGCTCGTGACATTCAAGTCGCGTGAGCCGGAGGGCTTTCCCGAGACATGGTCGGAGGGGCCGCACCGTGTCTGGATGTCGGCGTTCGGGGTGCTGCCGCTCGGCCCGCAAACTGTCGGCATCGAGATTGGACCGCATGAGGCGCGCGTATTTCGTGTCCGCGACAACGGATCCGGGCTGCTGGCGAGGACGTGGGATCATCACATCACAATCAAGCCCGACGGACGCGACCCGCAACACACCCACTATACCGATCGCGTGCGCATAGGAGCGGGTTTGCTTACGCCGTTCGTCTGGGCCTTCGCGATGATCTTCTATCGCTGGCGGCAAGCGCGCTGGCGCGCCCTGGTCAAGCGCGGCTTCCGCTACTAGCCGCGCGTGCGTAAACTTGACCGCGTGGGCACGCTCTGCCACTGCGGCTTACACAGAATTAGGAGCTCCTCATGGCCGATGAATGGACCCTGCCCAAGGGCGATCTGATGAAGGGCAAGCGCGGCGTCGTCATGGGCGTCGCGAACGACCACTCGATCGCCTGGGGCATCGCCAAGCAGCTCGCGTACCAGGGCGCAGAGTTGGCGTTCACCTATCAGGGCGAAGCGTTGGAAAAGCGCGTGCGGCCGCTGGCCGACAGCATCGGCGTCAAGCTCATGGTGCAAGCCGACGTCACCGACGACGCCTCAATGGACCGCGCGTTCGCGGAGATCGCATCGAAGTGGGGCAAGCTCGACTTCCTCGTCCACGCCATAGCGTTTGCCGACAAGTCCGCGCTCAAGGGCTCGTTCGTGGAGAACACCACGCGCGAGATGTTCAAGTCGTCGATGGATATTTCGGCCTTCTCGTTTGTCGACGCTTGTCGCCGCGCGGCGCCTTTGATGAAGGACGGCGGATCGATCATCACGCTCACCTATCAGGGCTCCGAGCGCGTGGTGCCGAACTACAACATGATGGGCGTGGCCAAGGCCGCGCTCGAAGCCTCAACCCGCTACGCCGCGCGCGATCTCGGCCCCAAGGGTATTCGCGTGAATGCGGTCAGCCCCGGGCCGATGCGCACGCTGGCGATGGCCGGCATTGCCGGCGGCAAGCAACTCATGAGCACTGCGCGCGACTGGAGCCTGCTTAAGGAAGACACAACCATGGAAGGCGTCGCCGGCTGCGCGCTATGGCTGCTCTCAGACCTCGGCAAAAGCGTTGCCGGCGAGTGCATCCATGTCGATGGCGGCTTCCACGCCGTCGGCGTGCCGGAGGGCGTTGGCGGGTGAGCACGTGGTTGTTCACGCATTCACCAGCTTTCTGAACGCCGCCTTAATCGCGCTCTGACATAGTGGGTTCATGACGGCGATCCCCCCCGCCGCTATGGCCCTCACCAGCGCCCTTGGCCGCTTCGATCGTGCGAGCGTTCGTATGGTTGAGGCGGCCACTGGTGCAGGCGACCCAGCGGCCGCTCTTGTGGACGTGGTGCAGGCGAAGGCGGAAGTGTCCGCCGGTGTGGCGCTCGTGCGCTTCACCGATGAGATGTACAAAGCGCTGCTCGATGTCGCGCGCGAGCCAAGGCGTCGGCGCAAATAGCCCTCGCGCTGCGCCGCCTTCTCGCGCTGGCGACGATCCCCGGTGGCCAAGGATTTGGCGCGCACGCGCCCAGGCGCTATAGCTAGGCCGAGGGCGCTCGGCGCTGGTCGACGCGCACACGAGGGAAACGCATGCGCTTCGTATTCTTGGCTCCCGCGCTCCTGTTGGCCGCGTGCTCGTCAATGCCGTTTCCGTTTGGATCGAAGACGACCACCACCACGCTGCGCGCCGCTGACGCGGCCACATCGCTCGCCGTGGGCGAACGGATCACTATGACGGTGACCGCACCGCGCCGCGAACCGCAATCCGGGGATGACCAGCTCATCCTCATGCAGCTGAAGCACGCCGACGGACGCACGCTCAGTTTCACCGAGTCCAACCACGCACCCATGCATGTGATGGCCCAAGCCCCAGGCGGGCCGCTTGCGCAAATCATGGGGCTGTTTGGCGAAGAACAGCCTACACTCTACGGCGCGCGGCCCGGCCAACATGGCAGCGCCTTTCTATGCGGCGAGCAAGGCCCCGCAGCGGTCGGCGTCCATCGCGGCGAGGATGGCGCGGTGCAGATCGTCGGACTGCGCGAAGACATCGCTTTCGAGCAAACCGCAAGCGGCGGCTACGAGGCTGCGCCCTACTCGCCGGACAAGGTCTGTGCGCGCCTTCGCTTCCGCGTCGGCTGAAGTTGGGCGCGCTGGCGTTGCGAGAAACACGCCCCGAGTGAGTGTCAGCTCTCTGCTCCGCTTGCGTCGCCCCTCCGGAACCGCTAGCGCAAGCGCATACCGGGGCCCGCGTCGGGGGAAGATATGGATTTCACAGCGCCCATAAACGCCTTTGTCTCGGGCTTTCCGGACTTCATCATCCAGCTCGCGATCGCGATCGGCCTGTTTGTCGCTTCGCTCGTCATCTACGTGCTGATGACGCCCCATCGCGAACTCGACCTGATCCGTTCCGGCAATCCGTCCGCGTCGCTGGCGTTCGGCGGCGTGGTGGTCGGGTTGGCGATCCCGCTCGGCTCTTGCCTTGCGCATTCGTTCGGCGCTTTGGACCTGCTCATTTGGGGCGTGATAACGCTGCTGATACAGCTGTTGGCGTTCCGTTTCGCCGACATGTTCCTGCGCGGGTTGCCAAAGCGCATCGTCGAGGGCGACGTCGCCGCTGCGATCTATCTGATGAGTGTGAAGCTTGCACTGGCTCTCATTCTCGCCGGCGCTGTCTCCGACCCTAACGTCTCGATGATCCGAGGCGGCTAAACGTGATCCGACTGATTCCGGATTGGCTGCTCTACATCATCGTCATCGCGGCGGTGGTGGTGCTGCTATTCCGGATCGACCGTCGCGCCGACGCGCCGGAGGCGTTGCCGGAATCACCGGAGATCGGCGCCTATTTGCCGCCGCCATCGGAATACGATCCCGAAGTTCTGGTTGAGGTGGGTCCCATCTCCTCAGGCATGGGCTCAGCGTTCGCAGTCTCCCGCGAGGGCTGGTGGTTGACGGCGCGCCATGTGGTCGATGGTTGCCAAGATGTCGGCCTCATCGTCTCCCGCAGTTCCGCGGCGCGCGTACGCGAAGTGCGGCGCGCTCTCTTCGCCGACATCGCTTTGTTGCGCACCGATAGCGCCCCGGCGGCGCTCGCCATCGACACGTCGGAGCGCCGTTTTCAGATCGGCCAGCGCGCGTTCCATGTCGGCTTTCCTCAAGGCCAGCCTGGCGAGGCTTATTCGCGGCTGATCGGGCGAGAAACGCTGGTGGCGCGCGGCCGTTATGACATCGAAGAGCCCGTACTCGCCTGGGCGGAACAAGGCCGCACCTCCGGTCTTGGCGGTTCGCTCGCCGGCATTAGCGGCGGCCCCGCGTTCGCGGCCAACGGCCAAGTGATCGGCGTCACGGTGGCGGAATCGGCGCGGCGTGGACGCATCTACACGGCGGCGCCGTCTTCGATCCTGCGTCTGCTGCGTGTCGAGCAGGTTGAAGCAGACGGCGAGCCCGCCCCTCGCCTCAGCGCTGACAATTATGGCCAGGAAGCAGATGACCTGCGACGCGGTCTCGCCGTCGCACAAGTGGTGTGCGTGGCGCCGGGAGAGGATTCTCCGCTGTGATGTTCGCCGATCGCTTGATCGAGCGCGTGCGCTCGAAGCAGACGCCGCTCTGCGTCGGGATCGATCCGTTTGCCGACAAGATTCCTGCGCTATTCGGTGATGTCGACGGAGATCCGGCCGCCGTTCTGCTCAAATTTGGCGCAGCAATTGTCGACGTCGCCGCCAAACACGCCGCAGCGCTGAAGCCGCAACTCGGTCTCTTCGAGCAATTCGGCGAAATGGGCTATGCCGCAGCCCGCCTGCTCACGGAGCACGCACGCAATGCTGGCATGCTCGTCATTCTCGACGCCAAGCGCGGCGACATCGGCACCACGGCGGAGGGCTATGCGCGCGCTACGCTCGGCGCGAAGCCCGGATTCAATGCCGATTGCGTCACGGTCAACGCTTACATGGGCAAAGATACGTTGGCGCCGTTCATCGCTCTCGCCGAGAGCGCAGGCAAAGGCGTGGCTGTGCTGGTCCGCACCTCCAATCCGGGAGCGGGCGACATTCAGGACTTGCAAGTGGGCGGCGCGCCGCTGTGGCGACGCGTCGGCGAAATGCTTGCGCCGGAATGCGACCGGCTTCGCGGCGCGTGCGGCTGGTCTGGTTTGATGGCCGTTGCCGGAGCGACCTACCCGGAAGAGGCGCAGGCGCTGCGCGAAGCCATGCCGCGCGCGCTGTTCTTGGTGCCGGGTTATGGCGCTCAAGGCGCGAGCGCCGACGACGCGGTTGCGGGTTTCATTGCCGGCCCGCAAGGTTTGGAGGGCGGCGTGATCAATTCGTCACGCGCCGTCACCTACCCGCCCGCAGCGCAGGCTGCCACGACCTTGGCGGAGTGGCGCAAAGCGGTCGAGCAGGCCATACTCGCGGCCTCGGGCGAGCTTCGCGCCGCCTGCACACGTTGAGTGCGATGTCGCGGATGGGGAACGCACAAGGGAGACAACCGATGTTCAAGCCGCTGACGCGCGCCATCGCGGCCGCGCTCGCTCTGATAATCGCGCCTGCGGCGTTTGCGGACGGACCCGGCGACGCAGGGCCAGATCGCGCCGCCGCACCGGTCCGCGCCGCGCCGCTGCAACCCGCAGCGCAGACGCAGGCGCCGGCGGAAGGGCGCACGGGCATCATTTCACTCAACGATGGCGAGGTGACGCTCAACGTCCCGAACGGCTACCGCTTCTATCCGGCCACAGAAGCCTACGCGTACCTCCAACGCAGCAACGCCGCGGCGCCAAGCGGCGCGGTGCTCGGGCTCATCGCGCGCAGCGACGCCGATATCCGCTCCGCCGATGCCTGGGCGACGGTGGTGAGCTACGATGCCATCGGCTATGTGCAGCCGGAGACGGCGTCAGGCTTGTCAAACGCCAACTTCGAAGAGGACGTGCGCGCCGCGCGCCGCGCTCAAAGCCGCGCCTTCGAGGGGTTCGCGTCGCCGCCAGCCTTCGACGCCGCAGCACCGCAAGTCGTGTGGGCGGAACGGGCGGCCGCGCCAGGCGCTGGCGGCAAGGACTTCCGGTACGAGCAAAAGACCATGGGCCGGTATGGCGTCGCCTGTCTCACCTCGATCGGCGCCGCAGATCAAATGGACGAGATCGTCGCCTCCGCAGCCAATTTGCAGGCGATGCTGTCCTTCCCAGAGGGGCGCCGTCACGCCGACTTCGCGCCGGCGAGCGATCAGGTGTCGTCGTACTCTGTGCCGGGCCTCGTCACCGGCGTCCCGGCCAGCGTACAGGCGGCAGCGCTACCGGCTGCAAATGGACAAGCGCAGACCGCGTTCGGCGGCCTGGCGGGCTGGTTTCCATGGATCGCGCTCGGCGTGATCGTCGTCGCCATCGGCGGCTATATGCTGATGCGCAAGCGCGACGATGACGAGGATGAAGACGAAGACGAGGACGACGATCGGCCCGCGGCCGAGGCAGCGGCTCCGGAGAAAGCTTAAGCGGTAAAGACAGTGGCGTCGCGCACGGTGATGGGGATGCGCGTCAACCCCTCGCCGTTGCACGGGCCGCCAGCGCAAGCCCCGGTCTCGATCTCGAAGCTCGCGCCATGCGCGCCGCACACGATGTACCGCCCGGCTTGCACCACCACGCGTCCATCCGCGCACTGCAGCGGGTAGCCCGCGTGCGGACACCGGTTGATGAATGCGGCAATGCTTGACCCGCGTCGCGTCAGCAGCACCGAGACGCGCGCGCCAGCGTAAGCAACGTCCACGGCGGCGGCGCCTGGATCGTCAACAGCCGCAAGCGACGCGATCACCAGCCCCGCTGGCAGCATCGCTGTCATGCGCCTTCGGCGCGGAACGGACGCGAGAGCAATTGCTGGATCGCCTCGTCGATGCTGATGCGTTCGCCCACGATTGCATCGACCGCTGCGCAGATCGGCATCTCGACGCCATGCTTGGCGGCCAGCGCGACCACTGCCGGCGCGCTCTCTGCACCCTCGGCCACCGAGCGGCGCTCGGCGAGCACTTCTTTCAGCGCGCGCCCTTCGCCGAGCGCGGCGCCGAGCGACGTGTTGCGCGAGCTGAGCGACGCGCAGGTCAGCACGAGGTCGCCCAAGCCACAGAGACCCGAGAGCGTTTCCGCCTTCGCTCCCATCGCGAGCCCGAGGCGCGTGAGTTCGGCAAAGCCGCGTGTGATCAACGCCGCGCGCGCGCCATCTCCGAGTTGACGGCCCTGCGCTACCCCGCAAGCGATGGCGATGACGTTCTTGACCGCCCCTCCGATTTCGGCGCCGACAAGGTCGTCGGCGACGTAGGGACGAAAGGTCGGAAGTCCGATGGTGGCGACGATGCGCCGCGCCAGTTCTGGATCCCGGCTGGCGATGGTGGTTGCGGTCGGCAGTCCGCGCGCGACGTCCTTGGCGAAGCCGGGGCCTGACAGCACCGCGGCGCGCGCATCGGGGATCTCCTGGTCGAGCACCTCGGTCATCAGCGCCAGTGAGCCCCGCTCCACGCCCTTGGCGCAGAGCACGACCGGCGCGCGCGGCTGAAGATAAGGACGCAGGCCGCGCAGCACCGCGCGCATGTGCTGGGCCGGCGGAACGGCAAGCACAAGGTCCGACTGGGCTGCCTCCTCGAACCCAGCGGTCGCTCTTACCGCCGGGTCGAGCTTCAGGCCGGGGAGGAACAGCACGTTTTCGCTGTCCCGGTTGACGCTCGTCACCACCTCCGGTTCACGCGCCCACAGCAACACCCGCCGACCCGCGGCCGCCGCCACTTGCGCCAGGGCCGTGCCCCAGGCCCCCCCTCCCAGAACGGTGACAGACGGATAATGGCCCACTGCCCTGAATCCTTCATTGAACGTTCAGGCGAAACCGGATAACCTTACGCGATGGATGACAAAGTCAGCACGCGCGACCGCATACTCCACGCGGCCATGACGCGCATCAAGCACTATGGCTACGGCAAGACCACCATGGCCGAGATCGCCGCCGATTGCGACATGTCGCCGGGCAACATCTATCGCTTCTTCGAGGCCAAAATCGATATCGCCGAGGCCATGGCGCGCCTCCACTACGCCGAGGTGCAAGCCGAGCTGGGGGCCATTGCGCGCAAGAAGGACGTGCCCGCCGACCACCGCCTGCGAGAGATTTTTCGCAAGCGGCTCCGCGATTCCTTCCACCTCTTTGAGGAAAACGCCAAGATTCTTGAAGTGGCTGAGGTTTTGCACCGCGACCGTCCGCTGCTTGCCAACGAGCACCTGGCGGCGGAGCGGGTGTTTCTGACCGCGTTGCTCGAAGAGGGCGAAACCGCTGGCGTGTTCGCGCCGGGCGACCACGCCTTCACGGCTGAGATGATCCAGTCCGCGACGATGAAGTTCTCCGTGCCACAGCTGTTCAGCAAGCTGAGCTTGCCCCGCCTCGAGCGAGAGCTGGAGGGCGTGTTGGATCTCATTCTCAACGGCCTCTATCGGCGGGGGGAGGCAACCTCGGCCCGGCGCACGACACCGAAGGAAGCCGTCCGTGCTGATGCCTGAAGATTTTTGATTTTGTTTATTGCTTATTGTTTCTGACGGTGCTATAGACTGTCCCTGTTGTTCACTCTGAGCCAGGAGCCAGCCGCCATGACCGCCAACCGTCCCTCTTCATTGCTGATGGCCGCGTTCTTCGCGATCGCCGCAATCCTCGTCACCGCAGCCAGCGCCCCGCTGGTTCAGGTCGCCGCCTTGATCGTCTAAACGCGCTTCGCAGACGCGAACGGATCATGCTTCCAAGTTGCTAAAATGCAATGTAGTATTAATTATACCTGCAAAACAGCATAGCTGAGGGGCCAATTTCCGGACTAGCGCACGCGGTCAGGCGGGTCCATCTCACCGTAATCGATGTTCGCATGTGCAGCATCGACCGTTTTAGGAGCACACCATGTCAGCGCAACATTTGCCGGGTTCGGCCCGTGCCATCGCCGTGGTGATCGCCGTCGCGTTGGTCGCAACCGCCCTCGCCCCGGTGATTTTCACCGCTGCGCGCGTCGTCGCCTAGGCTTTAGCGCCCTTGCGCCCGGGCTTATGGCTCGGGCGCAAGCGGGCCGCCATTTCGTCCAGCGGCCACCGCGGCCGGGCCGGAAATGACAGGTCGTCACTGAATCCAAGCCGCAATCGTTCTGCGCCCGCCAGGGCGATCATCGCCGCGTTGTCAGTGCACCATTTGAGCGGGGGGGCGTTGAAGTCATAGCCTCGTTCGGCAGCAAGTTCTTCCAGACGCGCTCTGATCGCCTGGTTCGCCGCCACGCCTCCGGCGGCCACGAGTCGCCCCGTCGCCCCCCACATCGGATCGAACAGCCGCATCGCGTTTGTGGTGCGATCGGCCACGACATCCAGGATCGCAGCCTGGAAGCTTGCGCACAGATCAGCCTTGTCCTGATCGCTCGGGTGGCCCAAACGCGCCACCTCTCGCGCGCATGCCGTCTTCAGCCCGGCAAACGAGAAGTCGCAGCCCTCGCGCCCCAGCATGGGTCGCGGCAGCGCAAAGCGCGTGGAATCGCCCTGGCGGGCGGCCGCTTCAACCAAGGGTCCGCCCGGAAATCCGAGATCAAGCAGCTTGGCGACCTTGTCGAAAGCCTCGCCTAGAGCGTCGTCGATCGTCGTGCCCAAGCGGCGATACACACCGACATCGAGTACGGCGATGAACTGGCAGTGGCCGCCTGAAACGAGCAGCAGAAGATATGGGAATGTCGCGCCACCCGTGGCCAGGCGGGGTGACAGGGCGTGACCCTCCAGATGATTGACCGCGACCAAAGGCTTGTCGTGCGCCAGCGCGATTGCCTTGCCGGCCAGCAGGCCGACCATCACCCCGCCGATCAGTCCAGGGCCCGCCGTCGCGGCGACGCCATCGAGATCGGCGAAACCCAACCCCGCCTCGCGCATGGCCGCGGCGATCGTGGCGTCCAATCCCTCGACGTGCGCGCGCGCCGCAATTTCGGGCACCACGCCCTTGTAAGGCGCATGATGTGCGACCTGACCGAGGATGATGTCCGACAGCACCCGCGGTTCGCCATCTTCGAGTCGCAGCACCGCAGCCGCGGTTTCATCGCAGCTGGTCTCAATTCCGAGGACAGTGAGGCTGGCCATCGCGGCTGTCAGATAGCGCGTCATGGCCCTCGCCGCGAGGGGGCTGCTGGGATACACCGCCCGCCATGGCCGCCCCTCTCTTCCGCATCGGCGCGCGTGGTTCGCAGCTCTCGCTCGCCCAAACCGGGCAAACGCGCGCGCGCCTAGCTGCACGGCTTGGCGTGGCTGCGGACGCGCTGGAAATCGTGCCAATCGTCACTAGCGGCGACGCGATCCAGGATCGCAGGCTGATTGAATCCGGCGGCAAAGGCCTCTTCACCAAGGAGCTCGATGAGGCCCTGCTCGATGGACGCATCGATCTCGCCGTGCATTCGCTGAAGGACGTACCGACGCGTTTGCCCGCCGGACTCTCGATCGCCTGCGTCCCGGAGCGTGAGGATCCCCGCGATGCATTCGTCTGTCTGCGGGCGCGCACGCTCGACGAACTCCCGAGCGGCGCCAACATCGGCACCGCGAGCTTGCGGCGGCAAGCGCAGGCGTTGTTCGCCCGCCCCGATCTCGGCGTGGTGACGCTGCGCGGTAATGTCGACACCCGGCTGCGCAAACTGGAGGCAGGCGAAGCAGACGCGACATTCCTGGCCATCGCTGGCCTGAAGCGGCTTGGACTCGAGGCACGCGCAGCAAGCCTGATCGATCCAGAGCAGATGCCTCCAGCCGCTTGCCAAGGCGCACTGGCGATAACAGCGCGCGCCGATGATGCGCGCGTGAGGGACGCGCTGTCGGCTCTGCAATGTGTGCGCGCGCGCCGCGAAATCGAAGCAGAACGCGCATTCCTGGAAGCGCTCGATGGTTCGTGCCGCACGCCGTTGGGCGCACTCGCCCGCGCGGAGGGCGAAACGCTGTCGTTTGTCGGCGAGGCCTTGACGCCGGACGGAACCGCGCGCTGGCGGCGGAGGGAGACCATCACCTTTGGCGCAAACCCAGTTGCTGAAGCCCGTTCGTTGGGCCTGCGCATTGGCGCAGCAATTCGCCAAGAAGCGGGCGACGCACTCATCACGGACGAGCCATGACTCTGCGCGTCGGAATCACGCGCGCCTTGCCTGAAGCAGAACGAACAGCCGCGCGCGTTCGCGTACGCGGCGCCGAACCGATCGTTGCGCCGCTGCTTACGATTGTTCCCCGCTCGTTCGACAGGTCGATCGAGGGCGTGCAAGCGTTGGCCTTCACCAGCGCCAATGGCGTGCGCGCGTTCCCGTTTTCGCGCGAGGCCGCTGACCTTCCTGTGTTCGCGGTCGGCGACGCTACAGCGGATGCTGCGCGCGCGGCTGGATTTGTCCATGTGCACGCCGCCGGCGGCGACGTGCAGGCGCTCGCCGCCTTGCTGACGTCGGCGCTGAAGCCCGGCGCAGGGCGGGTTCTGCACATCAGCGGCGCGGACATCGCCGGCGATCTCGTCGACGCGCTTCGCGGCGTTGGCATCGATGCCGAGCGGCGCGTCGCCTACTCGGCCATCGCCGTGACAGCGCTCCCTGACGCCTATTACGGCCCCCTCGACGTCGTCCTCTTCCACAGCGCACGCGCAGCAGCGCTTTTCACAAAGCTGGGGGCGGGCCAGGCGTCGCGCTTGCAGGCGGCCTGTCTCAGCGAACAGGTCGCGCAGGCGGCCGGCAAAGCGGCTTGGAAGCGCGTGATTGTTGCGCCCGCGCCACGGGAAGAAGCGCTTTTGGACGCGTCGCTGGAGGCGTAAAACTCGCCCACTGGCGCAAGCGCTTGAGCCGCCTGTCCCCCGGGCCTAATTTCGGGCGAGGCCGCGCGAATCGTTCCGATGATGAAATCGCGGGCAATGTCTCAAAGAACGCGTTGAGACGGGGGGTCCATGAGCAGAGACGACGATCTGGATCGCAATGGCGCCGAGCCGATCGACGCCGAGTACGAACCCGCCCACCGCGGCGAACGGCGCGGCATCAGCGGCGGCGCGGCCTTGCTGTTGGCCATCGCCGCTGCCGGCGCAGGTGCGGCGGGCGGCGCGATCGCACCGCGCCTGCCGGCGATCGACGCTGCGCTCGACTCCGTCGCTCCGATGGCGACGAACGACATGGGCGCCGAGGCTGCCGGCAGCGACACCGCATTTGAACAGCGCCTCGCCTCGGTCGAAGCGCTCCTGAATACGCCGCTCGACGTTGCCGCCAGTGGCGAAGCCGGTGACGGCGGCACTGCCGCGCGTGTGTTTGCGCTGCAGTCAGGCCTGCGCGACATGGAGCGGCAGCTCTCCGAATTGCCGACCTCAGCTGAGGTCGCCGCGCTCATCACCGAAGTGCGTCAGCTGCAGGAGGAACTGCCCGCTGTCGCCGCCGAAGCGCGCAGCGCGGCCACCGCCGCACGCGCCTCATACGCCATCGTCGCCGCCGGTGAAGCCGCGCGCTCGTCGGGCTCGTTCGAGCAAGCGCACGCCGCGCTCGCGGCGCTGCTGCCCAACGACCCCAACGTCGCCGCACTCGCGCCGCTGGCGCGCACCGGCGCACCGACCCGCATCGAATTGCGCGATCGCTTCGAGCGTCTGGATGTCGAGATCATCCGCGCCGCGCGGCAGAGCCAGGCGGGCGCCGGGTTTTGGGGTCGTATCCAGGCGGCGTTGGCGCAGTGGATCGTCGTTAGCCGCGCCGATGCCGGCGATACGCCGGAAGGCATTGTCGCGCGGGCTGAACAAGCGCTCGCCGGCGATCGGCTCGCCGAGGCGATCGAGCACTTGAACCGTCTGCCAGAAGCGCCGAAGCGCGTTGCGCAGCCGTGGATCAACGACGCGCAGCGCCGGCTCGAGATCGACCAGCGCCTCGCCGCCATCCGACAAGAATTGTCGCGGAGCTAAGACTCGATGTTGCGTGTCGCCCTTCTGCTCATCATCGCCGTAGCCGCCATGCTGGCGTCGTGGCAGATCGTCACGACTGACCCCGGCGAGGTGCAGGCGACGTGGGGCGGCTGGCAAATCCAGACCAGCGGCCTGTTCGCGCTGCTGATCCTGGTGGCGCTGGTCGCGCTGACGCTGCCGTTGCTGCGCCTGCTCATGTTTCTGATGGATGCGCCAGGCCGCATCGGCAAGGCCAGCCAACGCGCGCGGGTGCGGCGCGGCCAGGAAGCGTTGGCGCTCGGCCTCATTGCCGCTGAAGCCGGCGAGTATGAAGACGCGCGCCGTCACGCCGACAAGGCGGAAGATTTGATCGACGAGCCGAGGCTTGCGCTGCTGCTACAGGCGCGTTCAGCGGAAGTCAGCGGCGACACGGCTGGCGCTGAGCGCGCCTACGCCGGCATGCTGCAGAACGAAGACACGGAGGTGCTGGGGCGCAAGGGTCTGATGGCGGCGGCGCTGAAGCGCGGCGACCGCACCGCTGCGCGCGCGCATGCGGAAGCGGCACTCAAAGCCTCGAAGACCGCAGCATGGCCTTTCCAATATGCGTTCGACCTTTCGGTGCAAGCGCTGGACTGGGAAGCGGCGCTTGAGAACCTGGAGGTCGGCGACAAGCGTAAGCAGATCGACGACAAAGTCGCCAAACGGCGCCGTGCGGTGCTGATGAGCGCGCAGGCCGCGAAACTCGAGCGCGATCGCAGGCCCGACAAGGCCGCCGAAATGGCGCTCAAGGCGTTTCGGATCGTTCCGGCGTTTGCACCCGCGGCAGCGCTTGCGGCGCGGCTGCTGGTGATCGACGGCAAGCACGAGCGCGCGGCGTCGATCCTCGAAGAAGCCTGGGAGCATGGGCCGCATCCTGCGCTTGCGCACGCTTATCGCGATCTCGTCCCTGGCGAGGGTCGCGAAGCGCGCGCTGCGCGGATGCGCGCGCTCGCCGACAAGCGCCGCGACCACCGCGAAAGCCGGATTGTTATGGCCGAACTCGCCATGGAGCGCGGCGATTGGGAGAACGCCCAAGCGATCCTCGACGATTGCTATCGCGAGAACCCCTCCTCGCGCATCTGCATTTTGTTCACGCAAGTTGCGCGCGGACGCGGCGACGACAATGGCGCGCGCACCTGGCTGGCGCAGGCCGCGGCCGCACCGCGCGAACCGGACTGGTCCGACCTCGATCCCGAGGGCCCAGCTTTCCTTTATGACGATAACGACTGGGCGCGGCTGGTGTACGTATTTGGCGACGGCGGCCAGCTGATCCATCCGCGCATGGAACGCGGCGGCGCCGATGCGCTAGGACCGGTGCTTGCCCTGCCCGCCGCTGCACTCACGCCGCCGCGAGGCGTCACCGGCCCAGCGACCGAAGTGGAGGTCGAAGAAGTGCCGTAAGGCGCTTCCACCGGCTTGCCCTGGCGCGCGGCTGCGCGTAGGAAACCGCCCTCCCGCCGGCAGCAGCGCCGGTCCGTGGGCCGCCTTAGCTCAGCCGGTAGAGCGGCGCATTCGTAATGCGTAGGTCAGGTGTTCGAGTCACCTAGGCGGCACCATACCCTCAAGCTACGCGCCGCGCTTTGAGCCAAGCCTTATGCGTGCGCTCCACTTCCAGTAGCGCCGCGAACACAGATACGTCTGGCGCAGTCTGGCCGGTGCGGCCGAGGGCGTAGATTTGCGCATAAAACCAATACTGCGTGGCGAAGCCGCTGATCGCGCGGATCGACTTCACGCCATTGAGGAATGAGAGCGCAGGCGGCAGCAGCGCCAGCGTTTTCTCCGCGCGCGGCAGCTCATCCAAACCTGCCAACAAACGCTTCGGTCCGTCCGGCATCACGCACAACGGACGGCCAAGTCCAATCACGTCGGCTGCGCCTGCTTGCAGCGCCTGCTCCATCGCCGCGCGGCTGCGGAAGCCGCCCGTCACCATCAAGGGTATGCGCACCACCTGCTTCATCGCTTTGGCAAAGTCGACGAAGTAGGCTTCGCGCGCGGCTGTGGACGCCGCCACCTTCTGCGTCTCCTCCGCCTCCAGGCCGGCGATGCCCAGAAGCTTCGGCTGTTCATAGGTGCCGCCGGAAATCTCAATTAGGTCGACGCCCGCTTCTTGCAGCCACTCGGCCACACGCAAGCTCTCCTCGAACGCAAAGCCGCCGCGTTGGAAGTCGGCGCTATTGAGCTTGACCGCGACGGGGAAGTCCGCGCCGACCGCCGCGCGCGTCGCGGCGACGGCCTGCATCAGGAAGCGCGCACGGTTTTCCAGCGATCCGCCCCAGCGATCGGTGCGTTGGTTCGAACGCGGGCTCAAGAATTGCGAGATGAGATAGCCATGCGCCGCATGGACTTGGACGCCGGTGAAGCCCGTCTCCTTCGCCGCGCGCGCGGCGCGCGCAAAACGCGTGATCAGATGTTCGATCTCGTCATCGCTGAGCGCCACGGGTTCGCCGAATTGTCCGCCCGGTAGGCCCAACTTCACTGCTGATGGCGCTTTTGGATGCGGATTGACGCTCGCCATGGTCTGGCGGCCGGCATGCGCAATCTGCGCCCAGAACTGATTGCCGTTGCGCGTGGCGGCCTGCGTCCAGCGTTGGAGCGCTGCCCGCGTCTCGGCCTCGGGGTCGCGATCGATAATGACATTTCCCGGCCGCTCGAGATGATCCGTCCACCTGCACATTGCCGGAGATCAGCAGCCCGGCGCCGCCGTCGGACCATAAGCCATAGAGCCGTTCAAGCGCGGCCGTGGCGCGACCTTGTGGACCGGCCAGGCCTTCGGTCATCGCCGCTTTGGCCAAGCGATTGGGGATGACCACTCCACACGGGAGCGTCAGCGGTGAAGAAAAGTTTGGCGCGGTCACTGCATCGTCCTAAGGCGCCTGCGACCGCTGGCAAGCGCTCATCCGTTCGGCAGCGCTCTCTCTGGGATCTGATCGAGCGCAACGCCGCGCGGCACGACGCCAACAACCCAACGCCAAAACGCGATGATGAGAAAGGCGATGACCGCGAGCTTCAGCAACGGCGCGTAACTCCACTGGTCGAGCGGCGTGGGCACAAGCGCGAGCGCATAGACCAGCGCCGACAAAATCGCGAGCGCGCCGAGCAGCAGAAAGAAGTATCGGCGCGGCGTCTCTCCGATCAGCGCTCGCATTCCCGGCTTGGCGTCTGCGAGGCGCGTCAAGGCCGCGCGCACAAAGGGCGTATAGGTCGAGGACCGATCCTCGAAAACGCCTGGCGACATGAAGTGAGAATTGTCGATCTCGATGCGGCGCCGATGCTTTGGCTGCAACTCGAACACGTACCGCCAGGGCCGCCCGCGCTTGGGCTCGCAACAGAGGCGAACGCTAACGATGTCACGCCATGGGTAGCGACGCACGCGGCCGGTCGGCCCGCGCGTATAAAGAGCGTCCTCATCGATGCGCCATTCGCGTTCACCGCGCGACAGCGCGTTGCGCCGCTTGCGATACGTCATGGGCTCCATCGGGGGATATTCGCACAGCGCACCAACAAAGAAAGGGCGCGTCTTCAGATCGGGCGGAAGTTGGATTGCGGCCGGAGACACACGTCCCGCCTGCGAGGGGGGGGAGAGAGCGCGGGTGGCGGAAGGCGCGCTCCGGCCTGCAATCCCCAGTCCGACATCACGGCTCGCGGAAGCCGCCAGAGGGGCCCGGTCTGGTAGATCGATAAATGGCGAGGCGGGCGGGAAGTTAAAGACCGCTAGCGATTTAAAGCAGCGATGGCGCCCATCACGCCGGGAAATCCTAGCCGCGCACCTCCTCTCGCCCGCTGGCGTTGATCATATCCTTGATGCGGAGCTTGCGGGATTTCAACTCGCGCAGCTTGGCGGCGTCCGGGGCCGGACGCGCCTGCTCGCGTTGGATCTCGCCGTCGAGCGTCGCATGCCGCCGGTGCAAGGCCTGGAACCGCTGGATCATGCGCCCACCTCGGTTTGCTTTTGGCGCGGCGCCTGCCGCTGCTCCTTGTCCACCGGCATCGCGATCGTGCGGCGCTTGAGCACTTCGACAACGAAGTGCTGTTCGCGAGACTGTCGTATCTTTCCGTTCGCCGCGACGTGCGCGACCCCAAGTGCATACAACACGGCTGCCTGCCTCTCTTGTCTTACGCCGCAAGCACTCTGCTGACGGCCCGATCTACATGGGAAACGAGAACGCTCGCCCGCAACGGCACTCGCATGAGAGCACAAAATCACACGCATTGGCGCGCGCGCGATAACGGCGATCAGCGCTTTTCATCGGATCAGCGCTTGTGGTCTCGCCGGTACGCCTAACCGATATCTATCGCTTATCGCTGCCATTCGTGTTATTGGCGCGCAAAATGACTCGCGCGGAGGCATGACGCGCGCAAATTATTGCGGACGGGAGCGTGGTTTTGGATTTCCTTCAAGTCGCCGGCGAAGCGGCGGCGGCGAACCTGCTTGCGCCGGCCATCCTCTTTTTCGCCCTCGGCGCCTTCGCGGGCTTTGCAAAGTCCGATCTCTCGATTCCGGATCAGGTCGCCAAGACACTCGCGCTCTACTTGATGCTGTGCATCGGGTTCAAGGGCGGCGCAGAGGCGCGCGCGAGCGGTCTGAGCACTGAGCTGCTGACCGCAGGCGGCATCGGACTCACGCTGGGATTTCTCGCGCCATTCGCGGCCTACGCGGCATTACGAGCCATGTGCCGGCTGGACCGGCTGACCGCAGCTGCGACGGCGGCGCACTATGGCAGCGTCTCTGTCGTGACTTTCGCCGCCGGTAGTGAGTACCTGCGCAGCATTGGCGTGGAGTTCGGCGGCTACATGGCCGCCGTGCTGGCGCTGATGGAGACGCCCGGCATCCTGGCTGCGCTCATCATTGTCGGCGCCCGCGCGCGTGCGCCCGGAACGCGTTACAATCCGCAGATCTTCCGCGAAGTGTTGTTCAACGGCGCGGCCGTCGTTCTCATCGGCAGTTTCGTTATTGGCGCCATCACCGGTCAGTCCGGGATGCAGCGCCTCGACGTCTTCGTTGGACCCCTCTTCCAGGGTGCGCTCTGCATCTTCCTCCTGGACATGGGTCTGGTGGCGTCGCGGCGCTTGGCCGAAGCGTCACAATTGCGATTCAGCATGGTGGTTTTCGCGATCGGCTGGCCGCTGCTCAGCGCCGGCGTGGCGCTGCTGGCGGCTGACGCTGCGGGTCTCAGCATAGGCGACGGCGCCTTGCTTGCGGTGCTTGCCGCCTCCGCGTCGTACATCGCCGCACCCGCCGCCATGCGGATTGCACTTCCCCAGGCCGACGCCGGCGTCTATCTGCCGATGTCGCTCGGGGTTACCTTCCCCTTTAATCTCATTGTCGGCATACCGCTGTATCATGCGGTCGCGCGCGTCTTGCTGGGGTGACAATGCAGCTCGCCAAACGCACCAAACTCGAGATTTTCGTTGAGCAGCACGCCCTGGCGCGGATTGAGGCGATGCTGGGCGAATCCGGCTTCACCGGTTGGAGCGTCTTCGAGGGTGTGGAAGGCGCAGGTTCGCAAGGCGGATGGCGGCAAACCGGCATCACCGAGGGCGCGGCCTACCTGCTGGTTGCCATTGGCTCGGAAGCCGCGGCAGAGTCGGCCCTGAGCTGGCTGGCCGACTATTTCACGGTCTATCCCGGCATCGTCGCGGTCAGCGAAGTCGCCGTGATGCGGGGCGACCGCTTCTAGACCGCTCAATCGAAGATGTCGAAGATCGACTTCCGTTTGCGATTGCCATGTTCGCCGTACTCGCCGCGTTCACCGTACTCGCCGCGCTCGCCATATCCGTATGCCGGGGGACGTTGCGGAGGCGGCTGATATTGCGGCTGTGGCGGTACAGGCGCGGCCTGCTGCGGAGGCGCTGCCGGGGCGGACGCCCCCAAGCGCGCTTCTTCGATGATCTTCTCCAGTTCGCCGCGGTCCAGCCAAACGCCGCGGCACGAGGGGCACATGTCGAACTCGACGCCTGCCCGATTGAGCGATTGCATGCTGGCTTGGCAGTTGGGGCACATGAGCAGCGGCAAAGGGGTTCCTCCTGATGTCTGACTCTAGGTCGCGATCCGTGCGCCGCTCGACAAGGCGCCGATCATGAAGATTTCGAATGCAGCGAATTGCTCGCCGCCTTGTGGGGCTCGGCGTCGTTGGCCTGTTCAAGCGCGCTTAAGATGAAGTCGGCGAGACGCTGCGCCGCGACCGGCAAGCTCTTTGCCCGAATCAGCGCGATTTCAGCATCCGCCAAGGCTGGCAACACGCCTTCAAGCACGATGAGATCGTCCGGGGCCATTTCGCGCGGCAACACGGTTATGCCCAAACCCGCCCGCAGCGCGGCGTGCTGACCTGCAAGCGAGGGGCTTGTGTACGCCATGCGCCACGGCCGCCCGCTCTGCTCCAGCGCGGTGACGGCGCGCTTGCGGTAGACGCACGGCGCGGGGGCTGCGATCAGCGGCAGCTTACTCGAGCTTTGCAGCAGGCTGGCGTCCGCCGCGACCCAAACCAATTCCTCGCGCCACACGGGCGTGCCGATATCCGGCCCCATCGGCTCGCGCTTGATCAGCGCTAAGTCGAGCTCGCCGCGGCTCATGGCCTCAATCAGATTGAGCGTAAGATCGCAGGTCACCGAGAGATTGACATGCGGGTAGGCGTGGACGAAGTCGCCCAAAACCCCTGGCAGATGCGCGGTGGCGAAGTCTTCGGGCGCGCCGAAGCGCACCTCCCCTTCCAAATCGTGCTCGACGATGCCGGCGACGATCTCATCGTTGAGCCGCAACAGCTTGCGCGCTTGCGGCAGCAAAGACTCACCGGAGTGCGTCAGGGTGACCCGGCGCGGGTCACGCGCGAACAGCTGAACATCAAGCTGGGCTTCCAGCCGCTGGATCTGCAGGCTCACCGCTGATTGCGTTCGCCCCAGACGCGCCCCGGCTCGGGTGAAGCTTCCCGTCTCGGCTACCGCAACGAAGGCGCGCAGGAGGTCGAGATCAAGGTTGACAAGACGTTGGGATACGGACGGCATCGCAGGCTCAGTTAGGAACGCTCACCCACACCGGCAATTGGCGGGTCACGTTATCTTCATTACCATCCCCAATTCGCGCGATGATTGATCCTCATCATAGCGCCCTTGCCCTCCACCCCGCCGCCGCCCATCTCCAACGCTGCGAAACCGGGCCCCTCTGGCGACCTGTGACAGGTCGCGATGTCGGATCGCATCACAAGAAGGCGGCCCGGAGCGATTTCTCGAATCCGTCGTCGCCTCCGTTAGAGGAGGAAGCTCATGGATGTCGTAGCGAGGCTGCTCCTTCGCGAGGAGATCGACGCACTGGATCACGAATTGGCTGCTGCGAAGCGGTCGCCCAATACGGACTTCGCGCGCATCCAGATCCTCAGACAAGACATCGAGCGATTGGAGGAGCGCTACGCCGCCGCGCGCCGCGCTGAAATCGAACGCAAGTACACACGGTAAGCACGACGGCGCGGGGGCGCCGACTGGAAGATAGAGAGAGCGCATGATGGACTTTTTGACAGCCGCCTACGCCGGGCAACCCGTCTGGCTTTGGTTGTGTTTTTTAAGCATTGTTCTCGCGCTGCTGTGGCTGGACCTCGGCGTCATCAACCGCAAGGACGGCGTGATCTCGCCAGCCAAAAGCGCGTTGATGTGGGCGGGTTTTGCTTCGCTTGCGGTGCTGTTCGGACTTTATGTGGGTTTCGTCTACGAGCCCGACCCGCGCTATTATTCAAGCCCCGATAACCTCAACCAGCAGGCCGTGATCCAGTATTTCACCGGATACCTGCTCGAGACGGCGCTCGCATTCGACAATATCTTCGTCATCTCGCTCATCTTCACCTATTTCGCGGTGCCGCGTGAATATCAGCACCGAGTGCTGTTCTGGGGCATCATCGGCGCCATCGTCTTCCGCGCCATCTTCATCTCGCTCGGCGCAGCGGTGGTGAACTCGTGGACCTGGGTGTTGTTCATCTTCGCCGCTTTCCTGATCTGGACTGGCTGGAAAATGCTCGCTAGCGGCGATGGCGAGCCGATGAAGCTCGAAGACAACAAGTTCGTGAACTTCATGCGCAAGCGCATGCGCGTCACCGACAAGATCGAGAACCACAATTTCTTCGTACGCAAGCCGCACCCGGTGACGGGCAAGATGGTGTTGTGGGCGACGCCGTTGTTTCTGGCGCTGATCATGGTCGAAGCCGCCGACATCGTGTTTGCGGTCGATAGCGTGCCGGCGATCTTCGCCGTCACCCGCGATCCGTTCATCGTCTACACCTCGAACATCTTCGCGATCCTCGGCCTTCGGTCGATGTACTTCATGCTCGCCGCCGCGGTGGAGCGCTTCAAGTACCTGAAGTACGGCCTCTCCGCGGTGCTTGTGCTGATCGGGGTGAAGATCATCTGGAACTTCGGCTTGTCGAAAGAGCTGGAGCTCGTGCCCTACCTCGAACCGCATTGGTCATTGTTGGCCACGATCGGCCTGCTTGGCGGCGCGCTGCTCTATTCCCTGCACCGCACCCGCCACGACCGGCTGCAGGCGGCGGAATAGCGATCCGGCCGGGCCGCCGAGAGGCTCGCCCAAAAAGAAATGGCCGCTGGTCGGCATGACCAGCGGCCAAGTCTTTTGCGGGTCAGTCGCCGCCGCTACGGCTGGGGCGGCGGAACGCCTGGGCCGATGTGTTGGTTGAAGAACGCCAATGACTCCGTCATCACCGTTCGCCACGCCGCGCCCTGGTCAGGTGTGAAGTAGTGGTCGGTGTCTTCCAGGCGGACGAACCGCACAGGCTTGCCCGCGCGCCGCATCGCCTGCTCCATGATCTCGCTCTGCTCAACAGGAACGGTGCGGTCCCGGTCGCCGTGGATGATCAGCAACGGTATGGCGACCCGATCAGCGTTTCGGGCGGCCGAGTAACGCTCCAGCATGGCGCGATCGCGGCCAGGCTCGCCGATCGCCTCGGTCCAGTATTGGTAGGCGATGCTCTGCACGCCGCCGCCGCCGCCGGATATGAGTTCGTCATCGTCGCCGAAGCGCACCCAATCGAGCATCTCGATCAGATCGGACACGCCGGCCCCTGCCATCGAGCACTTGAAGAGATCGGCGTTCTCGACCGTCGCGGTGAACGCAACGTAGCCGCCATAGGACCAGCCCGCGATGCAGATGCGGTTCGCATCGGCAATGCCGGCCTGGATCAAGTGGCGCGTGCCATCGGCGACGTCTTGTTGCATACGCTGGCCCCATTGGCGGTGCCCGGCTTCAACAAAGCGCCGTCCGAAACCGCCGCCGCCGCGGAAGTTTGGCTGAAACACCGCATAGCCTTGGCTTGAGAACGATGTGGCGAACGGATCGAAGCCCCAAATATCGCGGCCTTCGGGTCCGCCATGAGGCACGACGATCAGCGGCAGGTTGCGCGCATCGGTAACGCCCGGCGGCAGCCAGAGATAACCCCAGAGCTGCATTCCATCGCTGGCGGTGTAACGCACGACGCGCTTGGTCGGCAGTTGCGCGGCCTGAATGCTCGGACGCGATTGCACCAAGCGGCTCACGCGATCGGCAGTCGTGTCGTAGAGGTGAAACGTGCCGAGATCCTGCGGCCCGCTGGTCTCGATCAGCCATAGAGACCCATCCTCGCGCGCGCGCGAAATCAGGCGAACATTGACGTTCTCGCCCATGGTGCGGTTGAGCCGCTCCCACAGCACGCCAAAGTCCGGATCCTGGGGATTGCACGTCCAGCGGTACGCCCACCAGCACGCCGCCAAGATGCGGTTGTTTTCGAGATCGCGAATGGCGTTGCTGATGTCGAACTCGGGATTTTGCTGGACCGTCTCGACGTACTGTCCGGTGGCTGTATCATAGACATAGAGACCACTGGTGTCTTGGCCCTCACGGCGCGCCAGCACGAAGACATGGCCCGGTTGCAGCGCTGGCCCCACACCCTCGAACGTCGGTCCCGAGTTGGCGCCCGAGGCGCCGCGGAAGCGCGCAATTTCGGTCCATTGTGACTGGCCCGGACCGCGCCGATACCAGACGAAGCCGCGGCCGAAGCCGAGGACATCCTGGCGCAACACCGGTGTGCCGGTGCTATCGACGATGTATCCAATGGCGTTGCCGGCGCGATCCTCCACCGTGGTGTGCTCGCCGGTATTCACGTTCACACGCCAGACCTGCGAGAGCGGCGTCAGCAGCAGAACGTGATCGGGGTCGTTCGGCAACAAGCTCACGATGTCGGCCTGCGCGTAGCGCGGGATGTTCTGATCCTGAGGATCGTAGAGGACGATGGGCGAGCTGCCGTCGACGCCGCTCGAGCGGACATGCGAAACGCGGATGAATGTCGCCTGCTGGCGGCGGCGCGTGCGATTCGCCGAACCGGCCTGTTCGGTCACAGGCACGCGATAGCTGTAGCTGAAGACGATCCTCTCGTCGGACTTGAACTCGACGAAGTCGATTTGCATGCCGTTCTCGGCGGCCCCGGCGATCGCGCGTTGGATCGGACGAAGCGCGCGGGTTTCGCGATCCAACACCACCAACACATCGCCGACCGCTTCGCGTCGGATCAGGGCGATGTAGCGCCCGCTCGGCGAGATCACGAGCCCGCGCGCCGCGTCGTATCCGACGAACGCATCCGGCGCGACCCGGGCCTGAGCATGCGCAGGCGCCATGCCGCCAAGTCCAAGGGCGAGCAAGCCGCCGACAACAGCAAGAACAAAACGCACCGGAACACCTCCCTGACAAGCGTCCTTGGCTTCTTCCAGGTTTGCGCCCGAGCGTCAACGCACCGGCGCGCCCCCGCTCAACTCGATGACAACCTTATGAAATGTGCGTTTTTTTGCGGCGCGAGCGCACAGCGCGCGGCGACTGGATTCACTGAGTCCTATCGTGATACCTGGGGACGGTACTTCGGCGCCGATCGGCCCAGGAGGAAGACCATGTTCTTTGTGGTCGACTACGACTACGGCACTGGCTCAACCTATCTAGGCGTGCTGGCCGATAGCGCTGAACAAGTCGAGACGGTCCTGAAAGATGTCCGGGTTGTTGATTCAAACGCTCCAGACCTTTCTCCTGACTTGATCGACCGCCTGAAGCACATTGCTAAGCCTTTGAGCGACCCCTTCTGGGACGAAATGAGACGTTAGGTCACGATCGGCGGCCACGAGTCCCGCAAGCGCGAGCGCGGCGGCTGGATTCACTTAGGGGGGAGTAGTTCGACTTCAAAGAGGTCGAGAATCCCGGGCCGGCCAGCGGCGGAGGCGCGCGTGCGACAACCCTTCTTGCATTATGCAGCGGCCGCCGTGTTGGCGGAGGCGATTTATCTCACGTCGTTCTTGTTGTTCAAACCCAGTCTAGACTGGGCAACAAAGCTCATCCTTGTACTCGCGCTGCAGTGCGGCGCGGCGTACTTTGTTGCTCCAAGGGCCGCTCTTGCGCCAACGATGCTGTACGGGGTCGGGGCTCTAGCGGCTGTTCAGCTGGGGCGCGCGGTGGCGATGGTCTTAAGCGCGGCTTTGATGTTGGCGCTCCCGCTCGAAAATTTTGAAAGCATCCCTGAAGAGACGCTACGGCTGATCCCAGAATTTCTTTTCTGGCCGCTGTTTCTTTGTTTTCTTTGGCCCTGTTGGGCGGTGTTGGCGCCACGGTCCCCGAATTGATCTCCGTATGACATAGAGACCCAGTCGTATCGTCGACGCTTCGAAGAACGGCTCAGGTTGAAGAAACATCGCTAGGCCTAAGCGTCGGGCTATCGCCGATGCTTACCGCCGTGGTTGGCTTACCGTGCACGATAATGCCGATGGCTTTGCCTATCGATGCGAGCGAAGATGTTGGCCGCTTGAGAGAGGGGTTAGACGCGACGGCGGTGTCTGCTATGTGCAGACTAGCTAGCTTTGAGTGCAGGAGGCAACGCACGACTAACCTTCGGTGATCGCGGTCACCGACGCCAGCGGGGCCGCAACCAGCATCAACGCCTACGACGAGTACGGTCTGCCGGCAGCAACCAACGCCGGCCGCTTCCAATACACCGGGCAGATGTGGCTCGCCGAAGCGCAGCTCTATCATTACAAGGCGCGCGCCTACCTGCCCCAACTCGGCCGCTTCGCCCAGACCGATCCGATCGGGATGGCGGGCGGCATGAACCTCTACGCCTATGTCTCCAACGACCCCGGTGAACCTGATCGATCCGTGGGGGCTTTCGTCTTATGGTAGCCACTGTTGGAACAGGACGCCATCCCGCGCTGGTGTACGGCGTGATTGCGGACGCTGCCAACCAGATCGCTGGTCCAGGCATCTTCGAGGGCCTCGACGCAAACATGGCGAAGGAACTTGGCGCGCAATTTGAAGGATGCGGAGCGGGCTGATGGCGGCGACGTACCGAAACACAATGTTCGCCGCAATCTATGCTATGCTGCTCGGAGCTTGCGACTTGAGACTGACAGAAGAGGTGCCCGTGTGCACCATTGCGGTTCAAATAGAGGCCGAATCTCGCGAAGCGTTGCGACGACGCATGCGTGACTACTCCGCAGCCAACGGTTACGAGTTCGGGTGGAGCAATCGCAGGTCAGAATTGGGAGAGTCGATCCAATTCGAGTTGCGCGGCCGAGACGCCTCCGTGGTCGCGGGAAACATCGTCAACAATGCTGCTCTGGCGGAAGATGGCCGGCCAGACTTCAGCTCCACGTATGACCCGGAGCGTTTTGCCGTGTCCTTCTATATAGGGTACGGCGTCTCTGACAGGAGCCGCGTTGACGTCTTAATCGACGACACCAAAGCGATTATGATGTCCACTCCCGGTGTAGAAACCAACGGACAGTGCGATAGCTAGTGACGTGACTGATCCGCTCCCTGCAATCTCCCTCGATTTGAGCTAGAAATTTCGTCTCTGTTTTCCCAGGCTGGGAGGAGCGGTAGACGATGAAGGCATCGCAGTTTTCGGACGCCGCCATCACCCAGGCTCAGCCCGCTTACGATGCGCGCGGCAATCTGACGGGTCTCGGCGCAAGCGCCTATGGCTATGACGTGCTCAATCGCCTGACCAGCGCCACGCCCGCGGGCGGGACGATCGTCACGATGATAGCTATGCTGCCTAGCCGTTCACGACGGTAGCCGAGCGAGCACAGCAACGCCGTATAACGCCGCTTGGTGTTTGATGCGGGCTTGATGACGCTCTGGTCTGGTGCGAGGGCGCGGGGAAATTCGAAATGATGCGAGCTTCTATCCTGGCCTTCGCTGTTGCTGCTTGTGGAACTGGGTCCACTTCTTCCGCTGCGTTTGCTGATGGCCCGCCTCAAGCACAACACATTGAGCTGTCGGGCGAGCAATTGGACGCAATTGGGCGTGCGTGGGAGGCGCTTCATGCATCACACGAGCGAGAGGCTCGCTTGCGTGACTTCGTCGTGACGTACACGCGTATCGACGGATACCCAGCGACCATCGCATTTTTCAAGCCGCCAACGTCCACGCGTAACCCTGATGGCTCGATTACGATTGGAACGGAATCGCGTTATTATCAGGTCATTGTTGACGGCGACGACATTACTGTGAGCGCCGGATCGGCGTCGTTCCCGGCTGTGAGGCCCTGACTGGCTGACCCATGGAGGGGAGCACAGCTCTTATCGTTACAAGGCGCGCCTGCCTTCGCTCCGCCGCTTCGCGCTTGCGCGGAGGGCATAATCCGAACGGCTAGTGGCCAACCTTCGCGGCGAGGGTGACTACCCCTTTTCAATCAATCTAGATTTTGAGGGAGCTGGCGCACCCGACAGGATTCGAACCTGTGACCTCTGCCTTCGGAGGGGATTTTGGGCAGTTTTCCGGGCTGGTCGCAACTTGTAGCAGGTCGTAAAAGGCCATTTAAATCAAGGAATTTGCTTGCCTTGCCTAGGTGAGGCTGGTTTCGTGATTTCGATTTCGGTGCGGACCAGGTGCGGACCAAGTGACCACTGCCCTCTCGAGAAAGAAGCTGTCGGCGCCTCGCGTGCGCCTCACAAAGCGCGTCGTGGACGCCGCCGAGCCGCGCGGTGTGCGCTACCAGGTATGGGACGGCGAACTAAGCGGGTTTGGTCGAGACTTCCGGCCGCAAGTCTTTCATCATCCGCTATCGCGCGGACGGCGGGGGACGCAATGCCGCCCACCGCCTGGTCACGATCGGCGCGTATGGAGTCATGACGCCGGATCAGGCGCGAACCGAAGCCAAGAAGCTCTTGGGCGCTGTGGCGACAGGCGCTGATCCCTGGCGCCGAGCGGCGCTCAAAGCGCCCAGGACCTCACGGTGTCAGAATTGTGCGACCTCTATCTGCGCGAAGGCTGTCCCACGAAGAAGGCGTCAACGCTGGCGACGGATCGCGGACGTATCGATCGCCACATCAAACCGATGATTGGCACGAAGAGAGTTTCGACCGTTAAGCGCGGCGACATTCAATGGCTGATGCGGCAGATCGCCGACGGCAAGACCCAAGCTGGGTGAAAACCCGCCCGCGCGGCCGCGCCATCGTGCGCGGCGGCAAGGGGACAGCGAGCCGGACCATCGGAATGCTTGGCGGCATTTTTACCTACGCCGTCCGCGAAGGCATGATCCCGGACAATCCCGTACGCATGGTCAAACGCTGGCAGGATCGCCGCCACGACCGCTACCTTAGCCAGGACGAGCTCGAACGTCTCGGCGACGCTTTGGCGGAGGCGGAAGCCGCCGGCGAGAACCCCAAAGCACTCGCTATCATTCGGCTGTTGGCGCTCGCGCAGGGGCGAAATCATCAATCTCTCTTGGAACGAGGTCGATTTCGACAAGGGCATGTTGCGCCTACGAGACTCCAAATCCGGCCAGAAGGTGATTCCCGTGGGCAAATCGGCGCTTGCGATCCTAACGTCCCAGCCGCGCACGGCGGATTCTGGATTGATATTCCCGGCCGACAAGCTCGGCCGCAAAGGCATCGCGCGAAGCCACTTTCAGGGCGTCGACGCGATTTGGTATCGAGTCCGGGCTAAGGCCAAGCTGCCAGACGTGCGTCTGCACGACCTCAGGCATACGGCTGCGAGCGTCGCGGTCGCCAACGGCGCCTCGCTGCCGATGATCGCACGCATCCTCGGCCACGCCGATACCAAGACCACGCAGCGTTACGCACACCTCTCGGACGCGCCGGTGCGCCATGTCGTCGAGGGCCTCGCTGATCAGATAGCAGCCGCCATGAGCGGCGTCCGCGCGCGAGCAACCTAAACTTTGCCCCTTGCACGACGCGCCGCAGGCCGTCGTGCTTTTTTCAGACCGCCGCGACGCCTTCAATCGGACACCGCGCGCAGGGCGGGTCAAGGATCGCGCGTCAGCGCGACCCGAAGGGCTTGTCCTTGACGCAGCCGAGCACGGTGTCAGGCTTCGCTCGTACCGCGCCGCGCCAACGCTACGAAGCGCGGCGGCGGGCCGCCCGCGTCGGCGTTCCTGTGGCGCCGCGCGCAATTTTCATATCGACATGCAACCCGGCTGCGGAGGCCATGTTGACCAGCATGTCGATGCTGAACAGGTCGATTTTTCCTCGCACCAGATCGGATATGCGTGGCTGCGTCACCCCGAACAGTTTCGCAGCCTCCCCCTGACTCAGTCCCTCACCTTCGATGTGGTCACGCACCGCCATCATCAGCACCGACCGGAGCTTCATATTCTCGGCCTCGACCGGACTGTCCTCAATGGCGTCCCATACGCTGGCGAAACGTTTGCGGCTCATGATTTCAGCTCCTTCAACAATTCCTTGTACCGCCGCGTCGCCAAATCCACGTCTTCGCGGGCGGTCTTCCGAGACTTCTTCTGGAAGCAGTGCAACACAAACACCGCCTCGGCGAACTTCGCCACATAGATCACTCTGAACGCGCCATCGGTTGCTCGTATGCGTATCTCCCGCACGCCCGCGCGATGCTCTGCATCGGCTTCCAGTCGTCCGGATCGCGGCCGCGCTGCACGCGATCAATTTGGAAACCCGCCGCCCGCCGAGCGGCGTCTGGGAAGGCGCGCAGATCGGCGAGCGCGCTCCCACAGAATTCAACGGGCTTTACTGTCACGGGCGCCTTCGCTTCATATATATGTTATTGTATATTCTGCAAGAGCTGTTTACCGCGGTTCCCGCCCATATTCGCTGGTCGAGCCATGCGTGCGTTTGGCGGCCCAGTCGTCTAGGACGCGGTCGATGTAGCGCACCAGGCGCGGGCCGTATTTGACGAAGGGCGGGCCTTCGCCGGTGACGCGCCAGCGGTTGAGCGTGTGCTTCGATATCTTTAGGCGGGCGGCGGCTTCTTCCACCGTGAGCAGTATTTGAACGGACATGACCGGCACTCCTCTCGAGCGAACTGCGAGACGTTGAGCAACGCCTCGGCTGCGTTAAGGAGAGCGCTGACAGCTCACGCGCGCGCCTGCGCCTTATCCGTCGGCTGCGCTCAATGGAATTCGGCATCGAGGCAATCCGGGAATTGTTGACCGCCATAGCGGGGACGCACACCTGCCTCGACATTCGAGATGTGGCGGCGGCGCAATTGGAGGTCGTGCAGGCGCGGCGTCGTGAGATCGATGCACTCGAACGCACCTTGGCCGGCATGGCGGGACGATGCTCAACGATTTGCGCCGATGGCCCCCAACCTGAATGCACGATTGCCCGCGACCTGATACACGCTTGATCTTTCGCGCGCGCTGACGCGGGTCAGGGCGAAACGCCTGCGATCAAAACAGTAGATCGCGCACCGAGCCTAGGTTCGGGCGAACGCCTACAGGAGCGCCATGTCGCCAGCATCTGCGGCGTCGAGCGCACGAACATAGGCTTGGCGCGTTGCATCACAGGGAGGGTGATTCAGTCCGACGACTGGCCGTCCATTCGCTGTGCGTTTGCCAGCATCCGTGCGATGAGGTTGCGATGCATCCTGCGCTCCTCCGCCGAGAACCCGACAAACAAGTGCTTGGCCCTCCGCGCACCGGATGTTGCGATCAACTTGTGAAGGCGACGTCCCGCAGCCGTCATGGACATTCGCGCCGCGCGCAAGTTTTCTGGATCGGCAACCTTGCTGATGCTGCCCTTGCGCTTGAGCCTTGCGACAGCGCGACTCACCGTCATCTTGTCGAGCCCAAGCGCGCGCACGATAGCTGCTTGCGAACAACCGGGGTTGAGCGCCAATATGTGGAGGATGCGCCATTCGTTGAGCGTAATGTCGTACTTGGTCTCGAACAACTTGGAGAAGGGTTGCGCGGTGACGTTGATGATCGCCAGCATCGAGAAGAAACTGCTCAGGTCTGCTTCCAACTCTTGATCCTCGCTCATTCCCAGCGCTCCATCTAGACTCTGACCGGCTATGTTGATTTGATATTGCCATTTGTATCAAATGTGACAATCTTCACCAAGGCCGTGAGCCAGGAGTCGGAGCTAGTACGATCATGGCTCTATTTCGAACCAGCGATGGGGCGACCATCCATTATGAGGATCGGGGCCGCGGAGCTGTGCTCCTATTGGTCCCCGGATGGTCAATGACGACGGCATTCTGGCGCAAGCAGGTAGAGCCGCTCTCGCGCCGCTTCCGAGTTATCAGCGTTGACCCGCGTTGCCACGGCCAATCAGGAAACGTTGCACACGGATTGCGCATGGCCCGATTGGGCGCGGACATGCACGAATTGCTATTGGCGTTAAGCCTTAGAAACGTCAACGCCGTCGGCTGGTCGATGGGAGCGTCCATACTCCTAAGCATGTTTGACATTTTCGGAAGCGGCCGAGTGAGGACCTTCACCTTTGTCGACCAGCCGCCAAAGCTGCTGAACGAAGACGGCTGGAATTTTGGCGCGCCCGGCGTTACGCGCGCCACGCTCAACGGCCAAACCGAGGCCATCGTCAGCGGGCAACGCGAGTTCCTCACCCAATTCATTCCTAGCATGTTTTATGTCCCTCCGAGCGAGAGCGACCTCGCTTGGATGCTTCAGGAATGCCTGCACTGCCCCGCTGAACTCGCTGCGGCGATGCTTGTCGATCATTGCAATCAGGACTGGCGAGACGTCCTTTCGCGTATCGACAAGCCCGTGATGGTCATGGCCGGCGCGCATTCGGCCGCGCGAGACGGCGCCAAGATAATGGCGAGTCTGATCCCAAACTGCCGGTTTCACGAATTTCCGCACTCCAAGCATTGCCCGTTCTTAGAGGAAACCGACGCCTTCAACGCAGCTCTGAGGTCGTTCGTCACAAAGAGAGAAGCCGTCTGATGGACCCGCGCACCGAGCAGAGACCGCATGCTTCATGCTTGGCCGACAGGGCGGTCGTGGTTACAGGGGGCGCCAGCGGAATAGGCCTCGCCGTCGCGCAATTCTTCGTGGCGCGCGCCGCGCGCGTCTTTGTCCTCGATATCCAAGACACGTTCGTCGATGACGTCGAGGGCGAGTTTCTTAAGCGGGCGTCCCTTATCCGAACGGATCTCAGAGATCCCGAGGCGATAAAGGAGGCATTTCGCTTGATCGGCGAGAATTGCGAGTCGATCAAGGTGTTGGTGAACAACGCTGGCATCAGCGACGTCGATCTTATCGAAACGGAGCCGCTCGCGACTTGGCGGGCAGTAATGGACGTCAACCTGACGGCCCCGTTTCTATGCCTCCAGGCGGCGATTCCGTTGCTCAGAGCAGCCCTGTCCTCATCGGTCATCAATGTCGCGTCGATCGCTGGGAAGCGCATGTCGTATAACGGCGGCGCTGCCTACACGGCTTCGAAGGCGGGTGTTCTCGGCCTAACCCGCCATGCTGCTTTCGAGCTCGCGAGGTATGGCGTCAGGGTGAACGCCGTGTGCCCCGGCCCAACCCTGACACCGATGATTCTCAGCTCCACAAGCGCCGCACAACGCGAGAAGTCCGTCGACGCGATCCCTCTGCGCAATTGGATCACGCCGGAGCAGATCGCTGAGGCTGTCGGCTTTCTTGCAGACGACGCCAGCGGCATGTGCACGGGTATCAGCATCGATGTCGATGGTGGATTCCTCGTTAGCAGCGGAGTTCCATACGATGAGTACTTCAAGCGGAGAGCGCAGCAATAGCGAGCCTTTGACCACAAGCCGCAGCCGCGGAATTGAATTATGAACAAGCGCGCCGGATTTCACGCTATCGAGACGGCGCATCGCGACGAGATCAGCGCTCTTCAGCTTGCGCGCCTAAAGACGACGTTGGCGCACGCATATCGAAATGTGGCGCATTACCGCGCCGCGTTCGACGCGGTCGGCGCCCATCCGGACCAGCTGAAAACGCTCTCCGACCTCACGCACTTCCCATTCACGACAAAGGAAGACTTCCGCCGCAATTACCCGTTCGACATGTTCGCGGCGCCGCGCGAACAGATCGCGCGCATCCACGCATCGAGCGGCACGACCGGTCAGCCCATTGTGGTGGGCTATACGGCAGGCGACATTTCGACATGGGCTGATCTCGTCGCGCGCTCCATTTACGCTTCCGGCGGGCGCGCTGGAGACATCGTGCACATTGCCTATGGTTATGGCCTGTTCACGGGCGGCCTGGGCGCTCATTACGGCGCCGAGCGGTTGGGATGCACCGTGGTGCCGATGTCGGGCGGACAAACCGAAAAGCAGGTCCGGCTTATCAGAGATTTCAAACCTGACATTATCATGGTGACGCCGTCCTACATGCTCGCTTTGGCCGACGAGTTTGTAAGGCAAGGCGTTGACCCACGTTCGTCCAGTCTACGCATCGGCATACATGGCGCCGAACCGTGGACTGACGTCATGCGGCGCGAAATCGAGGAGAAGTTCGCCATCGACGCGGTCGATATCTATGGTCTCTCGGAGGTGATCGGTCCTGGCGTCGCCAATGAGTGCGCCGAAACCAAGGACGGGCCTACCATTTGGGAGGATCATTTCTACCCGGAGATCATCGATCCGGCCACTGGTGAGGCGCTCGTTGACGGCGAGGAGGGCGAGCTTGTCTTCACCTCGCTGACAAAAGAAGCGATGCCGATCGTGCGCTACCGCACCCGCGATCTCACGCGCCTACTTCCGGGAACGGCGCGTTCGATGCGGCGCATGGCGCGCATTCGCGGGCGCTGCGACGACATGCTGATCATACGTGGCGTGAATTTATTTCCAACACAGATCGAAGAGCTGATCTGCGAAGATCGACGGCTAGCGCCTCATTATGAACTGCATGTTTCGCGCCCGGCGCACTTGGACGAACTCTTAGTGAAGGTCGAAAGCGCTGCGGCCGCAGTGGCGGAGGCGGCCGCTGCGCGTGAAGCCCTGGCCCAGCGCATCAAGGCAACAATCGGCGTGGGCGCAGCCGTGGAGGTTGTGCAGCCTATGTCCCTAGAGCGGAGCCAGGGAAAGGCGCGGCGCGTATTCGACTCGCGCAGGTTATGAGATAGAGTAGTGCACGCTTAATAGGATGCTCGTTCAGCAACATCAACCCTGCCCGTCGAACCGACGGACCGGATCAACGCCATCCCAGCCCCATGCCGCGCGCCGCAGCGCGCCGAAGAATCCCTCTACCCTGGGATTGATCTCTATGAGCTCGGTGATGGCGCCCAATGTCGCCGCTGTGTCCAAATAGGCCGCTCTTGCCCCGACCCCGGCCACGCCCGAGAAAACGACGGGCGCGCCCATACCCTCATAGCGCCTCACGTCGGCATCGTAGGTGCGCGTCGATATCGCCCAGTGATGAAAACCGTAACCGCGCGCAAGCACGCTTTCGCGGTAGATTGAGGGCGCGCCATTGTTTTGAACAAGCAACGCCACATTCACCGAGCCGCTGAAGCTAAGTCCAATTGTCATATCGACTTCAGTCGGGACGCCGCGATACATCGCGTCATGAAAGGCGAAGTGCTCGAACAAGAAGAAAGGCCCAACTCCGAGCACCTTAGTCCAATGCGCCAATGCTTGGTCGATGTCCTCAACCAGATAGGCCACCTGCATGATCGCGCCGAGCGGTTGCCCAAATGAAAGCATTTCCATCGACAAACCCGCTTCAGTTAAGGGCGACCCAGCCCATCCGCGTTCAGCCTTGCCCGAGAGAGAACATCGCGATGTCCCGACCTGACGCTGTTCTGGCCTAGACCACGCCTAGCTGCTCCTTCAGGCGACGGCTGACCAGAGACAGCGCATCCTTGCCGTGGTCGATCACGCCGCTGAATGAAACGAAGCCATGAACAGTGTTCGCGTAGGTCCTGTGCTCAACAGGGATACCTGAAACGGCCAAGCGCTCGGCGTACATCTTGCCCTCAGAACACAGCGGATCGAATCCGGCGGTTATAACAAGCGCTGGCGGCAGCCCTTCAAGGCTCGATGCCCGCAGCGGCGACATGTAGGGGCTGTTGTAATCTTCTTTGCCGGCGGCATACATGTCCGTCAGCCAGACGATGTCCTTGTGGGTGAGAATATAGCCAGCGTCGCCATACTCACGTCGCGAGGGCGTCTCGAAGGCTGGGTCGCCATCAAGCACAGGATAGATCAACACCTGATAGGCGATGGCCGGTCCGCTGCGGTCACGCGCCATTAGCGCAACCGCTGCAGCAAGATTGCCGCCAGCGCTGTCGCCGCCGAGAGCAATCCGATCGGCCCGACCACCGAGGTTCGCCGCCTCCCCAGCGGCCCAAACCAGTGCAGCATAGCAATCCTCTGGCGCGGCGGGAAACTTGTGTTCTGGCGAGCGCCGATAGTCGACGCTGATCACAAGAACGCCAGCATGCACGCACAAGAATCGGCAGATATTGTCATGAGTGGAGATATCGCCCAGCGCGAAGCCTCCGCCATGAAAAAACAACAATATCGGTAGGGCGCCTGCGCCCTTTTCTGGCCAATAGACTCGAACAGGAACTGGCCCCGCGGGGCCAATGATCTCTCGCGCCTCACAGGCCGCGACATCCAATTTGGGTCCGCCCGCCATGGCTGACATCTGGCCGAGCGCAGCGCGCGCATCGGCGACCGACATTTCATGGAGCGGCGGCGCGCCCTCGCCGGCTGCGAGAAATGCTTTGGTTTGTGGATCAAGCTGCATGGAGACGCCTTCCGACATTTACTTACGCGCCGAGCGTACGCACGGGATCTTCGCCATCCCAACCTTGCGCCGCCGCGTGCAGCATGCCGAAGAATTCCTCGACCTTCGGATTGATCTCGATGAGTTCGATCATGCCGCCAAGCGTCGCGGTCGCGTCCATATAGCCGGCCCGCGCGCCAACCCCAGCCACGCCCGAGAAGGCCAGCGCCATACCCGCTTGTTGATGACGCGCGACGTCGGCGTCGAAGTTGCGCGTCGACACTGCCCAGTGATGGAAACCATAACCGCGCTGCTTGACAACGTCTCGATAGACCGAGGGCGCATCATTGTTCTGGGCGATTAACTCGAAGCACATCGTGCCGCTGAACGCGAGCGCGAGATCGAGGTCGACATCGGTCGGCTGGCCGCGGTACTTCGCATCGAGCAGTTTGAAACTCCTGAACAGGAAGAACGGCCCCACGCGAAGCGTCTTCGTCCAATGCTCCAGTTCACGATCCATGTCCTCGACGAAGTAGGCCACCTGCATGATCGCCCCGAGCGGTTGGCCAAAAGAAAGCGTCTCCATTTTAGTTCTCCGTGTCATCGGCGGCGCCTTGCGTGCGGCCGAAAGAAAAGTCTTTGTAGATTTCGCGCAAGGCGGTTTTTTTGATTTTGCCTGTCGCCGTCAGCGGCAGTTCGGAAAGAAAATGCACTTCGTCCGGCAACTGCCACACGGCGACTTTGCCGCGCAGGAAAGCGAGGATTTCCTCCTCCGTCACCTGCGCGTTCTTCACCGGCACGATCAGCATCAGCGGCCGCTCTTCCCATTTCGGATGATGCACGCCGATCACTGCTGCTTGGCTGACCTTCGGGTAGCCGGCCGCGGCGTTCTCAAGCTCGATTGAACTGATCCATTCGCCACCCGATTTGATCACATCCTTGGTGCGGTCGGTGATCTTCATGTACCCATGCGCATCCCAGGCGGCGACATCCCCGGTCGGGAACCACCCGGCCTCATCAAGCATCGCCTCGTGCTCACGCCGATAATAACAGCGCGCCGCCCAGGGGCCGCGCACCCACAAATCGCCAGCGGTTTCGCCGTCACGCGGCGCCAGCGCCCCGTTCTTGTCGACGATTTTGATCTCAAGGCCGTAGAGCGCGCGGCCTTGCTTGGAAAGCTGCATGCGGCGCTCATCGGGGGGAAGTTCATTCACAGCGCGTGTCGCGGTGGCCATGACGCCAAGCGGGCTGGTTTCGGTCATACCCCAGATTTGCAGCACGGAGACGCCGTATTTTTCGCGGAACGTATCGAGCATCGCCTGCGGAACCGCTGAACCACCGATTGTTGTGCGTTCAAGTGCGCGAAAACGCTGCCCGGTGATCTGCAAATGCTCGAGCATCATCGTCCATACGGTCGGAACCGCGCAGGCGAAGGTCACCGCCTCCTCATTGATGAGTTCGAGCAGGCTTGCCGGGTCCATCTTAGGTCCCGGCAGCACCAATTTCGCCCCAACCATCGGCGCGATGTAGGGCATCGCCCAGGCATTGGCGTGATACATCGGCGCGATCGGAAGAATGCAATCCTCCGAGCCAAGATTCATCGCCCCTTTCTGCGCCGCGCCGAGCGCGTGCAGGATGGTCGAGCGATGGCTATAGAGCACGCCCTTTGGATCGCCGGTCGTGCCGGATGTGTAGCAGAGCGAGGAGGCTGTCTCTTCGTCAAAGGTAGGCCAATCAAACGTCTCTGGTTCCCCCGCGAGCAACTCTTCATAGCATATCAGACCGCGCAACGAACTTGCTGGCATGTCCGCGCGACCACACAGCACGACAAAATGCTCAATGGGCTTCAGCGCTTCCGCCAAACGCTCCACCAGCGGCAGGAAGCTCACGTCGAGGAACAGCAACCGATCTTCCGCGTGATTGACGATATAGGAAATCTGTTCTTCGAACAGCCGCGGGTTGACCGTGTGTAGCACCGCCCCCATGCCGGAAACGCCGTAAAACATTTCAAAGTGGCGGTATGTGTTCCAGGCCAGAGAAGCGACGCGGTCTCCGGGCTTAACACCGAGGCGCGTCAGCGCGTTGGCCAATCTGCCGGCTCGTGCAAGGCTTTCAGCGTAATTGGTGCGGTGGATCGGACCTTCGACAGTGCGCGTGACGATTTCCACCCCGCCATGGAAAGCGCCAGCATAGCGCAGCACTGACGAGATCATCAGCGGCGTGTTCTGCATCAGGCCGGTAAGCACCATGATCGCGGCCTCACATAATCTGCATGCCGCCGTCGATCACCAGCTGCGCGCCGGTGACATGGCGGGATTCGTCCGACGCGAGGTACAAAACCCCGTAGGCGATGTCTTCCGGCGCGCCAAACTCGCCTATCGGAATGCGCGAGCGGAACTGCGCCTCCACGTCCGCCTGGGAAGCGTTCGACTGGCGCGCTGCCTCCTTGAATAGGTTTTCCAGCATGGGCGTGCGGATCTGGCCTGGATGAACCGAATTGCAGCGGATGCGGGACCCGTCCTGGGCGCAATGCAGCGCCACCGACATGGTCAATTGCCGCACCGCCGCCTTGCTCGCGCCATAGGCTGTCAGGAACGGGGTGCCGACCAGCGCGGCGATCGACGACATATTGACGATCGAGCCGCCGCCGGCGCGGCGCATCGCCGGGATCGCCGCCTTGCAGCCAAGAAAGACACCCTCGGCATTGATGCGATTGATGCGCCGCCATTCGTCCAGTGGCGTGTTTTCCGGGCTCGCCGCCTCTAACCCATCGCCGACGCCGGCATTGTTCACGAGAATGTTAAGCGCGCCGAGACGCCGCTCGCTCTCCGCCACCACTTCGCTCCAACGCGCCTCGTCGCTCACATCCTGGCGCAGAAAGACACCGCCAATCTCCTTGGCGACAGCAAGGCCTGCAGCTTCCTGCACGTCGGTGACCAGCACCCGCGCGCCTTCCGCAGCAAGCAAATGCGCGATCGCCTTGCCGAGGCCGGAAGCTCCGCCGGTGACGATCGCTGTCTTTCCCGAAACGCGCGCCATGTTCTCTCCCAAGTCTATGTCGTGTGCTTACTGGCTAGGCCCGCGAGCTGTGCGCCATCGACCAGCAGCGGCGATCCGCTGACCATGTCGGCATCGTCGGAAGCCAGGAAGAGGCACGCTCTGGCGACATCCAGCGGCTTGGCGACACGCCCCATCGGCACCGCCTCGGCCATGCCGGCGAGCATGGCCTCTCGACTCGGAAACGCCGCGGCGACCGGATCCAGCATTTCGGAATCGACGTAAGTGGGGTGAACGCTGTTGCAGCGAATGCCGGTGCGATATTTGGCGCAATGCAAAGCGACTGATTTCGTCAGCGTCGTCACCCCGCCCTTGGTGGCGCTATAGCCGGCGATGTCATCGCCCCCGACCAGCCCCGCGATCGATGAAATATTGACGATGGCGCCGCCATTGCCGGCCTTGCGCATAGCCTTGACGCCGTGCTTGCAGCCAAGGAAAACGCCGGTGAGATTGACCGCCACCTGCGCGTTCCAGTCCTCGAGCGAAAGCTCCTCGAAATTTCCCGCCCGGCCGATGCCCGCGCAATTGACCAGCACATCCAATCGTTTGTGGAGTCCAAGGCATGTGGCCATCAGGCCCTGCCATGCCGGCTCGCTGGCCACATCCAGGGCGTGAGCGTCGCCAGCCTCGCCAAGCAATTTCACCGTCGCTTGCGCGCCCGCTTCATTGATGTCGGCGACTAGGACCCGCGCACCCTCGGCGGCGAACAATGTGCATGTGGCGCGACCGACGCCAGAGGCCCCGCCGGTGACGATCGCTACCTTTCCGACGAGCCTGCCGGCCATTGGCGTCTCCAGGTGTTGCCAGGTTGTTATTGGGACCGATTGAGTTCTAGCCGCAGTTCGATTGTCGCTTCGATGTCGCCATCGGACGATAGACTTCTCAAGGCGCCGATCTCACGGAATGTGCCGCTTGCCCCGGCGAAATCGCCGGTTCCACCGACGATCTCGCCATGGCGCCCAGCCACGGGACCTACCGTCGATGACTCCGTGTGCGAGCCAGTCCATCCACGTCCTTCGCTCGCAGCTTCACGGAAGACTCGACCGACCGTCGCGCCCAAGCTCTCCGTCTGGTGAAGAAACAACGTTCCTTTGCCCACCACCATCACGGTCCAATACGTGTCCCAGACCGCCTCCCCTCCGGGCGAGGACGCAGGCGGGAAGTCCTCAAGCTCAGTAGCCAGTCCAACGATCCGACCGGCGCCGTCGCGCACGCGCGCCGTGAGCGCGAGCGCGTTTGGTATGGGCGTGTCAGCCAGCGTGGCGATGCCCGGCGGTGCTTGCCTGAGCGGCGCACCGCCGCCGTGGGTGAGCGCGATGAAATCGGCCGGCGCCTCGATGACGAAAGAAACCTGCGAGGTTGGCCCATAATCGCTCGATGGCGCACACGCCGACATCGCCAAGACGCCCGCGAGTGCGATCCTTCGCGCCAAAGTTGTGGCGCTCAACACCATGGAATAACCTCTCGAGCGCGCTCCATTTGCGTACAATCTGCGCATCGATGCCGGGCCGACGCCAAGAGCCGTCACCTCTCAATAAGTATAACGCAGGCTCAGTCCCCATTCGCGGGGACGCCCGAAATTTCCTTCCACGGTGCCAAAGCTGTCGGCCGCGGAAATCCCCGCCACAATATAGCGTTCATCGGTCAGATTGGTTCCAAACAGCGCGAGTTCAATTCGCTCGTTCGCGTCTGTCCAGGCAATTCGACCGTTGAAAAGACTCAGTGCCCCTTGTGAAAGGATCGGCGTGTTCTGCGGATCATTGTACACGCGGCTGCGATATGACCAATCACCGCGCACGGTGAGATCGCCCATATTTCCAGACAATGGGAACGTATAGCTGGCCGCCGCGCTTGCGGTCCACTCCGGCGTCTTCATGAAGTGTGTGTCGAGCGTCACGGTGGCGCCCGGATTGAGTTCGGTGTACTCTGCTTGAATATACCCCAGCGACGCCGATAGATTGAGCCCGTCCACGGGAATTGCCGTCAACTCGGCCTCCACGCCTGCGGCTTCGGCCTGCCCCGCATTCTCGGTGATGAGAATGAGATTGCCCGTGGTATCGGCGCCGACGCTCGAAATCTGAATGTCGTCATATTGATTGAAGAACGTCGCGAGATTCAGACGCAGCCGGCGGTCGGAGGAGTCGAACTTCAAGCCAGCCTCGTACGACCAGAGCGACTCCGGCCCGAACGACTGCACTTCGGCGGTCGTCGTCGGTCGACCGTTGAAGCCCCCGCTCTTGAATCCCCTTGAAGCAACCGCATAGAGGAAGAGGCCGTCGTTCGCTTGGTATTCCACCCCAAGGCGCGGAGATAGATCATCGAAATCAGCCGAAACTGTTGTCGGCGGAATGATCGGAACGCCAGCATTTACACGCTGGTGGTGGAGAAAATAGGTCTTCTCCTCTTGCGTGTAGCGAAGTCCTGCTGTCAGGCTCAGCCTGTCCGTGAGGTCATACGAGCCCTGACCGAAAACCGCGTAGCTCAACGTATCGACGCGGTTGTAAATGTCGAAATCCAGATCAAACAGCGCGTTAAGCGGATTGCCGACGCCGCCAAGGCAAAGCGTAGGGCAAACCGCTGGCGACAGCGGGATAACCGCTCCCGGCAGTCCCTCCAGCGCCGCCCAAAGTCCGGACGCCAGCCGCACATCATTCGTATCACGCGCCCATTCGTCAAAATAGTAAGCGCCAAGAACCCATCTCAGGCGCGAATCCGGCCCACCGCCAAGGAGCTGGAGCTCTTGGCTGAATTGCCGTTGATCAACCATATTGTGTGTTTCAACATATTGACTGGAGGAGTTGTCGCCATCGCGTCCGAACTCCGCGCCAAGCTCGCGAAACGCCGTGATCGAACGAAGAGTAAGCTCTGCCCCCATGTCCCAACTCGTTGTCAGCGAGGCGCCCCACAGATCCAAATTTGAGACATTCGGCCCTGTCCCGGTGTTTCGGAATGGCGTTGAGGAATTGACGGTGGGCAGGGCCAGGGCGCCGGGCGTCGCGACCAGATTCACCCAAAGAGGCGCCAGGCCCGCTGCCGGATCGAACGACAGCAGCGCCGTGTTGGTACTGCCCTGGCGCGCACGGGTGCCGTCCGCGATAAATGTAAGCGTGAGGTCATTTGTTGGCGTCCACTCAACATGCGCGCGCCCGCCCACTTGATCCTGATCGTCCATTTCGTCGCCGACGAGCACCCGATCCGTGAAGCCGTCGCGGTTTTGCCACACGCCGGAGACACGAGCGCGCAAATCGTCCGCAAGCGGCAGATCCGCCGATGCCCTAACATCGGCCCGACCGAACTCACCGGTCGTAAATTGAATCTGGCCGCCAAACTCATCGGAGGGTCTGCGCGAGATCAGATTGATGGCGCCGCCGATCGTGTTCTTGCCGAACAACGTCCCCTGCGGGCCGCGCAGCACTTCCAGGCGCTCAAGATCAAGCACGTCAAAGGCCGATCCGGTCGAGCGCGCGTAATAGACACCGTCAATATAGATCGCGACTCCCGGATCGGTCGTGATCAAGAAATCGACTTGGCCAATGCCGCGCATGTAAATCTGCGGATTGCTCGCCCCGCCGCTCCCCGAGCCAGTGTTGGACATCGTGAGGTTGGGCACGACGGAGGCGACATCTGTGAGCGTGTTCGCGCCCGATTGCTCCAGCGCATCGGACGTGAACGCTGACACAGCCACGGGTGTAGATTGCAGGCGCTCCTCGAAGCGTCGCGCGGTGACCACGATATCCTCGACCGTGGCCTCTTCCGCGCTAGACTCCGCTGTCTGTGCAAGGGCGACTGTCGGAACCGAGGACAGCGCCGCCGCGAGCAGCCAAGCAGATGCGGCCCCACTCCTGTCAGCCCAGCCCCTGGCCGCGCCAGCGGCGCCGCCACGCAACAATCTCCCCTTCATGGCCCTCTCCCACATTATTTCTTGCGACTGCCATCGTTGCAGCGGCTGGCGCAGGAGGCCAATAGCGGGAAACACCTATTTTGGGCGGCTACATTGGCGCCACGGTTCCATTAACAACGCGAGCGACGCCTGAGTGAATCTCGTCATGCGGCTGAACCGGGGCTGTGCCATAGGCGTGGGCGTCCCGGCCCCGCGCCGGTCCGACAAGACGGAGGTGCGCTGCGCATGTCATCTGCCCAACTCGCTCGAACCGAAGGCATGGCGCTCAAGCCACTGAAGCCTTCGCGGCCAGCTTTCTTCGACGCCAACAAGCTTCCGTGGGCGCCATGGGTGATCGAGGGCACGCACTTCAAACTACTCAACATCGACAAGAAGACCGGCGGCATGACTATTCTGCTGAAAGTCGACGCCGGCAATGAGGCGCCTGTGCATGGCCATGTCGGCGGCGTCGAGGGCTACGTGATCGAGGGTGAATTCGGATACGACAGCGATCGCGGCGGCGCCGGCTCGTACTTCTACGAGGAGGCCGCCTCACTGCACATGCCCGATTCCCCGCGAGGGACGGTTATGTTCGCGATCGCCTACGGACCGATCATCGGTTATAATGATGATGGCTCAGTCGCAGCCATCGTCGATGGAAAGTTCATGTACGATCTAGCGGTAAAACACGGCGTCGCGGGTCACCTCGCTCATTTGTCTGACTTCCCCAGATAGTGTTGGCCGAGGTTCACATGGCGAAAGCGTTCGCGTCTCAAGCAGATCTCGAAGAGAAGCGCGTTAGCTTCACGGAACTGGCGCCAGGGCGCGCTTACGCCTACACCGCCGAAGGCGATCCCAATACGGGCGTCGTGATTGGCGACGCCGCCGTGATGGTGATAGACGCGCAGGCCACACCCATCATGGCTCAGGACGTCATTGCCAATATCCGAACCGTAACGGACAAGCCGATCAAGTACGTAGTGCTCACACACTACCACGCGGTGCGAGTTCTTGGCGCGTCAGCCTACGGCGCCGATCACATCATCGCCAGCAACGACACGCGCGACCTCATCGTCGAGCGCGGGGCGCAGGACATGGCCTCCGAGATCGGGCGCTTCCCGCGTTTGTTCCAAGGCGCGGAGTCCATCCCCGGCCTCACTTGGCCCACGCTCACGTTCAAGGGCGAGATGACCTTGTTCCTCGGCAAGCTCGAAGTGCGGCTCATGCAACTCGGCCGAGGCCACACCAAGGGTGATGCCGTCGTGTGGTTGCCTGAGGAGAAGGTGCTTTTTTCGGGCGATTTGGTCGAGCATGGGGCAACGCCCTACACCGGCGACGCCTATCTGAACGAATGGCCCCAGACCCTCGATCGGCTGCAGCGCCTGGGCGCAAGGGCGCTCGTTCCCGGTCGCGGCGACGCGTTGACTTCTCCCGCGGAGATAAAGGCGGGCATAGACGGCACCCGTTCGTTCGTAAACGACATGTTCGGCGCCGTCAAAGCCGCAACGGCCGCGGGCAAGCCGCTCAAGGAAATCTATCGCGACACATACGCGGCCCTCAAACCAAAATATGGGGGCTGGGTGATCTTTGACCATTGCCTGCCATTCGACGTGTCGCGAGCCCACGACGAAGCCAGGGGCGTGCGCGATCCGACCATCTGGACCGATGCGCGCGACCGCGACATGTGGGCGGCGCTGGAAGGCTAGCCCGCATGCGTACGGTGCGTTCCCGCTATCGACGGCCGACCTTTGGCTACGTTCCCCACGCAGACCAGTTCAAATCGCACTGCGCGCACCACGCTGTGGTCATCGCTGGGGCGGGCCTTGTCGGTCTCACTCTCGCCATCGACCTCAAGCTCAAGGGCGTGCCGGTCGTCGTGCTGGAACGGGGCGAAACCGTCAGCGAAGGCTCTCGCTCGATTTGCCAGGCCAAACGAACCCTGGAAATCTGGGATCGCCTCGGCGCGGCCGCGCCAATGGTCGAGCACGGCGTCACCTGGAACATCGGCAAAGTGTTTCTTGGCGACAGCCTCCTATACCAATTCGACCTGTTGCCCGAAGCCGGGCACAAGATGCCGGCCTTCGTAAACCTCCAGCAATATTACGTGGACGAATGCCTCCTGCGCCGGTTTATCGAACTTGGCGGCGACGTCAGATGGCGCCATGCGCTCGAGCGCATCGATCACCACGACGATCATGTCGTCGTGCACGCCGTCACGCCCGAAGGGCCTTATAGCTTAACTTGCGATTGGCTGGTATCCGCCGAAGGCGCGCGCTCAACCGTGAGACAACAGCTCGGCCTCAAGTTTGACGGCCAACTCTTCGAGGACAAGTTCCTTATCACCGACGTCCATATGAAAGCGGACTTTCCTTCAGAGCGCTGGTTTTGGTTCAATCCACCCTTTCATGACGGGCAGACCGCGCTGCTGCATCGCCAAGCCGACGATATCTGGCGCATTGATTTGCAGCTCGGCTGGGACGCCGATGTCGAACGAGAAAAGAACCCGGACCGCGTCGCAGAGCGGATAGAGAGAATGCTGGGACCGGGCGTCGATTTTGATTTGGACTGGATTTCCGTCTATGTGTTTCAGTGCCGAACGCTCGAGAGCTACGTGCATGGACGCGTAATCTTTGTCGGCGACGCGGCCCATCAAGTCTCGCCGTTCGGCGCACGCGGAGGGAACGCGGGCGTCCAAGACGCCGACAACCTCGCCTGGAAACTGAATTTGGTTCTAGACGGGAAAGCGCCTGCGTCTTTGCTCGAGACTTACAGTCACGAACGCCTCTACGCCGCACGCGAGAACATCCTGAACTCGACTCGATCTACCGATTTCATCACGCCGAAGACAGCAGCCAGTCGAGCGATGCGCGACGCCGCCTTGGATCTCGCACGCACTCACGATTTCGCCCGCGCGCTCGTCAACCCAGGTCGACTTTCGACTCCAGCACACCTCAAAGATAGCGTGCTCAACACACCCGATGAGGATGTCTTTGCCACGAGCATCGGTCCCGGCTCGCCAGCGTTGGACGCACCGATACGGATCAGAGCCAAGTCCGGCTGGCTGATCGACCTGCTCAGCGGCGAGTTTGCGTTGCTGTACTATGGCGAGGAGAGTGATGTCGCCAGGACGCTGGCCGCAGCCGAACTCTCATTGAAGGTGATCGCCATCGGCAGGGAGGTGAAAGACGCCGAAGGGCTCGTGGCCCACCGCTACGATTTGAAGCCCGGTAGCGCCTACCTCTTCCGACCTGACCAGCATATTGCAGCGCGCTGGCGCGCCCCGGACGCGGCCAAGATCGCCGCCGCCCAGGCGCGCGCCTGCGGTCGCATCTGAGGGAGGCCGGAGCCACATGCCTGCACTTCGTCTTGATCCCGACTTCGAGGACGCCGACGGCTTTTACGCCGCCCTCATCGCCGCCATCGACCGCGCTCCCTCGGAAAAGGCTGCGTTTCAGCTCCTGGCCAGGCTCTCCCTCATTCTCGCCAACCAGGTGAGCTCACGCGAAGCCCTCCGGTCGGCCATTGTCCTGGCCGAAACCCCGCCCGGCCTCCGTGGCTAAGAGCCTTTCGCCCCGCAGAGGTCGCCGATCGCGGGCGCGGCTAGTGACACCGCAGCGGCATCATTGTATCGTGTTAGAATGCTCGAGGGTGTGCTCGCCGACCGCTGATGGCGAATTGGCGGGTAATTTTGACCAGGGCAGCGGGAGAGTGCAATCTTAAGCCTATGAGCGCGCATGTGCTCCGCGATGTTGAGGCTCGGCTGGCGGTCTACGAACGGGCGCTGGCGTGCCGAACGTTCGACGACATCGAAAGCAATATCCTAACCCCGATGTCGGAATACGTGGAGGCAGACACAAGCTGCTTCCTGCAGTTTCTGCCAGACGTTGGCGACGCGCTTCGTATCGGGCGCAGCGCCTGCCATAACGTCCCTGCGGGGTCTCACGCGCAATACACGTCGCACTATGTCCGCTTCGACCCTGCGGTAGAGGCGCAGATCCTGCATCAGACAGCAGCAGCCAATGTCTTCTGCACTTCGGAAGTCTGCGACTATTCTGATTTCGTCCGCGGCGCCTTCTATAATGAGTTTTTCCAACCCAACCGCATCCATCATGTGCTCGTGATGATCATGCAGCCCGACTCCAACTCAACTGGCCGGCTTGCGCTGGGTTTTCATCGGCCCAGGACCGTGAGCGCCTTCAGCGATCGACAAAAAACAAGGGTGCGTTCCTTGGCGGCCGTAGCATGCAGCGTGTTGAGAGGACTGGCGCTGCAAGATTCCCTCGATCTTCGTATCGAGACCGTGAAGCAACTCGAGCAGGCTCCCCCCGAAACAGGCGTCTTGTTTTTCGACTCTCAGTTGATCCTGCTGAGCGCAAACGCCAAGGGACTGGAGGACCTCCAGCTTGGCCGCTTCCAACGGGCGGATGGCGGCTCCGCGAAGGGACGTCTGTCCAAGGTGTTGTCAGCGTGCCGGGAGCTGCAATGCATGCGCACTCTCGATCAGGTCGTCGTCGTCCAAGTTGCGCCCGACGACGACATGGTTGCCAGCGTGCAGGCTTCACGGGCGCCTGGGGGAGAACTTCTCTTCACCGTTCATACCTCGCCGCCGAGTGCAGAATCGCGGCTCGACCGGCGCTGCGCAGATTTTGGCATGACGCGGCGCGAGACCGACGCCGTCCGCCTCCTGCGCGCCGGACTCTCCACCAAGGAAATCGCGTCGCGGCTCTTCATCAGTCCGCGCACCGTTGAAAACCACCTACGCTCGATCTACGCGAAGGCTGGAGTCAATACGCGCGCGCAGTTGCTGGTTCGGGTGGCGCACGACCAGTCAAGTCAGCCGTCTTATCGGCGAGATTGATGACAAGGTGAAGGCGTTCCTGTCTCGCCCGATCGGGGGCGCCTGGCCCTATCTCGACGCCGCCAGCGTAAAGGTGCGCCCGGATGGGGCATCGTCTCGGCGGCGGTAATCGTCGCGGTTGGCGTCAGCAGCGGCGGCCGCCGCGATGTGTTGGGGACCAGCTTCCTGCGCGCTCCGACGCGGGGCGGCCTGCGTAGCGTGCTCATCTCGGTAGTGTCCTAGAGTCTTTCACAAATTCCTGGCCGGCTTTCTCCGATCTCGGCTCAAGCGGTCATTCCGCGCGCCTCGTCTCGGTGCGCCTGAAGCGGCCGGCGCGGCGCTGCGCTGTCTGCCGCCCTATTCGCCTCGCCCGACTTCAATCCGATCGGGAACGCCTTCGCGCGCCCAGCCCCCGGGACTCCGTGAGCGCGCGGCGCACGGTATCCAAAGCGTGAATGTCGAGCCGCGCCCCTGTGCGCTCTCCACCTCAACGTCGCCGCCAAGCGCTCTGGCGTTGCGGCGTGTAAGTGCAAGTCCAAGGCCCGCGCCTTGGAGGCGCGCATTGTCGCGATCGCCGCCTTGGCCAAGGGGCGCGAACAACCTCGCTAACTCTTCCGCAGCGATGCCTCGACCGGTGTCGGAGACCGACAACTCCAGGACGTCGACCCCACGCCGCACCGACCAGCGGCCGTGCAACGAAACCGATCCAGCCGCCGTGTATGTAAGCGCGTTCGCCAGCAGGTGGTTCAAACAATGGCGCAGCCTCTCCCCATCGGTCAATACTACGCCCAAATCACTGTCCAGCTTGACGCGGAAGCCCAAACCCTTGCTGCGCATCGCGGCGCCGAAACTCATGGCGACGTCGCGCGCAAGGCCCGCTACGTCCACGGGCGCCTCGCGAACAGCGGGGCGATCCGAGTCGACAGCAGAAGAACGTTCGAGCAATGTGCCTACGAGATCAAGCAAGTGCAGGCCTTGGGAGCGAAGCTTTCGCAGATCGCGCAAGACGGCTTCCGTGCGCCCCTCGGCCACGTCTTCCTCGATTAGTTCCGCATAACCAATAATCGCATTCAAAGGCGTGCGCAGTTCGTGGCTCATCATTCCGAGGAACTGTGCCTTGATCGCATCCGACGCCTCCGCCGCTTCGCGCGCTGCAGTCTCGTCTGAAAGGCGCCTCAATAGGCGACGTTTGTCCGCCGCAAACACCGTCGCCGAGGCCAGGACTGAGAGCATGAGCAGAGCAGCCATCGCGAACTCCAGCGAGAGCCCATGAAGATAAACAAGCGCGGCTCCGCCCATGGCCAGGCTCGGAGTAAGGCCTGCAGCAAGCGCCCAGCGATCCTCCGCGTAGTATACGAACGCGTGGATGAACGTGCCGCAAATCCAAGTGACGCCGAGCAGATAGCCGCTGCTTGTTCCCGACACCATGGCCGCAACTGGCACCGCGTTGTAGAGGCTGCCGCCGACGATATTGGCGATCGCCAGGATGGCGCGCGCTTGGGCGCGGCTGCGCTGGTCCGCGGCGACGATCAGGGCGGCAATCCTGTCGCGGATCACCAGTTCCCACAGCACCAGCAGCCCAAGCCAGGCGAGCGGCGCTGCAGGTGGCAGTGCGGAGCTCGCGATCAGCGCGTAGAGGGCGGAAAATGCAAATCGCAGCCCGATCGTGCGTCGATTCACGCGCACGATCGCCGCCAACGACGTGTCGTCCTGTTCCTTGGGACTGCCGACGCTGGACAAGACCCAAGCCCCCCATCACCGAGTGTTGCTCATCCTAGCGACAAGCAGTTAATCTGCGGTTCTGCGCGCAGTACGAAGACTGCTAATTTTGTCGCACCGCCGCGGCGCGGGAGCGCCAGACTTACGTGCCGTCCGAGCAAGGCCCATCGCTGCGGACTGGGCATTGATCCCGTCCGATCATTAACGATTTGCTACGCTAGCTGGCGCGCCAACGCAGCGGGACGGGCGTCGCTGCGTGGTTTGATGTGTTGCATCGCGGACTGGAGCAGGCCGGGCGCGGGGAGGCGGCGCGCAGTGCATACAGCACGCCTTGGCGGCATCGGCAGAATATGTGCGGCGCGCTGGCTGGGGGCCAGAGCGTTAAGCTTCCTCAACGGCTCCGTGCTTTCATCTCCTTCATTCTTTCGCAGATAGCGTGGGGTTTCGTCGCCCATCTGCGTGGCGGAAATTCGGGGCGTCAGCCGGTGTGATCTCATCAGGCCGCGCGCGGTGTAAGTATTGACGCTGCTGCCGGCGGTGCAAGCACGAACATGTCGGCGCCTCGCCGGCTTGGAGCGGAAGGTCAGCCTGGCGTACGAGACGGAGTCTACACACCGAGTTTGCCTGACTTGGCGCCAGAACACCCCTGGTTCTGCGAAAGCTCCGAAAATCACATGGCGGAGATCGACGAGATTTTGTCAGGCTTGGATTCGAGAGCGACGAATATCCAGACAACTCGAACCTTCGCGACTGGCGTTTTGATAGCTGATACCACCGCGATGACGCCACTTCCGAGAGAGGCAGCTAATTCTCAGCTGGTTAGGGCATACCGAGGCTTCGTCCAAGGGATTCGCGGCGGTCTTGGCGTCGGAGTCCCCACGAGCGGAAGGGCTTTGCGTGCAGGATCGCTAGGCCTAAGCGCTTCCGTTCTTGATCCCATCGCCAGCAACGCGCAAAGTGTATTCTCAGGAGCTGCATCAAACCTCCGGCAAGAACGCGAAATTCTGCGCAATGCACGGTTGGCGAAGGGCTGCTGAGGTTTGCCATGGCAGAGCAAGACAAAGCCCGGGGGCGTCTGAAACTAGCCGCCACAATTGCAATGATTATTGCTCTCTGGGCTTGGCTCATTGGTAGCGAGTTCGTCCGACGCGCCCACGATGCCAATCCGTGGCAAGTTTATGTGACGGATCTTCGCCAGCCTGGGGTGGAGATTCGTAGCGTTGCTTCCAATCTGAGCGGATGTCGGGCTATCGCCGATGCTTACCGCCGTGGTTGGCTTACCGTGCACGATAATGCCGATGGCTTTGCCTATCGATGCGAGCGAAGATGTTGGCCGCTTGAGAGAGGGGTTAGACGCGACGGCGGTGTCTGCTATGTGCAGACTAGCTAGCTTTGAGTGCAGGAGGCAACGCACGACTAACCTTCGGTGATCGCGGGTCACCGATGCGAGCGGCGCAGCGACCAGCATCAACGCCTACGATGAGTACGGTCTGCCGGCGGCAACCAATGTCGGGCGCTTTCAGTACACCGGGCAGATGTGGCTCGCCGAAGCGCAGCTCTATCATTACAAGGCGCGCGCCTACCTGCCCCAGCTCGGCCGCTTCGCGCAAACCGATCCGATCGGCATGGCGGGCGGCGTGAACTTGTACGGGTATGTCGGGAACGATCCGGTGAACTGGATTGATCCAAGTGGAAAACGGTTGTGGGTAGCGCTGCTCCCGCCGTTACTTGGTGGGGGTATTCCTGCGACCGCGCAAGCGATAAACGAAATGACCGATGACATCCCCGGCATCAACACTGATTCCATTAGCACCGCTTTTGTGTGGGGCGCCCTCTCGGCAGTGCAGATCGAAATGGGCGCAACCATGATGTCGACCGGAATGCCAGGTGGCTTGACCATGATAGGAATGGGAGCTGCTTCCGGACTCACGGGAGCGGTCTTCGTTGATGAAATAAACAACGCGCAAGTAGAGTGTGGGTGCGCGTATCCATTCAGGAATGCTCATTCCTCGTCGAGCACGTTTGCGCCTTCAGAGTCGGCTTTTGCCCTAGGCGGCTCGATGATGTTCGGGACGAGGCGACTTCTCGGCTGGGACGAGTCCTGGTCTTCAAGCGAAGGTGACCTAGTCATTACTGCATACAATCAGCGATGGGCCTACGATGAGGGAGCGATGCGGGCATTGGGTTTTGGCTATCGGAAAGTGCGGGCTCTGTTGGCCTCGAATTGGGAACGAATGGTTGACTATTTCTCTGCGGAGCGTGTGGCTGAACGAATGGGGAGAGAGTCAGCCTATTGAAGCACATTAGGGCAGGCTATGACGAAGAAGCGATGGAAACTGCTTGCTGGTGCAATGATCGTCTTCTCTATTGGCGTAACGTTGGTGGTGATTGTAGACTCCATACATTTACCAAGTTGGCTAACCGTTACTTTGAAGTCGATAGTACTTTTCGGAGCAATCGGCGCGGCAATCTATATTGAGAGACTAGCGCGCACCGAAGAATGAAAAGACTACCGGCCTACGATGCGCGCGGGAATTTGACGGGTCTGGGCGCGAGCGCGTTCGGTTATGACGTGCTCAACCGGCTGACCAGCGCCACGCCCGCGGGCGGGACGGCGGCGAGCTTTGCCTATGATGCGCTGGGGCGCTTGCGCGAAGCCAGCGCGGGCGCGGCGACCACGCGCTTCTTGTACGACGGCGCCAGCGCCATCGCCGAATACAATGCGAGCAACGTGCTGCAGCGCTGGTGTTCGCAAACTCAATTTCAATGAGGTTGAGCGCCTGAACGTGCTCCGGTGTGAGTTGTGCCCGACGAGTGGACATCAACGACACAAACACGGCGTACTTCCTGGCTCGGCTCTCCCGCCACGCATCTACTACCCGCGTCGCGCCGACCGCGAGAATCGGTCCTGGCAGCGCGCAAGCCGCAATGAGCAATTCGCCGTCTGTCAGCCTCATCGCGCCAAATTGGGCTGCGGGTAACTCTAGCGTCCAACCAATTCGCCCGACGCTACCTATGATTCTGAACGCCCCGCGAACGCCGAGTGACTAACCTTCGCGGCGAAAGTGACTACCCCTTCTGAATCGAAACGGGATTTTGAAGGGGATGGCGCACCCGACAGGATTCGAACCTGTGACCTCTGCCTTCGGAGGGAATATGGCTAGCTCCGCCAAAAAGCGCAAGGAGCCGCCAATGCCCGCCTATCTCCCTGTAAATGCTAAACAATTTGAATTCCTTCTCCGCCGAAGCTA